>JAHLLR010000116.1 GCA_020444075.1 Deltaproteobacteria bacterium
TCCCGGTTGATCCGGTGCTCCTTCAATCTCGCTTTCGCCATGTGTCTTCCCCTAACGTGTTGTCTCTCCCGCGCACGCTCAACCTGACTGCGCCCGCCTTGAAATCGTGACCCTCTTAAAAGCTCGTCGAAGCATTGTCAAGAAAAAGCGGGTGGTTTGGCTAAAGTTGCTTTTTCCGGCAGGACATAAATGGATGGTGTTGATTCGTTGAATACTATTTTTCGGGAGTTCGCGCAAGGTCCGGATGGTGTTCAAGTTAACGCCAGGTCCTTCGCCTGACCAGCAGGCTGGCATTGGGAATCACGGCAAGGGAGCTGCCGTACCGCCTGACCCTGTCCACGGCCGCCCCCGGGTCAAGACGGGTGACGCCAATGCGTCGGCACACGTCCGGCGGCAGGTCGGTAACCAGAAAGATTTCTATCCGCCGTGTTTTTGCCATCATGGCCAGGGCCGTGCCGCCATTGCCCTGATACGCGTCAGATAGACGGTCGAATGCAGCCTTCCATCCCCCCATGCCGAACCAGGGCAAAAAGGTCGTTGACCCAATCCCATCGCGGCATTGGGCGAAAACGATAAGGGCGCCCCCATCTTTCACAAAGGCGGCGGCATGGTGGACGGCCTTGTGGGCCTGGATAAAATTGATGTCCTTGGGGTATCCGCCGCAGGAAGCCACTACCCTATCGTATCCGTCGTCGACATCGATTTCGCAGTTCCGGCCATGATATTCGCAGGCCTGCCGGAAGTGGGCGACGCCGCTTCCCACCATCAGCCGGCGAACCGTACCCTGGCTGTTCAGGATGCCGTGTATGGCCAGATCCGCCGGCCGGTAACCTTCGATTTCGTCGAGATCTTCAGCCAGCGGGTTGCCGGCCAGACAACCCGATCGGCACCCGGCAGACAGCGCCCGGCGGTGCGGGTCCAGAAAAAGGCCGTGGTTGCGGTAGATGGCCGCCCGCTGACCCAGCCCCGGGAATATCAGTTTGCGTCCCCCGCCGTACCCGGCAAAGTAGTGGTGCGAGATCGCGCCGAAAGTGATTACAAAATCGGCCTCGACAATGTCCCTGCGGATACGCACGGGCGTACCGCGTCGGGTAGCGCCCAGGTCGGCAAAGCAGGTATCGTCGGTGCAGTCATGATGAACGAATCGGTATCGTGAATAAACATCGCCGTAGGTAGCCCGGCACTCGGCATCGCTCTGGGCGGAATGGGTGCCGTAGGCGATGTACACGGTGATGTTCTCTTTTAATGCGCCTTTTTTTTCGAGAGCGTCGATGAGGAGGGGCAGATACCGGTCATACCCGCACAACCGGGTCTTGTCCGCCACCACCACGGCCACCTGTGCCCCGTGCAGGAACCGGGACGGCAGGGCATCATCCAGATCTGACGCAAAACCTTTATCGGAGACGGTCTTTGGCGGCTCCCGGTTCATCAGGATATCCGCGTCATCCGGCAGCGGCAGCCCGAACCGATGACCGCCGATTTTCAATTCAATGGATTTTTTCATAGGGCTCCCCACCCCGCCGTCCCTTTAACGACTGCGATCAGAATCTTCCTGACCCGACGGCATTTCAGCATTATAGGCGCAATGGAAGCAGATGTTAATCCAAAAATCAAATGGCCCGGGGAGATCACACCGATAGTCCTCAGCCGGTCCGGTATTGACAGGGATGACGGGTTCCGCTTTAACAGCGGTAAAAACGGTTAACGCCGTCGATCATTTTTCATCCGTGCTTTTCAGCAGATTGGCGACGATCTTCACAGGCATCAAGCGGCAACCCACCGGAGCCCACTCATGCACTTGAATAGCGTATGCATTGTCCACGACCGATTCCCGACGACCGAGGCGTATCCCTTCAATCTACCCATCCTCCAGCATACCGCTGCCATTGACTTTCCTTCGCCGGTGACTGTTTTCACCGGTGAGAACGGCACCGGCAAATCGACCCTGCTCAAGGCATTGTGCCGACGGTGCAATATCCACATATGGGAAGGCATGCACCGGGCAAGATACAAGGCCAGCCGATATGAGAACATGCTGCATCTGTCCCTGGACATCGAGTGGGCCGACGGTGCGGTGCCGGGATCCTTTTTCTCTCCCGAGCTGTTCCGGAATTTCTCCCAACTGGTTGACGAATGGGCGGCAGGCAGCCCCGGCCTTTTTTCCTATTTCGGCGGTCAGTCCTTAGTCACCCAATCCCACGGGCAATCCTGCATGGCCTATTTCCAATCCATCTACCAGGTAAAGGGACTGCACTTTCTGGATGAACCCGAAGCCGCCCTGTCACCGAAGACCCAGCTGCGCCTGCGGGAAGTGCTGTCGGCAATGAGCGCCGCCGGCCACGCCCAGTTCATCATCTCCACCCATTCACCCATTCTGATGTCCTGCCCGGGCGCGTCGGTTTATGATTTTAATCAATCGGCCATCGCACGCACCGCTTACGAAAAGACCCGTCACTATAAAATCTACAAGGAGTTTTTCAGCCATGGCGCCTGATCCGTCCGTCACCGTCACTCGAGGTTATATTCCGGGCGCCATCGGCCGGATCGCCGAACTGCACGGCACCTACTATGCAACCCATTGGGGATTCGGCCTTTTTTTCGAAGCCAAGGTGGCCACCGAACTGTCGGCGTTTCTCACGGCGTATAATCCTGACCGGGATGCCCTGTGGGTGGCCACCATCGATGGCCGGGTCGAAGGCGGCATCGTCATCGACGGCAGCCATGCGGCAGAAAGCGGCGCCCATTTGAGATGGTTCATCCTCTCCGATGCCCTGCGGGGGAAAGGGATCGGGCGGCGGTTGATCGACCGCGCCGTGGATTTTTGCATGGGAAAAGCCTACCGACGCATATTTCTCTGGACGTTCGAAGGTCTCGACGTTGCCAGGCACTTGTATGAGAGCGTCGGATTCAGCCTGACCCGCCAGCAAAAGGGCTCCGGATGGGGCACCGAAGTCAACGAGCAGATGTTTGAATGCAGGCTTTCAGACGTCTGAAACCACGCTGAGCATCCTATTTCAGGTCAACGGCGCCTCGGCAGATCGGAAACACGCTTCTCGTAACAGCGGCAGATCAGGCCCAGATGCCCATCAGTCCTGAAGGGCCTGCTTGACGGCCAGGCCGATCTTTTCGATGGTGTAGGGCTTTTTGATGTATTGCCGGACGCCCATCTCGATGGCCGCTTTGACGCGTGCGGTCTCGGAAAAGCCGCTGGCGATGATGGCCTTCTGGCCGGGGTAAATGTCGCATATCCGGCGGTAGGTATCGAGTCCGTCGATGCCGGGGTCCATGACCATGTCCAGCAGGACAAGATCCACGCGGTGGGCCTGCAGGTAAGCCTCGGCCGCTTCTCCACCGGAAACGGAAGCCAGCCGGTAATTCAACCGCTCCAGTATGCCGCAGGCAATCATCCGCTGCTCTTTCACATCATCCACAACCAGGATCGATTCTCCGTTCCCCGTATATTGTTCGATGGGCACCGACGCTTTGTCTGCGGCCAGCATCTTGCGCGTGGCCGGAAAGTACAGTTCAAAGGTCGTGCCCTCGCCCTCGACACTCTTGACATCGATATAACCCTGGTGATCCTGGACGGTTGCCCAAACCACCGCCATCCCCAGGCCGGTTCCACTCCTGCCCATGACCTTCTTCGTGTAAAACGGCTCGAATATCCGTCTGAGATCCTCGGGGGCGATGCCGATCCCCTTGTCTTCCACAATCAGAACGGCATAGTCGCCCTCTTTGACATCGTCGTAGCCTTCGATGCATCGGTCCACATACCGGTTTTCCGTCGCAATGAAAATCTTTCCGCCGTCGGGCTGCGCCTCCGCCGCGTTGGACACCAGGTTCATGACGGTCTTCTTCAGATGAATGGCGGAACAGGCCACATTGAGCAGATCACCCTGGAGCCGGGTTTCGATTTGCACCGTCGGGTGATGCGATACCAGCTTCTTCAATTCGGGAGAATTGAGATATTCGGAGACCATCCGGTTGAGATTCAACACCTCGATGCTGATGACCCCTCGGCGGGCCAGCGTCAGCAGGTCCTGCACAATATCAGCGGCCCGATTGCCGGACCGCTGGATCGTCAACACCGGGTTTCGCAAGGGACTGTCTTGCGGAAGGTCCAGCAGCAGCAACTCCGGATAGCTCACGATTCCGGACAGTACGTTGTTGAGGTCATGGGCGACGCCACCGGCGAGAAGCCCCAATGCCTCCATTTTCTGCGCCCGCCGCAACTGTTCTGCCTGGCTTCGCTGCTTGGTGATATCTTCAAATATTCCCAGCACCGCATAGATATCGCCATTGGAGTTGAACAGGGGGCTCAGCAGATAGCGCAGAAACAGCGACTTTCCCCAACTGCTGGTAAATTCAGCCTCATAGGCCCCGGATGTGCCGTTTTCCATGCAGTCCCTGAATCGATCCGGAAATCGAGTCGGTTCAATCTGGCCGGACTGAAAGATGTTGATCTGCAGGCCGGCCTCTTTGGACGGAGCGCCGATGATCTCGATGAACCGGAAGTTGGCATCGATGATATCCCCGTTGCGGTCGATAGTGATGATGCCCAGCGGTGCATTTTCGACAAGGGCACGAAATCGACTTTCGCTGGTGCGTAAAGACGCCTCAGTTTTTTTCCGCTCGGTAACATCCTGGGTAATGACAAGTCCGTAATCGATGCGACCGCCGCGACCGGTAATGGGAAGGGCCTGGTTCATGAATGTCTGTTTGCCGTAGTTGAACTCAAAATCCCTGGTCTTTCCTTCGAAAACCTGGCGACATTCCGATTCGATAATGTCGGCAATTTCCGGCAGGACTTTCCGGATGGTGCGCCCGACGAGCGCATCGGTGGAAAGACCGTGTTTTTGCAGTTCCAGGCCGTCCGCGGCGATTAATTTAAAATCCCTGTCAACGAGACAGAGCGCGCCGTTGGGAAAATTCCTGGCCAGCGTCCGATAGCGGGCTTCACTTTCCCGCAGACTGGCGCTGCTTTCCTGCTCGTTCAACAACGTCTTTTTCAGGTCGTTCAGCATCAGGGCGGTGGTCAGGGTCACCAGGGAGTTGATCAGCAAAAAATTGACCGTCATCACCCCCCACTTTTCCAGGGGGTTCTCAATGAGCAGCGACCACGCCGGGCTTCCGTAAACGATATGGAAACCCACTGCCACCAGGGTAAGAAGGTTGAGCGCCAGTGACCACAGGGCCGCGGAAAAGCCTAAAATGGCCGCCATTATCACCGATGCACCGAACAGCCAGATATACCCGGCCCCCGTCGGGCCGAGGATAAACATCAATCCGACGCCGAGGCCGTATAGCATGAGACAGATGACCCACGCCCGGATTTGAAACGATAACCGCCGACTCAGCAGGATGACCAGGGCGGTAAGGTAGGCACCACTGTCCAAAAGGATGACGCTCCACAGTCCTTCAAGAAAAGCCAGGGCCAAGGAAGGTATCAGGGCAAAGGGGCCCAGGGCGCTGGTCGTGAAGCAGATGACGAACAGGATCCGCTCCCGCCAGAAGGTCAGCGGATCGCTGGTCCACACGCTGTCGGGCATGAACCGCCGCTCCCAGCGGGTCCAGGTATTTGAAAATTTCTCGAACAAACCGGATTTCAATCGTTTTTCTCGCGTTGAGTTCCCGGAGTCAGGAACACTGGTTATTATCCGTTTAAACGCGTTGCAGTGCCGGCGAATTCAAGAAACACCGGTGACATGGCCCCATAGGTTCTTTTATCGACCAATAGGGCGTATTCTTGAATATTTCGGTCAGGAAAGGAAGATTTCAGGTGTTCGTGGATCTAAGCCGGTTAACGGCGCCGGACACTGGATGCGGGGGGCAGCGACCTGCCGATGCGCTGATGAGGATTATTCGATCTCATGGCGCTCAATGGTCCGGATTTCTTCTAAGGTGTTTTCGAAATGCGCCTTCAACGGACCACCGATCCGGATCGCCCTCATGACCGCGTCAAGGGCTTCGCTTTGCCTGCCCTGGTCCATCAGGACTTGCGCCAGGTTATTGAACAGGACCCCCTCATCGGGAAATTTCAAGGTCGCATCGCGAAAGATGGTCTCGGCTGTTTTCAAGTCCCCTTGCTCATACCGGCACATCCCCAGTCCGATGGTGGCGGGCAGGCTCTCCGGCCAGCGACGCAGCGCGGATTGATAGCCGCCGGCGGCGATATCCCAACGTCCCAGCCGTTCGAGATGGCCTACCGCCCTGAGGTAATCCTCCTCCGCAGCCACGGCGGGCAGCAGCGATGGCGGCAGTATCAGCAGGCCCCAATAGTCGCTCCTGGCCCAGGTGTACTCGAAAGTTTTCAATGAAATCCGCTTGTGGGATGTCGTCCCGGAATGCAGGATCACGGTGCCATCCGTGAAGTCCAGCCCGATGACAACCGCATAGTGCCAGACGGGGTACCACGAAAGGCCGAGATTCTGCAGCACGACGACCGGGTGCCCGGCGGCGATCTCATCGCTCAGGGATTTCGGATCGGACAGCCGGTAGACAATCCTGTCGTGCCGTCGAGCGGCAGCGATCATTGCCGGCTGGAGGCTGCCTTTTTGTGACGGTGTGAATACTTCAGGCGTCAATTCTTGAGGGGAAACCGGAACCCCGCTCCATGACAGGGCCATCGCCAGAGCTGCCGGACCGCATTGGAATTCTTTCTGCGGGAAAAAGGGAACCGTCGTCAGCAGATACCGATCAACGGGACCATGGGCGACGTCGGGCCGACTGATCCCCGCCGGCCCTGTGCAACCGGCAATGGCCACTGCAAGGGCCAGGATCAGCGCGAACCCTCCCAACCAACATGGAGCCGACTGAGAATAGACTGTTTTATGAATCGGGGTGCTATTTCTTAACAAACGGGAAAATATCAGTATATCCCATTATATCGGTGACTAATAGCACGACGAAGATGACCAGGGAAACGATGACGATGGTCTCGCCGGTGCTGCCGCCGGCAGGCAGGCTTTCCATGCGGTCCGCGATGGCGAGAATCTCGGCGTCGGAGAGCGCATGGGTTCGCATCATGGCCTCACGGACGTCTATGCCCTGTGCGACCAGGGCCGCCTTCACGTCTTCTCTGGACAGCACGGAATGGACATAGGCGCGGGCATCGCTGACACGACCGGCGTCGAGGACCGTTTCGGCGGTGATCATCTTCGCCAGGACCGTCTGGCAGGGGGTTAGGATGACGAACATGAGGACCACCAGCAACCAGCTGACCGGCCTTGCTATCGCTCGGATCTTTCTCATATGCCACCTCTTGATTGATTGGAAGTTGATTTCATTAGGCATGAACCGGCTTAAAAGTCAAGATCCAGCGATGAGATCGCCGGATTGCCCGCCTGCAGACGGCGGCATGAGAGGCCCCGATTCATGCCTGTCGAAACCATGACCGGGTATTGAGGCAGACCTTGACCAGCATCAGCATCACCGGCACTTCGATCAGAACCCCCACCACCGTGGCCAGGGCCGCACCCGAACTCAGGCCGAACAGCATGGTGGATGTGGCGATGGCCACCTCGAAATGGTTGGACGCACCGATCATGGCCGCCGGGGCGGCATCCTCGTAGCGCAGATTCAACAGCCGCGCCAGGCCGTATCCCAGGCAGAAAATGAGCACCGTCTGGATGAACAGGGGCACGGCGATCCAGAGGATGGTCAGCGGGTTGCCCAGAATGACCTCTCCCTTGAATGAGAAAAGCAGCACCAGGGTGAGCAGCAGGGCAACGATGGTGATCGGCGTGAGCACATGCAGGAATTTTTCCTTGAACCAGGTCACCCCCTTGGCGGCAATGATCCAGCGCCGGGAAAAGTAGCCGGCCACCAGGGGCAGAGCCACGTAAATGCCGATGGAGAGCAGCTGCGCCTGCCAGGGCACGGGCAACCGCCCCACGCCCAGCAGGAAGCCTCCCAGCACGCCGTAGAGCAGCAGCATGGTCAGCGAGTTGATGGCCACCATCACCAGGGTCAGGCCGTCGTTGCCCCGGGAAAGGAACCCCCACACCAGCACCATGGCTGTGCACGGCGCGACCCCCAGCAGAATGCACCCGGCCAGGTAGCTGCGCCACAGAGGCACCTCCAGCATCTTGATGCCGTCGGCCATTATCACGGTGCCGGCGCCGTGGGCAGCCCCCACGGGCAGGTCCAGGCCGAAGGGCATCTTCACATGATCCACCGCGTCGGGCCCGATGAACCCGTAAAAGAGTGTGCCCAGAAAAAACAGGGCGATGGCGTACATGGTGAAGGGTTTGACGGCCCAGTTGATGAACAGGGTCAGAAAAACCGGCTTGCCGCTTTTGCCCGCCCTGATCACCTCCCCGAAATCGATCTTGACCATGATGGGATACATCATGAAAAACAGGCAGATAGCGATGGGGATGGATACCACCGGCGCCCCATTCACGGTTATGGCCATGCCGTCCAGCGTCCGGGCCACGCCGGGGGCGATTTTCCCCAGCAGGATGCCACCTGCAATGCACAAGAGCACCCAAAGGGAGAGGTAGCGTTCAAAGATGCTGGTCATCTTACGGTCGTCGGTGAGGGCTGCATCACTGTTCATGGGTTTATTCGCTCCTGGTTAAAATGGTTTCTGCAGTGCACCAAAATAGAATCTTCATACGACTCATCATCATTTACCTTTAACGGTTCCACTTCTTGTGGGTTGTCATTCAGTCAGTGCGCTCACACTTGCCCACCCGTGCCTGCTGACTGCAGAGGACCTCCGGATCTATTTTAAGGATCTCTTTCATGCGTTGGCAGTCCTGAACGAATATGTCTGTTTCAGTGATCGACCGAACGGTCCATTCGAGTGCCTCCTTGATTGCTTTGGGTACTCCAGAATCAGCTAATCGATAGTACATCCATCGGCCATCTTTACGACTGTCGATCAAACGGGCATTTTTAAGTATGGACAAGTGCTTGGAAACAGTTGATGGAGCGAGGCACAATAGTTCGATCAACTGGCAGACACAGAGTTCACGCCCTTTGAGAGCACCGAGAATACGAATCCGGCTTTCGTCTGCCAACGCCTTTGTCGTCCTTACCATCTGCCGCATGTGGAACACACCTTTCCTTTAATTCGCCAATTGACGAAATGAATAAAGCAGATCCCGAGGTGATGTCAATGATAAAATCTGAACCGATTCGATTTTTTGTTTGCTAAAACAGCAACATCACCCATGTATCCTCGACAACGGTTTTTTGCAGATACTGGACTGGGAAAAATTCGCCCTCACCGTCTATGACCGCGAGCGTCTGGATGACTTCTGGGTCTGGCTGCGTCCGGATGATGGGTTGAGCGGCTATTCATTGCGCCAGGGGCCGACCTGCATGACCTGCCAGACCCATTCCTATTAGGAGGTCCATGGAAGCGCATCATGAGTGTACAACCAAAGATTAATGAAGAATTATATCTGATGGATCTGGCGAACAGTTAAGGTGCATTCTCGACCAGATCTTCAAGGCTTTTTTTCAACTCGATAACCGAAAAGGGGATACCCTGAAAGCGCTTGACGGACACAGTATCCGAACAAACGATCAGGGGCAGCCGGTAATCCTGCGGATGATCACTGCCGTGAACCTTTTCGTGGCCGGCATGATCGCTGATGACGATTATAAGATAGTTTTTCTCATCGATTAACAATTCAATTAGCGATGAGAGATAGGCATCGATGTAGGACAACTCCTCAATATACTCTGGATACAGCCATCCATACTCGGGTCCAGCTTGATCCAGCCCGCTGACGTGCAAAAAAACGAAATGACGGCCAGACGTTTTTATGAAGGCTCCGGCTAAATCGATGGCGTTGTCCGGCGACCATTTGTGAATATCGACGGCATCGTTGACCAGGTACCCCAACTTCTCTTTGGAGTAGAAATATCCTGTTTTAAAGCCATAACGCCGAGCGCTGTCGAAAATGGTCGATTTATGGACAGTCGCCTCACCTGGCACCCAGTCGTTGTCGGCTTTGCCATTCTCCCCGGGCGCCAAGCCCGTGAACATCGCTGTGTGCGCAATTAGTGTTTGGGGGGGATTGATACTGTGTCCGTCAAGGGTATAGGCCCCGCTTTGCATCAGTTTTGATAGGGTCGGGATCTTGGCCTGCTGAAGCGCATCAGGATGAAGGGCATCGATGGAAATGATCAAGACATTGTTCAGGCGCGGTGGATTTCCACCAGCATATGCGGGAATCAGCGACATCAGCAATAAATAGAATTGGACGATTATAAATGGTTTTTGAATTGACATGAACAATCCTTTACCATGGTATGCCGTCTGATCCCACGGAGAAACCGGCCATGTAAGCATCGAGGGACTGTTTGGCTTCAACGGTCAATGGTGGGCAGTTCTCGCTGCCCTTTGCCCCCTCCACTACACGGGTGGCAAACACCATGCAAGTCGGCTCACCGCACTCGCGGCAGTTTGTCTTCGGCAGGCATTTTAATATCTGGATCACCTGGGGACGGGGCATGCCCTCGTAGCGGGGGGAGATGGCATCCCGTTTTTCCCAGATGCCGTTGATCTCGCGCTTCAGCCATTCGACAATCTTGCAGGCTTCGCCTTCGTTTTTTAATGCATTCACGGCAATCTTGCGTCCATAAACAGTGATCAGCTTACCGTGCAGTTTGAAGGTTACCGACGGCGGCTCTTTGATGTATTCAAACCCCCCCAACTCGGCGTTTAAAAAGGGAAGCGCCGCCGAGACATCCTGATCCAGGTGGGCGAAACATTGCACGGTCATGGCACCGGGCATGCACTCGTTATTGAAGATTTCCAATTGATAGGATTGAAGCAGCATTTGAAGCCCCCTGTTGAGATGATAATCATACCACATGGGGGTCGAGAACAGCCGGACCATGGAATCCAATCCGGTCGACAATCATCCCGATGCCCCTGCGAAACCGTTTACCTGCCGTCCGGCATGCTAATTTTTCGCACGTCTTCACGGTAGAGTCATCAGGCTATGGCTTGACTCCCAGCTGGCTCAGGGTTTTTACGATATCGTCTTCCGACATGAAACCCACGTGCCGGGAAACCTCCTTGCCTGTTGCATCGTAAAAGATCTGCGTGGGAATAGCTTGGATGCCGAAGCGACTGGCCTGCTCCCGATTTTCCCAGACGTCGATGAAAACGATAGCCGCTTTGCCATGGTATTTTTTCTCCATTTTTTCCATAATGGGTGCCATCATCTTGCAGGGGATGCATTTTTTAGCTCCCAGATCGATCATCGTTACCATTCCCGGCGCCGGCAATTGAGGTAAGTTTGCCGGGTTTGACTCGGTAGCGGACACGGGTGCCGCCGTATAGCAGATCAGCAATAGCCCTAAGAGAATCAACCATTTCGCTCTTGTCATGAATCTTCCTTTCCTTGTGTTCGTCATCTTCGGATATCACATCCTTTTCCTTTAAAGCTATACACCATATGGATGGCCGTCTTTAACCAAAATGGTCGGATTGGTTCGGGCCGTAGCCGACCTCGAAAACCGGCACTCAATGACGCTGGAGCGCTTTTTCAACCTTTTTGGCAAAAACGTTTTTGATCAGGGCCAGCGCCTGCTGCGCATCGTCATCCAGTGCGACCTGGAGAACACGGCGGACATCTTCGGTTTCAAGTTGAAGTTGAACCGGTTTCAGATTCATGGCATTTCTCCGGTGGTTATTGGATTACTCCGGTGATATAGATCGGAATATTGGGTCGCAACGCGCTGTCTGTCTTCCCATATAGGGCATCTACATAACGGCCTTTTTCCGCTCGCGTATTCTCTACACGGATGGTACAATTGTCTTTGCCATCGGCACATCGTTGCTTTACTCTTTCCTGGAACACGATTTAGTCCTATCGATGGAATTATATACCGCTGACAAACGGGCCGGTTATAAAATAGATTCCCAAGAGCGCGATTACTACTCCGGCACCGCGCCGGAACCACTGGCCCGCCCCCTGCCATGCGCTGCTCTCCGTCAATCTGCGCACCATGGCCGTGGAACTTCCGGCCACGACGATGGGCAGGCAGTGTCCCAGGGCAAAAAGCATCATCATTACCGAACCGTTAACAATTTTCTGCTGAACGGTGACAATGGCCAGAATCGGCGCAATAAAACCGAAGGTACAGGAGCCCGACAGGATGCCGTAGGCCAGTCCCAGCCCAAAAGCTCCAGGAATACCACGAAAATTGAGACGGTAGAGCAATGAGCTGGACAGGGTGCAAACCTGCACGCCCAGCATGCCCAGGGCTACCCAGATCAGCACAGCCCCCACCAGCACCTGCCACCAGATACCCACATCGCCGAGGATGCGGCCTAAAAAGGTGCATATCCCTCCCACAGCCGCAATGGTGATGAAGAGGCCAATCGTGAAGGCGCCAGCATACAAGCTCGCCTTACGGGGATTAACAGCAGTTTCCTGGCCGCCCACATAAGCCACGATCAAAGGGATGGAGGCCAGATGGCATGGAGAGAACATGACGCTGACCAATCCCCAGACAAAGGCACCGGCGGCAGCGACAGCCAATCCGCCGGTCATCCATTGATTTACCATGATTAAAAATTGGTCGAACATATCGTGGCTAACTC
>JAHLLR010000117.1 GCA_020444075.1 Deltaproteobacteria bacterium
CGGATGATCTGCAGGAAATTGAAGAACGGATGGCAACCCTCGCCATTCAGGGGGACCGGCTTTCCAAAGAGCTGCTATCCCTTTTCGAGGATTAAAACAAAGCAGACACCGGCGGTGGACGCCTGGAAGGAGAATACAATGCAAAAACGACAATTGGGAAATAATGGGCTTGAAGTTTCTGCACTCGGGCTTGGCTGTATGGGAATGAGCTTCGGTTACGGCCCGGCAGCGGACAAGAAAGAGATGATCGCACTGATTCATGCGGCCGTTGGCCATGGCGTCACCTTCTTCGACACCGCTGAGTGTTATGGGCCGTTTACAAATGAAGAACTGGTCGGAGAGGCGCTGGAACCCTTCCGTGACAAGGTGGTGATCGCCACCAAATTCGGCTTCCAGGATGGGGACTCGCACAAGCCGCAGGACAGCCGGCCGGAGCGAATCCGCGAAGTCGCCGATGCGTCGTTGAAACGACTCAGGACAGACCGCATCGACCTGTTCTATCAGCATCGCGTCGACCCGAATGTGCCCATCGAGGACGTAGCCGGGACCGTCGGTGAGTTGATTCAGGCGGGCAAGGTCAGACACTGGGGGCTTTCCGAAGCGGGCGTGGAGACCATCCGCCGCGCCCACGCAGTCTTGCCGGTCACGGCCATTCAAAGCGAATACTCCATGATGTGGCGGCAGCCCGAAGAAGAACTACTGCCCACACTCGAGGAACTCGGAATTGGCTTCGTTCCTTTCAGCCCGCTGGGAAAAGGATTTCTCACCGGAAAGTTCGATAAAAATTCAATCTTTGATAGCTCCGATTTCCGCAGTATCGTGCCACGGTTCAAACCTGAGAATCTGGATTCCAACCAGGTCCTGGTCCATCTGATCAAGGAAGTTGCAGCCGGCAAGAACGCCACTCCTGCCCAGATCGCTCTGGCGTGGGTGCTTGCCCAAAAACCGTGGATCGCTCCAATTCCCGGCACAACCAAAATGCATCGCCTGGAAGAAAATCTGGGTGCAGCGGATATTGAACTCGCGGCCGGAGAGCTACTGGACCTGAATGCTGCCCTCGACAAGATCAAGATTTCCGGAGATCGCTATCCGGTGGAACTCGCGAAAAGAGTGGGTAAATAGCCAGGGAAAAAAAGTTGTTCGCAACAATGTGGAGATAATTAATGAGAAAAACAAACTGACCGGAAGCGATGTCTTTCGGATTGATACGGTAACGCCCTATCCGGAGGGCTATCACGAAACTTCAGAGGAAGCCAGAGAGGAAAACTGCGCGGCAACGTTCTGCCTCAAAATTCAGGCTCATGCGGACAACATGACGGATTACGACGTGATTTGCCTCGGCTATCCCAACTGGTGGGGCTCCATGCCCAAGCTCCATCTTCATTTTTTGGATGTAGCGCTGGTCGCCTTTTCTAATAGGACGTTTACACCGATGTCGGTCGTGAATCCCCAGAAGAAAATCTTAATGAAATCTGCTGGATACCCAATAAAGGTGTCTGCAAAAATGAGATAAGCAAGCAGAATCAGTCCTAAGCCGGAACCAATGCTCTGGAATGCTTTGGCGCCTGCTATCTCTTGCCAGGTTCTTTGGATTTGGCTTTCCAATGACTCCATCGCTGGAGGCATTTTCAATGGAATTATAGGGCCTTTGGCATCCGGTGCAGATTTTATTGCGGGTTGTGGTGTAACCGGCACCAATGGAACCGACACAGGCGCTGTTGTTCCTAGTTGCCCAGCCACAGGAGCCCGGGCAGCGGATTCTTCATATTTGCCCCCATCGAGCAATTTTCTGTCTGGATCCGGTAGATTACCTTGGTGCAGCTGTTCGATGAGACGCCGCATTTCCTTTGTCACCAGCTGGAAAGCCGCGGCCATGTTTTCAAACCCGGAATCCGGCTCGTCCACGGCCTGTTCAGAATTCGTCAGAGCCAGCTTTTCGCGGGCATCGGTTAACGTCTGAAGATCACGATCCTTGTATTTGTCTTTGAGTAAAATCAAGCCAACTCGGCCGGCGACTTGATAAATTTCATTGCGAATGCTTTCCACTAAACCCGTGATGAGTTGATAATCTTGATCCGCTTGCACAAGGGCAGCTTTGATGACAGTTAAATCAGTCTGTCCCTGCGCCGGGATTGTTTGTTTTGGGGGTAGTGGTTTAGATTGGAGCATCGCCTCGGCCGATTCAGGCAACGGAGGTGAAACATTGCCAAGATCTGAGAAATGTAACTGATATGCGTTGTGCCAGGTCTCCAGCGCCGTCATCACAGCCTTTGCCTGAGTATCGTCGAACTCGACCAGCAGCTTTGTGGCTTCATCAAGATCGTTCCTGTCCAGCGCTTTTTGTACTGATGTCAAATCCCCTTGGGGCTTTACCGAGGGCGGCACGCGCCAATTCGCCGATAGCAAAGCCTTGCTGTCGCTAAAACGCTGAGCAATGGTATTTTGTTTATTGGTAAAATCCGTAAGGGCGTTTTTTAGGCGTTCACCCAGCGTGGTCATTTTTTCAGGCAATTCATTGGCAGGCGTTGTCTTTAAATTGCGGATTTCGGCCTCGATATCCTGAGCGAGCTTCGTCAGGGTAGCCGAGAAAGCAGTCTCTTTGCCAAGCCCTTGAGACTTTTGAACGCGAAGCAGCAAACGCTGCAACTCCATTTTGTTTTGCCGGGTTTCGATTCGACTATCCAGGCGGATGCGAAGTATAAATCCCACGATAAGCCCAATGCCGGCAATAATGGGAATGAGCATTTTGTGCTGCCGTGTCTTAACGGTAAAGGCCACTTCTGTGCGCTGCATACCTGGGGCCGCCATCTGGATGGTGCCGCTGGCATCGCCAATAGGGAATCCAGTTTCAACCTCCACCGGCACTCTTGCGATACGGCCATCATTTAAGAAATCAGGACCCTGTAGCCTTAGTTGGCCAATAACTGGATCGTTGCCAATTTTTGCAGGATTGGCTTGGTAGGCCGAAAGGCTTGTCAAGACAGGTCCTTCCTTTACCTCTAAAGACAATGGACTTGTAGCCGTATTGCTGTGAACCCACAAAAACCAGGTGTCCGAGACCAACAGGGCCTGAGGCGTATAGACCTTGGTTTCAGGGTATTCCAGTTCAATGGTAATAATTTTAAAATCGCGCGCTTGGACCTTCTTTACCGTGCCGCCTTGGTCTTTCTCTTCGATTTCAACGGGATAGGACACATCTAAAACCAGTTGATACCTGCCATATCGTTTCTCTTGTTGGATGGCCTGCAGATTGATGGCCAGTTCAAGCTGGGCGTGCATATTATTATTCGCAGGCACCAGGTTGGCTGTGAAGGCGCGGCTCACTTCGAGCGGATCCATATTATCAAAAGTAGCGGTCAGCTGTTCGATCCTGATGTCTTCGGCAATTCTTACAGGTATGTTTGCGTATGCTTTGCCACCGGACGGCTGAAGCGTATAGGGTCCCTTGAAAATGAAATCAAGCACCTGGGGATCACCATAGGCGTGATCAAGTTGGCCGAGAGCCAAAAATGCGAACACATAAAAAATATATCGCATAATCATTACCCCGCATATTTTAGATCTGCATCCCCAAAAGCCGTGAATACAAAACCGAGGGGATTGCCTCCTTCCATGAGTTTGCTTCTGAAAAAGCGCATGGCATCCCCGAAGTTATGATCCTTGTTAATCATCAAATCAGTAAGGTCTTTGGCGAGTTGGCAAGCTAAGTCGGTGAATACCAGACATTCGGTTCCTATGACCGCCGCAGCGCCGGCATTAATAAGGGACGTAAATAGACTGTTAAGCGTTTGCATCTCCACTGCGGCTGTTCCACAGCCTAGCAGTAGAATGACTGGCTGGGGCGGGCCGAGCGCCTTATGACGGCGCTTATAGCTGCGCACATCTATGTCACGTAACCATTGCTGGCCAGGCACAATAACCAGACGGGGGCCGGTGCTTTCCCCGGGAATTATTCGTGTTTCCATGTGGCCGATTACCACCACCATAGCCGGGCCCGATTTCCGATCCCAAACATTACCGAGTAGATCTCCGGAGAGTGTTTTGAAAAGACCTTGGTTGATAGATGTACTGAGGTCCTTCTTAAGTTTATCGGTATGTTCATCTGTATAACCCTGAGCGAAGAGCACAGTTGCCTGCGACTTCGTTTGCAATTGAGCGGGAGCTTTTTGCTTGAACATGAGCTGTTCCACACGATGCCGTACGCCCCAGAAACCTCGAATACAGAAAACCCGGTCTGTCCATTGATGGTTGCATGGGTTGCCATTAATCGAACCCAGGCAGATTGGAGGATCTGTTTGACCTGCAATTTCATCAGGCAGTTCGAAGTCATAAATTACGGACCAGGGGAACGCATAGTTAGGGTCATGACGCACAAATTGGAGAACGTTCCCTTCGGATTTCGCAACGGCCTCCAAGGCATTTTCCAGTCCTGGGTGTCTGTCATATAGTGCACCCCACAATTCGGCCCCCTGCCGGGCGAGTTTGCGAAAGGTGTCTTGAAACTCCATGCTGTTCGCTTGTCGAAATACATTCCGATGCTGGGTCGCTGTATGTAAAATATCGCGGAACGCATTGATTTGTGTCTTTAGGACATCCTGGGGTAATGAGACGGCACATTTTATGTTGCCTCGTTTAACGAAAAAAGAATGCGTACCGTTGGCGCTTTGGTTTACACCGATATTTAGATTGCGCGGTTTTAGCTTTTCCACGTCCTGGATTTGTTCTGAGCGGGTATAGTCGATGGTTACTTCCACAAATCGACGCTTGACATCTGTTCGCTCCTCTTTTTCTACCGCAGCGTTGAGAACAAAGGACTGAAGCATGTGATCGCGGTAATAAATGGATATTCGTATCTGTGCACTGCCTGGGTCGTAAGGTGCAAAAATGGAGAACGATACAATCGGGGATGGACCTATGGCCGGCAGCCTGAATTTACGGCTATGTTCTCCGAGCACAGTAAAATCCTGCGTAAAGAGGACCACCTCAAGCAAGTGACCTTTGCAAGATTTTGGTTTTGGTAAGACAAGGTCTATCGGTGTGGGGCTTTCTGCTAAAATAGAACGCGGCAGCAATCGACCGATGCGCAAACATAGATCATAGCGTCCACAGGCTTTAAGGCAGGTTTGAGGTGTAACAAAAAGTTCTTGTACAGCGATGCTTTTGTTACCGCGGGGTGATAATTCTCGCAGGCACCGCCGCAGGCCTATGTCAACCCGTCGTTGTTGGTTTGCCAACATGTGTTCTTTGATATGGTTATGCTCGACAGTTGTGGAAATAAGCTTCATCAATGGCGCTTGTGATAGAAAATTTTGGCGCGCAAGTGACATCGGCAAGAGGCCTGTCCCCTCATGTTCGAAATCAATAGAGAGCTCTTTGAATTGCCGCCTAGCTGATACCAAACCATCTAAGGTTCCCGCAAGGTTGACGAGTGTTTTTTTAACCTTTTCATTGGCGCCCGTTCGCTTGACAAACTTCTTTACGGCTTTGACAGTCGGGGCGTTCGGTTTTTCGAGCATTTCATCAATTTCTGCTGCGAAAAAATCAGCCAATCGCAAGTTCTGATTACTTATCGGATCGGCCATAAGCAATGCGGGTTGACGAAAAGCCTCATGCAGGGGAAGGTCGTGAACGATAGCATAGAGGGCATCACGGAGCATATTACTTGGAATGAAGACGTCTTGCGTTGATGAGGGAAGCAAGCAAAACGATATTCCAGGGAGGAGTTGAGGAAGCTTGCCATCGATAAATCCGGCTTCCTTGGCGGTACCCGCAGCTACAAGTAACCTTGGCCGGTTGGCAGCATGGACTGACTGCACAGCAGGATATAAAAACTCAAAATTGGCTGCATTACAAACAAGGATATGTCGTTTTTTAGACTGCAGGAAAGTCTCGAGTTCTGTTTCTGTGTCACAATTTGCCAGATCCAGGCCGAAGCTCTGCACCTCGGGCGTATTAACCCACCAATGCTGACTCATAACGCTGAGGAGGTTCTGGGCTTGAAATCCGAGGATTCGCATTGGCAAGCGGGGCCGAGCACGCTTTTTCCACTTTTCCCGTGCCAACAGGATCGGACGGAGGCGGTTTTGAATTGGGCTCTTGATTTTTAGCAAGTCGATGATCTGCCCGTAAATCCCTTGCCAGGAGTTCATATCAAAAGACTTGAAATTGACTTGCAGAAAAACAGGAAGCTCTACTTGCGGAATCATTTTCTTTTCGATGGACGTAACAGCCTCTGTCAAAGCCGATCGTATAACTTTCGGGTCAACGAATCTCGGTTGAGCACCTGCTTCTTCCAATGCCCAATTTCGATCTCGGTCTATGGCAAATGTACCGTTTTTTTCAACAACGGTTTGCAGGCGACGCCCTATGTTGTCGCGCAACTCAATGAAAGAAAGATTTCCCCGGAAGGCATATCTCAGAATGATCCAGCTGGCAGTTAGTCTTTCCGACATCACGCAGGCCCTCCTTTTCTGGCAAGGCCTCCGGATGCTGCTGATGCGACTGGTGGCCGCCAGCAAATCAAACAAAATGAAATGCGGAGATGAGCTGAATCAAGAGGTGCTTATAACTCGGATGAAAGGGTGCAATCTGGTATCTATAATAGTAAAATGACATAACTTTGCCACAAATGTCAAGAAAACTGAATCCCCAATGTGGCTCCATTGCCTAACTCCTTTACCCCCTTTTATTTACTTATATTATCATGTGGTTGTCATAGCAGCCGCCCTTGCGGCTCATGCTGCAGGTCAGCTTATGTTTGGTCAGCAGTTTCTGGTAATCAACAGCAGCGTATTGGCTACTCCGATCTGAGTGGTGCATCAGCCCTGGTGCGGGTCGGCGATGATCCAGTGCCATCTGCAACGCATCGATGGCCAATTGACGGGTCAGCCGGGATGAGGCGGACCAGCCGACAACCTTGCGGTTGAACAAGCCGATAAGAACGGCCAGGTATCTGAGTGTCATCAATAAGCTGAGAATGCCCATTAAATCGCTTTTACAATTTAGTGGATCTGTCTTCAGCCAAGTTCTCATTTGGTGTATCGATAGTTTCAATCAACGGCACTACCAGCAGGGTTAAGTTGTCGATTCCTTGAATAAGTCCTTCATCTTCAGGCATCAGCGATGAATTGCCGGTTGCATTCCACAGCTCCCCGCCAACCCATACTTTTCCACGGGTACCTGTCCATTGCTTCACCACGCATCTTTTCCCGATCATTCCAGACGGTCCATAAGCCGATTGTCGCCCTCGATATCGAATAGTCCAGAACAAAGGCAAAAGGATGTGTTCGACGATTTCATAGATGACCACACAGACCAGCAGCGTGATCAGGATTTCTTTCATGGCCATAATTCCGCAGCTTCCCAGTAAAGCTTATCTTCAAGGGATATAACGCCTATGTTTTCATACTTTCCGTATCTATCAGTTCGAATCGGTTCTCCTTTTCAATTTGTTCCCCCCGTTTCGAGGAGCGACTTGCCGCCGGTTGGCTTATCTTGAGCCGCCTGGCGATCTCGATCGTGGTCATTCCAAGGTTCCGATGCGCCCAAAAACATAGCAACGACCGGGCCTGGACGGTCTGGGGCGATTTCCCGCATGGCAGTGACCCGATCCGGTGTCAGCTGCATCACATTGGCAACTCTTAATACCACCTGGTCAAAATCAATTCCCCGGGCTTTCAAAAAATACCTTTCCTCAAGCGCCTCCCTGGTCGACCCAAGGACAGTTTCCACAAAATCACTGTCCCCCAGGATACGTTCATCCCCCTTGACGCGTATGCCTGCTTTCCGAAAGTCCTTTACCCCTGTCCAGCCGCCTAAACTTCTCAACAATCCGCCGCCTGTTAAATCGGGGCGTTTTCCTTCGGAAAGGCCACTTTCCACACATCCCCGATACTTTTTGCGGGCCTCCATTTTTCGATGGGAAAACAATCGATAAACGTAATCAAGATTCTGCCACGGCTGCTCGCTTTTTCCCATAAGAACGCTATGCACCATCCCCTCCAGTCTCATCCATCGGGGGAAAAGAGTCCTCACTTCTATTTCATTGACACGCATGGGGTGGTTCTTTATATATTCATAAATAACAGATCCTTATTTATTAATATGGCATGTGATATAATTTCTTGAATCAAGCTATGGAGGAGGGGATATGATAAAAACGTTATATGGCATACTAACCGTTTTGGCTTTGTTTGTAATTATATCTATTACATACGCAGAGGGTTTTGAAGTCTATCCCGGAGCAAAGCTGGACGAACAACTCACAAAGGAATCCGTCCAGCAGGCTGCACAGGCTAAGCTTGATACCATACCAAGCATTTACGTGACAGACGATTCTTTCGATAAGGTGCTTGCTTTTTACCAGGGGGTCGGGAAAGAATACAAGATGCCATATGCAAACCCGGGTAAAGTGCAAAGGTTGCCCTCCGGTAAAGAACTCAAGGTCGCCTTTTTTATCTTCGACGAGGCAAATGACTTGGCAGGCTCAAAACTGTGGGCCAAAATCCAGCGGCCATTAATCGGTCCAGGAATGATGGAAGGACCGGATATGACGGTTATCAGTTTAGTGAAGAAAAAATAGTTGGCAACATCTTTCTATTCTCGCACCAGCTCCACCCGCCGGTTCTGGGCGCGACCCAGTTCGCTGTTGTTGTCGGCTACCGGCTTTGATTCGCCAAAGCCGACGGTTTTGAGCCGGCCGGCGCCAATGCCGGCGGCCACCAAGTATTGTTTCACCGAATCGGCGCGCTGCTGGGAGAGCTTCTGGTTGTGGTCGTCCGAGCCAATGGCATCGGTGTGGCCTTCGATGGTCAGGTTCCAGGTCGGTTCGTTTCCCAGCAGGTCGCGGACTTCATCCAGAACTGGTTTTGATTCGCCCCTGATGGTAGCGGAGTTAAAATCAAATAGAATGCCATAGAGGCGGGCACGTTTTTCAGCTGTAAGCTTCTTTTTCAGCTCCCCGCCCACGGAGCCTGACCAGTGCGGACAGCCGCCGACATTGGCGGAGAGCCTGGTGCCGTCCCAATTGCCGTTGGCTGCTTCCCCGGCATTGTACTGATGCCAGTAAAATCCCCGGAAAGATTTACCGTCCGGCGCAAAAACCATGATCGCTGGTCCGCGGTTATCCGGGCCGCCCGATTCCTGCCAGGTGAGCTTCATGACCCGGCCTTCAATGGCGCCGTCTATCAGTCCGCCGTTGTATTCATAACAGCCGGTCAGGGCGGTTCCCTGCTGACGAATATGGAACAGGGAGTAGCTGGTTTCATAGGTGCCTGAAATATTGCCGGGCGTTGTCGCAGTTGGTTTTTCGCCAAAGCCGCGGAAGGAGAAAATTTCGGTCCAACCCTGGCTGCCGTAATTGTTGTGGACGGTCAGCCGCACCCAGCGTGCCGGGGACTTGCGGGTGGCGGCGAAACGCTGCTGGTTTACCTTATCCGCCAGTCCGGTTTCAAGCACGGGCGAAAAGCCGCTCTCGGCCGAGGTGACAGAAACCTCCACCAGCACATCCTTGGCACTGGCGCCCTCATCATCCACAGCGGCATTGTCGAACTCGAAGCTTTCGAGCACTGCCTGTTCGGCCATTTCAAAAACAAAGACATTGTCCTTGGTTTTGCCTGTCTCGCTGGCCCAGCCGGATGCCGGGCTGTCGTCCAGCACGTTTTCGGCGTTCCAGCCGCTGTAGGTGGCTGGGATCACCACCGGCAGGGCGCCCTCCTGTAAGGAGAGCAGGTTTACAGGTTCAGCCCCAACCATGGGAGCCGCGACTGAGCATATCCACAAAAGCGTTAATAAACCGAAACCTACCGTCACCAATTTTTTCATGAAAAGTCTCCTGATTCATCTATGAGCACGTAAACAGTACCTCTTTTGTCCTTTGCTTCGGCTGTTGAAACCGAGGTCTGTCTGGAGCCACCAGGATGGATGGATAATATCCCAAGCCACCGTAATTGTCGAGAGAATCCATTTGGGGGTCAGGGAAGCCCAACTCCGAACCGTTCAACAGGTTTTCCGGATTATGCGTGTGACCCGGGATTACCTGACAGGTTCGCCGTGCTGGTTTTTCACATGGTGTGCGAAGGTGACAATGCCGCGGTCGGGCTTTTCAGTCTCCCGGCGGTCAACAACTTCGATGCTTACGGTAACGGCACAGATACCAGAGGTCGGGTCGATGTCAAAATACATCACCGGGCAGGAAATCATTCGGGACCTTGGGCTTCAGGATTTCGAGCTTTACAATGATTACGTGCGGGCAGGATTAACGCCGTTGAATGATCAGGGACAGCCATACTCTCCCCTTGATGTCATGGCCCAACTTTTCAATTTAACCGGGCAGCGTGAGGCTCTGATTCAACTGAATGATTCCACCTATGACCTTGACGGTGAATCGGTCGGGGCATTGTCCACCTGATGGTTGCGGCGTTAATCTATTCTTGCTTTTCGTGGCATAGTCACGGGCTATCAGAAGGGATAGGTTATGTAAAGCATGAAAACATAGACGTTATATATTGAAAACAAAACAGAAATTACCTCCACGAGTAGTATTTACCGCAGTGCTTTTCGCGTAGATAATGAGAAAATCTTCTGTTAGTAAAAAAAGTAAAACAGGACTCAGAAAGCAACAGGAGGTTTTCGAAATGGATGACATTGCACGCTTTCACAGGTTTTGCCAACTGCGCCCAGATCCGAGGTTCGGGCGACCACCTGATCGTGGGGATCGACATCGCTAAAGACAAGCACCACGCCTTCTTCGGCACCGCCAGGGGACGGACGCTCTGGCGCCGGTTGATCTTCACCAACAATCGGACAGGGTTTAGACGCCTGATCGAACAGGTCGATACGCTCAAGGATCAGCACGCTCTGGACAAAGTGGTTTTCGGCCTGGAGCCCACCGGCAACTATCACAAGCCGTTGATCCACTGGCTGACCGAAAAAAGATACCAGGTCGTGCTAGTTGCCGGCAAAGCAGTCAAGGACAACCGGGAACTGCTCGATGGACGCTGGGACAAAAACGATAACAAGGACAGTGCCAATGTCGCCGATTTGATCAGCCAGGGCAAATGCCTGTTCTATGAAAATCCGGAGGCCGACATCCTGGCGCTGCGCAACCTGCTGTCTGTCCGTCGGCACCTGAAAAAAGAGATCCACCGGCTGCGCATGCGCATCCGCAACGGTCTGTTGGCCAAGTACTTTCCGGAAATGGACCGCCATTGGGGATCGTGCGTTGCCGAAAACCTGGCCATCGTACGGTGGTATCTAAATCCGCGCAAGATTGCCGCAACGAACTTTGACGTTTTTGTCCGCCATGTCACAACCACCGACCGGGGTGCCCGCCAGTTGAACCGGCTGAGAAAGATCCACGACGCTGCCGCGTGTTCCATCGGCGTTCCGACAAACGCCGCCGCCGTGCATGAAGCCGGTATCCTGGTTGACCGGTTCAAGGCCGTTGAAGCGGAGCTTGCGGCGGTCATGGAACAAATCGAATCCATCTGCCGGGGGATGCCGTCTTACCGGCTGTTGCGGACCATTCCCGGCTTCGGTCCGTATATCACGCCGCTGGTGCTGTCGGCCCTGGCCAACCCGCTGCGTTTTAAAAGCCGCAAGCAGGTAATCCGTCTGGCCGGCCTGGATCTCAACGCCAGCCGCAGCGGCAGGAAAAGCCAACAGCAGGTGCCGGTGATCTCCAAAAAGGGCGACGCCGAGCTGCGCTACGGCCTGTATCAGGCTGCCCTGATCGCCTCTTACCACAACGATGCCTTCCGCCGGATATACAACCGCATGCTGGAAGGCCGTCAGGGAGAGCGAGGCATTAAAACCAAAGCCAGGGTCAAGATTGCCGCGAAAATGCTGGTGATTGCCTGGACCATGCTGAAAAAGAGCGAACCGTTCAATCCTAATCATCTTCTGGCAGAGCCCGTTCATGCCCGTGGAAACATCGATTTCGTGAGGGACAATCCTGAGCCTGCCATTCCCATGGCAAGGGGATCGAACGTGTAAAGCCTGCTTGTACCGATTCGGCGAGAGAGCCCGCGTATAGACGTAGAGGCGAAACAACCTCGGGAGGGACAATCAAGGGCCTCTCTTCCGAACTTGAGAATCTGGATAAGGAATGATTGGCGGATCCGCCCGTTCGGATCATGCCGGATAAACGTAACGATCAGATCGAAAGTTCGCCGAAGGAAGAGAATATCTCGCCATTGTTTTATCCAAACCAGGAGGAGAAGTGCGTACTGACGAACCGAAGATATTTAACCAACTGTTTTCTTAATTCAAAATTATCTGTTGACATAAGGATTATAGAATGTCCCCATAATGCCCC
>JAHLLR010000118.1 GCA_020444075.1 Deltaproteobacteria bacterium
TATCCAATTTAGCATGTAGAAGGCAATGACATTAATTTACGCTTTCGGTGATCGAAAAGCGGCCCTTTCCGGGTCGAAATCGCTATCGAAAACGAGATCAATGCCATTGCCATACTTTACCGATTTCGATGGGTTCTCCCAATATGGGAATTCCTTCCTTCGCCATTTCGCGGTTCCCTGTCCGATATTGGATATTCGCCGTTATCTTCCTTCTGCCAGAAACCAAAATTTCATTCAGCTTCCGTCCCACCTGTGTTATGTACCGATCCTGAACAACCGAATCCATCCATCGGGGTATCCCCCGGGCAACCCCGCAGAAGAGGAGTCAGCCATGATTACCCATGTCGTGATGATGAAATTCAAACCCGAGGTTACCCCGGAGGACATCGATGACCTGTCGGCCCTGCTGGAAGGCCTGCCAGACCGCATCGACGAAATCCAGAGCTACGATTTCGGACGGGATATCGTCAGATCCGACCGGTCATACGATTTCGCGCTGGTGTCGGTATTTGCCAACCTGGATACCCTGAAGCACTACCAGGCCCACCCCGATCACCAGGTGGTGGTCAAAAAACTGGGCGGCATGTGTGCGCACCTCGCCGCCGTGGACTATGAGAACGCCCCCTACCATCAACCATCCGACGCCGACAGCGATCCGTGGAAATCCCGAAACCTGTTTCAGCGCCCCTGACGGCATCCATGGTGAATCCGAACCCCATAGACGACCTGGACATCGACCGGATCGTGGCAGTCATCCTGTCCGGCATGTCGCTGAAAGAAAAGGCGCTCATCGCCCGCATGGACGAAAAAAGCCTGCCCTATCTGCAATATGCCTTCGATGTCTATATCAGCCGGAATATCGGGGATGATCCGGAAACCGGCCAGGCAATCATGAAACGGGTCTGGCAGACCCTTCAGGAGACTCACCGGATTCGGATCGTCAGGGAAAGTGCAGCCCGATGAGCGCTGAACCGTTGGTTTTTCTTGCCGGCAGACGGGCCATGGAGACCATTCGGTCAGGGTGGGCTCGGCCCGGACGATGTCAACGTGATTGCCGGGGCCGCGGGCGGGCCGAAATGGCTGATCCTGGGTCACCTGGACCGGATGCTGTTCGGCAGCTGGTTCCGGGGACGCCGGCAGCCGTTGTATCTGCTGGGGTCGTCCATCGGCAGCTGGCGCTTTGCCGCCGATTCGTGTGCAGACCCGATAGCGGCCATCGACCGCATGGAAGAGGCCTACATTCACCAGGTCTACGATCACCGGCCGACACCCCGGGAAATCTCCCGGAAAAGCCGGTCCATCATCGACTATACGCTGGGCGCCGATGGCCCCCGTGACGTACTGGGCCATCCGTTCAACCGGCTCAGCCTGGTGGCCGTACGCAGCCGCCACCTGATCGCCAGTGAACAGCGGATTCTGCTGGGCCTGGGCCTGGCCGCGGCGGTAATGGCCAACACGCTGACCCGGCGCAGTCTCCGGTGGTTTTTCCGGCAGACCCTCTTTTCAGATCCGCGAACCCCTCCGCCGTTTGCTTCCATGGGCCGATGGCCGGGTGCCGGTTCAGCGCTCTCGCCGGACAATCTCAACCAGGCCCTGCTGGCATCCGGATCGATTCCCTATGTCATGGACGGGGTGCGCCATATTGCCGGTGCGCCGACTGGCATCTACCGGGATGGCGGCGCCGTGGACTATCACCTGGACGTGCCCTTTGGCTTAAACGGCAGGGGCATCGTCCTGTTCCCTCACTTTTCCCGCCGCATCATTCCCGGCTGGTTTGACAAACACCTCTCCTGGCGCCGACCTTCCGTCGACAACATGGCCGATGTGCTGGTGGTCGCCCCTTCTGAGGACTTCGTCTCCCGCCTTCCCAATGGAAAGATTACCGATCGGACGGATTTTTATCGCTATGCTGGTGACGACGAGCATCGTTTCGCCTGCTGGCAGACCGTGGCCGAGGCCGGGAAAATCCTGGCCGAGGACTTCATGGAAACGGTGACGTCGGGCAATATCAGCAAGCGGGTGCAGCCGTTTGAGAAACATGCTCAATCACTGAAGAAATAATCGAAAGTCAATATTGGCCCAAACGTCTTCATATAGTCTTCTCCGACCAGGCCAAGGCGAAGCGCCGCTTTGGGTTGCATGGTGGTGAACTGACCGGTAGCTTTTGCACATAAGGTCTCTTCCGCGTTGAAAATCGATCCCTCCATCAGAGCCGACCGCTCGGATTGTTTCTCCTGCATACCGCCGACGATCGTCAGGGGCTCATCCACATTGACTGCTTTGATGAACTCAACCGTCATGGATTGGGTCATGCCGATTTTCTTGAGAAGATAGATGACGCTCCATCCCATGATCTCATCCAACATTGTTGACAGAACACCGCCGTGCACGGTTCGATCTCAACCCGTCATGGCTGGGGGCACTTGCATGAATGAATATAGACGATTACCATCCGTAGAAAATTTCATCTGCAGGCCGTGAGGATTTCGAACACCACAACCGAAGCAGGTCTGTTCTGCACTGTTGGGTATGGGCTTCAGGATCTCTGGGTCAATGATCATGGCAACACGTCTCCGTCGAGATTAAACTTCAAAATCTATCGCAACCAAGAAATCTTCTCCTGAAAGGACATACGCATCTATGGTAACGTGTTGATATCAAATTCTTGTTTTCCAAAACGGTCAGAAGAGATTTGCTTTCAGGGCCGTCAGCAGGCGGGTGACATTCTCCTGTCTGGCCGTATGCCCCATGAGCCCGATACGCCATATTTTCCCGGCCAGGGGACCCAGTCCGGCCCCGATTTCAATCTTGTATTCCCTGAGCAGAGTGCTGCGCACAGCGGCCTCATCGACCCCTTCCGGAACCCTGACGGAGTTGAGCATGGGGAGGCGGCTGGCAGGCGCCACCAGCATCGACAGTCCCAGCGCCTCAAGGCCTTTTACCAGTTCATGGTGAAAATGCAGGTGGCGCCGGTAGACGTTGTCAGGTCCCTCCTCCAGGATCAGCTGGAGCGCCTGATACAGGCCGTAGTGCATGTTGATGGGGGCCGTGTGGTGATAGGCGCGGGTGGCGCCTTTCCAGTACTTCATGATCAGGGAAAGATCCAGGTACCAGTTGGGCACCTTGGTTTTACGGTTTTCCAGAGCGGCGACCGCCTTATTCGAGAAGGAAAGCGGTGCCAATCCGGGCGGACAGGAAAGGCATTTCTGCGTACCGCTGTAGATGGCATCGATGCCCCACGCATCCATGTCGATCTCCATGCCGCCGAGGCTGGTGACGGCATCCACCAGGTAAATCGTGTCAGACCCCTTCAGCAGCGCACCGATCTCCGCCACCGGGTTTTTCACTCCCGTTGAAGTCTCTGCATGGACAACGGCGACGATCTTGTAATGCTTTTGAGCAATCTTCGTTTTAACTGCATCGACCACCACCGGCGTGCCCCATTCGAATTCCAGGGTGTCGACCGTGGCCCCTAACCGTTGGGCCACGTCCTGCATACGCATGCCGAAGACCCCATTGATCAGTACCAGCACGGGATCGTCTTTTTCGACCAGATTGACAAAACAGGCCTCCATCCCGGAAGACCCGGTACCGGACATGGGGATCGTCAGCGTGTTCTCGGTGTTGAGCAGGGTGCGAAGATCGGCCTTGATGGCATCCATGATGCGGATAAAGTAGGGATCGAGATGCCCGATGCTCTTTTTCCCCAAGGCCTCGTATACCTTGTCATGCACGCAGGAGGGACCGGGCCCCATCAAGAGAATATCTTCGATGCCGTCGAGTAAATTTTCCATAGCCGATTTGATCCTTTCAATGGGGTTGTCGAGGCGGGGGCATCCTGCCTGCTCGCCCGATTGGGTTGCTGAGATATTTTATTTCAATCTGCCGGTTTAAAAGGTTGTCCCAAACCGCTTTTCTTCAATTTATCCATCTTCTCTCTGGCTTGCTGAAGGTATATGCCCGCGTCGCTCTGCTCAAACAATGCGGCGCTTTTCCGATAGGCGTCCGATGCCTCGTCATGGCTGCCCATCGTCTGGTAAAGGCTGCCCAGTTCTAAAAGGGTGCGGCCGTGCATGGCCCCGGCTCCCAACTCTTTTGCCGTGTCGGTACAGCTCCGGTACCAGTCCAGGGCTTTTTGGAGAAAAGGGTTTGACCGGTCGGTTCCTTCCGCGCCGGACGATGGTTCCGTCAAATGGTGCAACTGCCTATAGACACACGCCATGACGAACCCGCAGGTCAGATAGCGCAGCCGACACCCCTGCCCTCTCCATTTTTCAAGAAGCTGTTCCATGCGGGCGATGCCTTCCTCCACATCACCTTCTTGAACGGATATCATGCGGTGAAAGAACCGGGCCGGTTCGCCGACGAATTCGGCACCATGGGCATCGCTGAAAGCCATCAGCTGATTGAGCAGGTTCAATGCGGAGCCGGATTGACCGCTGCTGATACGTCCGTAGCACAAGGCCAGAATCGGGAACTGGGCATACCAGGGATCGGCGGAAATGCGCACGGCCTCCTCGAAGTCCACCGCGGCCCGGGCCATGTCCCCTGAAATCAAGTAACTCCAGCCATGGCAGCAATGGCCCATGACCAGGCTGCGGATATTGGTCTGGTGCCTGCCGAACTCCAGGAGCCGGGTACCGATATCATAGGTGGCCTGCCGATCGCCGCGGTGCCAGAAGGCATATCCACTGCCGGCAAGGGCGTGGAAAAATACGTAGGGATCTTTTACCCGCCCTTCTTCGTATAGCCGTTGTGCCGCCTGGCTGCAGGCAATGGCCTCATCGATCTTGCCCAGCTCGATGCACGGAAAGCTCATCCAGGTGTTGGCGTAGGCCAGCAAACGGTCATCATCGGCCTGTTTACCCAGGGCGATGGCCCGGGACAGGCATTCATAGGCCTCCATGAATCGATGCCGGTGCCACAGGGCACATCCGTGCCAGGCCCAGTACATGCCCTCCCTTGAGGGGTCCCCGAGATTATCGAGCAGCGGCTGATATTTTTGAAACAGCGCCAGCAGTTCCCGGTTGCGGCCGCGGAAATAAAATACAAAGGCCCACTCATTGATCACATCCAGCATCAGGGCATTTTCTTCCTCGGATTCCGAATGCCAATCTTCCAGTATCGCCCGGGCTTCCCTGAAGTATTGATCCGACTCCTCCAGCGCGCAGCGCCGCAGGGCTTTGGTCCCGGACCGGATCAGGTATTTGACCGCCTTGGCGGTGGACAGTCCCTGCTTGAAGTGCAGGGCCAGCGTTTCGTAAAATTCATACAGCCGGTCCGAGAAGATCTGTTCCATCACCAGGGCGATGCGTTCGTGAACCTGTTGCCGTTCCTTGCGCAGCAAGCTGCTGTAGCCGACTTCCTGGATCAGCGCGTGTTTGAACATGAATTCCATTTCAGGGTGCATGGCCCGGGTGTGGACCAGGCCGCTGCGCTCCAGTTCGTACAGCCCCTCTTCGATTCCCTCGCTGTAGACCGATATGCGCTTGAGGATATCGTACAGGAAGGCCCGGCCGGCAACCGAAGCCTCCTGGAGCACGCGCCTGGCCTTAAGGCTGAGCTGGTCCAGACGCGAGGCGATGACACCGTGGATCGTGGAGGGAACATCGGTTTCCAGGAAGGCGCGTTTCAACTGCCACTGGTCCTGATGGTAAATCAGTGCACCTGCATCGATCAGGGCGTTGACCATCTCTTCGAGGTAAAACGGATTGCCCTCGGCACGATCGCGAATCAGCCGGACCAGGTCCAGCGGAAGCACGCCGCCGCTTAACAGCGATTCCATCATGTCCTTGGCTTCCGACGGGGAAAGCTCGCTCAACCGGATTTCCCGATAGATGGTCCCCAACGCTTCGGACTGACCGCTGGTGAACAGGCTGAACTGGGGGCGGTAGGTGCACAGCAGAATGGATGGGGAACCGAATTCGGCGAGCATCGCCCGGAGCAGGTCGAGACTGGCGGTATCGGCCCAGTGAAGATCCTCGAGACAGAAGACCGTCGGCTTTTCAGCGGCGATGGCGGACATGAGACGCGTGACGGCGGCGGTCAGCCGTTTCTGCCAGATTTCCGGACTCATGCCTTCGGTTTCGGGAACATCGAGCCCGAGAAGTCCCTGGATAATGGGGATCTCCTCGGCATCCGGTCCCAGCTTGGCGCCCACGCGATTGATGATGAGGGCTTTAAGATCCTCGCTGGTGAATATCTCTTCCGGATTGAGCCAGCGCCGCACCAGGTCGAGCAGCGGATAATAGGGAATGGGCTGGGTATGGGCATATGCGAAACCGGTGATCCAGTCCTGCTCATCGGCGGCGAACTCGGTTTCAAATTCATAGAGCAGGCGGCTCTTGCCGGTGCCGGCTTCCCCGATGATGGCGCAGATGGACCCGCAGCCCTGCTTCAATCGGGTCATGGTTTCCCGAAGCTGGGACAGTTCCAGCCGGCGGCCCACCAGACGGGCCTGCAGGCCTGTCTTTCTGCGAACCGTCACCGGGCGGTCCTTTACCCGAAGCACCGCAAAGGCTTGAATCTCATCCGTTTTTCCTTTCACCGCCTCCGGCGGCCGCACCGCGAAATCAAATATCCCCGATGCCTGGCGATAGGTCTCGGGGCCGACCAGGATGGTGTTGGGCTCGGCCATATCCGAAAGGCGCGATGCCAGGTTGACGGCATCGCCGGACAACGCGTACGCCCCGTCCATGGGGTGGGGGTTGGCGGTAACGACCAGGCCGGTGTTGATCCCGGTATGCATGCTGATCGGCTCGGATTCACCCATGGATTGGAACGGCTGCAGGGCGCCAATGGTCTGGTGGATTTCCCGGGCCGCCTTGATGGCGCGCACCGGATCGTCCTCGTGGGAGGCGGGCAGCCCGAAAACAGCCAGGATACCGTCACCGATCACCCGCTCCACGTGTCCGTGGTATTTCAGTATGATCGCCACCACCCTGGATTGAACGGCGGCCATCATTGCCTGGACGTCCTCCGGATCGTGTTTCTCGGAAAGGGCCGTGTAACCGGTCAGGTCCGTGAACAGGATCGTCACGTGCCGCCGTTCGCCATGCCGGCCCACGGAGGGTACCGGGACATCTGTGACCGGTTCGCTCGGCCCCGCCGAGTCCCTCTTCATCGCCGTCATGCGGCTGCCGCAATCGCCGCAATACTTGCTGCCCGACGGATTGAACGCACCGCACGCCGGGCATTCGACGCCAATCCGGCTGCCGCACTGGCGGCAAAACTTCGCACCCTGATCCACCGCGGCCATACAGTTGGGGCAATTCATGGAAATCCTCCGCGCTGATTGGATCCTTTCAAAAAGTCGCCGGCATCCCGCCCGGCGCGTGAACCTTCAGGTTCGCCGTCCCCACGCCTTCAGCCACTGCGGTTTGACCTGGGGATTGACGGGATAGCTGGGCCAGCGCCCCTGCAGGGCCAGAGCCACCTGGGCCATGGCCTTCTGCCAGAATTCATCGGGTGAGTCCGCCCGGGTGGAGTACCAGGCGGCGTGGCCGGTGAGGATGGTGTTGGGCGCCTCCCGCAACGGATCGTCTTCCGGCAGGGGATCCTTGCAGGTCACATCCAGCCCGGCGCCGCTGATCCGTTGGTCGTTGAGGGCACGAATCAGCGCCGCTTCCTCGACGACTTCCCCCCTGGCCGTGTTAATCAGACACGCTCCGGGTTTCATCTTCGAAATAACCCGGTCATCGAACAGGGCCCGTGTCTCCTCGGTCAGGCTGCAATGGATACTGATCATGTCGGCGCTTCCGAGCAGGGTATCCAGGTCAACCGGATCGACCCCATGGGACCGCATTACCGCATCCCACACGTACGGGTCGCAGGCGATGACCTTCATACCCAGACCGCGGGCCTTCAGTGCCGTTGCCGTGCCTATGCGCCCCATCCCGACAATCCCCAGCACCTGATCCTGGAGTCGGTATATCGGACGGATCACCCGGTCTACGCTGCTTCGGTTGGGAGGCACGAAGTTGATGACCGCCTGCCTGACGGCATGGTCCATGACAAACAGCCGGCGGTTGAGGGCCAGCATCAGAGAAATGGCGTGGGTGGAGACCTCATCGATGCAATAGTCCGGGACGTTGGTCACCACAATGCATTTTTCGGTGGCCGCCTCCAGGTCGATCCGGTCATAACCGATCCCCAGGCTGGCAATGATCCGGCAGTTTCCCAGCGAACGGATCACGCGCCCGGTCCAGGGCTGGACCGGTCCCGAACAGACCACCCCGTCGGCGCGGGCCGTGCAGTCGATGAGCTCCTTCTCGGTGCGCCCCCTGGCTGAGATCACCTCTGCGCCGAGGGGACGCAGCAGATGATCGCCGAAATCGACATCGGGCAGATGAATGGTGTTGACCACCATAAAGCGCATGGGCAGGCTCCTTTCAATGGGTAAGCGGGCTGTCAGGGTCGTTCCCTGGATGTTTCCGTCCTCGTGGATATCCTGACGGGTGAAGGGTTGCGGTACCAGCCGGACCGCCTTCAACTTAAATCGCCGACACCGCCGGAATCAATCAAAACTTTGGTATCGGGCCAAAAGGTCCGGAAAAGGGCGGATGGCAACGCCCCGCGAAGAAGCCGTTCGGTCATGGCAGAGGGTGCCGGACAGGAGCACGGGCGCACGGCGCCAGATCGCCGGAAACGACCGCCGGCCGTCTATGCGGAACGCCACGTGCCCTGATGCCGTCAGGGATGCGGGTGGTGAAAATGGGGATCAGTGCTTGACGAACAGCCGCTGGGGAAATTCAATGAATTTCTCGCACCCGTCGCCGGTGATCAGCACCGGTTCGCTGCATTCAAAACCGTAGGAATCCAGCCAGATACCCGGCATGAAGTGGATGGTCATGCCCGGCTCCAGCACGGTTTTATCACCGGGGCGCAGGCTCACCGTATGTTCACCCCAGTCGGGCACATAGTTGAGGCCATAGGAGTAGCCGACCCGGGAGGGTTTGACCACACCGGTGTGCGCGATGGCCGACCGCCAGCGCGCCTCCACCTCCTCGGCGGTCACGCCCGGGCCGATGAATCGCAGCGTCTCCTGCAGGCCGGTCACTACGCCGTCGGCGGTTTTAATAAGATCGTCGGGGGGGTCCCCGAGGAAAACCGTGCGGGCGAGCGGCGCATGATAGCGGTGCCGGGCACCGCACAATTCCAGCAGCACCACGTCGCCCATGCGGTATTGACGGTCCGGATCGTAGGTCAGGTGGGCGGTGGAGGTCCGCTCCGCCGAGGGCATGATCGGAAAAATAGCCGGCGGCGCACCGCCGAATCCATCGGTGCCCGCAATCTGCGCCGCCGACACCATGGCGGCCGCGTCCTTTTCCCGGACACCGGGGGCGATGGCGTCGATGGCGGTCTGCATGACCTTCTCGCAGATCCGCGACGCCTGCCGCATGTAGGCGATCTCCGGTTCGGACTTGACGCTCTTGACCCAGTTGACCAGATTGGTGGCATCCATCAGCGTCGCCCGGTTCAGTTCCTCCTGGAGGGTCAGGTACATCCGGGCACTGAACCAGTAGCCGTCCATCTCCAGCCCCAGGCGCTTTTCCGCCAGACCCTGTTCGCGCAGCAGTTGAGCCACATATCGCATGGTATGGGTGTAGCGCGACTGCACGTATTCGTCCGGGTAGCCGAAAATGCACGCATCGGGCAGCCAGGTGGTCAAGCGGGCGCCGTTGGCGTCCTGCTGCCGACCGAACCACAGGGGATGGTCGGCCTCCAGGGAGAGGATCACCCCCTGGTGGACGTAAAAGGACCACCCGTCATAACCGGTGAGGTAGTTCATGTTGGCCGGATCGGTCACCAGGAGCAGTTCCATGCCGCGTTTGTCCATAGACTCCTTGACCCGCCGGATCCGCCGGGCGTACTCATTGTCGGAAAAAAGCATCTGCTTTTGCATCATCGATACTCCGGGCATCATGAAACGGTTAAACCGATATTTCTCTCGGTAGCGATTTTCAGGGTGTTGATGGCGATCATGGTGTCCTGCACCCCCACTCCGGTCAGGTCGCAGACGGTAATCTGGCGGCCGTCGCTGCGCCCGGGGGTGCGGCCATTGATGATCGCTCCCAGTTCGGCCACCGGTGAATCCGCCGTCATCCGGTTCTGCGCCAGGGCGCTGCGCAATTCTCCCAGGCGCATGCTCTGGGTTTTGAGATCGCAGGCCACCAGGTCCGCCCGGGCAAGCACATCGGCTTCCAGTTCCTGTTTCTCTTCCGTGTCGCTGCCCATGGCCGTGATGTGCAGCCCGGGGTGAAGCCACGCGGCTTTGATGAAACCCTGGCGGGCGGGCGTGGTGGTGACCACGATGGCACTTTCTTTAACCACCGCTTCGATGCTGGGTGCGTTGATCACCCGCACATTCAACTGCCGCTGCATGTCCCGCACATAGCGATCCCTGGCATCGTCTGGATCCAGGCTGAACATGCGGATGGTCGAAAAGGGTCGCACCAGCATCAGGGCCGCCATCTGAAAGCGGGCCTGCATCCCTGACCCGATCACCCCGACGGAATCGGCGGTCTGCGGAGCCAGGAACTTGGCGGCCACCGCCCCGGCGGCACCGGTGCGCACCTGGGTCAGGTAGCCGTTGTCCAGCAGCACCCCCTGGAGAAATCCCGTCTCGGCGCTGACCACCAGCATCAGACCGCTCTGGGAAGGCAATCCCAGCCGGCTGTTTTCGAAAAAGCCGGAGGCGACTTTGATGGCCAGTTGGTCGTAGCCCTTGATATAGGCGCTTTTGATGTCCACTTCCCCCTTTTTTTCCGGCACCGGTATCATCATGATCGGGGGAACCAGGGCATTGCCCCGGTCCAATTCACTGAATCCGGTCTCGATGGCCGCGATGACCGAGAGGTCAAGCGAAACAATGCTTTTGATCTCTTTTTCATTGAGTATGCGAATCATGGATGGGTTTTCCTTTCCAGCCGCTCCTGAAGGACCTGCAGATAGGCTGCAGTATCGACTGTGCCCCCGGATACGATTGAAACGACACGCTTGCCTTTTACATCGATCCTGCCGCTCAACATGATCCCCGCGCCAACGGCGGCGGCGCCTTCGGCAATGATCCGGTGGGTGTCGAAAAGATGGAACATGCCGGCCTTGATTTCCTCCTCGCCCACCAGCAGATGCTCGTCCACGTATTTTTCAACCATCGGCAGGGTGTAGTGGTTCTCGAAGCCGATCCCGCCCAGCAGCGAGTCGGCCAGCGAGGGTTTTTCCTCCACCTGCACCGGCTTGCCGGCCTTGAGGCTCTCGACCATGGCCGGAGAACGGTCGATGGACAGTCCCACGATATGCATGCCGGGGTTGATCGATCTGGCCGCCATGGCCATGCCTGCCAGCAGGCCGCCGCCGGACAGCGGGATCATCAGCACCTGCGTCTCCGGCAGTTCGCGCAGGATCTCCAGGGCGATGGTGCCCTGGCCGGCGATGATCAGCGGGTCATCGAAGGGAACCACGGGAATAAGCCCCCGGTCCTGCATCAATTCCCGGTAGTTCTGTTCGGCTTCGTCCTGGGAACGGCCCTTCACGGACACCTGCGCGCCGAGCTGTCGGATCATCTCCGCCCGGTAGGCCGGCACATGCTCGGAAAGGCAGACCGTCGCCGGGATACCGGCCCGGCCGGCCACAAAGGCCACGGCCTTGCCGTGATTGCCCGTCGAAAAGGTGACCACGCCCCGCTGCCTGGCGTCCTCGCCGAGGCTGAGAATTTTATTGGCCGCCCCCCGGACTTTGAAGGCACCGGTGTGCTGCCGGCATTCCAATTTAAAATGGACGCTTTGGGCGCCGCTCCGTCCGGCCAGCTCAGGCGCCATGATCACCGGGGTTTCCCTGACCATGGACCGGATGCGCCGGCGGGCCTGGTACACATCCAGCAGGGATGGCATTGACTTCATTCTTAATCCTTCTACCTTCTGCGGTTCGTTATTCGTTATTCGATAGAGCCAATTTCAAAACGCCCCATTTCGGCCAATATCGGCGTTGGGCTCACAT
>JAHLLR010000119.1 GCA_020444075.1 Deltaproteobacteria bacterium
ATCATGAAAGTTCTGATTGTTTACTATTCTACCTATGGGCATGTCCACAAAATGGCCGAGGCGATTGCCGAGGGCGTCAGAGAAGTCGACGGTGCCGAAGCGGTATTGCGGCGCGTTCCGGAAACGCTTCCGCAGTCGGTGCTCGAAAAAATGGGCGCCGTCGATGCCCAGAAGGCCTTTGCGCAAGTGCCGGTATGCACCGTTGAAGAATTGGCTTCCGCAGACGCCGTGATTTTCGGTACACCGACGCGCTTCGGCAATATGTGCGGGCAGATGCGTCAATTTCTGGATGCCACCGGCCAGCTCTGGGCCCAGGGCGCGCTGGTGGGTAAAGTCGGCAGCGTGTTCACCAGTTCGGCCACGCAGCACGGCGGACAGGAGTCCACCATTTTGTCATTTCATACCACCTTGTTGCATCATGGATTCGTGATTGTCGGCTTGCCTTATGCCTTCCAGGGCCAGATGCGAATCGATGAGATCACCGGGGGATCGCCGTATGGCGCCTCGACGATTGCTGGCGGGTCGGGGGAACGGATGCCCAGTGAAAATGAACTGGCTGGGGCGCGCTTCCAAGGCAGGCATGTTGCCGCGATTGCTGCCAAACTTAAGTCCTGACCGGGCAACCGGGCCGATGGTCGGGTGTTGAACCGCTAAAGCGCGATCACATTCGCGGTGAAAGCCATTCATGGAGACGGGTCAGTGATTGAAATCGCCGCCGTATACGGCAGCCCCCGCCGGCAGGGCAATACGTCTACACTGCTCAGGCATGCGGTTGCCGGCGCCCGTGATGCGGGCGCCGGCGTTACCGAAATTGTGCTGCGCGATCTGAAAATGTCACCCTGCCTTGAAATTTATGGGTGCAAAGATGCGGGGAGATGCGTGATCGATGACGATTTCAGAAAGGTAGAGACCCTGCTGCAGCGGATCCATGGGCTGATGCTGGCGTCGCCGATTTTTTTCTACACCGTCAGCGCCCATACGAAAATTCTCATGGATCGCTGCAATTCGCAATGGGTCAAAAAATACTGGATCGAAAAGAAACCCTTTGGACAAAAAAGCTATCCACGCAAGGGCTTGTTTATCTCCGTCGGATCCACGAATGGGAAACGGTTGTTTGAAGGTGCGTTGCTGACCGTCAGCTATTTCATGGATGCCTTGGATATGGAACTATGGAAATCCCTGCTTTTCAGGGGTATTGAAACCGAGGGGCAGATTCAGAAAACGCCTGCCTCCCTGGAAGCGGCGTATGAAGCCGGAAAGGCCTTGGTCCACGCGCTGTCAGATCGCGGCCGTTTGACAAACCGCGGATAACCGCTGTATTCCCCGAAGGCGAATAATACCCTTGAGGTTGTTTTTCCGGATATCCGGAGACGGCTTGAGGCAGTGCAGCTACGGGGGCTTCAACTCGATGAACAATGTACAGGAAAGGAAAGCCAAGATGACATTGAAAACGGTCCACACCGACAAAGCGCCGGCGGCCATCGGCCCATACTCTCAAGCGGTGATTGCCGCGCCCTTCGTTTTTGTCAGCGGCCAGCTGGGCATGGATCCGTCCACCGGCAACCTGGTGGGGGATGACCTGGCAAGCCAGGCCCGGCAGGCCCTGGAGAACGTGAAGCAGATCCTGATCGCCTCAGGCAGCAGTTTGGAAAAGACAACCGCCGTGGAGGTTTTTCTCACGGATATGGGCAAATTTCTTGAATTCAACGCCATTTATGCCGAGTACTTTTCCACCCACAAACCGGCCCGCGCCGCCATCGAGGTCAGCGCCCTGCCCAAGGGAGGATGTGTGGAGATCAAGTGTACTGCCGTGGTGGGGTAATCCCTTACGCGTATTTTGAATCCGGGCGTCAGCGTTCCGGATGATGGATTCTTTCCAGCCGTTGGCCTGCTACCTGCAAGCTCCGATCCGGTTTGTAACCGACAGCCTTCAGCCTAATCGGCTAAGGGCGGAAACGCCGTGGCCTGCGCGAAGGCCATGGCGAAATCCGGTTCGGAGGCCAATTCCAGGCAGCGGATGCGGCGGCACAGGCTGCGGGCCTCCGATCTCAATTTTTTATCTAAAAGGGCCATGACTATTCCCACCCCGGCCAGGTTGTCTTTGGGGATAACCGATCCCTGGGCAACGGCCGGCGGCAGCATGCCGATGGCCAAGGCGTTCTTCCAGTTGAAGCGGGCACCGAAGGCGCCGGTGAGGATGGTCCGGTCGATTTTCCGGATGCCGGCCTTGCGCATGAGAAATTCGATGCCCGTGAAAAGCGCCCCCTTGGCCAGCTGAATCTGGCGGACGTCCTTGAGGGTGATGGAAATATCGCTGCCGGTGGCGCTTTGATCGTTGCCCGCGATGGTGTAGTGCCGCCCGATGCCCTCTTGATCAGAAACCACCCCGCCGGAGGTTTCATCCAGCCGACCGTTGGGCAGGATGGCGCCGATCCGCCGCAGGGCGGCGATGGCGTCGATGATGCCCGAGCCGCAGAGGCCCATGGGCCGATTCTTGCCTTCGTTTCCCAGCACCTCATAGGCGACGCGGCTGCTGTTTTCCGCGGGCCACGCGCGATGGATGGCGCCGGACACCGCCCGCATGCCGCAGGAGATCTGGGCGCCTTCCAGGGCCGGGCCGGTGGCGCAGCTGGTGACCCACAGTCCGTCCCGGCTGCCCAGCACCACCTCGCCGTTGGTGCCGATATCCACGATGAGGGTGATCTCGTCGCGTTCGTGGGGCCGGTCCGCCAGAATGGCGGCCATGGTGTCGCCGCCCACAAACCCCGATACGACCGGCATGAGAAATACGGGAACGGCCGGATCGGTGGCAAGGCCCAGTTCACCGGCACTGAAGACCGGTGGTGTCAGCGTCAGCGGGAAATAGGGGAAGACGCCGAGGCCGTAAGGGTGAAGCCCGGCAACGATCTGCTCCATGGTGGTGTTGCCGCAGATGGCCACCTCATCGATGTCCGCGGATGCGGCGCCGGCCTGTTCCAGACAGCGGGTCATCAGAAAATTGATGCCTTCGGCGGCCAGCCGCTGGAGTTGGTCGAGGTGCTCATCCTTCTGGTTGACGCGGCTGATGCGGCTGATTACGTCCTCGCCGAAGTGCCGTTGCGGGTTGACGCAGGCGTCGGCGGCCATCAGGGCGCCTGTCTTCAGGTCGCACAGGTAGCCGGCCACCGAGGTGGTGCCCAGGTCCACGGCGAAGCCCAGACTGGCGGTTGGTTTGCCCTTTATGATGCGGCGGATACCGGTCTCTTCGTGCACCACCAGGGTGAAGTCGTTCAGGCTGTCGCGATATCTGCTCAGCCGGCGCAGCGAGGCGCTGTCGGCCGCCGCGGCGGCCGAGTCGTCCACCTGAGCGGCCAGCCAGTCCACCAGGCTTGCCGGGCTGCCGTCCGTTTTAAGACCCGGCGAACCGCCACTGACCGTCAGGCGCCGGATCATGGGGTCTACCGGATAGCTGCCGGCGATGCCGGTTTTGCCCCGGGCTTCGGAGCTTTCAGCCAAGTTGTCGGGGATGATGACCGTCCCCTTTCCGGTGGCCCGGGCCTGACAGGCCAGCCGGAACCCATCGGCCATCTGGTCCGGCGTGAGTACATCCACTTCCGCATCGGCAGGTGGAGAGAAGTTCTCCCTGGGGTGGACCCGGACGCGGCACTTGCCGCAGAAACCCATGCCGCCGCAGTCGGCGCGGATGTCGATGCCATGGTCGGCCCCCATCTCCTGCAGGGTCTGACTCTCATCCAGGGGTACGTTCAGTCCGGCCGGCTCGAATTTGATTCGATGGGCAGCGGTAATCTTCTCAATGGCGCGGCGATCGACTTTTCCCGTGGCCGCCATGGGGATATGCGCGACCATGTTGATCCGGCGGGGTTTTTCATGGGGCTCCAGCACCTTGTCCAACGCCAGTTTGATCCTGGCGGCGGTGCCGCTGCCCACCGCCAGGGCCATGACCTCCCGATCCCGGCCGCTGTCCACGGGGGCGGCAACCACCGCGGCGTCTTCGATGCCTTCGATATTCAAGATCAGCTGGCGGATTTTTTCCAGGTCCACCCGGTTGCCGCCCACTTTGACAATATTGTCCGCGCGTCCGGTAACCACGAACCCGCCGCTGTCCCGGGCCTTCACGCGGTCGGCGACCGTAAACCACCCGCTGCCGCGGACCGGCAATTCCCGGGAAAGAAAGGCCGAACGGATATCCAGGCTGTCTCCGGCCACGCGCCACTGGATGCAGCCGTAGGGCGTGAACCCCTGTTCGGCACCGGCCCGGCAGCGGGTGGCGATGCCGCCGGTTTCCGTGGATCCGTAAACCTCCACCAGATCCACACCGGTTGCGTTGGAGAACGCCGCGCCGTCGGCCTCGACCAGAGGACCGGCCGAGGAAAAGGCCAGTCGCAAGGCGCCCTTGTCCGGCGGGTTGTCCTTCAGTGCCCGGTAGTGGACCGGCACGCTCACGAAAATCGTGGGCGAGGTGTCGGCCATCTGCCGCTTGATCTCTTCGGGGAAGGACGGGGTCTGCGCCACCACCCGGGCCGATGCCGCCAGGGGTGCCAGCAGTGAATAGAGCAGCCCGTAAATGTGCAGAGCCGGGACGGTAGCCAGAATGCGGTCGCTGCTGCCGATCGCGTAGCGCTTGACCAGGTAGTCCACTTCGCCCAGGAGGTTGCGGGGTGTTTTGGACCAGAGGCGCGGGGCGCCGGTGGACCCGCCGGTGAACAGACGGACCCAGGGGCGGTCGGGGTCGGGGGCTTCGTCGGAAGCGAGGGTCTCCACCTCGTCAACCAATGTCGCCGGATCGATGATCGCTAACCCTTTGGGCAGCCGTTGGGCGGGAAGTCCGATGATCCGGGTATAACCGGTCAGCTGGTGCAGGTCGGAAAACGCCGCGGCCGACAGGGCATGGGGCATCAGCAATTCCGGCCCCCCGGCCAGTGACGCGAGAAGGGCGGCGGCCATCACCGCGCGATCGTCGGTACCCAGGCAGACGGGGGTGTCGTCACCGTCGTCAAGGCACGCCCGGAGGCGCCGGGCCAAGCGGTAAAGCTCGCCGTAAGTGGTGCCGGGCATGGTGAACGCCTGCCCCGGCCGGGACGGACCCGACAGGAGCCGGGTCATCAACAGTGAAACCGTATCGGGTGTTTGCATGGATTCTGACATGTCAGTAGGGGGGTCCTCGCCTTTTCCAGGTTGCCTGGGTGCGGTTCATAAAGGATCCACAGTTAATACAGGGATCGGTCGGGGTCAAGGCCTTCCCGAGTTGTGTTCGCTTGACAGGGCCGGATAATTTGAATACCTAACGATGGCTTGTCGGCCGCCGACCAGGGACAATTGCTGCGCAGCAGCGTAAGGATGGCAATCGATTTTTACTTCGCTCGCTATCGCGGTTAAAAAGGACCCATGCATGGACCACTTCACCCGCCGGTTATGTGATTTCGAATTCGACAGGGCGACCATCGCCCGCGCCGCCGCCGAAAACCGCCTGCTGACCCTGGAGATCGAGTTCAGCCGGCGCTGCAATTTCCGTTGCCCCTATTGTTACGTGCCGGCGGAAAGCTACTTCGACGACGAGCTGACCCCTGACGAGATCCGGGAGGTGCTGTTGCAGGCCGGGGAGCTGGGCGCCCGGCGGATCATCATTCTGGGCGGCGAACCCAGCATCTATCCCCATATTCGGGAGATGATCGACTTCATCCGCCGCCAGGGCATGGATGTGGAAATGTTCACCAACGGCAGCGGCATCAGCGCCGACTTCGCCCGGTGGTTGTTCGACCGGCAGGTGCGGATGGTGATGAAGATGAACACCTTCGATCACGACCTGCAGGACCGCTTGTCCGGCCATCGGGGCGCCGGCAGGGCGATTGCCGCGGCCTTCGATCATCTCAGACAGGCCGGCTATCCCTCGCCGGAAGCCTTTATGGCCGTGAGCACCATCATCTGCCGCCAGAACCTGGAGGAACTGCCCCGTCTGTGGTGCTGGCTGCGGGACCGGGGCATCGCACCCTATTTCGAAATCATCACTCCCCAGGCCAATGCCCTTGAGAATTGCTGGCTGGAGGTGGATCCAGCAGCTCTGCAGGTGCTGTTCGAACGGCTGGCGGCCATCGACAGAGAACGCTACGGCCGGACCTGGGATGTTCAACCGCCGCTGGTGGGCAACCGCTGCCTGCGCCACCAGTTTTCCTGCCTGGTCACGTCCAAAGGGGAAGTGATGCCCTGCGTGGGGGTGACCCTGCCCCTGGGCAGCATCCGCCGGCAGCCGCTCCAGGAGATCGTCGCCAACAGCCCGGTGCTGAAGGATCTGAAAAACTACCGCAGCACCATCAAGGGACCCTGCCGGGAGTGCGCGCAGGCCGATGGCTGCTACGGGTGCCGGGGCGCCGCCTACCAGCTTACCGGCGACTACCTGGCATCGGATCCCCTGTGCTGGCGCAATGAACCTACCGCCCCCTGAAAGTCTTCCCATGAACGATACCTCCGGCCCGGTTTCGCCGGCCAAAACGCCGCTCGTCTTCGGCCTGCTCGGCTGCGCGGCTGTTTTTGCATCGGCTTTCTGCTTTTACTTCTCGACGGTGGTGATCCGCTGGTCGCGGGATGCAGTGGCCATCGATTCGGCCTATTTCGCCTTTTTCCGGTTTCTGCTGGGATTCGTGGTGGTCTGCATCCTCATGGCCTTCAACCGGCAGGGCCCGTCTCCCAAGCGTTATCACCTGCTTATCGGCCGGACCGTCGGCAACTGCGTGGCGGTTTACTGCTTCTACCAGGCGGTGCGTTATACTTCGGTGGCCGAGGCCAACATCCTCAACATGACTTACCCCATTTTCGTGGTCATGCTCTCATGGATCGTGCTCCGCCACCAGCGGGATCCGGTGGCCGTAGCCATGGTAGCCGTGGCGATGGCCGGTGTATGGCTGATTCTCCAGCCGGGCCGCATCGGCATGGGCATATCCAGCCTCTGGGGGGTGGGATCGGGAATCAGCGCCGCCTTTGCCATCCTCTACCTCAATCTCAGCCGGCGGCACCACGATACCAACACTGTCCTGTTCTACATGTTTGGTCTGGGAACGGTGCTGATGTTCGCATTTTTTCATCGCCGCTTCTTCTGGCCCACCGCCGCCGAATGGTACTACCTGACCCTTTGCGGCGGAGCCGGCATCGCCGGGCAATTTCTGATCACCATTGGATTCCGCTACGTCACCGCCGTGGAAGGGGGGGTGATCTCGTCCACGCGAATCCTGCTGGCGGCCCTGCTGGGTCCCTGGCTGGCAGCGGAACCTTCTCTGGGATCGGCCGGTTGGATGGGGGCTCTGCTGATCTTCGGGGCGAATGTGGTGCTGACCGTTCGAAAAGGGCGCTAAAAGGGGACCATTCAGTCCCGGTGCATCACCGGCTGTCCGGTGAGCCGGGAAAGGGGAACGGCGCTCAGCCCTTTTTCCGGGAGGCCTGCCAGTATCTTTTCTATTTCCCCGATCCATTGCCTGATACGATCCTTTCCACCGGGATGGGAATCGTGCAGCAGCACAATGTCGTCCGCTTTGACATGCGAGAGGATTTTTTCTGCCAGCCGGTCGATGCGCCGATTTCCCCGGTCGAAGGCTCGGCAACTGAAGTTCACCGCATACAGCCTGTTAGCGGCCAGTACCTTGCCCATTGCCGGTGTGGTGATGCCCACCGGCGGCCGGAAGGCGACCGGGATGACGCCCAATTGCAACAACGCCATCTGGGTATTGGCGATTTCACGGGCGAGCAGCGCCGGTTGCCAGAACATGCGGTAACGGTTGTGATGAAAGGAGTGGTTGCCTACCGTGTGGCCCTGGGAAATGATTTGTCTGATCAGTTGCGGGTATTGCGCCGCCCTGAGGCCGATGACGAAAAAGGTGGCCGGAATGCGGTACTTGGCCAGCAGATCCAACAACAGGGGGGTGGTGGCCGGGTCCGGGCCATCGTCGAAGGTGATGGCCACCATTGGTCTTGCCGTGTGCCCGCGGCTGATCAGAGGGAAGAAGAAACCGGTGCGGGGAAGAAATGGCGCCAGGGCACACATCATCAAAAACAGGGTCAACGGCACCGCGGCCAGTCGCAGGTCGACGATCCCCAGAACGATCGCCAGCGCAAAGGCGATCATGCCGCAGCGTTCGGCCTTGGACCAGCTTCTGCGCGAAAAATGATTGTTCTTTTTTATTTTCAATACGTTAAATCGGCATGGCCACGTGCCACACCATATCCTCCCGCCGGCCTGATAGACGGCTGCTCAGCACCTTGAACCCGCATTTTTCCAGAATCGCGCGGAGCGCTGCCGGTTTTCGGTAACAGGCCTTCTGACCATTGATGTTGAGCTTGGCATGTTCCAGGCGCCAGGTCCAGTGGGGCCGGCCCGACGGGGGCAGCACCGACCGTATGACCAATCGGCCGGCGGGAAGCAGGCGTTCCTGGATACACGTCAAGGTTCTTTCCAGCTCCCAGTCTTGCAGGTAGTGACTCATATCCAGCATGATTACCAGATCCAGCAGCACATCCATGGACGGCAGATCGGGAGCCGATCCCCTGACAATGCGCCCCCGGTTGCCCAAGGCCAGAGCGGCCACGCGTACCCGCTCCGGATCCGGGTCGATACCGCGGATGATGGCGCCGGGATAACGGTCGGCCATCCAGCAGGCCGGCACGCCATATCCGCAGCCCACATCCAGGATGTTGGCGATGTCGATCTTTTTCGGCACCAGCGTCCCCAGTTCTCCGAAAAGCGGGTCCATCCGCAGCTTGAATCGGGCGAACATGCGCGGGTAGGGTTCCATGTTGCGGTAGCGCCGGGCGATGTCCCCGGGATCTGCTGGCGGGCGTTCGAACCGCCGGTTCAACAGTGGCGGCAGGATCAACAGGGCGCCGACGAGGCAATAACCGATGCCAAAAAAGGAGATCAATCCGGCGCTTTTCAACAGGTTGTGGTCGGCGCCAATCAATACCGCAAAGCCGACCAGGGTTGAGGCGGCAGCCATGAAGATTGCGGTTCGAACCACCGAAAAATGGGGATGATCAAAGCGCTGATAGCGCTGGTAGCCCCTTACCATGAACAGCGAGTAATCCACCCCCATTCCCAGGATGATCACCGACAGCATTAATGACGGGATGTCAAGGGGGCGGCCCATGAGGCCCAGGCTGCCCAGGGTGCAGACAAAGGCGAAGGCCAGCGGCAGCATGGCGGTGGCCAGCAGGCCCGCGTCGGCGAAGAAGACCATCAGCAGAAGGATCAGACTGATCCCGATAATCAGGAACATTTTCATGAACGTGCCGAACAGCAGTTGTCCCATGCGCTCAGAAAAGAGGGCGGGGTCGAATACGGCGCAGATGTCGGACATCCGGCTGTAAAAACGCTGGCTGTCAAACAGCCGGCGGGGGGTGATCCGGGTGACCTGGCGCCACCGGCCGTCGCCTTTGTCTTTGGAGATGCCCAGCAGCGGCTGCACCCGTTCCGGGATGCCTGTCGGGTCGGGGGGGGCGGCCGCGAGCATCTGCAGAAACGGGGCAAAGGCGCTGTAAGTGAATCCCAGGGATGCCCCCTCCCGGATGAACTTTCCGGATATTTCCCGGATACGCCCATCTGTCCAGAACTGCCGCCATGCCCTGAAGTTGTCCGCCCTTGCAACGCTGCCGGGGAAGAAAAGAGACGGCGTGACCGCTGTTTCGATGCTGCCGGCGTGGATTTCGGTATCCAGGTATTCCAGCAGGCGGTCGTTTTTCTCCTGGAGCGAATTCAGGTCATCCGCTTCGGTCATGAGATAGACGCTGGAAAAAATATCGCCCCAGACACGGGTCATCAAGTCATCGGCCGATCGGGTTTCCCGGCTGACGCTGTTCATGGCTTTCAGGTCGGTGTCAAAATGGGGCCGGATGAAAACGGCCAGAACAACCGCCGTCACTACCGCCACTGCCAGTCCGGCTTTGCCGGTCGACGCCAGTCGATCCACGAACCGTGAAAAATGCCGTCTGGCGGGAGGCGCTCCCTGCGGGTAGCTTCGCAAGAGCCGGGGGAACACGGTGTGAACGAACAGGAAAGAAAATCCGATTCCCATGGCGGTGAACAACCCCAGCTGCTCGAAGACCGCAAACCCGCTGAAGGCCAGGACACCGAAGGCGCCGATGGAAGTCAGCACCGCCAGCAGTCCGACCGCTCGGACTTCCCGCGAGGCCTGCTGCCCGCCGCTGTCCACAAAAAGCATGTAGGCGATGCCGTGGTCTACCGTGATGGAGATGATCGCTCCGCCGAAACCCAGCACCATGATGGCGATGCTGTCGTGGATCAACGAGAAAACGAAAAAAGACATGACCGTTCCGGCCAGGGCCGGAAGCAGGGCCATGAGTCCCACCAGGGGATGGGAGAAGGCAGCCAGCAACAGCACCCCAATGCCCACCGTGGCCCACAGAATGGCACGGTTTACATCCCTTTTAATGATGGTTTGGTTGTCCAGGGCAGCCCGAAAAGCACCGGTGGGTGTCAGGGTGATGCCGCTGCCGAATTCCTGTTTCACTTCCTTTTCCATGTCCTGGAAAAAGTGGGCCAGGGTTCGGGCCAGGGTCGTATCCGTGCCGGAGCCGGCCGGGGTGGCCAGAATCAGCAGGTGGTGCCGGTCAGCGGAGAGAATCCGGCCACGATGGATGGTCGCTCCGGGAGCGGGGTTCAGGGCAGCCAGGCGGGCCAGGACGATGTGGCGCAGCCCCAGTGGATCGGCGGCCATGGCCGCGGCTTGCCCGATGCCGTCCATCTGGTAGAGCTCATCCCGGACCCGGGTCAGGGTCTGCCGGATTGCCTCGTCGGTCAACAATGGGGTTACCTGTCTCTGCAGCTCTCCAGCGGTGAACAGAACCGGCAGGTTCCTGACGACCTGGTCCGCCAGATCGGTCAGGCCCTGCTGCATGGGCTGGGTTCCCACCTGTGCGAACAGATCGCTTTGGATCAGTCGGGCTTCCACCATCTCCGCGGCGGACACCAGGCGTGCAAGATCCTCACTGTCGGAACCGATATCGATAGCGATCCGATCCTTGATGGGGTTTTTTTCGAAAAGGTGGATGCCGTCGGCGATGACGGGGTCATCCGTGGGCAGCGATCGCACAATGTCCGTATCGATGGTGATCCGGTTGAAGGCGATAAGGAACAGCACCGTACCGATGACCGCTGCCGCCAGCAGCCCGAATATGTTGATGGATGCTTTCAGTCGCATTGAGATCGTCTTTTCGTAACGTCCCGGGTTTCGGGAAAAAGGTGGTTCGACATCAGGTCAGTATCCACAGGATCGCAGCACCGATCACCAGCAGGTGGGTCGCAATGACGGCGTATCGAAAGCGGTGGTAGCGCTCGTTGACCGTCTGGATGATTCTTAGGCCGCCGAAGAGGCGGCGGAGGTGATCCAGGACCCGATGCCGGGAATTATCCGACGGTGAGTTGCTCTGGAAGGCGATGGACGGATAAAGGACAAAGGGTTCGTCGATTAAATTCCGCAGCATGATGTCATAGGGAACTTTCTGCCACGGGGCATCGGCCGCCTGTCTGGCCAGAGGCGGCTTGATCAGGTAGGCGTGGGCCAGGCACCGGTATCGAATACGCCTTATGCCCGGCGTTTCTGTGGCCCGGCTTCCGCGGGTCAGGCAGCCCAGAAAAAGAATTTTACAGTCTTCTGTATTTATAAAAAATTCAATATCTTTTGCCAGTCTATGCGCGTCGATCCTTCCAAAAACAACGTCGTCTTCGAACACGAGAATGTGCCGGGCGCCGGCCTCCAGGCCCATTTTAAGACAGGCCTGGTGGGATTCAAAGATCCCCTGCTCACAGTCACGGGGATGGCGCCGGGCAGGAAAGAACGATACCCGTTGGTCCAGTCCCACGCGGGCAAACTGGTCCCGGGCACCGGCCTGCCGATCCGTCCGGTCTTCCAGCGAGATGCAGTAGATCCGGTCGATGCGTTGCCAGACGGATTCGAGCGATCGGTGTTCTATAGGGTGGTTAAACAATTT
>JAHLLR010000120.1 GCA_020444075.1 Deltaproteobacteria bacterium
ATTTCAGGCTTTGACATGAGCCAAATTTCTGATGTACTCCCAATGTGTCTGGAAGACACTTGATACTTCTTCATATTATCCGACACGGAAGGACTTAATATGCGTTGCCTATTGGCAATCTTGATGGTGTTCGTCATGTCAGCCGTCTGTCAGGCTGAACTTCGGATTTTAGGCGAAGAATCACCTCCCGGGGAATATTTGGATGAAAACGGGAATCCTGCCGGCGTGACCATCGATCTCGTTAAGGATTTGTTGCGTCGACAAGGGATAACTGCGACCATTAGCATTCTTCCTTGGAAACGCGCATACCATATGGGGTTGCATGAAAAAAAGGTTGTCTTGTTGGAAACGACCCGAACGGAAGAACGGGAAGACCTCTTTAAATGGGTCGGACCCATTTTGGTTTTGAATAGAGTCATTTACAGTATGGCCGATTATGATGGGATGTTAAAGAAAACAGAGGATATCAAGCATGTAAAAAAAATTTGTGTGTTGCGAGGCAGTTCTAACGAAACCTATTTAAAGGCGTTAGGCTTGACCAACATCAATCCCGTAGGCAAACCATCCCAATGTCTCAAAATGCTTCAATCCCGTCGCGTTCAATTATTTTATACTAGTGAAATCGGAATGGATGGTCTTTTAACAGAACAAAATATGGCTCCGGATAGCGTTAAAGCGATCTTTAATCTCAAGAAGGAATATCTCTACCTTGCTTTTTCCAAAGATATTAGCGAATTGCAAATTATGAACTGGCAGGCCACACTAGAGGATTCGAAGAGGGACGGGACTCTTGCAAACATTTATCAGGGCGTTTATTCGGAAGAGACCATCAAGGAGGTCTGTTTACCCGGAGACCCTTTGGCCCGAGGCGATGGATCCCCAAAACTGGACAATTGGCTAAACGATGCGTCAGACGATCAATGAGGCGGATCTGAGGATGGGGAAGAAGCGTGAGACACACCGTCCACCGTTCTAAGCCAAGGTTGCTCTGGCAGCCATTACACTTTCCGGGATTGTCAGCGGAGGCCAACTTTTGGTGCTGTATGAACAGGGCCTGTAGGACGAGCCATTCCTCCAGCGGTGCTATCAGAATTGCCATTCATAAAGGACGGGATCGACTTTCAGGATTAAATTTAAGAATTGGCAGGCTGAATCTGACAATGTTTTGCAGATGAAAGAGGCTTTTTGGATCAATTCGCGTAAACTTAATGCCTACCGTTTCAGCATCGCTGCGAACAATTTCCCCAACTGCATCGACTCTCAATCCCTGTAGGGTGCCATCGATCAGGATTTTTATCTCGCATCCAGCTCCAACCGGCAAGTTTTCCTTGATCTCCAAAAGGCACCCCCCAACGCTAAGATTTACGATCTGATTTACATGATAGCTGATATCCGCCAGGGTAAGTTCTGCTGGCATATCAAAGCAAATGCGACTGGAGCGTCTCTTTTCTTCAGACATGAAAACTCTCTTTTTTATTGTTTGAACTGATGGTTCCACCGGCCACGTTTTGTTTCAAAGAGAAATCAACGCCGCCGAACCACCCCCTTTTATTTGGGTTATCGATCGATCTCATGGACTATCTCCGGCAGTTGGCCATTTTTAGACATCAACGCGTCCAGAAGCTCATCGAAAGCCACGGCAAACCCATCAGACTCAATGCGAACCACCTTTCCAGAGACGTGAACGGTATTGTCAAATCGAAACAAGGGAAATTCGAGTTTGATTGACTGTCCATCGGAGATCTTTCTCGATGTTCTGATGAATAAGCCGCCAGCACCAATGTTCTTGATCACATCTCGGTGAGTTCCCTCTTTAACGGTGTACTCAGCGATGATATAGGACGTTCGGCGTGAATTTTTGGGTCGATTCGCTTTGGGCATCATTTTTTCCGTTCGCCTTGTTGCACAGCATACCAGAGCACTTGAATGTCATCACCCGTCTTGGCGGCAGAATTGCCCCAGGAATTGTCTTAGCCGAAAATGAAATTCTCCTCCAGCCCCGCGATTTCCCACCTAAAATGCAATATAGCCTATTTTGTTGTCAACCTTCTATGCATTTTCTTTATTCCCAGCAGCATAGATTTGGGAAGAGGGGACACGGGATGGATGTGGAGGGCAAGACAATTCACGGCCCATTTGCAGCGGAATGCTGGACATTTACAAGGGGGGAACGGTTTTAATCGCAACCAGTGAGGCGGTTTGATCAAACTTTTCCAAATGGTCCGCCTTTTTTTCTTCGTAATACACGATGCGGAATGACTGAAAAGCCCGAAGCAATTCATTCTGTTTCAGACAATATTTATTTTCTTCCCCATCCAAAAAAGATTCAAAAATCAGAACCCCGTCAGGTTTAAGTCCCTTCTGAATCAGGGGAAACAGGCGCCTGTCCAAAAACCGGATGTTGACGATGATCTCATAGCGATTCTGGGGGATTTCCCAGCTATCCATATCCTGACAGATGACATTAATTTTCGGATTTTTGCATGTCAGTCGATCCGTTGCTACGGTTGAAATATCCACCGCATCCACAACAAACCCTTTTTCGGCCAGAAAGATGCTGTTCCTTCCGTTTCCGCAGGCGATATCCAGCGCATGCCCGCAGGATGCAAGCGTCCAGAACTTCTTCAGAATCAAGGACGGCGCTACACTTCCCATGTCCTTCAGATATCTGGAATTCCATTTTTTTCGATCATTATCCGTCATGACCCGGAATCCTGCTCAAACCAATGATATCGATAATCCAAGGTGTCTTCATTCATTAAAAATGGCGATTGTAATTTTGTCAATTGTTCAAAGACATAAATAAGCATGAAATGTCTGGATGGATCATCGTCCAGCGGGTGAGGTACCCACAGCCCGATGGCGGCGATGAGTCGCCTGAATCTGGGGTTTTTCGAAAGCTCGATTCGATCGATGATGATTGATTCGTAGACGATCTGGCCGTCACGCCGGTCTTCTGGGTCCGATGACGGCACCGGAAAAATACAAAACAGGGCTTTCCTTAACTATTTTATGCATAAAATTGAGAATTGACTTGCATTAATTCCTTTGCGTGATATGGCATATAAGTTATAAAGGCCCGTCGGCGTTGGCGGTCCGGTTTCTTTCTAAGGGATCGATCCATTTGTCAAAGTGGCGCCTGAAGTCTGAAGCAATTATTTAATTTTTTTTCGCAGGAGGAAGTTAGCATGGCAAATGGCATCGTGAAGTGGTTCAATGACAGCAAGGGGTTTGGTTTTATCGAGCAGGAGGATGGCCCGGATGTATTCGTTCATCATTCGGCAATCAACGCCACCGGATTCAAATCTCTCAGCGAAGGCGACCGAGTTACCTTTGACATCGAGCAGGGTCCCAAGGGTCCTGCTGCTGCTAATGTGACCGTGGTCTAGCACTTCGTTTTTCATTTTAAAAGGGCATCCATTCGCAAGGTCGAATGGATGCCCTTTTTTGTGTGCCAGGCAGTGGCGGAAGACAGGGTTTTGCCGAATGCCGTAGCAATTTTCTTACAGCGTGCCCGTGTACACCCGTTCAGGCATCCCCGATGATCAGGTTCGTGAGTTCATTGGTATCACCGGGCTTGATGGGAAAATGGGTCTGCAGAAGATCTCCAATGTCTTCAATGGCGTTGCAAATGGCCTCCGCACCTTGTCCTTTACGGATTCCCGCGGTGACACGGCCCACCAGGCGGTTCCATTCGTCCTGGGAGATTTTTTCGTGGATTCCTTTATCGGCCAGCAGCCACACTTTATGCTCCAGGATGGAGATAAACAGCAAAACCCCGTTGGCGTCCCGTGTCCGGTAAAGCCCCTTTCGGAAAAAGCCGTTTACGGCGGCTTCCTCCACCTCTTCATCGATTTCCCGCCGGGAGATAAAAAGACGTTTGAGGGTCGGGCAGTTCCCGATGATCCAGTGCAGCACGGCGAAAAAAATGGCAAAAAGACCGAGAAACAGCCACATGTTCTGAGTGCCGATCCACAGCCATCCTCCCAGAAAATGCGTGGCCAGCAAGGCCAGCGGCAGGGCGAATGCCGTCGCGCCCAACACATTGGCCATCGGATAGTGGTAACTGGACGAGACGATCATGCAAACAATCTCTCCGGCGGTTTTTTTCTCCGCTGCGGTGACCACGGTTTCAAGCCGCTCTTGATCCGTTGCCGATAAAAACGTTTCAACCAGGTTTTTCATTGGTAAACCCTTGTTCCTGCTTGTGTGACCGTAATCATCCAGACCGGCTCAGATCGATTACGGCTCTGGTGCCCCTACCATCCGCCGGATGCGCCGCCTCCGCCGAAACCACCGCCTCCGCCGGAGAAACCCCCGAAGCCCCCGGACGAAAACCCGCCCCCGCCGGAACCTCCGCCCCAATAACCGCCGCGATGACGAGAGGTGGCTGTGCCAGCGGGGAGCGCACCGCCGATCAGGCTGATCAGCAGACCGGCCACCAGGCCCAGGGGAACAAGTCCCAACAGCAAAAGCGGACCCAGACCGAAGAAAAGCGCCCCGGCAATCGGAAACAACACCGCACCGGCGGTTGCCCCTATCCACCGGCCGGCCCGGCCCAGCGCATTGATCAGGAAAAACAGGGCCAGCAAGGCGATAACCGGGACTCCCTTTTGCGACGGGCGAGGCTGACGGGGGGCGTCTGCAACCGAGTATTCTCCCCGCACGGCATCGATCATGGCGGCCACACCCTCGGTGATTCCCTGGTCAAACTGTCCCGATTTGAATTGGGGCGCAATCACGTCGCGGATGATGCGCCCGGCCAGCAGATCGGTCAGGCGACCCTCCAACCCGTATCCGACGTCGATGCGGATTTTCCGATCATTTTTGGCAATCAACAGAATGGCGCCGTTATCCAGTTTTTTTTGACCGATTTTCCAGGCCTCGGCCACGCGGATAGAGAAGTCTTCAATGGAATCGCCTTGAAGCGACGGAATGGTCAGCACCACGATCTGGGTGGATTCATTCTGCTCAAACTCGGTCAGCACCGCTTCCAACTGCCGTTCACTGGCGGTGCTGAGCATGGCGGCATAGTCGTTGACATGAGCGTTGAGACGGGGCACCTCCAGCGCTGCAGCATTGACGGCGCCTGCGGATACCATCAGGAAAAAAACAAGAATTGATCCGACCCTGCGCAAATGGCTGTCAGTTATCATGGCATGCAATCTAATCAAAATTGATTTTGGGCACCTGGGTGGCACCGGCTTCCGCCTTGAAGTATTCCTTGCGATCCAGATGCAGCATCAGACTGTTGGTCAGGCTGTAGGGCAGGCTGCGAATCTTGGCGTTAAATGCTTCGACAGCCTGATTGTAACGCTGGCGGGCCACATTGATTCGGTTTTCCGTGCCTTCGAGCTGATTCTGCAAGTCCAGAAAATTCTGGTTGGCTTTCAGATCCGGGTAGCGTTCCACCACCACCATCAGGCGCGAAAGGGCTGACGAAAGCCCCCCCTGGGCATCCTGCATCTGCTGCATGGCCTGGGCATTGCCCAGATCCTTGGTGGATATCTGGACGCTGGTGGCTTTGGCCCGCGCCTCGATCACCGCCTGCAGGGTTTCCCGTTCATGGGAGGCATAGCCTTTGACCGTGGCGACCAGGTTGGGAATCAGGTCAGCCCGGCGCTGTAAATTGCTTTCCACATCGGACCAGCTCCTGAACACCTGTTCTTCCATCTGCTGCAGGGCATTGTAGCCGCATCCGCCGGCGACAGCCATGAGCGTTATCGCCGCCGTCAACCATTTCACGTATCTGAACATGGTGGCTCCTTCAAAGTTTGGCTTGAGATATTTAGGTCAGGGGGCGTTTCCCCCGACGGGTGCTGTCCGCTATATTGCGACATGAATTCGGATTTGACAACCCCTTGAAAATATCTCACACCTTCGGCCACCTGGCGCCGGCATCGTGGGTGGAGGATGCCTCTGAGTTGCCGGCGACTTTCGATTCGGCCGCCAGCCCGCTTCCGATTGAGAGAACCGTTATCATTTTGAATGTTGACAATGAGAATCTATCCCATTAATCAACACGACAAAGGGAAAAATAAAGGTACGCTTGCCGAAGTTTCGATGCTGATTCTCCCGTATCCCATTTACATCTGATCGTCACCATGACCTTTTCGGTTCGTTCCGCTGGTCTGTCGCGGGTCCGCTTTACCCCAGTAACCGTTAATCAAGCATGCTACGCCAAGGGTGCTTTTCACCACTGACCCCATACAGCCGAGGTCTCTTCATGCAAATTTATGAAAATAAAAAATTTGATGTGATTGTGGTCGGTTCCGGACCGGGCGGGGCGACTGTTGCCAAAGAACTCAGCAAAATAGGCAAACGGGTGTTGATCCTGGAAAAAGGGACCAACCAGCCAATCACCGGGACTGTTTCTCAAACTATTGGAATGGCAATGGTTCCAGGAAAGAGCCTGCTTTTTACGGAACAATTGCTTGCCCTTGTCAGGGGGATCACTGCCGGTGGTTCCTCGATTTTTTACTATGCAACGGCCATCGATCCACCCTTTGAAATGTTGGAGTCATACGGGGTCAATATCCGCAATGAAGTCGCGGAGGTAAAAATGGAATTGCCCATCGCCGTTTTGAAAGACAGTTTGATCGGGCCGGCTGCCATGAAAATCATGGAGAGTGCCAAAGATCTTGGATATAAATGGGAAAAACTGCCAAAGATCGTCTATCAGGGTAACTGTCGTAAAGCATGCGATAAGTGCACAATGGGCTGCCCTTACCATGCCAAATGGACGGCACGGGAATTTATCGATCTTGCGTGTTCGGCAAACGCAACTCTGGTCTTAAAGGCCGATGTAAAGAAAGTCCTCGTTGAAAAAAATAATGCGGTTGGGGTCTTATTTTCAATTAACGGAAAAGAGTACCACTCCTTTTCAGATGTCACCGTATTGTCAGCGGGTGGTATCGGTACCCCTGTCATTCTCCGGTCAAGTGGAATCAAAGATGCCGGACAGGGATTTTTCTTCGATCCTTTAATCATCGTGAACGGGTTTATTGAGGATGCTGCCGGCGGAAGGGAATTTCCCATGGCCACCGGCATTAATTTTCAGGAAGACGGCATAATGATGACCGACCTTATGTGGCCTTCCTGGGTGTACTGGCTTTTTACCATGGAAGTGTTCCGTTTTGACTGTCTCTTCCCCTATAAACGAAGGCTTTCAATAATGATAAAAATCAGGGACCAACTGGGAGGACGAATCACAGGAAAGGGATGCGTTCGGAAACAACTGAGCGCTATCGACAAAAACAAGCTTTTGAACGGATATGAGCGGGCCAGGAAAATTCTTGGCAACGCGGGTGCAAAAAATATTTTTAAGACATGGTATACAGCGACTCATCCCGGAGGAACAGCCAAGTTGGGCGATATCGTCGATTCAAACCTCCAGACAAAGATAAACCACCTTTATGTGTGTGATTGTTCCGTCATCCCGGAACCATGGGGATTGCCGCCAACCCTCACTCTGCTTTCACTCGGTAAAAGATTGGCAACGCACATTGCCGAACGATGGTAGGTGTCAAAAGACAATAGTCACCTGACAACCCCTCAGAACAAGATTTGCTCGACCTGACAACATCGAAATGTGTTACCTGTGATTTGGTCATCCTGAGAACTCATTATCCTTGAACTTTGGAGATATTTTTTTCAGGCAATTTTCAATTCTTATAATGATGAAGAGGCTTTTGGTAAGATGCGGAGCGATGCTCGAAGTATAGATGAAATAAAGGCCATTGAAATTAATTCCCATACGCTCGCCTTTTATGCCGGTCGTGATTGGACACGGATAATAGATGAACCCAACTGGAAAGATGACGGTGCAATGAAGCTGGGGATTGCTACATACGCCGTTTTTAAAGAAAATAAAGCCGTCATTTATGATACCTTCGCCGATATTCGTCAGGCGATGTGGGTTAAAAATTATCTTGAAAACATGGGGATAAAACAATTTACTGTCGTATTGAGCCACTGGCACTTGGATCATATTGCAGGAAATGAAGTCTATAAGGATTACAATATTATTTCAAATGCGCTGACACGTGAACTGCTTCTAAAAAATAAAATGAACATAGAGATGGGGTGTTCAGAAGGTCCCCCTGAAATTAAACCACTCATTCTACCCAATATTACCTTTGACGGAAAAGCAAACCTATACCTTGATAATCTTCAACTGAAATTGCTAAAAATAAATATACACAGTAAGGACGGAACGATCATCTTTATTCCGAGTGATAAAATTCTTATTGCTGGAGATACTCTTGAGGACTCCATCACCTATATCGATGAGGTAGAGAACCTTGTTGAGCATGTAAAAAACCTGCAACAACTGAAGCAGTTATCTCCTACCACCATACTTCCGAATCACGGCGATCCGATGATCATCGAAGATGGTGGCTATGACCAAACACTTATTGACGCCACAATTAATTATATAACCCGCATAGTTAGCCGGGCTCATGATAAAGATTTTTTAATGAGCTCCATGAAATCATATCTTCGTGAAGAATTTGAACAAGGATGGGTTCATTACTATGAACCGTACGAAGAGGTTCATAGAGAAAATCTGATAAAAGTACATGACTATTATAAAGACAAAGAACTCCCTTTTTTTGAAACTGATTACCAGCTTGGGCAATGACCGCGTAACAAAGATAATCTCAATTGAATTTGTAATTAGGCTCTACTCCGTAAACAACGCACTCCCTGTAGCTACGTTGCCTGTTGAAAATCTGCGGTGGCACTGAATGCCATTCACCGCTAAGGCGGCTCGTAAAATTATCCGTAAATGCGGTGAGCAACCCATTTGGGGTGCTAATCCGGCTCTTTTTGCATTCTGCAAAAAAACATAACTTCATCGGGCTGAAGCGAAAAGCCATTGATTAGTCAACGAGATATGATAGAAAAAGTATCAACCTCCGAAATAAACAAGCTCTCTGAACAAATTTTGTAAAACTCTAACCCGGTTGCTCATCGTATCGCGATGAGTAACTAATGTTAGCTTTAGAAAAAAATAGATGAAAAATTCAATACGTAAATTAGTTTTTTACATTATTAATTTCATTTTTTATGCAGTATATACCCCTTTTATTGGCGGTGTTATAGTTAATTGGAAGGTTAATGAGGCAGGTGCAGGTTATGTAGTTATATTTTTCCTTATGATTCTGGGTATCGGGTATGGAATACTACATATCATCATTGATGCTTCAAAAAGCAAGTATAATGATATGGGTGTCTTTCTAATTCCACCAATAATATGCGGTATACTTGGTCTTATTTATATACCAATCAGTATTAAGCTTACTTCTATAGCAATCAGTGTTAAGTATACACTATTACTGATTGTATATGGTATAGTGATCTCAACATATAACAAAATTTTCAGTTATCTTTTGGGAACTTATTACGGTCGCTTTAATACAACCATAGTAATGGTGTTTAGTATTCCAACAATATTTATGATCGGGAAATATATTTGATCTATGTACACAGCTAACCACTTTCTGCACCTGACCGGTGATCCGCTGCCGCTCTACACCGTCAGGTGAGAAAACCGTTAACTGTCTTATATGAACCATGCACAGAATTGTAGTATCTGATATTTTTGGAAAAACCAGCGAATTAGAAGAGCTTTGCAATTCACTGAAAGCACGGGTTGAAATTGTTGATCCATACTCAGGCAAATTCATGTGCTTCAAGAAAGAATTGGAAGCTTATGAATACTTCATGGCTAATGTAGGTATTCAAGCATATGCTGAGTTACTATTAGAAAAACTGGCTTCAGTTTCTAATCCAACAACTCTTATTGGTTTTAGTGTTGGTGCATCGGCAATATGGAAAGTTTCAGGAAACCATAATGTTGACTTCATCAAGAATGCGATTTGTTTTTATGGCTCACAAATAAGGAATCATACAGAGGTCAACCCTTGTTTCAATATAGACCTTATTTTCCCAACAAGTGAACCTATCTTTAGTGTTGGTGAGCTTGCAAACACTCTTTCAAAGAAAAGTTGTGTTGCGGTTCACAATACTCCATACCTACATGGCTTCATGAATTCTCTGTCAAAAAACTTTAGTCATGTTGGTTACAATGAATACATCGACTGGTTGTGTGAACACGTCAGTTAACAATCGTTTCAACCTGACGCTTTTCGCCGCTCCTGCGCCGCTCTGAAAAACGCAGGTTAAACTGGCGTTGGGCTGCCATAATCACGCTTGACGTTAATCACGCAATGCATTATTATTTAACGCATGATCCAATCATTCAAATGCAAATATACTGAAACGCTATTAAGAGGTAATAATGTCAAGAAATTCAGTAACATTGCAAAAGTTGCTCGGCGAAAGCTCAGGCAGCTCGAAATTGCTAATTTGCTTGATGATTTAAGAGTACCTCCTGGCAATCATCTTGAGGCACTCAAAGGTGATCGTGCCGGTCAATACAGCATACGCATCAACGATAAATGGCGAGTCTGTTTTTCTTGGACAGATTCAGGTGCAGAAAATGTGGAAATCGTTGATTACCATTGAGGAGAGTTTAATATGACAAAACTAGACCCCATCACTCCAGGAGAAATCTTATTAGAGGAATTCCTAAAACCAATGGGACTTAGCCAATATCGTTTAGCCAAAGAAATTGGTGTTCCCGCTCAGCGTATCAGTGAGATTGTGTCCGGGAGACGTTCAATAACTGCTGATACTGATTTGCGATTATGCCGCTTCTTTGGGTTATCCAATGGCTATTGGTTGCGTGCTCAAGCTTCCTACGATATGGAGGTCGCCGAGCGAACTCTTGGTCCATTACTTAATAAGATCACACCTTGGGCTGAGTATACGGCCCAAAAACAGCATTAACTCGGACTGGTAAAAGCTGCACCGCTTCGCTCTGCAGCTTTTACCATCCGTTTATGCTGAACGTTACCTTAATGAAAGTCCTATGAAAATAATAAAACCTAAACAAGTTTATATATCACATACACAGGGAGATGAAGATATAGCCATAGCGGTATCGAATGAACTTCGGAAACACGATATAAATGTCTGGGATGATAGCCTTCTTTCGCCAGGATCTGATTGGGCAAGTGTGGTCAAGGGAGCGTTGAAGTCATCAGATGCAATCATCGCTATACTAAGCAAGCATTCTTATAGTTCATCATGGGTCCGTGCAGAACTTGAACATGCTCTATTTAATGAACAATATAAGGGAAAATTTTTTCCTGTGCTTATCAGTAAAGATCAAAATGATCTTTCAAAACTTCCTTGGGTACTTTCCAGAATTAAGCATTTACGATTATCGCCTGACGAGCCTATAAATCTGATAGCAGTAAAGATTGTAAATAAATTTTTAAAGTATCTATCGGGAGCAAGATAGTTATGGCTCCTAAAGAAATTTTTCTTTCCCATTCATCAAAAGACAGAGTCATCACTGAGAACGTCGCCGAAACTCTTCGCAACCATAATATTCCTGTATGGTATAACGATACAAATATTAAAGGCGCACAACAGTGGCATGACGAAATTGGAAAAGCGCTAAGGCGGTGTGATTGGTTTGTTATTCTTTTATCGGCCAACTCCATTATATCAAAATGGGTAAAAATGGAACTTGGATACGCATTAAATCATAGCCAATATAATGAGCACATCTTACCAGTCACATTAGAAAAATGTGACTATGAATCTTTATCATGGACTTTAGGTTTTTTTCAAATGGCAGATCTTAGCAATAATATAGAAGATGGATATAGCGATATATTAAAAACATGGGGTTTTGGGTTTGACCCCAGTAAAATGAGCTAACCAATCACCTGTTTGGACGCAAAGGACAGCGCCGCAAAGTTCAATCGTTACCACCACAAATTTTCAAAGAGCACCGAAGCCGTATCAAACCCGGCATTGTTCATTTCAAAAGGTTTCGAACTCCCCAGGATTACGTTGCTTCAAATGACTTGACTGCGATCCAGGTATCTCCAAC
>JAHLLR010000121.1 GCA_020444075.1 Deltaproteobacteria bacterium
GGACGGGGGCGGCAGAAACCAAGACATCCTGTCCTTTTTCTGCGTACCATGCGTCTCCGGCTCCAATTTCAGCTAACATCACCCACTTATCGTTTTTCCATCCTCCATCAACTGCACTGTTTGCCTTTAGTATTAATTCGTCTGCTACAGATTGGTAGTCACCTGCACTATTGACATCTCCATTTAAAAGCCAGAAGGCATATTGCAATGCGCTCTCGTCAGCGCCATCTAATCCGTTCAGTTCCCATCCCACCAGCCATGGTATTAGGGTTCCAAGATTCTAATATGATAGAATCACCTACTTCAACCTGATACGGAATTGCAACAGCAGTCTGCGCTAAAATCAAACATCCAAATATGGTAAACAATAAAAACCCTAATAACTTTTGGGGTCTATCTACCAAAAGAAATGACGTTAAAAAAAGAAGGTGGAGGTTAAGCCAGCTAACAAAAGGCATAGGTAATTCATTTCACTAACAGCATTCAGCCTTCAGCCTCTCCACCTAATCCTTACAGTCCCAACAACCCCTCCCGGATCTTCTTGTCGGCCTTCTCACCCACATTGTAGCGGTAGTACATCCGGGCAAAGGTGTTTCCGGCAATGGTGCCTTTGACCTGGCCCTGGTAGGTCAGCGTCAGGCCTTTTCCGGGGACATACACCGATTCCGAGGTCAATCCCGGTTGCATGTCCTTGTCCAGCCAGGAAGCGTATTTGTCGATGTCCGCCCGGTTGGCATCCACCAGTTCCTTGGGGTTGCCATCTTCCATGAGTTCGACGAACCCCTCGCTGATCTTTTTGGCGGTAGCCTTGCTGGTCAGGTAGTGGGTGAGCATGTACTTGACCTGCTCGGATTCGATGACTTCCTTGGGATCCTTGGTTGGGTTTTCCAGGTAAAGGCCGACTGCATATACCTTCACAAAACCTAGTTTCTTGAGGTAGGACACCCCGTTCAATTTTAGCGTTTTACCCTCGATGGTCTTTTCCGTGGGGAATTTAACGCCCAGGATCTCCACCTCGCCGGCATACCCGACGCCGGCGACGGCGCATATGAAAATCACGGCCAGGGCGCATGCACACAGTCTTCTGCTCATCTTTTTCTCCTTTAGTAGTCAGCGCCATCCGATAGTGTTCAATCGGGCGGCAGATTAAGGGAAAAACCGGATCAGGGTTTTGTTGACGCTGCTATCATCAATGGGTAATCTATCGAAAACAAGGAAATATGCAATCGTTTATTTGGGGTGACGGGGGGCATCTCGGAATCGACTGCAGAAGCGGTATCGTGCCCCGATGAAAGCACTTTATAAGATAAACGCCGGCGGCCGGAAGCCGCTCCTGCATGAAGCCCAAAAAATTCCGTCTTCCGTCTTCTGACCTCCGTCAGTTCGTCACCAACGTCCCGATCAGCTGCTTGACATCATTCAGGCCCTCCTTCTGCAGCCAGGCTTGCATGCCGTCGATGATCGCCATGGTGCTGCCCGGGTTTACAAAATTGGCCGTTCCCACCTGGATGGCGGTTGCGCCCACCATCATGAACTCCAAGGCATCCGTGGCGTTCATGATGCCGCCCACCCCGACAATGGGAATTTTCACCGCCTGGACCGCCTGCCAGACCATGCGCAGGGCGACGGGCTTGATGGCAGGGCCGGAGAGACCGCCGGTGACGTTGGCCAGTTTGGGCCGGCGGGTGGACAGGTCAACGGCCATGCCGGTGATGGTATTGATCAGCGACAGGGCATCTGCGCCGGCATCTGCGGCCACCCTTGCCATCAGGGCGATATCGGTGACGTTGGGAGAGAGTTTGACCATCAGGTGCTTGGTAGTTTTCTCGCGGACAGCCTTGACCACATCCCGGGCAAGCTTCGGATCCGAACCGAAGGCTACCCCGCCCTCTTTGACATTGGGACAGGAGATGTTGACTTCCAGTCCCTTGACTGCATCGAAGGGTTCCATACGTTCGGCGAGCATTGCATATTCCTCAACAGTCTTGCCGTAAATGTTGGCAATGGTGGGAGGGCAAAGGGTTTTTAAAAAAGGCAGCTTGTCCTGGATGAAGGCGTCTATGCCCACGTTTTCCAGCCCAATGGCATTGAGCATCCCACAGTCGGTTTCGACGATGCGCGGGGGCAGATTTCCCTTGGACGGTTCCAGGGAAAGGCCCTTGACAATGATCCCGCCCAGGCGGTTCAAATCAATGTAGTGCTCGAACTCACGGGCATAACCGAAAGTGCCCGAAGCGGTCATCACCGGATTCTGGAGTTTCAGGCCGCCGATGTCGACGGTCATGTCAGGGATGGTCATGAGACCCTCGATTCTTTTTAGCGTTGATATTCCTTCGAATCCTTCGTGGCCTGCCATTTTCTCAAAACGGTTTTTACACGGGCCTCCAGATTGAGCACATAAGCCGGTTCGGGCTGCCGAAGCCCGGGCTTGCCATCCCATTCGATCGCCTTGACCCGCTTCATCACGGCAGGGATATGCCCATTTTCGGCATCCAGAAACTGCTCGACCATACCGCGAAACCGGCGGCTTTGCGCCAGGGATTCAGCCATATGCCGCCGGGCGTCGCTGCCGGTGCAGGAGTAGATGTGGCCCAGGCACAGCGTTTCCACATCCAGGCTGCCCAGCCGCTGCATGGACTGGTAGTGAACATCGTAATCCACGAGGCAGTCGGTCACGATATAGCCGGTCTCATCCGGGGTGCCCAAGGCTTCGGAAGCCACCAGCAGCTTACGCTGGGGGATGAAATAGGAGAGAAAATCCCAGGTGTGACCGGGGGTTTCCATGGCCCGGACGGTAAGATCCGGCGAAATCACAAAACGGTCCCCTTCCCCGGCCGTCGCATCCACCCCGAACGGTTCGAAGTGGGTGTCGCCAGGATCAACACCCAGATCAGCCGCCATCCCGGCCGCAAAGTGGTTGAGTTCGGAGATCAGCGAAATCGCATGGGGCCGGCCAAACACATCGGCAGCCTTTTTCGAGCAGACCACCTTCATCTGCGGGAACTGGATTTTGAGATAGGCGACGGCGCCGCAGTGGTCAAAATGGGAGTGGGTGAGAAAGCACCACGCCGGTTGGCGATCGTTCAGCGCCTGCCGAATCTGTCGGGCATACAGGGGTCCGAGAAAGGCAAGTCCGGCATCGAACAGGGCCGGCCTGTCGCCGTCGACCAGAAAAACCGGCATAGCCCGGTGACCCAACATGTAGATGCCGTATGCGATCTCTCCGATCTGGTCAACGACCACATTTCCTCCATTTGAATCGCTGCTTACGGATTCTCCGCAGGCAACTTCGCCATAACGCCTGCGGAATGGCAAAGTAATATAGACGAGTCAGAGGTATTGATCAACCTGGACTTTTGAACTGGATTTTTGGTCGTTTTTTCAGCCATGCCGGAAGTGCTTCGACTTCCACCGGCCCTGGATATGTGCTAAGCTTTCATTTTTCGAAAGTCTGTCGGAAATGAGCAATTTTCCTTTTGTTCAAGTCGAAATTGCCGATATCCGGTTGAAGCGCGATACCAAAGATTTTAACTTTTTATGAGGCTGACAAGCCGAGCCCGGCATTTTCATCGCCGGACGATCTCCTAACCATCAACCCATTTCAGGAAACGACATGGATATCACCGTTCAGTACTGGCACTGGCTGGTGTTTGGCATGGTCCTCATCATGGCCGAAATCTTCGTTCCCAGTTTCACCATCTTTTGGTTCGGTCTGGGAGGTCTGGTGGTAGCCGGCCTGTTGCTGATGTTTTCCGGAATCAGTTTCACCTGGCAGTTATTCATCTGGGCCATCGCCTCGTGCGTATTCACCTTTCTCTGGTTCAAATTCATACGGCCCATGATGACCGACCGGACCCGCGCGGGAATTGCCCGCGAGGCCGCCATCGGGGAAACCGGACAGGTAATCCGGGCTCCTGAAGATGGACAGCGCGGCATGGTGCGATTCACCACGCCCCTGCTGGGATCGGAAGAATGGTCGTTCATCTGCGATTTGGCGGTATCCGTAGGCGACCGGGTGACGGTGGCGGACATCTCCGGCAACACCCTGGTGGTCAAAAAAACATAACACCATGCTCTTGTTTCTTCATCATCTCGTTTTTAACTGTTTCTCACCTAAAAATATTCGGAGGAAAACATGGAAGGATTGATCGTTGTCGTTGTCTTTGTCGTGCTGGTGATCGTGACCCTGGTTCTGGGTGTACGGATCGTTCCCCAGGGCAGCAAGTACGTGGTCCAGCGATTGGGTAAATACCAAAAAACTCTCGGCCCGGGCCTGAATATCATCATCCCCTACATCGACTCGGTAGCCTACAAAGTCACCACCAAAGACATTGTGATGGACATCCCCTCCCAGGAGGTCATCACCCGGGACAATGCCGTGATCATCACCAACGCCGTGGCCTACATCAATATCGTCTCCCCGGAAAAGGCGGTGTATGGTGTGGAGAACTACCAGTTTGCCATCCAGAACCTGGTACAGACTTCACTGCGCTCCATCGTGGGCGAAATGGATCTCGACGATGCCCTCTCCTCCCGCGACCACATCAAGGCCAAGCTCAAGGCGGCCATTTCCGACGACATTTCGGACTGGGGCATCACCATGAAGACCGTCGAGATCCAGGACATCAACCCCTCTCAGACCATGCAGTCCGCCATGGAAGAGCAGGCTGCGGCCGAGCGTCAGCGTCGGGCGGCGGTGACCCGGGCCGAGGGAGAGAAGGCCGCAGCCATCCTGGAGGCCGAAGGCCGTCTGGAGGCCTCCAAGCGCGATGCACAGGCCAAGGTCGTCCTTGCTGAAGCCAGCCAGCAGGCCATCCAGAAAGTCACCGAGGCCATCGGCGACAATGAAATCCCCGTCATGTACCTGATCGGTGAAAAATATGTGGAATCCCTGAAAGGTCTGTCCATGTCGCCAAACGCCAAGGTGGTAATGATGCCGGCGGAGATTCCAACGGCGATAAGGGGAATACTGGGAGGAACAAAGTAAAAAATAGCTCCGTTGAAGACAAAATGGGTCCAAAAATGTAATTATCGCATATTTTCCGGGAAGGGTTAAGATGAAAAAGATTCTGGGCATCGTCAGTTCGGCGCGACGGCTGGGCAATTGCGAAATCATGGTCAAAGAGGTGTTCCGGAACCTCGCCGAGCCCTGTGAACTGAACCTGCTGCGGCTCACCGATTTCCAGATCGATCCGTGCCGGGGGTGTTACCATTGCCTGTTCAAAGACGGGGATTGTGTACTCGACGATGATTGCTCGACGGTACTGGAGGCTATCGGTTCGGCAGACGCCGTCATCCTTGCCGCCCCGGCCTATTTTCTGGGTGCTCACAGCGCCCTGAAACGATTTCTGGACCGTGGGTTATCTTTTTACGGAGAAATGGACAGAATGTGGGGCAAGCCGGCCGTGGGCGTGGCGGTAGCCGGCATTCCCGGCATGGAAGGCAGTACGCTCCTGGGCATCGAAAGTTTCCTAAAGCTGATTCTGGCCGACATCCGGCAAACCCGGGTGGTGTATGGTGCCCTGCCCGGAGAAATTTTTTTGGATGACGGCAACCGAAAAGTTGCCCGACGGTTAGCCCAAAGCCTGTTCGGCCCCAAAGTCCCAAAATCTGCCCCCAGCTGCTCCTTGTGCGGAGGCGACACCTTCCGGTTCATCGGACCGGACAGGGTGCGCTGTATGCTCTGCAGCAACGCCGGCACCCTGCACATGCAGAACGGCACTGCCGTTGTTGAAATGGAAATGTCAGATCACCAGCTGTTTCTGACCCGGCAGGATGTAAGGAACCACAAAACCTGGCTCATCGGAATGAAAGAACGATTTATGGCCATGCGAAAATCCCTGAAGCCGATCAGCGTCGACTATCTCAAGGATGGGCAATGGATCAAACCCCATCCCAAGAGGCAGAACGCCAATTTCGAAAAGGATTATGAAGAATGAAACTTTTTGGAAAATCAAACCCTGCCGACACTGATCCGGCGACACTGACCAAAGCGATCGATGAAGCCCGTGAGCGGCTCAACGTATTTTCAGAAAGCATTCGGGCCCTGTTCCTCTTTGTCCGCGAATATACGCTGGACATCACCGAAATAGATGCCGAGGATTTTAAAAAACAGTTGGAGGCCCTTCAGGAAAAATTCCAGCCGGAAGAAAAGACCAAAACCATTGCCACTCAGTTCGACCGTCAAAAGGGAAAGATTTTAGAACACATCCAGCGACAGAAATCTTACATCGGCGAGCGCGAAACCGAATTCAGGGAAATCATCGATCTGATGACGGCGGCCATGGGCGGGCTGGACAACGAAAACCGTGACTTTTACAGCAGCATCCGCTCTCAGGGAGAACGGTTTGAAGAGATCACCCTGCTGGACGACATCAAACGCATTAAAAGTGAACTGGTTCGCGAAGTCGACAAAATGCGTGCCATGGTCCGGGACAAGGAGAACCTTGACCAGAGAGCCCTCGACGCACTTTCCAGCCAGGTGGATATCCTGAAAAAAGAACTGGACAAGGCCCGACATTCCGCCAATACCGACGGCCTGACCGGCGTCAACAACCGAAAATCCCTTGACAATCATCTGCGCAGCCTGGTGGAGCGAAACACGGTCACCCGGGCCCCCTTTTCCCTGCTGATGATGGACCTCGATGATTTCAAGCAGTTGAACGACACCTACGGACACACCGTGGGGGATCGGATGCTGCTGGCCTTTGCCGAAAAATGCCGCGCAGCGGTGAGAAGTGACGATTTTCTGGCCCGCTACGGCGGCGAAGAGTTCACCCTGATCCTGCCCGGCGCATCCCTGCGAAATGCCACCAAAAAGGCCAAGCAGCTCTGCCGGACCATTGCCGCGGCCCGTTACGCCGCCGATGACTCCCCTGCAGCGGACGTGGTCTCCATCACCGTGAGTATCGGTGTTAGCGCGTACCGGAATGGCGACACGGTAAAGAGCCTGGTAGACCGGGCCGATCAATGTCTTTACATGGCCAAAGCCGCCGGTAAAAGCAGGGCGGTGGCCGAAAATTCGCTGTGATTAATGAGGTAACCATGAGCGCAAAGAACCCGACAATCGAAAACTTGATGAAAATCACCCTGAACATCCGGAATGCTGAACCATCAGCTGAGGATTCCGGCACCGCGCCATTTGTATTTATTTACGGGATCGGGCCATCCGGCATCACCCCGTTTGAAAAAGCGCTGTCTGGAAAGGGTGTCGGCGACCGAATCAGATTAGATGTGCCCTCCGGCGCTTTCTGCGAAACCGTTGGCCACCTTGAACTTCCCTTGTTCAAACAATCCGGCATCACTGCCCCTGTGTCGCTCCTGGTCACGGTGGTCGATGTGGAAAGGGCGCATGACCGGGAAGTGGTCAAGGCCATGGCAGCCGGTGGAAGCTGCAGCGATTGCGGCTGCGGCTGCGGCGGTCATTAGCCCCACCCGTGACGCCAACCGGAGGACAGCGGCCGGTGTCGTTATAGGCTTGATTTGTTTTCGGGAACCCCTTATAACTACTAACGTTTCTGATGCAAATCACTTATTTAACCAAACGCGCCAGTCTGCCACCCGGAGACGTTCATGTATCGTGACAACTATATTACCGCCCTTCGAACCGAACTGCTGGAAATGGTATCCGAACAACTGACCCCGGTGGCCATGCGCTACGGCTACAGCGAAGTACCCTTGGAAACCAACATCAAATGGCGCCCCCAGGTTCTGGTGCTGGGTAACTATTCATCAGGAAAATCCACTCTGATCAATGAATTTCTGGGAACGGCCGTACAGGGTACCGGACAGGCCCCCACCGACGATTCCTTTACCGTCCTGACTTTCGACGAAAGTGAACCGGACGGTGCACCGGTCCGGGTCACCGATCAACGCGACGGCAAGTTCCTGCTCAACGATCCGGAATACCCTTTTGAAACATTGAAGAAACACGGTCAGCGGTTTGCTTCCCATTTCAAGCTTAAAAAAATCAATTCACCGTTTCTGAAGAACCTGGCCATCATCGACACACCCGGCATGCTCGACAGCATTACCGAACGGGACCGGGGATATAACTACCAGGATGTCATCGGCGATCTGGCACAGATTGCCGACCTGGTCCTGGTGCTTTTCGACCCCCACAAGGCCGGCACCGTTAGAGAGGCGCATACCAGCCTGCGGGACACTTTACCGGCCAAAACATTCGAAGATCGGGTGTTATACGTACTCAACCGCATCGACGAATGTGCCTCCATGACCGACCTGTTGCGCGTATACGGCACCTTGTGCTGGAACCTGTCCCAGATTACCGGACGCAAAGACATCCCCATGATCCATCTGACCTACTCACCGTCGGCCGCGCAAAAAACAGGACGCTCTGAAGACCCCCAGGCCGCCTATCTTCACTATCTGGAGAACCAACGGGAAGAATTGAAAAAAGCGGTGCTCCAGGCGCCCTGCCACCGGTTGGACAACCTGGCCTCCTTTGTGGAAACCCACGGTGAAAGGCTTTGCCATTTCCTGGAGGGCATGATCAGCTACCGCAAGAAAGCGCGCATGTTCCGGGTGAAGGCGTTTTTCACCGGATTGGCCGTCTCCTTGGTGGGTGGGGTTGCCGGCGGACTGGGACTCATGGGCCTGCCGTTCTTTGCCGGCCTGGACCCGGTGCTTCAGATCACCGGGGCGGGTCTGCTGAGCACCATCATTCTTATTTTCTGGCTCGCCTTCGTACAGAAATATCTTTACTCGCGATTCTTGAAAAGATGGTTGCGGCAACTGGACAGTCTGACCCCGCTTCCCAACCAGACCCGCCGTGACAGTTGGGCTTCCATACGAGACCTGCTGTATGTCAATTTAAAAAACAGTAACGGACGATATTCACTTTCTCAGGTTTTGAATGAACATGCCACGGTAAAACAGATCCACGACAGGGGGTCCCGTGAAATTCGCGAAGCCTTGAAGGAACTGACCGGAATCGCTCCGGATGACAACACCTCGGCAGAAAAAGAAGCCGGGCCGGTTCCTTACTGGGCCAACGCGGAAGCTCCCATTGATATGCGATAGCGCGTAGCGCAAACCGGCGTTCGATTCACCTGGACACGTGACGCATCGATCACCTGGAAATGATTGAATCATTCAACTCACCCTGAAAAAGATGCCGATTGGTTTCCTCATCCGCCAAACGCGGAAAAATTTTCAGCCTTCATCGCGTCCGATCGTGCACACGCCATCTATGAAAAACACGGGTTCATCACCCACGATCAATGAATCCGGCAAACAATTATCTGGAGGTTTGAATGAAAAAATCCCGTCTGGGGCCTGAAGCCCTGCTGTTTCCCACCCCGGCTGTACTTGTCGGCACCATGGTGGACGGTCGCGCCAACTTCATGACCGCCGCCTGGTGCGGTATCGCCTCGTCAAAACCACCGGCCGTCTCCGTGGCCATTCGGGGCGAACGCCATACCCTGAAGGGCATTCTCGGCCACCGTGAATTTTCCATCAATGTCCCATCGGCCAACATGGTTGGACAGGTGGATTTCTGCGGCATCTATTCGGGTCGCAAAGTTGACAAATCAACAGTTTTCGATCTGTTCACCGGCGATCTGAAGCAGGCTCCCCTGGTGGCCGCCTGCCCGGTGAATCTGGAGTGCCGGCTGCGCCACACACTGGATATGGGCGCCCACACCCTTATCGTGGGAGAAGTCATCCAGACCCATGTCAATGAAAGCTGCCTGACCGACGGCCAGGCCGACGCCGCCAAAGTGGACCCGCTGATCTATTCACCGGGCACCGGGAATTACCATCGGCTGGGTGACGTCGTGGGCAAGGCATTTTCCATCGGCACGAAGAGAGAAGGAGGACAGAAATGAACAACTTCCATCCGGAGCAGGCCCTGTGCGAAACCCGCAGGGAGTTTGGCGAGCACGGCGGGGTAACCCCGTCCATATCACGATCATCCACTTTTACCGTAATGGACCCGGAAACCATGCCGGAGATCTTCGGCGGGATACGCGGCCCTGAACAAGGCGGGTGCTTCCTGTATAGCAGGCATTTCAATCCCACGGTGGATACCCTGGCCCGTTATCTGTCCGCCATGGAAGGCACCGAGTTTGCCGTGTGCACCGCCAGCGGCATGTCCGCCATCTCCTGCACTCTGCTCCAACTTTGTCGCAGCGGAGACCATATCGTATCCAGCGATACCATCTATGGCGGCACCCATGCCCTGCTGGATGAACTGCTGCCCCAGTTCGGCATTACCACCACCTTTGTGAACCCCACCGACACGGCAGGTTTTGAAAAGGCGATCACGCCGAAAACCCGCGTACTCTATACGGAAACCGTTGGCAACCCGACATTGAAAGTTGCAGACATCCGCGCGCTGTCCAAACTGGCCAAAGCCCATGGTCTTTGTCTGGTCGTCGACAACACCTTCACCCCCATGATGATCTCCCCGGCCCGCCTGGGAGCGGACGTAGTGGTCTATTCGATGACCAAGTACATCAACGGCGCCAGCGATCTGGTGGCCGGCGCCATCTGCACCTCCAAGGCGATGGTCCACCAGCTCATGGACCTGCATACCGGCCGGGTCATGCTGCTGGGGCCCACCATGGACCCCCGCATGGCCTACGACATCATCCAGCGCCTGCCCCACCTGGCCTTGCGCATGCGCGAACACTCCCGCCGGGCTCTGGCTATCTGCAGCCGGCTGGAGGAATTGGGCGTGCCCGTCGTCTATCCGGGACTGGCATCCTTTGCCCAGCACCGCCTGGCCACTGATCTGATCAACGCGGGATACGGATACGGCGGCATGTTCACCATCGACTGCGGCACCCGCGAGCGGGCCGACGACCTGTTGGATGAACTCCAGAACAAGGAGGATTTCGGCTACATCGCCGTCTCATTAGGATACTTCGACACCCTGATGTCCTGTTCCGGATCGAGCACGTCATCGGAAATCAGCCATGAAGAACAGGAGAAAATGGGGCTTTCTCCGGGATTGATCCGCCTTTCCATCGGCTACACGGGCAGCCTGGAAAAGCGCATCGAACAGATGGAACGGGCCGTCAGGACCGTGGGTCTGGCCAAGGGATAACCGGATCAGGGAGCTGAGTTGGCTGCAGACGGGAAATTGATATCCCAAGCAGGTCAGGAAGCGGCGCTGGGCTTAATCCAGGCCGAATCGACCCTGACCTTGGCCACTGCCGGTGAATCAGGGCCCTGGTCGGCACCGGTTTACTATGTCTACCTCGACAGCCGTTTTTATTTCTTCTCCTCGCCCCAAAGCCGCCACATTCTGCAAACCATGGCGTCAGGGGAGGCGGCGGCATCGCTGTTTCACCGGGCGGATTCCTGGCAGGCCATCCGTGGCATCCAGATGAAAGGAACGGTGGACCAGGTTCATTCCATGGGATTGTCGATCAAGGCGATTGCCCTTTACCTGAAGCGATTTCCCTTTACCCGGCAATTTTTTGCGGATGATCCAAGCCCGGACCTGGATGCCTTTTTCTCACGATTTAAGGCTCGGCTCTACGCCTTCACGCCAACACAGGTATATTACATGGACAACCGCTTCGGGTTCGGCGCCCGGCAGCGGATAGACTGGTAACGCTTTAAAGAAAGGAGAGAAAGATGCCCAATTTTCTGTTCGTGCTGAGCAAGGATGACAACGAGGCCGTCACGCGCTGCTGCCAGTTTGCCAAGATCGCCCATTCCAAGGGCCATCATGTGGACATGTTCTTCATCGACGGCGGCGTCACCTGGGCTGACAGGAACCGTGACCTGGGCAAAAAAACAGCCACCGGCGACTGCCCCGGCGATTACCTGCCCTACCTGGTGGAAAACGAGGTTAAAATCGGCATCTGCACCCCCTGTGCGAAAAACAGGCACATGGACGAGGCCAATTTTTTTTCCAATATGCAGTTGGACGGCGGGCCTCATCTGATCGACATGGCGGCGGAGGCCAA
>JAHLLR010000122.1 GCA_020444075.1 Deltaproteobacteria bacterium
TCGATCCCGGCCAGGCACAGATACTTCATCTCCAGATATTCATCCAAGCCGTATTTCGACCCCTCCCGGCCGATGCCCGACTGCTTCACCCCGCCGAACGGAGCCACCTCGGTGGAGATCAGGCCGGTGTTGATGCCCACCATGCCGTATTCCAAGTCTTCGGCGACCCGGAATATGCGGCCCATGTCGCGGGCATAGAAATAGGCTGCCAGGCCGTAGATGGTGTTGTTGGCCATACGCACGGCATCGGCCTCGTCGTCGAAGCGAATCAGTGGTGCCACCGGGCCGAAGGTCTCGTTGACAGCCACACTCATGTCGGCATTCACGTTGGTCAGCACGGTAGGCTGGAAAAACGTGCCGCCTAAAGCATGGGGCTTTCCGCCGGTCAGCAGGATCGCGCCGTTGGCCAATGCATCCTCTACGTGATGGGTCACCTTGTCCAGGGCGGTCTGGTCGATGAGCGGCCCCTGCTGCACGCCGGCCTCCAGGCCGTTGCCCACCTTGAGCTTTTCAACGGCGGCCACCAGCCGATTGGCGAATTCATCGTAGACGACCTTCTGGACGAAGAGGCGGTTGGCGCACACGCAGGTCTGGCCCGAGTTGCGGTATTTTGAAATCATGGCCCCTTCAACGGCCTTGTCCAGGTCGGCGTCGTCGAAGACGATAAACGGGGCGTTGCCGCCCAGCTCCAGGGATATTTTCTTGATGTTTTCGGCGCACTCGGCCATGAGCTGGCGCCCCACCTCGGTGGAGCCGGTGAAGCTGAGCTTGCGTACCGTTGGATTCCTGGTGAGTTCCCTGCCGATCACGCCGGCAGAGCCGGTCACCACATTGAGAACACCGGCGGGAATTTGCGCCCGGCGGGCCAGTTCGGCCAGGGCCAGGGCGGTAAGGGGCGTCTGGCTAGCCGGTTTGACGACCATGGTGCAACCGGCAGCAAGGGCCGGGGCCGCCTTGCGGGTGATCATGGCTGCCGGAAAATTCCACGGAGTCACGGCTGCACAAACCCCGATAGGCTGGCGGATCACCAGGATGCGTTGGTCTGCGCTGGCGGACGGAATCGTATCGCCGTACACCCGCTTGGCCTCTTCGGCAAACCATTGAACGAATGATGCCGCATAGGCGATTTCGCCTTTGGCCTCGGGCAGGGGCTTACCCTGTTCGCTGGTGAGAATTACGGCCAGGTCCTCCTGATGCGCCATCATCAGGTTGTACCATTTCATCAGGAAGGCCGAACGGTCCTTGGCCGGCATCCGGCGCCACTCGGCAAAGGCCTTGTCGGCGGCCGTGATGGCCTCGCGGGTCTCTGTGGCCGACAAAGACGGCACGCGGCCGACGATGCTACCGTCGGCCGGATTGGTCACGGTGATGGTGTTGCCCGATGCGGCATCGATCCACCGGCCGTCCACCCACGCCTTTTGGCGCAGCAGGTTCTGGTCATTGAGCGTGTTCATCGTTCAAGAGCTCCTTTTCAGTCAGTCGAGGTGCTTATCATGACATAACTGCTGTAAGATAACCCACTTGATATGGATTGCAAACGAAAAACAGTCCGGCCAGCGATCGGTGAGTGAATTCTACTTAACAAAAAGCTTTTCTTTGTCTGGTTCTCAAGCTCCTGCGTGGAAACCCATGCCAGACGCGCTCCCAAATGGAGCATGGGGGGTGCGGTTTGTGAGGTGTGAAAGCAAGGCACCAAATCGTGTTTGTTTAGAAATGGTAGCTTGCGGTTCAGATCAAGGCCGCAGCTTTTTGAAAGCCGGAGGCTCAGCAGCGCTACGTTGAGGATAGCGCTGAAGCTTCACTACGTGCTCCAAAATGCGAGAACGCAGATATGGGCCGCAAGATGCCGTTTCTAAACACACATGCCTCTACTTGAGGAAAAATCCTTTCTTCTCCAGAAAAACCTTCATGTGGGGCCGGATCACCCGCCCCATGAAGTCGGCCATCTGGTGGCTCCAGGTTTCGTCCTTCAGGTTGCTGTTGCGGTTAAGGAAATAGTGGTTGGTGGTCCGGTCATAAGCCTCGAGCATGTCGGTCTCATGCTGTTGCGGATATCGATCCGTAAACAGCACCGCCTCCACCGGCAGCCGCGGCTTTGGAGGCGGGTCGTGGGCCGGCCAGCCCAGACACATGCCGAAGACCGGATAGACCTGGTCGGGAATCGCCAGCAGGTCGCAGACCGTTTGCGGGTCGTTGCGGATGCCGCCGATGAACACGCCGCCCATACCCAGGGATTCGGCGGCCAGCAGTACATTCTGGGCCAGCAGGGCCGTGTCCACCGTCGCGGTGACGAACTGCTCGGCCCATCCTTTTTCCATGACGATATCCTGCATGCGACAAACAGTTTCCAAACGGTAGAAATCGGCACAAAAAACCAGGAACACGGGTGCCCGTGCCACCCAGATCTGGGGACCGGCCAGTTGGGCGATGGCCTCGCGTTTCTCCTGGTCTTTAACCCGGATCACCGTATAAGCCTGCACGAAATGGGAGGTAGCCGCGCACTGGGCCGCCGCGATGATCGCTTCGAGCGTCGCATCGTCCACCTCGCGGTCCGTGAATTTGCGGATTGAGCGGTGGGATTTGAGCAGGTCGATGGTCGGGGTCATGGGCTATTTGCTTTCCGGCACCGGGGTCGTGCCAACGGATTTGGGTTCTGCCGGGGCCGTTGGATCGCCTTTCAAGCGGTCTGCAGCCATGCCGTCCACACTGCGCAGGTGCAGGTCCCGCTGGGGAAAGGGGATCTCCACGCCCTCGGCCCGGAACCGCCGGTCGATTTCCCGGATCAGGGCGCTCTGGATGATGCGCCGTTCATTGAAGTCGGCAATCCACACCCGCAGCTGGAAATCCAGGGAACTGTCGCCGAAATTCAGGAAAAGCACCATGGGCTGCGGGTCTTTGAGCACCTGGGTGCTTTCCGTTGCAACAGTCATGAGCACCCGCATCACCGTCTCTACGTCAGAGCCATAGGCCACGCCTACGGGAATGATCAGCCGCATGCTGCTATCCCCTAAAGTCCAGTTGGTCACCGGACTGGAGATCAGGTCGCCGTTGGGCACCACGATCTCTGCCCGGTCAAACGTCTGGATCGTGGTGGCCCGCAACCCCAGGTTCGTCACTCGACCCTGATGTCCGTCGCTGAGCTGGATCACGTCGCCCACCTTGATGGGTCGCTCGAACAGAAGGATCAACCCGGAAACGAAATTGTTGACGATGGCCTGCATGCCGAAGCCGATGCCGACGCCCAGGGCGCCTCCGATGATGGTGACATTTTTTAGCTCGAAGCCGAGCGCGGAGAGGGCGATGAGAAAACCCACCAGCACCAAGGCATAATGGACCAGACGCACGATGGAAAGCCGCGCTCCGGTATCCACATGCCGGTTGCTGAGCACATTGTCCATCAACAAGCCCTGAAGGCTCCAGGACAAAACAAAGGTTCCGTAGAGAATGAGACCGGCGACCAGCACCAGGCCGATGGTGATTTTCTGACCACCGATGCTCAATCCGAAGGTAAAGAAATCCTGCAGGACATCGGCGGGCATGGCATAAACCTTCCAGGCCACCATCAGATTGGCCGCCACAAAGGCAACGATGAGAACATTCACAACAACGGCAAATCGGGACAGGAGTGTGTTGGCATGGGTGCGCAGGAAAGAGAAGCGTTCCATGGGAAGAGCCTCGGCGGCCATTTCCAGAGCCACCCGGGCCAGCCGGATCATGACCCACCCCATTAGCAGCAACACTGCCGTACGGATGGCACCGTCCATCATTTGGATGGCGAACCCGCCGAGGCCGATGATGTCGGCGACGGCGACGATTGCAAACACCAGCACCACCAGTCTGAGCAGCCAAACCAGCAATGCTGACTTTCCGGATATGGCCCCCGTTCTGGACCGCCAACTGAAATAGATGAAGCCGGCTACGGCCCAGACCATGATAAACAGACGCGTCAGGGCCAATGGAACGCCCAGGATCAACAGCACCTGGAACCCGATCATCACCATAATCAGGATGTAAATTGCCCGTTTGATCCATGCGTCCCGGACAAAGGCCGCTGCGAGCCGGGCCGTGGCAACTCCGGCCAGCGTTTGAATAAACATGCGCCAGAGGGTCGGTTGCGGCCCGTAGAGAAACGACAGGGTGAAAACGGAGACAAACAGGGACACGGCCACCTGCCGTTTACCTAAAAACCGGCGATCGGCGCGTACAATGAGTAACGAACGATTGCGTCGAAGCAGCGAAAATAAAAGGGCGAAAACGACTGCCTGCAGACCAATCACCCAGCCCTTTTTGGAAAAAAAAGATGGATCCGGGGGCGGCAGTAGATTTACTATCTTCCCCGGCTCAAGGGTCAGGTCGATCAACTGCCGCAGATAGCCGGTGGAAAACATGGTCGGTGTTCCGCCGCGCAGGCTTCCCCCGCGCTGCTGAGCCATTATGGCATCCATCTGGTTGATCAATCCATTGATCCTCGAGCCGATATCACCGGCCTTCTGCTGGACCTCCAGAAGGGGTTCCAGTTTTCGGGAAATGATTTCCAGCGCCTGGTCGATGTCCATCTTTGCCCGTGAGAACGCATTGGCCACACTATTTAACGATAGATCCGCCCCCAGCTGCAACCGCCACTGATCCCAGCGGTTCTTTTCCGCCAGCCAATTGCGTCGCCGGGACTCCACCTCCCGAATGGTTTCCGCCAGGGTATCCGCCAGCCGCTCGACGGCATCGCCTTCTCCCCGAACCTCTCCTTTAAGGGCCACCAACTGCTGGTAGCTCTGTAAATCATCTGCAGTTAGGGCTTCCAAACGCGTGTGGAACAGATCGGTCTGTTTTTTTGCCTGTTCAAGCCGCTGTTCCATCTTGCGCAGTCCGTCAACCGCCTCGATCCGAGTTTTCAATACGTCAAGCCGCTGTCCCAGTGATCCGGCCTGATATACCACGTCGGCCAGGCTGGGAACGTCTGGCAGGGTTTCGGCACTATTGACCGGTAACGGCGTCTCTTCGCAAAACACCGGAATGACGGCGCTGAAAAAAAGCATGCCGATGACCACAAAGAGGCAAAGAACACGGCGGGGGACAACGGTTAACATTCTCATGATTCGGTGTTCCTGATCGATTTGAGCAGTATGGGGGATCGTTCTTAAACAGATATACGCTTGAGGAACGCAATGTGGACGGATTCTATACCATTCAGACAGGATGAATCAATGCCGGAAATGGTATCGATTTAGACCGGTCTCTAAATTGAGCCAAAACATTGTGAACCGCATCGATGCTGCCTGCAGCCAGCAGTGCCTGGGCATGTTCCCGGCAAGCGTCGATGGCCAAGTCAAGGATGCGCTGATGCACGGCAGGCATGAACTGGGGGTCGATGCTCAGCCGTCTGATCCCGATACCCAGGAGAAAGGGAATCATGGCCTCATCGTGGCCCATCTCCCCGCAGATGCTGATCGGTTTTCCATGATCGGCGGCGACACGCACCACTCTGGCCAGCGCCCTCAGCACCGATGGGTGTTCCGGCCGGTAGTAGTCGGCCACGCGCTTGTTGCTGCGGTCCACCCCCAGCATGTACTGGACGAAATCGTTGGTGCCGATGGCAAAAAAATCGGCCTCTGCGGCAAACTCCGACATGATTTCCACCACCGACGGCAACTCGACCATCATACCGATGGCCGGGTGGGTGTTATGCGCCAGCCCTTCTTCCTTGAGCCGAACCAGGCAGTCCCGTACCACCTCGCGGGCCCGGTAAAAATCGTCCAGCGAGGAGATCAGGGGAAACATGATGCCCACTGAATCGCTGCCGACGGCGGCACGCAGGATGGCGCGGACCTGCTGCTCAAAGATATCCCGGTAAGCCAGGGTGAAACGGATGGCGCGCAGCCCCAGTTCCGGGTTCGGTTCGTTCGTCGTCTCCGGGAAAGCCAGCGTCTTTTCACCGCCGATATCCAGGGTGCGAAACACCACCGGCTTGTTATCCATGGCCTCCACCACCTGGCGATAAACCAGGTACTGTTCTGTTTCCGACGGAAACGACGGTCGGATGAGAAAGGGGAATTCGGTCCGATAGAGGCCGATGCCTGCCGCACCCATCTCCCGGGCCAGGGGCAGCTCTCCAAGAAGATTGATGTTGGCCATCAGGTCAATCCGTGTGCCATCCCGGGTCGGGGCGGTGCCTGCCCGAACCGAGGTTTTTTGCGCAGCCACCTGCTGGCGGGCCTGATTGCGGGCGTCGAAACGGGCAATGATGTCCGCCGATGGATCCACATAGACATTGCCCACGTCGCCGTCCACCAATACCGGCGTCTCTTCGGGCAGGTTCATCAAATCCGGGCACTGGACCACCACCATGGGAATCTTCAGGGAGCGGGAGATGATGGCCACGTGGGAGGTAACCCCGCCGTTGGCCAGCACGATGCCCGCCACCGATTCGGCGGCCAGCTTGAGCAGTTCCGATGGGTAGAGCTCCCGGGCGACAACGACCCGGTTGGTGCTGTCCCCGTTGCCATCGGGTGACGGCGGAGCCAGGTTGTTCAACAACCTGCCGGCCAGATCTTCGATATCGCTGACCTTTTCACGGATATAGGGATGGGGGCTGTCGGCAAACAGGTCGAGGTAATGGCGGGCCACTTCGCGCACCGCCCGGCTGGCCGGATCCCCCTTCTCTATCTGCGCCTTCATCCGGTCGATGAATTTGGGATCCTTGAGCATCATGAAATGGGCGGCAAAAATCAATGCGGTGCTCTCCGGCAAGCGCTCGGCACATCGTTGCTGAAGGGCGTTCAGTTGCTCACCGGTTCTTTTCACCGCCCGCAGAAAGTCAACCATGGTTCCGCTATCGACTACGTCGGGTTCGGCGACCAACCGGCCGTGACTCCTGCCCCGGATGGTCGCCCGGGCGAAGGCAAAACCGCCTGAGGCGCTCTGCCCTTTAATGAAGGTCAGGTCGTCTACCGGCCGCTCCGGAATACTGCACATGCGCTGCAGATCCATGAGCAAGCGGGCATTTTCAAGAACCGCCGCCAATTGGGCACCGGTGGCCTTCAAGGCCATGACGTCACTGGTCTCAAAATAGTTCGCCGCAGTATGCTGGACCACCAGCACACCGATATTGACCACCCCCTTTTGGATCGGCACGGCCAGAAAGGATTCGTATGGCAGTTCATCGGTTTCCGGAAAATAACGGAACTGCGGATTTTTACTGGCGTGCCCCTCGCAGACCGGCTGACGCGTGGCCATCACCGTGCCCACCAGTCCCTGGCCGGATTCCATTCGTACCCGACCCACCGCCTCCGGATTTAATCCGATCGTGGCTTTGAGCACCAGTTCGCCTGCCGTTTCGTCATACAGGTAGATGGAACATACCGGCGTGCCCAGGTGCCCGGAGACCAGCGCCACGGTACGCTGAAGAAAATTTTCGATATTTTCACTGCCGGTGACCAGTGCGGAAAGGTCGCTCAGGTCACAGAGCATGTTCAACAGGTCTTGCCGTTTGCCGGTCATTGGTGTCTCGTGCCTTTCATGTCAAAGGGGAGTCCGGTATAAATGGGTAACATAATGCATGTCCTGTACCGGGTCCAGTCTCAGGCCGAAAACCGTCAACAATGAATACAAATGCCGCCCCGCAGGTTACAATTAACGACAATATTGCGTTATTTATATTTTGTATTTACGTTTTTGTTGAATTGTTCCCGTTCGACAGCAGGTCCATCAGCCCCAATCCCAACTATAAGCCACTCCGATCGATGGGCTTGCAAAATATCCCGGTCATGTACCATAAATGATTAACTCGAACTCCGCAAAAACACCATCGCCGCAATAGTGCAATGCATACCGCTCTTGCCGGCCGTTTCCCTCTGTGTTCCCGGTAAACTCTGTGGTATTATCAATGCCATCATCCTGAAGGACAGCGTCCCATAGTGAAGGGGGTAAGCCATGGATTATTTCGAGTACCGCAACGGAGAACTCTGGGCGGAAGGGGTTCGCGTCAAGGAATTGGCCGAACGATTCGGTACGCCGCTGTATGTATATTCCAAAAAAACGCTCGAACGCCACTATAAGGCCTTCGATAACGCCCTGGGGGAACTGGACCATCTGACCTGCTTTTCGGTCAAGGCCAACAGCAATGTCAGTCTCCTTCGCCTGCTGGGCGAACGTGGGGCCGGTGTGGACATCGTCTCCGGGGGAGAATTGTACCGCGCCCTGAAGGCCGGCATCGATCCTCGCCGAATCGTCTTCTCCGGTGTGGGCAAGCAGGAGCACGAAATCCGGGAGGCCCTGAAGGCCGACATTCTCATGTTCAACGTGGAATCCGCTCAGGAACTGAAACAGATCGGGCGAATCGCCGCAGAGCTGAACACCACGGCGCGGATCAGCATCCGCATCAATCCCGATGTGGACCCCAAAACCCACCCCTACATCTCAACCGGGCTAAAACAGAACAAGTTCGGCCTGGATATGCTCGAGGCCACCGGCGCCTATCTGCTGGCCAAGGAAACCCCGTCGGTGGAACCAGTGGGCATGGACTGCCATATCGGCTCCCAGCTCACCCAGATCGGTCCCTTTGTGGAAGCCCTGAAAAAACTGCTCGCCTTTGCCGACCGGCTTCAGGGATCTGGCGTTGACATCCGCTACCTCGACCTGGGCGGCGGGCTGGGCATCACTTACAACGAAGAGGCGCCGCCCCTGCCTGCGGAGCTGGGCCAGGCCATCGCCGACACCATCAGCGGTCGAAAACTCACCGTCATCCTGGAACCGGGGCGTGCCATTGCCGGTAATGCCGGTATTCTGGCCACCCGGGTCCTGTACACCAAAAAAACCAGCGCCAAGAATTTCGTCATCGTGGATGCGGCCATGAACGACCTGGTACGCCCCTCCCTTTACGGCGCCTACCACCGCATCGGCGAGGTGAACCCCAAGGGCCGTGAGAAAATAGTCGTGGACGTGGTGGGACCCATCTGCGAAAGCTCGGATTTCCTGGCCCAGGACCGCCGCCTTCCCGCGATGGAACCCGGGGAATACCTGGCCGTCTTCTCCGCCGGCGCCTATGGCTTCACCATGTCTTCCCAATACAACTCCCGGCCCCGGGCCGCCGAGGTGATCGTCGACGGCAGCCGGGTCACCCTGGCCCGCCAACGGGAAACGTATGCGGACCTCATCGCGCTGGAGATTTGACCCATGAAAGATATCCGCCAACTCAAGGCAAGACTTTCCGCTCTCTTTTCTGAACAGTTCTTCGCCGTCCTGGCCACCCGGACCGGCGAAGCTATCCATACCACCCTGGTGGCCTTTGCCGCCACCGACGACCTCAAGACCCTCTTCGTGTGCACTCCCCGGGCCACACGCAAATATGCCAACCTCAAACAGAACCCGGCGGTTTCCCTGCTGGTGCATAACAGCTCGAACATGGCCACGGACATCGGCCAGGCCATCGCCGTTACGGTTTCCGGCACTGCCGAGGAGGTACCCGCGGAACGCCTGGAGGCCGCCCGAGCGGTATACCTGGCCAAACAGCCCCACATGTCCGGCTTTGCCACCTCCCCCAACACGGCCGTCATCGAGGTGACCGTTGGCCGCTACGATGTGGTGGCCCATTTCCAGGATGTTACCATCCTGGAAATTCAGAAGGATCGGATCGTTGATCCATGAACGCCATCCTTGCATTCGACCGCATCGAAGACCGTCACCGGCATCTGGTCGGCGGCAAAGCCCTGGCCCTGGCCACACTGATGCGCAGCGGGATCGCGGTGCCCGACGGCCTGTGCGTCGCTACCACGGTTTACGAAGACTTCATCCGTACAACCGGCCTGGACACCCGGATCGGCCTTGAACTGGGCCGGCTTCCCCTGGCGGAGATGCGCTGGGAAGAGATCTGGGACATGGCCCTGCGCATCCGCAATCTTTTTCTCAATACCGCCATCCCCGACCGTCTGAAAGAAACGCTCGCTGCGAAACTGGATAAGCGTTTTTCCGGTCATGCAGTAGCAGTGCGCTCTTCGTCGCCGCAGGAGGACCGTGCGGGCACTTCTTTCGCCGGCCTGCACGAATCCTATATCAATATCCATGGGCTTGACGCCATCCTGGAGCACATCCGTCTGGTCTGGGCGTCGCTCTGGTCTGACGGCGCCCTGCTATACCGCAAGGAGCTGGGCATGGATATACGGAAAAGCGTTATGGCCGTGATCGTTCAGGAACTGGTGGCCGGTGAGCGCTCCGGGGTAGCCTTTTCCATGAGTCCCGACGGCGCCGACCGCGCGGTGGTGGAATCGGTCTACGGTCTCAATCAGGGTCTGGTTGACGGCACCATCGCCCCGGACCGCTGGACCCTGGACCGGCGAACCGGCAAAATAATCAGCCACACACCGGCTGTCCGGAAACAGGCCCTGCGGCCGGCAGAAGGGGGCGTAGCTTCGATGCCGCTGGAGGCCGCTGAACAGAGCGCACCCCCGCTGGATGAAAGGGACCTGGACCGGGTGTTTCGCATGGCCATGACCCTGGAGAGGATCCTGGACCGCCCCCAGGACCTGGAGTGGACCTTCCGGGGAGATTCACTTTTCTTGCTACAGAGCCGGCCGGTAACCACGGTCCGGACCGGGGCAACCGACGTCACGCCCTGGGCGAGAGGTGACAAGCGCCCCTGGTACCTGAGCCTCAAGCGCAGCTTCGACAACCTCAAGGTTCTGCACCGCCGCATCGAAGATGAACTCCTGCCACGGATGGCGGCCGAGGCCAGGGCTCTTGCTGAAATCGACCCGGCCGGACTCTCCGACGCCAGGCTCATCGAAGCCATCGAAATGCGCATGCGCATTCATCAATACTGGGTGGGTGTCTATTGGCGCGACTTCATCCCCTTTGCCCATGGCGCCCGCCTCTTCGGCCAGGTCTACAACGACCTGGTCAAGCCCGAAGACCCTTACTCATTTACCGCCCTGCTGGGCGAAACCCGAATGACCGGCATGGAACGCAACCATGAACTCCAGGCCCTGGCCGGGATGATCAGGAACGATTCATGCCTGCGTGAGCAATTAAGGTCCGGTGGAAGGGAAGATCCGGAGGGTGCATTTTCAACACACCTGACCGCTTTTCTGGATCACTATGAAGATCTGACCTTCAAGGCCGTTCGTTTTTTCAAAAACCGGAAGGGATTGGTCCGTCTGCTGCTGGAAATGGCGACCCAGGCTGTTCCCGAAACCATGACCGGAAAGCCGGACGTATCCTCGCTGGCCGCTGAATTTATCTCCCGCTTTCCTCAAGACCGTCGGGAGTTTGCCCGGAAGATTCTTGAAATTGGCAGGTCGAGCTACCAGTTGCGCGATAACGACAACATCGTCCTAGCCCGCATTGAGGCGCAACTGCTCAAAGCCGTGGATGAAGGCAAACGACGCATCGGCGTCTTGGACGGTGTGGACGTGGAGGCTCTGTCTCCCCGGCAGGTGGTCAAAATCCTATCGGATCCGGCCGTCATTCCCGAAATTGTCAAAGACCGGGAAACCGTCGACGAGCCGGTTCAGCATCAGGGCCGGCCCGGCCTGGCCCCAAAAGCTGCGGTCACCGCCGTAGGGGAGTTCGTCATGCGCGCCCGCCAGATCATCGGCCAGCCCGCCGGCCCAGGTCTGGCTGTGGGCCCGGCCCGTGTGATCGTAGCGGTGGAAGACCTGTTTTTGTTCAAGTCAGGCGAAATACTCGTCTGCGATTCCATCGATCCTAACATGACCTTCGTGGTGCCATTGGCCGCGGCCATCGTGGAGCGGCGCGGCGGCATGCTGGTTCACGGTGCCATCGTCGCCCGCGAGTATGGTCTGCCCTGCGTCACCGGTGTGGCCGACGCCACTACCATGATCCAAACCGGCGACCGGCTCACCGTGGACGGCTATTTAGGTATCGTAACCATCGGAGATTGAAAAAACAGGTCGCTGATTT
>JAHLLR010000123.1 GCA_020444075.1 Deltaproteobacteria bacterium
CGTTCGACGTTGGACGTTCGATGTTCGACGTTCAGTTTTTATTCCTTAAAAATTCTGTTACCCAAGATGTCCACGCAAGATCTGTATCAGGAGGCAGTCCCATCAAAACCGACACCCTATTCAATAAAAACGGCTTGCCCAATCGCGACTACAACGCCGCCTCATTAGAGGTCCTCAAAGGCCTCGACCCGGTCCGGCGGCGGCCGGGCATGTACACCGACACCCAGCGGCCCAACCACATGGCCCAGGAAGTGATCGACAACGGCGTGGACGAGGCCATCGCCGGTTTCGCCAGCCGCATCGACGTGATTCTGCACACGGATGGATCCCTGAGTGTGGCCGACGACGGTCGCGGCATGCCCACGGACATCCACCCGGAAGAGGGCATCACCGGCGTGGAGGTGATCCTGCTCAAGCTGCACGCCGGGGCCAAGTTTTCCAACAAGGACTACCAGTTTTCAGGCGGGCTTCACGGTGTGGGTGTCTCGGTGGTCAACGCCCTCTCATCCCGTCTGGAAGTAGAGATTAAGCGAGAAGGCAAAAAGCACTTTATCTGGTTTGCCGACGGACGCAAGCAGCAGGAGCTGGAAGTCACCGGGAGCGTCGGCCAGCGCAACACCGGCACCCTCATCCACTTCTGGCCCGAGGCCAAATATTTCGACACGGTCAAGTTTTCCACGCGTCGCCTGCGCCATACCCTGCGGGCCAAGGCGGTCCTGTGTCCGGGACTGACGGTGACGTTTACGGATGAAAATACCGGGGAAAAAGATCAATGGTGCTATGAGGATGGCCTGAAAGAATATCTGGCCAGCGGCTTGCTGGGATGTGAAATTATCCCCGACGAGCCCTTCGTGGGAAAAATGGAAGGCGACGGCGAAGCCGTATCCTGGGCCGTGGCATGGCTGCCGGATGGCGGTGAAACTATTACGGAAAGCTACGTCAACCTGATTCCCACCTCCCAGGGCGGCACGCATGTCAACGGTTTCCGCTCCGGACTGCTGGCCGCTATCCGTGAATTCTGCGAGTTTCGCAAGCTGATTCCCCGAGGCATCAAGCTGGCCCCGGACGACATCTGGGAGCGCTGTTCCTACGTTTTGTCCACCAAGATGACCGATCCCCAGTTTTCCGGCCAGACCAAGGAACGCCTCTCGTCACGCCAATGTGCCTCCTTTGTCAACGGCGTGGTCAAGGACGCCTTCAGCCTCTGGCTGAACCACCACACCGAAGCGGGGGAAAAGCTGGCAGAAATGGCCATCGAATGTGCCCGCAACCGCCTCAAGGCGGGAAAGAAGATCGAGCGAAAAAGAGTCACCGCCGGTCCGGCCCTTCCCGGCAAGCTGGCCGACTGTGTCAGTCAGGACCCGGCGCAGTGTGAGTTGTTTCTTGTTGAAGGTGACTCGGCGGGCGGATCTGCCAAGCAGGCCAGGGACCGTCAGACCCAGGCGGTCATGCCCCTGAGGGGCAAGATCCTGAACACCTGGGAGGTGGATTCGACACAGATATTGGGGTCCAAAGAAGTTCACGACATTGCCGTGGCCATTGGTGTTGACCCGGGGACGCAGCACCTCAACGGTCTGCGCTACGGGAAAGTGTGCATCCTCGCCGATGCGGACTCCGACGGCCTTCACATCGCCACCCTGCTCTGCGCCCTTTTCCTGCAGCACTTCACCCAGTTGGTCAAAGCCGGTCACGTGTTTGTGGCCATGCCCCCGCTTTATCGCATCGACATGGCCAAAGAGGTGCATTACGCCCTGGATGAAGCGGAAAAGGCGGCCATCATCCGGCGCATGGAAATCAAAAGGCCCGGCGGCAAAATCAACGTCCAGCGATTCAAGGGCCTGGGTGAAATGAATCCCATGCAGCTGCGGGAGACCACCATGGCCCCGGACACCCGCCGGCTGGTCCAGTTGACCGTCGATGAAGACGAATCAACCTTTGCCACCCTGGATATGCTGCTGGCCAAAAAACGCTCCTCCGACCGCCGCCAGTGGATCGAGGACAGCGGTGACCTGGCGGCGGTGGACTGAAGAATCAGGGTTCACGGGGGTCGAGGGAAAAGAATGAACGCAAGGTGGAGTGTTGAGTGTTCAATTTAAAATCGTTCCTATCGCCCATAGCCCATCGCCTATAGCCGATTGTTTATCCCTGAAGTAACAATGAATCAAACAAACGTTAACATAATGAAAGTACAATCAATATGACCACCACCGCCGCCCCCCTTCCTATCGAGGGCACCGAGCGCATGCCCCTTCAGCAGTTTTCCCGGCAGGCCTATCTCGACTACGCCATGTACGTAATCATGGACCGGGCACTGCCCCACATCGGTGACGGGCTCAAACCGGTTCAGCGACGGATTGTCTATGCCATGAGCGAACTGGGTCTCAAAGCATCGTCCAAACACAAAAAGTCAGCCCGAACCGTCGGCGACGTGCTCGGCAAATTCCACCCCCACGGTGACACGGCCTGCTATGAAGCCATGGTGCTCATGGCGCAACCGTTCTCCTATCGGTACCCGTTGATCGACGGCCAGGGCAACTGGGGGGCACCCGACGACCCCAAATCCTTTGCCGCCATGCGCTATACCGAGGCCCGGCTCTCCGCCTATGCCGAAGTGCTTCTGGGCGAAATCGCCATGGGAACGGTTCAGTGGATGCCCAATTTCGACGGCACGCTGAAGGAACCCCGGATGCTGCCGGCCCGGCTTCCCAACATCCTGCTCAACGGCACGACCGGAATCGCCGTGGGCATGGCCACCGACATCCCGCCTCACAACATCCGGGAGGTCGTCGACGCCTGCATTCATCTGATCGACTTCCCGGATGCCGACGTCGACGCCTTGTGCAACCACATACAGGGCCCCGACTATCCGGCCGGCGCCGAGATCATCACGCCGAAATCCGAAATCATGGAGATCTATCGGTCGGGCAAAGGCGCCATCCGCATGCGGGCCACCTATGAACTGGAAAACGGTGACATCGTCATCAACGCCCTGCCCCACCAGACGTCACCGGCCCGGGTGCTGGAGCAGATCGCCGCCCAGATGAATAAAAAGAAACTGCCCATGGTGGCGGATCTCAGGGATGAATCGGACCATGAAGACCCCATCCGCCTCGTTGTCGTGCCCCGATCCAACCGGGTGGACAAGGACGCCCTCATGGCGCATCTCTTCGCCACCACTGAGCTGGAAAAGACCTTTCGGGTCAACCTGAACATCATCGGCCGGGACCGCAAGCCCGGCGTGAAGGGACTGGTCGAACTGCTCACCGAGTGGATCGCCTTTCGAACGCAAACCGTCACGGACCGCCTGGAATATCGCCTGGATAAGGTGAAGGAACGCCTTCACATTTTAGACGGCCTGCTGATCGCCTATCTGAATATCGACGAGGTCATCCGCATCATCCGCGCCGAGGATGAACCCAAACCGGTGCTGATGGACCGTTTCAGTCTCTCCGATGCCCAGGCCGAAGCCATCCTTCAGTTGCGCCTGCGCCACCTGGCCAGACTGGAGGAGATGAAAATCCGCTCCGAGCAGCAGGAGCTGGACAAAGAGCGGCTGTTTCTGGAGGCTACCCTCGGATCGCCCGCCCGTCTCAAGACCCTGATCAAAAAGGAGCTTCGGGCGGATGCCAAAGCATACGGGGACGACCGGCGCACCGCAATTGTCCAGCGCGGGGAAGCCCAGGCCATTTCCGAAGAGCAGCTTGCCCCGGTTGAGCCGGTGACCGTAATTCTGTCGGCCAACGGGTGGGTGCGGGCCGCCAAAGGCCACGACATCGATCCCGGCGAAACGGTCTACCGACCGGGTGACCACTATCTGGATGCCGCCCGGGGAAGGAGCAACCAACCGGTCGTTTTCCTGGATTCCACCGGGCGATCATACAGTCTGTCCGCCCATACCCTTCCGTCGGCCAGGGGATATGGAGAACCGCTCACGGGCCGTTTCATTCTGCCCACCGGCGCCGTCTTCATCGCAGTGATCATGGCATCGGCCGATCAGCAGCTGCTCATGGCCAGCGACGCCGGGTACGGGTTCATCACGCGCTTCGAGGAGCTGTTGACGCGCAACACCAAAGGCAAAGCCATGCTTTCCCTGCCCAAAGGAGCCCAGCCGCTGAGACCCATTTCATTGGATGCTGCGTCGGATCAGCTGCTGGCGGCAGTCACGAATGAGGGACGAATGCTGGTCTTTCCCCTCAACAAGCTGCCGGCCCTTGTCAAGGGCAAGGGTAACAAGATCATTCAGATTCCGACCAAGCGGGCCAGGGAACGCACGGAACTGCTGATTCATCTGACCCTGGTACCCGCGGAAGGCTCCCTGACCATATTCGCCGGCAAACGCTTTTTCAAACTGACCTACGGGAATCTCACCCAGTATGTGGGCGAGCGCGGCCGCCGCGGTAAAAAGCTGCCCCGCGGTTTCCAGAACGTAGACCGCCTGGAGAGCGAAGCACCTGTTCAGGCACCGCTGATCACGCCGCCCACAGCAGGTGAGAAGGATGACGGTCCAAAAATAATCACATGATCTTCTCCAGCCTTTTCTTCATCCTTGCCTTCCTGCCGGTTGTGATCGTTTGCTACTACGGCCAGCATCTGCTGTTTGAAAACCGCCTGCGCAACCTGACCCTGTTGGTTTTCTCCTATCTTTTCTATCTTTTCGGAGCCCCGGAATTCATCCTCTTTCTGGCCGGATCCACCCTTTTCGACTATGCGATGGGCCGTTTCATGGATCGGTTTGAAAGGCAGAAGCGGTTGTGGCTGACCCTCTCGGTCATCGTCAACCTGGGACTTTTAGCCTGGTTCAAGTACGCCAATTTTCTGGTAAGCCAGACCGGTGAGTACCTGATCCGGATGGGCCTCGATCTATCAGGGTGGGAAGCGGTGGCCCTGCCGGTCGGCATCTCCTTTTTCACCTTCCAGAAGCTCAGCTACACTATCGACGTCTACCGTGGACGGTGCAGATCCATCGCCAATATTATAGACTTTTCCATGTACGTGGCGCTGTTTCCCCAGCTGGTTGCCGGTCCCATTGTCCGCTTCAGGGACATTCACGCCCAGATCAACGCACGGGTGGAATCCTGGGACGCATTTTATACAGGAGCCGTGCGGTTTTGCTGGGGACTATGCAAAAAAGTGATCCTGGCCGACACCTGCGGCCGTTTCGCCGATCTCATTTTCGGTCTCTCGCCTGCGTTGCTGGATACCAGGACCGCATGGCTGGGCGCCATTGCCTACAGCCTTCAGATCTATCTGGATTTTTCCGCGTACTCGGACATGGCCATCGGCCTGGGCATGCTCTTTGGCTTTCGCTTCCTGGAAAACTTCAACCGGCCCTACAGCGCCATCAGCCTGACCGATTTCTGGAAGCGCTGGCACATCTCACTGAGCCGCTGGTTCCGGGACTATCTCTACCTTCCCTTAGGCGGCAATCGCCAAGGGGCGGCCCGCACCTACCTGAACCTGACCCTTGTATTTCTTCTGTGCGGGTTCTGGCATGGCGCCAACTGGACATTCCTGGCATGGGGCGCCTACCACGGTCTTTTCCTGGTGGTCGAGCGGATCACCGGTCTGCGGCGGGTGCCTGATAACCGCCTGCGCGGGTTCCGCCGTCTGTTGACCCTCGCGGTGGTGGTGTGCGGGTGGGTCATTTTCCGCTGTGACGATCTGGTCCAGGCCGGCCACTTTTTCACAGCCATGTTCAGCCTCTCCGCCAATGAATTGCCGACGTCCCTGGTGAGCCTGCTGGACATGAAAAACGGCGTGCTCATGCTCTGCGCATCGACTGCGCTGATCCTGCCGTCCGGAGACATGAATGCCGAGCCCCAATTGAAGGACAGGCGATTTCTGGCGGCCACGGTTGGAATCGTTCTGTTCGTGGTGATTTTGCCCTGGTGTGCAGCCATTTTAGCTTCCGGCTATCAGAACCCTTTTATCTACTACCGGTTCTAATCGACACGGTGAAAAAGTTCTTATCCCTACTCTTTGTGATTCTGTTGACCGCACCGGCGGCCCTGTGGCTGGTGGGTCATATGTACGGCAATAGTGATAACACCCTCCACCAGGGATTTCCCCCGCCTGAAGCAACGCTGTGGCTGGACCGAGGCTACTACCAGGCTGTCGAAGGGTGGTTCCGGGAATCCCTGCCCGTCGGCAAACATTTAAAAACACTACACAACTGGTTGAATTACCATCTGTTTTCCGCCTCCTCGACCGCGTCGGTACGCGTCGGCATCCATGGCTGGTTGTACCCCATGGAGACCACCGCGGACTATCCGGAACCGCCGGTTGCCCGGCAGGCGGGCTACCGGCTCTTTCTGGAGTTGCACGCTGTCGAAAAAATAATCAGCGCCACGGGACACCGCTTTCTGGTCATCGTGGTTCCCGGCAAGCCAGCCATTTATCCCGAGTATGTCGGCGCCGGTTTTTCAGGGGCCCAAAGTCCATTTTACAAGGCACTGCTCGACGCCAACGACCGTCATCCCTTAAGCGGCTTTGTCGGACTGGACCCGATCTTGAAAAAAGCCAAACTCAGCGGAATTGACGTCTATCACAAACGGTCACGCCTCTGGAGCTGCGGCGCTGCCGCCGCAGCCGCCGAACAGATCCTGAACTTCCAGGAACTGGCCAGGCCGCTATCCAGCGACCGCTCGTCAATTCCCTGCCCGCCACCGGACAATGACCTCTACCGCCTCCTCCTGGATGAAGCGCCACCGGAAAAAGCCCCATTGGCCGGCCACACCGCAGGCCCCCACGCCGTCAATGGTCCGGTGGCGGTGGTCTATGGCGACGAATATCTGGACCGCCTGCTGCCTTTTCTCACCAGCGCCTTCAAAAGCCTGGCGGTCATCGATTCAACCCAGGAGCCCACGTTCGACCGGAATGTCATGGCCAAAAAAAGTGACTGGGTCGTATTGGAAAGCGGGGAAAGCGGGCTGGAACGGCTTCACCTGAACCTGGAGGCCATTTATGCCGCGGCCAGCCAACCCATGCAGGGCGTGGTAAAACGGGACATTGCCCTTGACGGCGCAAAACCGGTGACTCCGTGTGCGCTGGACATCACCCCCGATGGCCTGCAAATCAAAATCCCGGGCGAGGGAGCCTTCTTCTCGCTGCCCCCGCTTTCAGGATCGACCAACCGTGTATTCAGGATGGTAAAACTGACCTTCCCCGCGGATCACCAGGGGCGCATCACCATCAAGACCCTGCCTGAAAAGACTGGATTGATTGAATCCTCCCCGCGGCAAGTCGCGGGGAATGAGCTCGCTATCGCGGTTCAAAAAAACCTTAGCCGGGAAACCCGGCACGTGATCGTCCCCCTGCCCTTCGATGAATCGGTGGAGATCCAGATCAACCCCAGTCAACACCCAGGGGTATTCATCCTGGAAAAAGCCGAACTGTTGAGCTTTTACGGCAAAAATCCGCCGCCGGCACCATCAATACCGGAAAGATCCGAAATGGTCGGTGATATTTACAGCGGGATGGAACTCCAACCGATCAAACCGCCTGCCGGAGATCCGGTCGACGAGCCGGCCAGACAGGCCTCCGTGCATCTGACGGAGGCACTCCCCGAACTGAGCCTGGCCGATATCGAGGAGGGCCGCATCTTTCAGCGTCAGGGTAAATCTGCCGACATCGTGGTCACCGGCACCTACAGCGGATTGCCGGGAACGGTTGAATCCAGGGTCGTGGACGCCGGAACCGATGCGGTGGTGGTCCCCTGGACCGTGGTGGACGACGCCCCGGAAAATGGGCTGTATACCGGTATTTTGCGCCACATTCCCCAGGGGGGATGGTACCGGCTGCATGTGCGCAGCAGCTTGACCCCGTGGGTGGTCAACAAGGGCAGCACCCGGTGGGGAGTGGGCATGCTGGTTGCCTGCATCGGCCAATCCAACATGCGCGAGTGGTTCTTTACCGGCAACGCGCATCAGCCGTCGCCCCTGGTCATGCTTCACCGCAACGGAAAATGGTTTGCGCCCGGTATCGAGGGCAACGGGGCACTGGCTTTGGGCAACCGGCTGGCTTCAATGCTGAAGATGCCCATTGGTCTGCTGGACTACTCGGTCAACGGCACCGGCCTGACGGCCAAGGCGGAATGGGGCAAAGGCTTCTGGCTGGACACCGGCCCCGACGGCATCTATCGACGATTCATCGACGGGGTCAACACAGCCGGCGGATCCGTGGAAGTCGTGCTGTGGATGCAGGGCGAGGCGGATGCGGCCAGGGGGACGGTGTCCCGCGAGGAATATCGGTCCGCCCTGGAACGCTTCGTCAACGATCAAATTCGGTCCGACATCAAAAACGGGTCATCCCGGCCCCGGCTTCCCTTTCTGATCATTCCGCTGGTCAAACGGCCCAGCGGCAGAGACGCCTCCTGCCAGTGGATTCGCGACGCCCAGATGGATGCATTGAAAACCATCGACGAGTGCCACCTGGCGGCCCTGAGCCTGGACCTGGAAAACCGTGGGCGCCAGCACCTGGCGCCGGCAGCATACTCCACCCTGGGGATTCGGACGGCCCAGACCATCTTTTACCTGCTGGGCAAAGTGCATTTCCATCGGGGCCCCGCCATTTCCACCGTCACCCGATTATCGGACCGGGTCATCGACATAGCCATCCGTCAGCAGGGCGGTACCGACTTCACCCCCTGGTCGGAGATCACCGGGTTCGAGGTTCTTGCCGACCCGGACCGGACGCCGCTGTCCATCGCTTCGGTGTCCCGCAAAGACGGCAATACCATCCGCATCGAGCTGGCAGACGATGCCCCCCCGGATTTCATCCTGCGCTATCTTTACGGCGCCCATCCGGACACGTCCAACCCGGTCCGGGACAATACGGCGCTTCGCCTGCCATTGGAACCGTTTTCACAATAGCAACAGGTGAGAAAAAATCGTTCTTGAAAAAAATCACTGGTACTTGACGGTGGCCTTTTTCTGTAAATCTGATATAGATGCGCCCATGAATAAGCCGTCACGATTCGCGGGTTGGATTCAAAAGGGATCGGGAAAAGCGGGCAACCCCTTCACCTGCTGGTTGCCTGCGCGAACCGGAATCCTGTCCACTTTCATCCTGCGCCGCCTCTTCTCCGGCATCCGCCTGAATCCCGAACTCAAGTCGACCCTCGAAAAGCTTCCCGACAACGGCATTATCGTTTACGTCTCCAAAACAAAAAGCTATTTTGAATTTTTATGCTATTATACCCGATACATGCAGGCCAATCTGCCCTACCCTCAGCTGGGGTTCGACTGCAGCGTCAGATTCTTGCAACCCGTAGGCCGGCTGATACGCATCATCAACGCCCAGGTGAGGTTCTTCCTGCGCCATTTTTCGTTTCAGGACCCATACCGGGCCGGGTTCATCCGGGACGAGATCGATAAAGGGACCACCGCCTTTTTACCGCTGGTGGAAAAACGCGATTTTTATCGACGGTTCATCAAATCCAAAACCGACCCGGTCCGCCATTTGATCGAAATCCAGCAAACCCTTGAACGGCCGATCTGCATCATTCCTCAGCTGTTGTTTTTCAGCAAAAACCCGGCATCCACGTGGCCGACGCTGACGGACATATTTTTCGGCTCGCCACAGAAACCGGGCAAATTGCGGCGCCTGGCCACGTTGTTCAGAAAACCGGGCAACATCTTTATCGAGGTATCCGATCCGATCGACCTGAAACGCTTTGTCGAATCGGCGGAAAACCGGGGGCGCAGCCCTGAGTATCTGGCGCTGAAGCTTCGGCGCGATCTGCTGAGCCAGATCAATGCCCATCGGAAAAGCATCACCGGCCCCACCATCAAGACGCCGGAAGAAATTAAGCAGGAGATCCTGACCGGGGAGGAGTTGCGCCAGTTCATGGGCACCTATGCCAAACGCCGGAAGATGACCATTTTCCAGACCCATCGCGAGGCCATGGGGTATGTGGAGGAGATCGCTGCCAACTACAACCCCTCCTTCATCAATATTGTCCACCGGATCACGGGACGATTACTGAACACGATCTTCGAGTCGGTGACCTTCAGCCCCGAGGCACTGTCGACCATCAAACGGAATTCCCGAAAAGGGCCGATCATTTTCATGCCCGCCCACAAAAGCCATATGGACTCCCTGCTGCTTTCCTATACCCTGTACGACAACCACATGCCCTGCCCCCATGTGTTTGCCGGCAAAAATCTGGCCTTCTGGCCCATGGCCCCGCTCTTCCGCCGCGTGGGAGCCTTTTTTGTGCGGCGCAGCTTCAAAGGCGCCGTTTTTTACGCCAAGGTCTTCTCAGCGTATATCTTCCAGGTGCTCAAGGAGGGGTTTAATATCGCCGTTTACATCGAAGGCACCCGCAGCCGCAGCGGCAAACTGCTTCAGCCCCAACTGGGCATGCTCTCCATCCTGCTGCACGCCTTCTTCGAGGGCGCCAGCAGGGACTTGATCTTTGTTCCCGTCTTCATCGCCTACGACCGCATCCCGGATGAAGGGTCCTATCTGCATGAAATCAGCGGTGGGAAAAAGTCTGCCGAGAGTTTCCGCCAGATGCTCAAGGCCAAGCGCATCCTGAATAACCGTTATGGCAAAGTCCACCTGAATTTCGGTCATCCCTTGGCCCTGAGCGATGTGCTGGCCGAGCAGGGGTTGACCGGAGCGGTACTCTCCGCCAAACAACAGAACAACCTATGCCGGGACATCGGCGCCCAGATGATGAATGCCATCGACCTGCAGACCGTGGTCACCCCCCAGTCCCTGGTCGCCGGAGCCCTGCTGTCGGGCGGCAGGGAGACCATCTCCAGCAAGGAGCTGAGCTTTCGCATCGAGGCATCCATGAACCTGTTCGGTTCCCAGGGCACGTGCCTGGCCGACACCCTTGCCGACGAACACCCGTCCGCTGTAAAAAACGCCCTCTATCATTATCTGGGACGCAAATTCATCCAGCGGATCGACGATACGCAGGCCAACGGTCAGTTCCGGCAGAAAGCCTACCGTGTCGTGGAAAACCGCCGGAATGCCCTGGACTATTACAAGAACATCTGTATCTGCCATTTCATCCCCCCGACCTTTACGGCCCTGGCCATATTGGAAAAAGACGCCTTCCAATTTTCGGCCGCCGACCTGCACGACACCTATCGGCGCCTTCAGGAGTTGTTTTGCGAGGAGTTTAACCCGGACCCCAACCATCCCCCGGCCTACATTGTCCGCAAAACCGTCAAAGCGTTCATTGACGATGCGATTCTCGTTCCCCATCCCCTCATGCCGGACACCTATAACCTCTCTTCCGAGGGATTTCGCAAACTGGTATTCTTTGCCGGATATATCGAACCTTTCCTGGAATCGTATCGCACGGCGCTGGTCTATTTTGCCAAGAACCGCCGCGGCCGCCACGACAAGGCCAAAATGCTGAAAAAGATGCTGGCCATCGGCAACCGCATGATCCGGCAGGGTGAAATCCGGCTCAAGGAATCCATCTCCAAGGCAAACTACACCAATGCCATCAATTTTTTTGCGAAAAACGGGGTGAGGGGTTCCGAAGACGAGGAAATGGTGCGGCAGTGGAACGACACGCTGGTGCACTATCAGAATCTGATTTCACGATAGCAGCGGAGGATTTCTCTTTTTCTACGCGATAATGCTTCTCTAAATTGCTATCGTTGGTGGCTTTATTTAATATGATTTCAATATATAACGGTCATGGAATAGTACGTTTCTGTTAATGATGATGTAAAAACGCATAAAATCATCCCCGTCCCCCACGTCCCT
>JAHLLR010000006.1 GCA_020444075.1 Deltaproteobacteria bacterium
TGCGTTGCCAGACGGATTCGAGCGATCGGTGTTCTATAGGGTGGTTAAACAATTTAAGCATTCCCTGACGGTTATCGGCAGCCGACCGCCAAGCCATCGGCTCCTCTGCAAAACCGGGTGTTTTCGTTCAGCGATGCACTATTTCCTTGATCCGGAGGCCGCCAATGATTACGGTCCGGTGTCGATATAAAAATGCGTAAAGGAGGCACCGCCATCCTGTGGGACCCATTGACACACTGATAAAAAAATTAGTCATCCGCCTTTCCCGAACCGGATTTGTCCAATCGGCCATTGCCGAAGGGGCGGACCTGAGGGCCTTTCGCCGCCGGCCTGACCTGAGGGTGATTTCAGGTGTAACCGCCATCGCCTTCAGTTATGCGATCGGCTGGCCTCTGATTGCCATCTTGGGCATTGCGGCCGTCCACTACCGTAATGCCAGCATCGTAGTGGTTGGCGGCCCGGTAGCCTATGGGCTTTCCCATCTGGTGTTTTTGCTGGGCATGTACCTGGCCGGTGCCAAATACAGCCGGATTTTTCTGCGATGGGCCGTTTGCCGGGGGATGACGCTGCTCATGGTACGGTATCGGCTACCTCTTCCCACCCCATCGCTCCCTGATGTTGCGGTGGTGGCAGGCCACGATGAACACGGCGGTTACCATGGCGCCGATGCCTCCCTGCCAGTTCCCTCCTTCTGCCAGAGCTGTTCCTGCGGCCAAAAAGAGGACCATGGCAAAGGATGAGAGAAACGGCGTTCGCCAGGCCAGGTGTGCCGCACCCCAGACCAGGGCACCGAGGGCGGCCCATGCCGGTGCGACGACGGCCGTAAACCCCAGGTAGTTGGCCACCCCCTTGCCGCCTTTGAAGCCGTGAAAACAGGGAAACCGGTTGCCCACAACCAATCCCAATCCCACCCATGGCACCTGCCAGAAGGGCGCCAGCGCTTCGGCCACCAGGGCCACGAGGACCGCCCGTCCCATATCCAGCAGCAGGACCGCGGTAGCCCACCCGATGCCGGCCTGTCGATAGACATTCGTGGCGCCGGGGTTGCCGCTGCCGTGATGACGCGGGTCGCCGCGACCGGTGAAGCGAAATGCCAGAATGGAAAAATTTATCGAACCGGCCACATAGGCAGCGACAAGCAGCAAGACGAATGTCGGCAGACCGGTCATGACCAATCATCCATGATAAGCACGGTGAACAGGTGACCGTCAATGGTTGCATGAGTCGCGGCCTGTGGCTTCCCTCCGTCAACTTCCAGCAGGCTGGATTCAGGGCCCACGGCCATTACCCGCGTACGTTCCCAGGAATCAGCGAGATGGATTCCCAGGGCTTTGGCGGCCGCTTCCTTGGCGCTCCAGACCCGCAGGGAGGCATCTGCCCGGCCCAGGGGAGATTGGTTTACCACGGTTTGTTCACCGGCGTCCATATAGAGGTGCATGGCCCCGAGCGGCTTTGGCGACAGCGGCTCCACATCCACGCCCACCGGCTGTCCGGCGGCAACGGCAATGGTGAAGCGCCGGTCATGGGATACGGCGCAATCGGTGCGGGTGCCGTCAGCCAGCGGGCATTGGGGGGACTGGCCGTTTTCGGCAACGGTTTCAATCTCCCGGGATGGCCGGTAATCGCCGTCGCCTGACAGCGATCGGCTGAGTCGTTTGAGGGCCAGTCGCGCGGACAGATACCCCCGGCCCCGGTCCGGGACCATCGGTGTCAGCCGTCTTTTTTCGTTCTCGGAAAGCGCGGTTACGGCAAACGTGGCTGCGGCGTCACGCTCCAGCAGCACCATGCCTGAAAGGCGTCTGCGAAACGGGGTGAGGGGGTCGCCATGGGTCTGCAGCCGGAATCCCTGCGGTGGTATGGTGCGGCCGCCGCTGATGTCCCGCATGTGAACGCCGTTGGCGGCCTCGCACAGCCTGCCGGTATCATCATAAATGAAGATGTCGAAGACGAAGGGCTCATGACCGGTCTGTACCGGCACCACGCGTGCCGTGTAGACCTCGTCCAGCCGGGTGGGGTGGACGGCGGTGCGCCGGTCCATGGAGACGGGAAAAGCCACGATGCCGCAAAATCTCTGGCACCAGACGCAGGCGGCATGAAAGGCCGCATCCAGCACGTAGGGGGACCCCAGGTAAAGATCGCTGCGGGGATCGACCGGATGGGGTGAACGCACCCGGGCCAGGGCGCCGTCCGCTGAAATCAGCAGCGGTCCGCAGAGGTTGCGGTAGGACGGGCCAAAGGGAACCATCTCCCGATAGATGCGGGCCGGGTCCACGGCAGTGCAGACGCCGGTAATGGATGCGGCTGCTTCGAGGGGCGGTTCGATCGCCGCCGGCAAGTCTCGCCCAAGTGTCAGCGAGACGTGTCCCAGGGTGCGGGAAATCCTGGCCCCGGGGGATTTGAAACGGGTGATCAGGGTTGTGCGTATGGATCCGTCGTCATTCTCATCTACCTGGTTGAACGCCGGGAGCGGATCAGGCGTGTCCAGAGGGAGAAACCTGTCGAAGCGAATATCCGCCAGCCGGCGGCCGTCAACACCCGGGAAACGGCGACAGGTGTCCGCGGTGAGGTGTTCCATGGCCTCCACAGCTGCGAAAACAGGCCGGTCCTGCACGTGATGATCCCTGAAAAATGGCGGTGGATGTATCTTTATGGGAAAGGATGTCGATTTCACGGTTTCGGAAAAATGTCCCACAGATGGACGGTTTTGGGATCAACCTCCACCGGTGTGCCCGATGCGTTGACTGCGCAATGGCGGGTGAATCCTTTGCAGACGATGTCACCGGATTCCTGGTGGGTGATCACATAGTCAAACTGGAGCCGCACCCGCTCCAGCACCGACGGCCGGGTATGGACCCACATGGCGTCGTCGTAATACAGGGGCCGGAAATAGTCGATGTCCACCTTGATGATGGGGTAGACATAGCCGCTTTCTTCCACGGCCTTGTACGGGTAGGCGGCATCGCGCATCAGCGAGGCCCGGCCGAATTCAAAATAGCGCAGGTAGTTGGCGTGGTAGACCACCTGGGAGCGATCCGTGTCCGCATAGAGGGTGCGGGTTTCGCAGCGATGCCAGACAATATCGCTGGTGCGGTCCCGGACATACTGCGGGTGGCCGTTTAACGAGACAGGAATAAAGGGTTTGGGTTTCATCTCATACCCCCCGGAAGACCACGCAGCAGTTGGTCCCGCCGAAGCCGAAGGCGTTGGACAGGAAGGTGTCGTAGGCATGCCGCCGGGCCGCATTGGGCACCACGTCCACGTCGGCGAACGCGGGGTCGGGGAGATGGTTGGCCGTGGGCAGGACAATACCCTGGTGCATGCCCTCGATGGCCAGGGCCGCCTCGATGGCCGCGGCGGCACCCAGGGTATGGCCGATCTGGGATTTGTTGGACGACACCGGAATGGCCGCCAGCGAACTGCCGAACACCTCGCGCAGACTCTGGATTTCCACGGCATCGCCTTTCTGGGTGGAGGTGCCGTGGGCGTTGACATAGCCGATGTCCGCGGGCTGGATCTGGGCATCGTCGATGGCCTGGGCGATGGCCCGCACGATGGTCGCCTGGTTGGGCAGGGTGAAATGGTGGGCGTCCGATGTCCAGCCGACCCCCAGCACTTCGGCCCTGGGGGTGAGGTCATACTTCTTCAATGCCTCATCGGCGGCCATCACCAGTACGCCGCCCCCCTCGCCGAGGACGATGCCGCGGCGGTCGACGGAAAAGGGCCGTGAGGCCTGGGTGGGGTCGTCAAAGGCCCGGTCGGTGGGGCCCACCTTGATGGTGGCCCACATGTTGGCAAAGCCCTGAATGATCTCAGGGGTCAGGCAGGTCTCCACCCCGCCGGCCAGGACAACGTCGCACTCGCCGTCCCGGATCATGCGGGCGCCGATGCCGATGGCGTGGTTGCCCGAGGCACAGGCTCCCTGGGGTGAAAAGATGGGGCCGGTAAACCCCAGCATCATGCCGGCTTTGCCCGCGGGCAGATTGGCGCACAGGTTGGGCAAGAGGTAGGGGCTGACTTTGGTCGGGCCGTGTTTCGTGTAGTTGTCCATGGCAATGCGATAGGCATCGGTGCCGTTCAGTGCCGAGCCCATCAGGCAGGCGGTTCGGGGACCTGTCCGGTCATCGATTTCCAGGCCGGCATGGTCAAGCGCCCGTTTGCACAGCACCATGGTCAGCAGCACGTAATCCGCGTTCCAGTTGCGGCTGTCGACCTTGTCGATGAAGGGAAGGTCCCGGGGGTTCCAGTCCGGGATTTCTCCCACCACGTTGCTGCGTGAGCGGGTCTCGCAGCGGGTGATCCGGCGAAAACCGGCTTCCCCGCGAACGGCCCGCTGCCAGGTGGTTTCAAAGGTGTTGCCCAGGCAGGTGACGGCGTCGTAGCCGACCACGAATACCCGACGGTTCAAGGGTGGTTTCATATTCGTCTAAATACCATACACGCATTGCACCCGCCAAACCCGAATGCATTTTTCAGCACGTATTCCTGCTCCACCTTCCGGCTGGTCTCGACCACGCAATCCATATCTATGGCCGGATCCGGGGTGTAATTGATGGTGGGGGGCAGCATGCGTGTCCGCATTCCCTCCATGGCCAGTATCGATTCGATGGCGCTGGCGGCGCCCATGGCATGGCCGATCATGGATTTGTTGGCCGTGACCGGCGGCATCCGGCTGCCGAATACCTGGCGCAGGGCGTCGGCCTCCACCTGGTCGCCCGCGCGTGTGGAAGCGGCGTGGGCATTGACGGCGCTGATCCGGTCCGGCGTAATGCCGGCGTAGTGGATGCTTTGGGCAATGCAGCGGCGGACCGTTTCCAGGTTCGGGGCCACATGGTGGAACGCGTCCGAAGTCATGGCCCAGCCGGCGATTTCCGCCGCAACTGCCAGGCCGTGGGCCTCGGCGAAGGAGCGTTTGGCGATGATGATACAGCCGGACCCCTCGGCGACCACGAATCCCCGGCGGTTTAGCGAGAAGGGACGGCTGGCCTTTTCAGGCCGTTCTTCGGGGTCGCCCTCCTTGGGCATGAACGCACCGCCCATCGTGCCGAAGCCGGCCACGATGGGCTCGGTCAAGGGGAAGTCCACGGCCCCGCAGATGGCTGCATCCGCCCTTCCGTCGTTGATCAGCATGGCGCCCACGATCATGGAGGTCAGGCCGGTGGCGCAGGCCGTGATGGTGGCGCTGATCGGGCCCGTGGCGCCGGTGTGCATGGAGACTTTGCCTCCCACCATGTTGATGCAGGCATTGGGGTTGACGTAGGGCGGCGGCAGCTTGCCCCGGTTCATGAGGTTGCGATCCGCGCCAAGCACGACATCCAGGCCGCCGATGGCGCTGCTGAAAGTGATGGCCGTTCGCGGGGCAAGGTCCGGCGTGATTTCGATTCCACTTTTTTCCAGGGCCCGGGATACGGTCAGCAGGGCGTATTTGAAAATGGGGGAAGGCCAGCGGGCCTGTTCACGGGGTTTTAAAAAATCGTAGGGGAGGTGATCGATATCCGGTGCCTGGCCGGCGATGCGCACGGGAAAGTCGTCGGTCAGGTCGAACCGGGTCAAGGGGCCGATGCCGCTGGTGCCGGACAGGGCTTTTTGCCATTGGTCTTCAAGATCGATCCCTAAGGGTGATATCGCATCATATCCGAGAATGACCATGGGATCGTCAGGCATAATTGATAATATCCAGGGCCGCATGAAGCGTTGCGGCCTATCAGGGGTCAATCACCAGGGGATGAACTGGTAGAGTTTGGCGAACATCTCATAGATTTCGATCCAGTTCTGCAGATCCCGGGTGCTCTGCATATGGGCCCGCTTGTTGACCATTACCCAGCTCATGTGGGCCGCGCCGTCCTTGCAGGTGCTGCAGTCCCGCGTTTCCGAGGTGCAGCAGCGATGCATGGTATTCAGGTCCGACGCCCAGCGGATGAAATTGGTCAGCCGTCGGGGCTTGGGCTCACGTTTGTCCAATGGGTCCGTCACCGATGGGCACTCCATCCAGCCGAAGGGCCGGCCCATCATCTTCCCCGTGGTGATGATTTCGTGATAGTACTTCGAGGAGATTACCGTATCCGGGTAGCTGTCCAGCACATCGTCCATTTCGCAGCGGATCTGTGCCAGTTCCTCGGCCCGCCAGTGAAACCCGTCCACCCCCTCGTCGTTGGAGAGCAGCTGCATGTGCACCTTGAGGCCCGCATCACGGATTTTTTTGATGATCCGTTCGGTCTTGCCCAGCTGCTTGGGGGTGATGGTATACAGGTAATAGGTGTGCGGGTCGCCCGCGTAGTTTTTGCTGGATATGGAAAAAGCGTCCTTTCCGCGCAGCACCTTCTCGTCCGCTTCATCCCCCCACAGGCTGATGCCCAGCATCATGTCGGGGAAGCGGTCCCGGGGCACCTTGATAATGCCGTTGGTGGCGCAGAAGGTGGGCAGGCGCCTGTAAAAGGCCTCCACCCGGTCCATGCACAGGGTGGGTTCGCCGCCGATGAGAATGGCCAGGTTCACGCCGCGGGCCATCTCTTTGTCCACGAAGGTTTCCCAGCGGGTGATATCCATTTCCTCTTTGGCCGCTTCGTGTTCGCCGGAGGAGAAGAAGAAGCAGCCTTTGCAGCGCAGATTGCAGCGGTTGGTCACATCGTAGATCGAGCTGCGGATGTTGAGCTTGGATATGCGTTTATACCGGGCGTACCAGTGGTCGTCCAGCAGTGAGCTGACGGTTTTCATAAAAAAAGGTCCTTCAATTGGCTGCCAGTTCCACGCCGGGCGGGGAAACGGTTGCGTTGCACAGGTTCTTTCCCTTTACATAGCCTTTCACCCACACGGCCAGGTAGGTGTCCACAAAGTCCAGCCAGGATCGAAAGGTGTCGGGGTTGACGGCGTGGCGGAACAGCCGGGCCGTGACCACGGCGCTGGCCGCCGCGTAGTGCCGGCAGTCCGGGCAGTCCGTATCCGGCACGCAGCAGGCCGCATCGCGGTCCCAGGTCAGGTCCGTGCGGTACTGGCGAAAGGATCGGCCCAGGCCCACATCCGTGGCGGGGTTCCGTCGGGGATAGGAACAGCCGAACAGGTCGTGGAGGCCCTTTTCGTGGGTGTGGGCCATGGCGCTGTACCAGGAAAACAAGACCGTATCCGGATATTTTTCCAGCAGCTCGATCATGGCGTGCCGGGTGTCGGCCAAACTCAGCGGCGTGTGGCGAAGATCGCCGGTGTACCCCACCGGCGCGCTGAACATGTTGAAGGTGACCTTGGCTCCCTGGTCGGCCAGCATCCGGACCACCGTCCCGGCCTGGTCGATGTTGTGCCGGGTAAAGGTGTAGACGAAGGCCGCCCGAGGATCGCCGGCGTAGTTTTCCAGCTGGCGGGTCAGCATATGTCTCGCATTGCGGGTCTGCAGGCTGGTGTCGTCGTTGCCCCACACGGAAATGTGAATACGGTAACCCACGGAATCCGGAATGCGCCTGAGGCCGTTGGTGGCGATGCATCCCAAAGGAATTTCCTCGTAGCAGACCTGGAGCAGGTCCGGTACCAGTGAGGGTTCGGCGCCGGCCAGCACCACGAAGGTGATGCCCCGCGCCTTCTCCGCGCGCATCAGCTGCCGCCAGTCGTCCGGATTGGTATTGTCCCGGGTGTTCTGTTTTTCCCCCTCGAAATAATAGCAGCCATTGCAGCGGATGTTGCATCGCCGGGTCATGTCGAAAGTGGATTCACGCAGGAAAAAATACTTGCGCACCTTCTCCCAGCGGTCCCTGACCTCGGGATCGGCGATCAGGTCCGAAAATTTCCAGGTTTGAATTCCCGGGTCTGGTTGAGGGGGTGGTTTCACATCCATGGGCAGAGTCATAATCGTTACGCAGCCAGCTTTTTCCGAATATATTCCCCGATCAGCCGCACGGTTGTGAGTTTGGGGTAATCGTCTTCATCGATCCGCACCGCGTATTCATCCCGCAGCACCAGGGCCACGGTAGCCAGGTCCATGCTGTCGATGCCCACCTCGTCCACCAGGTCGATGTCCGCGTCGAATGTCTCGGGGGTGACATCCTCCAGCTTGAGTTCGTTGATCATGATCTCCGCGATGCGAAGGATGATTTTATCCGTTTCAACTGCCATGTTCATCGGTCTCCTTGTTTCTCTGTTCCCAGCCGGATCAGGCCGCTGCAGATCAACCCCTGATCTCCGGCGATGCGGAAGCTGTGGCTGGCGTCGGCATCGCCGGCCTTTACCGTCAGGGTCAGGGCCTGATCGGGATGGATCATCTGCTTGAAGCGCACCCGGCTGACCTGCCTGACCGGCAACCCTTGATTGTATATCCGGCACAACAGGTCGTGGACCATACCCAACTGGGCAACTCCGGGGAGCACCGGCGCATCGGGAAAATGACCGTCGAACCAGGGCGAATCCGCAGGTACACGGATATGGGCCTTAACTTCACCATCCGCCTCCTGATTGTCAAACGACCACTCATACCACAATGTCATTGGTTTTTCTAACCTGCTTTTGACGGTTTCGTAAATCTAATTTTTACGGTTCCATGACCCATCTGCCAGTGGCATCCTGTCGGGCAGTTCCGCCGGTCGGCATCGACTCAGCGGATCAGATACTCCCACAAGGGGCCTGAAAAGCCTTTTTCATACATGCGGTCGAGGGTGGCGGCGGTCGCTTCGCCGCCTGCGCCAATTACCCAGTTGACGCGGCCGGCGGCCTTTTCAACGACTCTGCGCCGGATCGCCTCATCATCGATTGTCCCGCCGTGGTAAAAAACCGGTTCAAGCAGATCCGTCTCCGGTGCAAGATGCCCTTTTTCCGCACACTGATGAAACAGGGCGGTATGGGGATAAATCCGCATACCGCAGAAAAGGAAAAGAACGGTTTTGCGAAGCTTGTCGGTATGGCCCAGGGTCTCGTCCAGGGTCTGCGGGGTTTCGCCGGGTCCGCCCAGCAGAAAGTAATGGGCCACGTGGCGGCCGGCAGCCAGCGCCGCCTCGTGGGCGGCCACTACCTGCTCGACCGTGAAGGGCTTTTTGTAGAACCGGAGTACCGCATCGGACAGGGAATCCGTGCCGAATTCCACATGCTTCAAACCCGCTTCGGCCAGCGTTTCAAAATATCCGTCCGGCAGGGTCAAGGGGGTGAAGAACGCCCCCCAGGGAATGGTCAGTCCGGCTTTTTTGAATGCCCGGGCCACTTCCAAGGAATGGCCGATGTCGGCATTGAACGAGGAATCCGTAATATACAGATACCGGGCACCGGCAGCTTCCAGCGCCAGGGCCGTCGCCGCCGCGTCGCCGGGGGCCACCAGGCGCAGGTTGTGTCCCTCGATCAGCGGGTAGGTGCAGTAGATGCACCGAAACGGGCATCCCCGCTTGGTCTGCAGGTTCAACATGGCGCTGTGCTTCAGGTACCAGGACAGATGCGTTCCCTGATTTGCCGGACGCGGTTTGCATTCACCGGTCCATGGCGACGGGAAAGGGATCTCTTCCGTGTCGGGCAGGATGATGCCGGGCAGGCCGCTTGGATTCCGTCCGGCTTCGAGTGCATCGATCAACCCGTTCAATCGCTCTCCCTCGCCAACGATGCCGAAATCCGCCCCCAGTTCTGCCAGCACCCGGCGGGGAAACAGGGTGAACCCGCTTCCTCCGAGTACCACCGGCGCGGTAGACACTTGCCGGACGGCCTCCATCACCCTTCGGTAGCCACCGATAAACCCGACGGGATCCGTGGTGTCGGTGTTGTCGATATTGCGCAATGAGATGCCGATCAGCTCCGGTTCAAATTTACGAAGACTGTCGGCCAGTCCACCGATATCCTCCAGAACGTTGAGGTCTTCGATCCTTACGCGGTGCCTGGCAGGGATGGATGCGGCCACGTGATCCAGTCCGATGGGATAAACCGGGTAGGGTACTTTCAGTGTGTTTGCGGAGACCAGAAGGATTTTCATTGTGTTAACGTTGAAAGATTGAAGACATCGATGGGGCTGGCGTCAATCCGTTGTCGGCAAGGACGGGTCGCTGATGAATTCGGCGAGCGCCCGGACAGAAGCGAAGACCCGCGCACCCAGTTCCCGGTTGTCGATGGTCAACCCGTAGTTCTTTTCCACCAGCATTACCATCTCGAGGACGTCGATGGAGTCGATTCCCAACCGGCCGCCCACCAGTTGTTCGTCCGGATCGATCTCTCCCGGGGCGACGTCCTGAAGATTCAGGGCTTCGACGATCTTTTCCCGGAGTTCATTGATCAATTCAATCCTTGGGTCATCCATGGGGCATTTCCTTTACAGGCCTGCTCGATTCGTGTAGTATCCAGCTCTTGTGAAAACCGGCATACTAATGTTGATCAATAGCCTTTTCAAGCCTTTTTATAATCCATGTCACCTGCCGCCTGGGAGCCAGACCCGTTAACTGCCGAAACCCTCCTGCCCCATCGCGGCCGGATGCTGCTGGTGGACCGGATTCTTGCGTTGGACGACGAGCAGGCGACCACCTTGTCCGTTGCCCGGCGAAACTGGCCGCTGTTCACAGCGGGGAGCATCAGTCCGCTGATTCTGGTGGAACTGGTGGCGCAGACCGCCGGCATCCACAATGGCCTGAAACGCTTGAAAACCCGGGGCGACGGTTCCGAAACCCGGGGGTGGCTGGTGGGCGTAAAAAAAGCGGTGTTCCATGTGGATGCCATTGCCCTGGGGGAACCGGTCACGACGACGGCCAGAAATGCCTTTGTATTTGAAAATCTCCGTGAAATCACGGGGACTGTATCCATCAACGGCAGGCAGGCCGCCGAGGTGATTCTTCAGGTGGTGGAGGCGGAAAGTAGCTGACAGCTCATTGCCGATGGCTGATAGGGAGAAAACATGACAGTTGGTCAAGAACGACCCGTGGCCCTGGTGACCGGCGGCTCCAAAGGCATCGGCCGGGCGATTTGTGTAGAACTGGGCCGGAGCGGGTATGATGTGGCGGTCAACTACCGGTCCGACGAAAAGGGCGCCCTTGAAACCCTCAAACTGGTCAACGATCAGGGGGGCGGCGGCCGGGTCCTGGGATTCGATGTGCGGGATGCGCAGGACTCCCGGCAGGCCATCGAAACGCTGCTGGATGATGTGGACTCGCTGGATGTTCTGGTGAACAATGCGGGTGTCACCGCCGACGGACTGTTTCTGATGATGTCCCGGGACAACTGGAAAAAGGTGGTGGACACGACGCTGGACGGCTTTTACCATGTCACCCGTCCGGTTATCGAAAAAATGATCCGTCAGCGCAGGGGCTGTGTGGTTTCCATCGCCTCGGTGTCCGGGCTGGTGGGCAACCGAGGGCAGACCAACTACAGTGCAGCCAAAGCGGGTCTTATCGGCGCCAGCCGCAGCCTGGCCGCCGAAGTTGCCCGATTGGGCATCCGGGTGAACGTGGTGGCCCCGGGACTGATCCAGACAGACATGATCAAGGATCTGCCGCTGACCAACGTCAAGGCCATGATTCCCATGGCCCGGGTGGGAAGGCCCGAAGAAGTGGCCCGGGTGGTGCGGTTTCTCTGCTCGGACGATGCATCTTATATCAGCGGGCAGACTATCGGCGTGAATGGCGGCATGTGTTAAGTGGGCGTCCAGAAGCGGCATCCTGCGGCCCAGGCCGGCGTTCTCGCCAAATTGAAGTCCTTGACGTAGCGCTGCTACGCCTGCGGTTTAACCATCGCTGAAGCCTTGATGGCCTCGTAAAAAGTCCCCGAGGTGTCATTCCCGCGGAGGCGGGGCACGTAGTGAAGCTTTAGCGCTATCTATAACTATTTGAATCTTATGGATCCCCGTCTTCACGGGGATGACAAAAAAACTGAGATCTCGACTTTTTACGATTCCATCAGCCTTGGCCTGAACCACAATCCACCTTATTTATGGACGGACATTGATAATGAGACAGCCTATTTTCATCCTTGGAGACTGCTTAACCAACCCCTATAAAAGGTGGTTGAGGCAGTTTGCAGGACGTTTGTCATGCTTTGCTTTGGTAATGGCCGCCGTCCTGTGCCTGGGATGGGCGGAGACCTGGGAAGGCATCCGGGCTGCCGCCAAGGGCGTGGACAGCATCAGTGCCGACTTCGTCCAGGAGAAGCACCTGCCGATTCTGGCTGCGCCACTGGTATCCACCGGCCGACTTTTGTACCGGCGTCCCGACTCGCTGCGCTGGGAATATACTTCCCCGGTGAAAAATATTCTGCTTATGCACGACGGGACGGCCAGACGCTTTGCCCAGTCCGATCAGGGCCTGGTGGAGGACGCCAGCGTCCACATGCAGGCCATGCAATTCGTGATGCCGGAAATCAGCGGCTGGCTGGGGGGGCGTTTTGAAGGCAATCCCCTGTTTGACGCCAGCCTTGACGGGGCGAATAAAATCCAGTTGGTGCCCAAAGACGCGGGCATGGCCCGGTTCATTCAGCGTATTGAATTGCTCATGTCGGACCGGCCGGGGGTGATCGAAGAGGTGGTGATTTTTGAAAGCGACGAGGCCTTTACCCGCATGGTTTTCATCAACACCCAGGTCAATCCCGCCATAGACGATCGACTTTTTCAGGAAGCGCAATGAAACGACTTCCACTGGTGTTCCTGCTGCTGCTGAGTGCGTGCGCCCACCTCCCGAATGTTCAACCGGTGGATGGAGATCGTCAATCCCGGATCGAGGCGGATTGCCAATCCCATTTTCTCCGGGGGCGCTGGCAATTGGTGCATACCATCAACGCACGCCTCTATGGCGGCCGTGAGACGGCCTTGACCGGAGTGATCATTTTGTCAACCGCGGAGGCATCGATCCATTGCGTGCTGATGACCTTGGAGGGATTTGTGCTTTTCGAAGCGAAAAGTCATGGCGGGGTATCCGTCAAGCGGGCTTTTGGCCCCTTTGCCAACGCCAATTTTGCCAGGGGGGTCATGGATGATATCCGGTTTCTGTTTTTCGCCCCCGAAGGCAGCATCATCGCTGCCGGCAGGTTCGACGGCGATACCGATGGCTGCCGCTACCGGGCGGCCCGACAGCAATCCGTGGACCTGGTCGAGCAGCCCGATGGCGGCTGGCGGATGCAACTGGATGATCCTTCCGGCTGCCCGTTGCGTACCGTCACGGCTGGCCCACCGGATCCCAACGGCCTTTCCCATCGAATGACCCTCGACGCCCATGGCCGCCATGCCTACCGGCTTTCAATGACACTGGTGGAGGCGGTCCGGCTGCAATGAACCGCGTTTGCCCATAAAGGTAATCGGTTAATGAAATTCAAATTGATTTATCCCCGCTGGCCCAAACTGATGCGCCAGACCGAGTTCCACCTGCCCCCCCACGGCCCGGTGGTCTTTGCCGCCACCCTGCCCCCTGATGTGGAGGTGGAATTCGTCGACGAAAATCTTGAATCCCTGGATTTCGACACCCAGGCCGACGTGGTGGGTATTTCCATGATGCTCACCGCCCAGGTGAAGCGGGGGTGGGCGATCGCCGATCTCTATCGGGCCAAAGGGGTGCCGGTGATATTCGGCGGCATCGCCACCATGCTTCACGCCGAAGAGACCCTGAACCATGCCGACGCCGTGTTCCTGGGCGAGGCTGAAGGGCGCATGGAACAGGTGCTCGCCGACCTGAAGGCCGGCCGTCTGAAAAAGATATACGACTACCTGTCCGAGCCGCCCCCGGTGGAACGGGTGGGGCCGGCCCGGCGGGACATCCTGAAAAGGGAGCTGTACAATTACCGCGGCATCCAGATGGTTGACCTGGTGCATGCTTCCCGGGGGTGCCGGTACAACTGCTACCCGTGCTGCGTGGCTTATCTGGGTGGGAGGCAATTTCGGCCCCGTCCCATCGACAAGGCCGTGGCCGAAATGGCTGGCATCGACAACAACCGCCTCTTTATCGTGGATAACTCGCTGGCCCAGGACACCTGCTGGGAGATGGACCTGTTCAGGGAAATGATCCCGCTGAAAAAAAAATGGTGCTGCCATCCCATCGAGGACAACCCCAAAGTACTGGATCTGGCGGCCCAGGCCGGCGCCTGGTACGTCTACCAGGCGGTGTTCGACACCTCGGATACCATCCGGGAGCGGATCAAGCGTTACCATGACCACGGCATCGGCGTGGAGGGAACCATTCTGCTGGGGCTGGACAACCACACCGAGGACGGCATCCTCAGGCTGATCGACTTTCTCCTGGAAATTGAACTGGACCTCGCCGAGTTCACTGTCCTTACGCCCTTTCCCCATACCAAAGCCTACGAGGACCTGAAGCGGAAGAACCGCATCCTTTCTTTTGACTGGAACGAATACACGGCGGACCGGGTGGTTTTTCAGCCCAAGCACATGCGCGCCGAACGGCTTCAGGAACTGTTGACCCATGCCTGGGATTCCTTTTACCGGACCGAATCCCAGGGCATGAAGATGTCAAATCTGTTTCAGCAGGTAATACGCAAAGAGAAAGCGGACGGCACCTTCCGCCCGCGAAACCGGTCCTTGGCCCGGCAGGCGTTTGGCCGGTCAATCTAATTCTTGACAATTGATTGTCGAACGGATCTATTCATCGGCTGGTGGTGGCAGGATTGGCGGGGGAGCGAGGATTCGAACCGAGCCAGAATATCGGCTTTCGGGCGCAAGGGGCCATTCAGGGAAGGAAAGCAGGGGACTATGGGGCTTAAAGAGCACGAATACATCAGGCAGACACTGGAGCGCTACACCAACTGCAAGCTGGAGGATTTTTGCAGCCACGTGCTGATCACCAACTTTCGCCAGTACATTAAATCCTTTTCCGAGCAGACCGGCTGCGAAATCCATGAAGGCAATTTCCGGATCGTCAACGTACCCGAGTTGGACTGCACCATGATCGATTTCGGCATCGGCTCACCCCAGGCGGCATTGGTAATCAACGGCCTGGCCTACCTGGACAACCTGAAGTCGGTCGTCATGCTCGGGATGTGCGGCGGCATCGACGATATCCTGGAAGTGGGCGATTTCGTGGTGCCGACGGCCGCCATCCGGGGGGAGGGGACCAGCCGCCATTACCTGCCCATGGAATTCCCGGCCCTGCCGGCCATGTCCGTGAACCTGCTGTGCATCGGGGCCGTCAAGGCCCGCAAGATTACTCCCCGCTGCGGCATCGTCTACACGACGGACCGCCGCTTGTGGGAGTTCGACGAAGATTTCGTGGAACACCTGCGCTGCCAGCGAATTCTGGCGATCGAGATGGAGCTGGCCACGCTCTTCTCCGTGGCATACCGGTATGAAGTGCCCATCGGTTCGATCATGCTGGTGTCAGACATGCCTCTGCAGCGGCGCGGCATCAAAGATAAAAAACTGCACGAGGAAATCTACAAGAATCACATGAGCATCCACATGGATATTGCGATGGATGCCATTTCCAATCTCAAGGCCCGATGGCCGGATGTGGAACGGCAGCTGCACAGCGAGTGGTAATGGACAGGCTATGTCGGCAGGATCACTTCCAGTTCGATCTTTGAAAAGTCGTCTTTGCGAAGGGACAGGTGGTAGCCGCGAACCTTGATGCTGATTCTGTCTTCGGATGTCTCCACATCCTCCAGTTCGATGATGCTGCCCGGCGTGATGTCCAGTTCCTTTAACTTGTCCACGATGGAGCCTTTGCCTTTGACGCGGATAAGCCGGGCGACCTGACCGGACTCGAGGCTTTCCAGGGTGATCGTCTCCCGCCGGGCCTGTTGAAAATGCTTTTGGCGCCTTTTTAGATCATCGAGGCATTTGGTAATGGCGTTTTCGCACCCGGAGAGGGCGTCGTCCTTTTCGCAGAACTGGCGGAATCCCCCGATCCACTCCTCCCCTCCGCGGGGGCAAATCTGGATAAATTCCACAAAACGCACCAATCGGTCGATGATAATCGGCGAAACGGCATGCTCCATTTTGCAGGCGTTGTCTTCCGCTTCCTGTTCGTCAACATCCAGCACTTTGGTAAAAAAATCCTTAAGAATTTCGTGGCGGCGCACAATGTCCCGAGCCAGGATTTCACCGCCGGGGGTCAGGGTGATCACGTCGTAAGGGGCGTAGTTGATGTGGCCTTTTTCCGCCAACAGACGCAGGGCTCCGGTGACCGATGCGCTGTTGACCGCCATGCGAACGGCAATGTCCTTTGCCCGAGCGGCCTTTTTTTCGGAGACAATATGGTATATGGTCTCCAGATAATCTTCCATGTTGGCGCTCAGTCGCTTGCTTTTCGGCATGGCATTACTTATTTTCGACAAAGGTATGATTTCGAGAAGAATAGAGTCATGCGATCATTATCGCGGACGACGGATCCGGCGAAGATGCTTTGCAATTGCCGGGGAAGTGTACACGGGTCTCTGAAAAGGTGTCAAGATGATTTTGGAGTTCCTAAAAAAGCAAGGATAATCGATAATCCTGCCTGCCATCCAACGGTTGATAAACTATTAAAATAATGCAAATTCGTCAATGGCAGGCTTCTCATTTAAACCCACAAGGAGAAACGGATGACGGAAAACAGTACGCTGAATATTCTTAAACATGCGATCCTACTTGAAAAACGGGGAAAAGCCTTTTATCGGACGGCGGCCGATCAGTCCACAAACAGTGATGTAAAGGCATTTTTTGAAACCATGGCCGGAGAAGAGGTTCAGCACGTCAAGATTCTTTCCGATCAGTTCAAGGCCTTCAAGGAGACCGGCAAATTCAAGGCGCCGGATACCTCGGAAATGGGTACCATCTCCCAGAACGTATTGACGCCGGAGGTCAAGGCGCGCATTGCCGCCGCAGATTTCGAAGCCGCAGCCATCTCGGCGGCCATGCTCATGGAAGAACGCGCCATCTTCCTGTATGCCAAACGGGGAAATGAGGCGCAGGACCCGGAAGAGAAAAAGCTCTACCAATGGCTGGCCGATTGGGAAAAGGAACACCTCGAGTTTCTTGCCGCCATCGATGCGGAACTCAAAGAACGAATCTGGAACGATAGCGGGTTCTGGCCCTTCTAAAATTGGGTGCTGCGACCTTTGAGGCCTTTGACCATTGGCTTCGATAGTTGGATATACCCCGTGGATGGTCACCGTCCACGGGGAATGGTCACCTGCCTTTTTCCTATCAATTCCCTACCATCGTTGTGGCTCACCGAGCCATTGAAAATAGGTTGTGCCGCCTTATCATTTCTAATGATAAGTGTATTCAAGATTGCCATGGATGGGTGAATCCATTGCTGAACTGCATGGGAAGGGAAGGTGATCTGGCTGGTTTCTTTAGCTCTCTTTTTCCATCCTGTGGCGTCGCTGCTTAAACACCAACATCACCGTGGGTGATGATTGTATAAAGGAGGAATATTCAACCATGGAAAAGAAAAACGCCAAAGATTTATTTGCCGCGGGTATGGGCGAATTTGCCATTTCCCACTACGACAAGAGCATCGACCTGTTGACCCGTGCCATCGAAGCGGACCCTCACTATACGCTGGCGATCGTCAGCCGCGGGGCGGCCTTCCTCAAGCTGGACATGCTGGATCAGGCCCGGAGTGATTTTGACCGCGCCATAAAGATCAACCCCGCTTATGCCCGCGCTTATCACCTGCGGGGGCTGGTCAGTGAAAAAAAGGGGGACAGCCACAGCGCCCTGGACGATTTAAACCGGGCCATCGAGCTGGATCCTGAATACGGCGCCGCCTATTACAGCCGAGCTACCCTGCACGCCAATATGGCCCACACGGAAAAGGCCCAAAGCGACATCGCAATGGTAACCCATCTGGGGTGTCGCAACATGGAATCCTTCATGAATGAAAACAACGTCTGGCAGACCCAGCACATGCGCGTGGAGGACGCCATCGAAACCGAATTGCAGCGGTAAATGGCCGCGACAAATTACCTTGACGCGATCGGCGGGAATAGGGTAATAATCCGGATACCAAGATGACGCCAAGAAGGCGTTGCGATAAACAATAAGTTCGAACTTTTTTAAGGCCACGAAGGCATCGGCAGATGATGAAACATCTGCTTTGACTTCGCGGCCTTTTTTATTTTCATCTGTCGGAAAGAGAAGGTTTGCTTGAGAAAAAGAATCTGTGTGATTGACGGCCAGGGGGGCGGCATCGGCTCGACGGTGATTAAATACCTCAAGGCCGCTTATGGAGAAAACATCGAAATGATTGCTCTTGGCACCAACGCCATCGCCGCATCCCAGATGCTGCGGGCCGGGGCAAACAAGTGTGCTTCCGGAGAAAACGCCATCTGCCAAACGGCGGCCCGGGTCCATTGCATTGTCGGTCCGGTAACCATTACCTGGGCCAATGCCATGCTCGGTGAGGTGACCCCCAAAATTGCGGAAGCGGTGACGTCCAGTCCGGCATTCAAGCTGCTTTTGCCCCTGTTCCAGGAAAATGCGGAAATCATCGGGGTGACATCCGAACCCCTGCCCCACCTGGTTCAAACCCTGGTGGAAAAACGTTTAAAGGAGGTACTCGATCATGTGTGAAGCCAATGCCTATATACTTAAAGACGGGGAAGAATCCCTGCTTATGGAGTCGGTCGATCTGGTGGAACCTGAAGCGGACGGCACGATCCGCCTGGTGGGAATCTTCGGCGATCAGATTGTCATCAAAGGAAAGATCAAACGCATGAATCTGGTGGACCACCGGATTCTGATTGAATAATAGGGTCTATCGCAAGGCCCGCCTTTTAATTGCGAGGCCGAGGGTCTTGTACCCCGCTGCCTGCGGCGGGGCAGCCCATTCCCGAAATCTCATGGATGACTTCTGCGGTACTGAAATCAGGACGAACAGCAGCTGCCGGCGGTGCCGCAGTTCCGGCACCCGCTCTCCAACTGAAGATTCGAGGAAATCCGGAATTCCATGTTCGTATAGTCGATTTCCACCGGCCCCGCCTGATCCAGCAGCGCCTGGTCCATGATAAACTGGAAACCGCCCGCCTCATGAACCGCATCGGCGGGCGCTACATCGTCCACGGCCATGGCCAGTTGCTGGCCGCCGCAGCCTTGGGTGAGGAATATTCTTACGGGCTTAACCTGCATGGTGTTAAAGTATTCAGCCACCGCCTGGATGGCGGATTCGGTGACGTTAAGCATGATCGGTTCCTTTCTCGAGTATCGTTGACATCTGAAATTCCTCATTCCCCATTTCGGCTACTTCCCTTCCACCAGTCCGCTGAAAATGATCCGCAGGTCATGATCGGTCAAAGGGGGAATCCAATCTTCTTCCGATTCCATGTCGGGCTGGCGTGGTTGTCCTTCCGGCCGCGCTTTTTCCCTGAACGATCTTTTGACCGTGCTGCAGCGCTCGGCAATCATTTCCAGGGGCATGCGCTCCCGATTGTTCTCGATCCAGCGGTCGCATTCATCATGGGTTCCCACAAACAACAGGTACAGGTCATCACCCTGCTTCAGGGTGATCAGGCGGTATCCGGCGCCCAGGTTGTATTTGCGGCAGCCTTTGATGCGTCCCTCGCCGTAGCGGGTAAAGGCACAGACATCTTTCGGCGGGATTTTTCCGCGCTGGAGTTTCTCGATGATGCCTGCCGTCCGATCGGCGGCGAGACAAGCTCGGCGGCTGCCTTTTTTCAACACTTCCAGGCATTTTTCCAGTTTGGGATCCAGGTGTATCCGTTCGATCATGATGCAACCCCCTCGATGGAATGGGGGGGCCGGTGTTTGGCAAATCGAGACGCCGGTCCCAGTGCCCGTATTTTTTCAGTCACCTCGTTGACCACCTTGACGAATTTGGTGGATTCGGCGGACGAAATCCAAGAGAATTGAACCCGGTCCGGTTCGACGCCCATGAAGGTGAGCAGGTTGGTCAACAGGGCAAATTTTCTGCGGGCATAATAATTCCCCTCGATATAGTGGCAATCCCCCGGATGACAGCCCGAGACCCAGACGCCGTCGGCGCCTTCCCTGAGGGCGGCAAGGATGAATTTCGGACTCACGCGTCCGCTGCACGGCAGCCGGATGACCCGGATGTTGGCTGGATACTGAAACCGGCTCACACCGGCGAGGTCTGCGGCACCGTAGGTGCACCAGTTGCAGAAAAAAGCCATAATTTGAGGTTCGAAATGATCGGATTCCACTGGTGTCTTCCTTTCATCCAATTAAACTCAAGTGCTTTTGGCCGTGATGCGGCCGATGACAAAAAGGGTCAGGTGCGGCCGAAGAACGCTGTCGGTTATCAACACAATCCTTCCCCGGTATTGGCCCGGTTGGGCCATGCGGTTGCGGACGACGATTGAATAGGACCCCTTGCTTGGTTCCATATGCACTTCGATCTTGTCGGCAAGGCATGCATCCGGGATAATCTTTACGATGTGGAACGGATACCGGGGTTCTGGAGCGATGGACGTTGTCGCCTGCAAATCCTCGCCGACCTCTCCAAGCAAACTGATCCCGCCCGGTTCAATGCGGGCAAAAACGGCTACCGGTCCTTTAAGTTGCAACCGTATCCGCGGCTGAATGGCGTCGTTGGTGGAAACGGTGATGGTTTTATTAAAAATGCCGCCTCCATAGCCATGGGTGTCGCCTTTTACCACGATTTGGGCACTTGTGCCGGGAGCAATGGAATCCGGTCGCTGGGCAGTCGTGCAACCGCAACTGGTGTGGACATCGAGCACCCGCAACGATGCGGTGCCCTGGTTTTCAATAATGAAAGCATGGGTGACGACTTCTCCTTCCAGAACTTCATCGAAGGTGAAGTCTCTTTCTGCCACAACCGCTATTGGGGCCTCGACCATGGTCTGACTGACGGGTGGATCAGAGGCGACGGCAAGCTTGATGCCCACAGGTGCGATCGTAAAGATACAAAGTGATGAGACAAAAATGATGATCTCTCGCTTTTTCACTTCCGTTGCCTCTGTTTTTTAATTGGTGAGTACCGGCTGGTCGGAGCAAGTCGTTACCGGGCAAGCTTCCACACATGCCCGGCAGCCGGTGCAGCGATCCATGTGGATGCTTCGCGCCCGCTTTCTGACAACCGCATTAAAATGACCGGGTTCACCCGAGACTGATTCAAGCCGGGCATAGGTGATCAGTTCGATATTGGGATGCCGACCGGCGGTGACCAGATAAGGGGCGAGAATACACATGGAGCAGTCGGTGGTGGGAAAGGTTTTATCGAGCTGCGCCATGGCGCCGCCAATGCCGGGTGTCTTCTCTATGACATAAACGAAAAATCCTGAATCGGCCAGGTCCAGGGCTGCCTGAATACCCGCCACACCGCCACCGACCACCATCACCGCACCGTTTGCTTGAGTCATTGTTCTTCCTTTTCACCATACTCGATGGCGGACGGTTATTCCTTATGCGCAAATGGATTGGGCGTCCCCGGTTCGCCGGGCAGCCATACGTCTTTCAAGTCATCGCCCAGATACTCCCGTTCATTGTCGGCCAGGATGCCCAACGACAGCGCGATGATCGTCCACAGGTGAGTCACCTGATAGTTGCCGCCGAAATGGTCGGCCAGATCGTGAATCTGGGCGTGGCAGTTGTGGCAGGGGGTCAGGCAATAGGCAGCGCCGGTGGTGATGATCTGGTCGAATTTGATTCTGCCGTACTGCCGTCGGGCCTCCGTGTAGCCGGACTGCAGGTAGCCGCCACCGCCGCCGCAACAGAAGTTGTTGGATTTATTAGGGAACATATCAACAAAATTTTCTTCACCCACACAGGCTTTGACCACGTAACGCATTTTGTCGGCCTGTTCGTCACCATAACTTTTGCGGATCTGGTTGCAGGGGTCCTGGACGGTGAACTTGATTTTGAGGTCCTTGTTCCAAGCGGAACTGACATTCAGTTTTCCTGATTTGATCCATTCGTAGTAGTAGGCAACCATGGGCGCGATTTCCAGATCCGTGTTGATATTGAAGCGTTTGTCGGCCGCCCACACCGAATAGGTCGAATGGCCACATTCCGTATTCAGGTAGACCTTGCAACCCAGATTCTTGGCCGTCTGGAGGGTGCTGGATGCGATCTTTTTCCAGTTCTCGTCATCGGCAAGAAACATACAATAATTTTCTCCACCCCAGGCCGAGCAGCTGTAGGTCCAATCAATGCCGGCCAGGTGAAATATTTTCCACAACGGGACCATCTCGTCCGGTTCGGTTACCGGTTCGCGGGAGTTCTGACTGACGAAGAAGTGGGCGCCCTGCTTGTCGATGGGGGCTTGCAGATCTTCCCATCCCGGTTGGGTTTCGCGCACTTCTTCCAGAACATCCTCCACCACAAACCGGAAATCCTCCGGCGGCGTTCCCATGGCGCTGCAGCTCTCATTGCGCAATGCCATATCACACGACCCCAGGATACCTTTGGGCCGCTTCTCCCGGGGCCACAGCTTGCGGGCTTCGAAAACCAACGCGGAAATGTTGATCTCCATGGGGCATACATGGGTGCAGCGGGCGCACATGGAACACATCCATACCCAGGGGTGACCGGCGATCTCGTCATCCAGTCCCAGGGCTGCCAGGCGTAGGAATTTGCGTGGATCCATGCCTTCAAGGCCGGTGGCCGGACAACCCGAAGCGCAGGCGCCGCAGGTGAGGCACAGGTTCAGGTTGCCTCCTTCGGGAAGAAGCTTTTTCACTTTTTCAATGAACGCGCTTTGGCGGTGGGGTTGGATTGTTATAGCTTTGGCTTCATCCATGGTCACTCCTTTCGGGTGTTCGTTATCAGGCTGCCGAAAAACGATTGTGTTTGACCCTACGGCGCTAAAAGTCGGCTCGAATACTCATTTATCTTTTATAATTGAGCGTTTTCGCCGAATTCTGACTATCCTTGAGCAGGGTCTATTAACGTTTGGGGTAACGACACGGTGCGCAGGAATGCGGCATTCCGGTCTTATGCGGTGCATACCAACCCGGGCAGCGAACCTGGGCACCGTCATGTAAAACCGAAAAACCGAAACATGGATGAATCCTCGGGATAGGCGGTTGAATGTCTGCCATCCAATCTCTCAAGCCAGGTAAAAAGTCAAATTTATTGTTTCAATACTTCGGGGTGTTTGTATAGATATTAACTGTTTGACTAATCAAGTATCCCAATCTAATGAATCTGACCTGTCAGGATGTTGAAAAGCTTTTGTGCCTGGCGATGCAGTGTTGGACGTCGGTTGAAAATGCTCATTTTCCAGCCGTAAAATCCGTCATTTTACCTTGTCTTGCCTGCTCCCATGACGTTATTCAACACCCTGGCCAAGCTTGATATTCCCATTGCAGACAATTTTTGCAGGGGCAATGGTGCTGGGCACCCCACGGTCTTCAAAACCGCTGGCCTCGCCTGAAAACCGAGGAGGAGGTTCGATTCCCCTTGCCCCTTCCAGAAAGGCCAGTCCGCATGCAAACAGGCATCACTATCGGCATTGCCGGCCACGTGGATCATGGGAAAACGTCTCTGGTCAGGGCGTTGAGCGGCATCGATACCGACCGCATGAAGGTAGAAAAAGAGCGCGGCCTTTCCATCGAGTCCGGGATCGCTCCACTGATCCTGCCGGGGGGGGCCACCGTGGCCCTGGTGGATGTCCCCGGCCATACGGATTATTTGAAGAATACCATTCGCGGGCTCAGCGGTGTGGATCTGGCCATATTGGTGGTGGCTGCCGATGACGGCATCATGCCCCAGAGCCGGGAGCACCTGGATATCCTTAAGTTTTTCGGCGCAACAGGCGGGATCTGTGTTCTCAGCAAGGCCGACCTGGTGGATGAGGAAACCCTCGAGATCGCCGAGATGGAGCTGCAGGAGATCCTGGCCGGGTCCTTCCTGGAGGGAAAGCCGGTGGTCCGGTTTTCAGCCGGGTCCGGCCTCGGCGGGGATGCAATTGTCCGTTGTCTGGAACAGGAGATAGCCGGCCTGCCAAACAAAAGCAGCACGGCACCCTTCCGGCTCTGGATCGATCAGGTGAAAACCATCACCGGTCTGGGGACCGTGGTCAGCGGAACCGTGCGCTCAGGGTCCCTATCGCTTAACGATACGGTAGTCGTACTCCCCCCGCAGATCACTACCCGTATCCGATCCATGGAATCCCATAATCGGCAGACTGACCGTGTTTGTTCCGGACAGCGGGTAGGTATCAACCTGCACAACGTTCACACCCGTTCCCTGGCCAGGGGGATGCTGCTCGCTGGTCCCGAAATCGCCGGCAGCAGTTATCTGTTGAATGCGGAAATGGAGCTGTTGGCGCGGACCGTCTCGCCGCTCAAGAATCGACAGCGGGTCAAACTGTACGTGGGCACCGCTGCTGTCAATGCCATGGTCGTGCTCATGGAAAAGGAACATGTGGCGCCTGGAGACCGGACCCTGATTCAATTCCGCCTTCAAAAACCCTTGTCTGTGCTTCCCAGAGACCCATTTGTCATCACGTCATTGAATATTCCCACCGTTATCGGTGGAGGCACCATCTTGGAGGTGCCTGCCGAAAAATACAGAAAAGCCAAAACCCAACGGATTTTGCCCTATCTGGAAGCGCTCCGCAGCGGAAATATCAGCGCCTTTGTCGATGCCTATTTTGAATCAACCATAGAAAAATACACCGATGCACAAACCCTGTCACGATCAACCGGACTTTCCCGGGCAGCCTTCGAAGCGCAGATCAGTGCACGGGTCAACTCCGGTGAATTTGTCTATCTGAAGCGCCATGGTGCCTATCGCCGGGATAAATTCGAGCAGATCAAAGCTCAACTGTTCGCCGTCATCGAAAGGGCATTTAAACAGAATCCACTGAAGAAAAACGTCAACCGGATTGAATTGATGAATTTGCTCGACATTTCCCTGGACGACATCCTTTTCACGCAACTGGTTGAAACCCTGTGCTCCGGGGGAAAATTGAAAAAGAGTGACGGCGGGTATCAGCTCCCGGACAGCCGGGGGCATCTGTCCGGTGAGCATGAAAAACTGGCCGATGCGCTGCTTGCCTACTCCCGGCGATCGGACATGACTCCATTCAGTGCGGATACCTTCTGGAAAGAGCATGATAAAAACCATGAAAAAGAAGCGATCAAAGAACTGCTCAACTATCTGCATAACCGGAAAAAGTTGATTCGGCTGAACGATCAGCGTTTCCTTTCCCTCGAGGCACTCGATAAAATCAAGGACCGTGTTGCCCAATTTATCCGGCAACACGGGTGCCTCCGGCTGGCTGACTGCAAAGCCATATTAGGTTACGGCCGGTGGGGCGGCGTCCACGTTTTCGATTACCTCGATAAAATCGGTTTCACCTCACGGGTGGGCGACAAGCGACTGCTCCGGCAGCCATCGGGAGGGTCCGGCGAACCAATCCATTGACACCACTTGGAATTTAAAAAATCGATGCTGTCGAGCAGTTGGATAGATATTAACATTTTGACTTATGTATTCCCCCCGTCTAATCAATCCAGCCTGAGCATGACGATGGCATCGCAGGCACCATTTGTGGGGAACAGGTGCGGGGTCGCGATACCGGTTGAAGATTTTATTCTTTTCTGAAAACCGGAAAAAGGGAGTCGGTGCCCTTGCCCTTTTCATCAACCGATCACCAATAGGCGCTTTGATCATCTTTGCCGGGAATCCCATAATGCCTCTGCTTAGTTGGATGTATCGACTCCTGCGCTGGTTGCTTGGCGGCCTTTTTATCTATTCCGGCGCGACCAAACTCCTGGCACCCCACCTCTTTGCCGTGCTGATCGACGCCTATGGGATTGTTCCTGATGGCCTGCTCATGCCTGTGGCCGTGATCCTGCCGGCACTGGAGGTGCTTGCCGGCGTCGGGCTGCTTTTCGACATCCACGGCAGTCTCGTCGTGATTACCGGTTTGCTGCTGCTGTTTGTGGCTATCCTGGGATACGGCATCTGGATGGGTCTGGATGTGGATTGCGGTTGTTTCGGCCCTGAAGATCCGGAAGCCGAGGCATTTCACGGACTCAGGCCGGCTCTCTACCGGGATATGGTCATGCTGACGGCGGTCGTTTTTTTATATGGATGGCGTCGATACCGTCGCGTGCAAACCAGGAAAATATCCCTGTTGATGGATAAATGGTTAACTCGTTTCAATCGACACATTTTAAATGAACAGTAAACAATGAGGAGAATGGATGATGCTTACGGGTAAATGGATGCTGAAACTGACGATGATTGGTGTCCTGGTGTTTGGGCTGTCGTATCCCGCAATGGCCTTTCTCGAAAACAAATTCGAAAAGGAAGTGGAGAAGGAGGCCGGTGCGGTTAAGCTCGTACGGGAAGTCCAGCGTGGCGGCTACGACCTGGTCTCAACCGCAGAACTCAAAAAATGGAAAGACAGCGGCAAGGATATGGTGGTCGTGGACACCATGCCCTATGAGGACAGTTACAAAAAGATGCATGTGCCGGGAGCGGTTCAGTTTTTGTTTCCCATTCCGGACATGGACGCCTGGGACACCAAGGAGACTGGCGGCAAAACCCAGGACGATTTTATTCAGCTGCTGGGCAGCGACAAAGACAAGACCATCGTGGTTTACTGCGGTTTTGTCAAATGCACGCGCAGCCACAATGGTGCGGCCTGGGCGGTCAAACTGGGCTACAAGAATGTTTTTCGTTATTCAGGCGGTGTCTTCGCCTGGAAAGGGGCCAAGTATCCACTGGAGAAAGTCGAATAGGTTGGATTCATAAACGGCATCTTTCACCCGACTTTTGGGATGGGAGTCAGATCCGAATCCTCGAAAGGGTTCATATAATCCTCCGGTTCGAATCCGATTCCCGCCTTGAACCCGGATGAAATCCACCATTTATGGATAGGCGCCACCAACTACGTGATGAGATTTTGAATGGAACCGATGGAAGGAAAAATAGACGGCAACGCCGAAGCATTGGTCGCCCGAATCCGGGAGCGCGCACGCAACCTTTATGAGACCCGGCAGCTGCTGTGCACCGAGGCGGTGTTTTCGGCCTTGAATCATGGATTGAAAGGCGGCCTTACCGACGCGCAGGCAACGGCCCTGGCCGCCCCTTTCTGCGTGGCATTAGGGGAAAGCGGCTGCCTGTGCGGGGCGCTCAGCGGAGCAGTGCTGGCATCCGGCCTGCTGTTGGGAAGAGATCGACCCTATCGTCATCGCCAAGCGATGCGCGACACTTCCCGCCAGCTGCACGATGCCTTCAAGGCGGCCAACGGCGCCACCTGCTGCCGGGTGCTTTCCAAAAAGGTCCGGCACGACAAAAAAGCCCATTTCCGGCAGTGTGCCGACCTCACCGCCCAGGCTGCCGAAATGGCGGCACGGATAGTGTTGGAGAAACGACCCGAATTGATCGGGCAGGTGGACAACCGATATCTGGCCAAACGGCAGTCGGCCATTGGCGGGGTCTTCCTGCGGCTGGTCAATCTTTTTTCACGTTGAACAGGAGAACATCATGAGCGAAGACTACCGGCGGATGTGGAAAGACCTCGGGCTGGATCTCGAGGCCCACGACGCCCTTCTTAATGTGCTGGGACAGGGGTACCGGCAGGTGTTTCTATCCCAGAAAAACCGGCCGGAGGGAATGGGCTATTTCGACTTTGTCATGAGCGAAGTCCACGGCCTTCGCATCAAAGAACTGCTGGATGAAAAAGCCGCCGGGCGCAAGATCATCGGGTCCTACTGTGTCTTCGTTCCCGAAGAGATCGTCCTGGCCGCCAATGCCACCCTGGTGGGGCTTTGCGCCGGTGCCGATTTCGCCATGGATGCCGTGGAGCAGGTCCTGCCGAGAAACACCTGCTCGCTGATCAAATCCACCTTCGGCTTCAAGCTGGGTAAGGTCTGCCCATACCTGGAGGCCTCGGACATGATCGTGGGAGAAAATACCTGCGACGGCAAGAAGAAGGCTTATGAGATTTTCGACGGACTGGTGCCTAACCTCTACGTGATGGACATCCCCCAGATGAAGTCGGCGGCGGGCCGGGATCTGATGAAAAAGGAGTACAACCAATTCAAGGACGCGCTGGAAACACTCACCGGGGTGACCATCAACAGCGATAATCTCAGGGCAGGGATCGCCGCGGTCAACGCTAAACGCAAGGCCATGCACCGCCTGGCCGATCTTCGCAAGGCCGACCCCGCTCCCATTTCCGGCCTGGATGCCCTGCTGGCCAACCAGGTCTATTTTTACGACAATCCGGCGCGGTTTACCGATAGTGTCAACAAGATCTGCGATGAACTGGAGCAGCGCATTGCCCGCAAGGCAGGGGCCGTGGCCGCCGGTGCTCCACGCATTCTTATCTCCGGATGTCCCATGGCCGTGCCGAACTGGAAGCTGCCCATGATTGTGGAAAATGCCGGAGCGGTCATCGTGGGTGAGGAGAGCTGCGTGGGCGAGCGGGGCACCCGCAACCGGGTGGACGATTCCGGCGACACGGTGGACGCTCTGATGGAGGCCATTGTGGACCGATATTTCAAAGTGGACTGCGCCATCTTCACCCCCAATCCGGAGCGGCTGGACCACATCGAAACCATGGCCCGCGAATACCGGGCCGACGGGGTGATCCATTTCGGCCTCCAGTTCTGCCAGCCCTATCTCATGGAATCGCTGCCGGTGGAAAAGGCCTTGAAGGAAAAAGGCATTCCCATGCTGCGCGTGGAAACCGACTACAGCTCTGAAGACGTCCAGCAGCTGCAGACCCGGGTGGAGGCGTTCCTGGAACTGCTGCCTAAGCAGGAAGCCTGACACGTTCCGGGTCAATGAACGGTAGATCGACCTGTTCGGCAGGGCTCCGGTTACGCCGGCATCGAGCCGTCCATGCCCCTGCGCCTGCTGCGGTGAACCCACCATGGCGTCCATACTGGCGTCGGTGGACCGCCAGGCAATTTGTCGGGGTGCCTGGCCAAGGGTGCTTTTGAAATCCTAAAAAAATAGCCGGCACCCTCATCCCTGTCTTTCCGGAACATCTTCGGTGATTTATCAAGAAAGATCGGATGCGATCCCTCGCCCCAGGGATCGGGTTACATTCGCTTCAATGGTTGTTATTCGACGATGGGTTTGATATATTTGCCTTTCCTGCATGGGTGAATCCTCACCTACTGACAGTGAAGAAAACGTGGGAACCCATTTTCCGGATAAGGCGACCCGATGGAAAGCAGTCCCGAATTCTATCCCATTCTCCTGGCTGAAGACGATCCCATTTCGCGGCGGTTGTTCGAGAAAATTCTGATTAAAGAGGGGTTTGCGGTGACCACGGTGGAAAACGGACGCAAAGCCCTTGACCTGTTCCACCAGCGGTTTTTCCCCATCGTGCTGACGGACTGGCAAATGCCGGAAATGGAAGGGCCGGAATTGTGCCGGGCCATCCGGGAGGAGAATCCGAACCGTTATGTTTTCATTATCATGCTTACTTCCAAGGGCTCCAAGGACGACATCATTTCAGGCCTGGGTGCCGGCGCCGACGACTACCTCACCAAGCCGGCCCACTATGCGGAACTGGTGGCCCGCATTAAAACCGGCATCCGCATCCTGGAGCTGGAAAAGTCGCTGAAGGCTGCCGTTGATGAGATCCACCTCCTGTCCATCACCGACCCGCTGACCGGCATTTACAACAGGGGCTATATCAACGAGCGGTTGCCCCAGGAGATCCGCCGGGCCAACCGTTACGGTCGTGATTTCTCCTTGATCATGTGTGACATCGATCATTTCAAAAAGGTCAACGATACATACGGCCACCTGGCCGGGGATGCGGTGCTCAAGGAATTCGTCCGGTGCCTCACCTCGGTCATCCGGCAGCAGGTAGACTGGGCCGGGCGGTACGGCGGAGAAGAGTTTCTCGTCGTTCTGCCGGAAACGGATCTGGCCGGGGCCATGGTGCTGGCCGAGCGTCTCAGAAAAACCGTCCAAAGCTGTGAGACACGGCTCGACGGCTGTACCATTCCTGTTACCGCCAGTTTCGGCGTTACCGGTTTTTCTCCACGAGGCGGGAAGGCGGTGATCAAGTCGGAAGCCTTGCTCCAGAAGGCTGACACCTTCCTTTACGAGGCCAAGAAGGCGGGGCGCAATCAGGTAGTCGGACGTCCCCTGGTGGAACCCTGATTAGGCCTGCCGCATTTCTGGAATTTCACACGCCATTTCCTGCGCGTCGGCCTTCACCCCGAGGAAGCTCATCACTCATTTGGAGCTGCCTGGTGAGCGGCTTCCACCCGCGACCCCTGTACGTTGGGAAGTGCCCTATCGCGGCAGGGCACCGCTCGCCGTTAAGGGTCATTTGGCTGCGGAATACATATCGTTCACCCGATCCCAGTTGACAACATTGAAAAAGGCGCCGATGTAATCCGGCCGACGGTTCTGGTACTTCAGGTAATAGGCATGCTCCCAGACGTCGATTCCCAGGACCGGCGTTTTTCCCTGGCTGACGGGGTTGTCCTGGTTGGGTGTCGCCACGATCTCGAGCTTGCCCTGGTCCAGCACCAGCCACGTCCACCCGCTGCCGAAAAGCAGGGCGGCAGTGCTTGAAAACGTTTCCCTGAATTTTTCATAGCTGCCGAACCGTTTGGAAATGGCATCGGCAACAGGTCCGCTGAAAGCAATATCTTTTTTCAGCATCGGCCACCAGAACGCATGATTGGCATGCCCCCCGCCGTGATTGCGAACGGCCGTCCGGATGGTTTCGGGAATTGCATTGAGATCCTTCAAGAGCGCTTCGGCGCTTTTGTCCTGCAACGCTTCATGTCCTTTAAGGGCCGCATTCAGTTTATCCACGTAGGTCTGATGGTGCTTCGTGTGATGAATTTCCATGGTCCTGGCATCGAAATAGGGTTCCAGGGCGTCGTATGCGTAGGGAAGTGTGGGCAGTGTATGGCTCATCATTAATCCTCCAGATTGTTATTTCTCATGGGATGACCCACCGGGTCGGTTATTTCTATCGATCCTATTCCTAATCAGGCTGATCCGATATGGCTGATCCGATATTGACAAATAATGGCGACGCCCATAACATAAATCAAATCGATAATTATTATATTAACATCAAAAAAATTTATATTATATGATTTCCCACACCCAATTGGAGTACCTGGTGGCCGTGGATCGCCACGGGAGTTTTTCGGAAGCGGCCGCACGATGTTTCGTCACTCAGCCGACCCTGAGCATGCAGATTCAAAAACTGGAAGCGGAGCTGGGGGTGGCCCTGTTCGATCGGGGCCGGAAACCGGTTGCGGCCACACCTATCGGCAAGGCCGTCATTGATCGGGCATACCGGACACTACGGGAATTCAAGGGCATCGTCGAGGTGGTCCGCGAGCAGCGGGAGACAGTGTCAGGAGAGCTGCGCCTGGGTATCATTCCTACCCTGGGACCATACCTGCTGCCCCGGTTCATACCGGATCTGCTCGCCTCCTATCCGGAGATCCGGGTGACGATTCAGGAACGGCCTACCGCGGACATTGTCGAGGGATTGCGCCGGGACGTGCTGGATGTGGGCATTGCCGCCACGCCGTTAGCAGATAAAAGCATCCGGGAAGCTCCCCTGTTTTACGAACCCTTTTACGGCTATGTGTCGGCCGGCCACCGGCTGGCCGATAAAAAGCGCCTGTCCACCGAAGACCTCGCGCCGGATGAGATGATTCTGCTGGACAGCGGCCACTGCCTTTCCGGGCAGGCTTCTCAGTTGTGTACCGGCACCCAGGATTTGAGCAATGAAGCGTCGCCGAGGCTGCGATTTGTGGGAGGCAGCCTGGAGGGACTGATGCGTATTGTCGAATCGGGCCACGGAATCACCCTGCTTCCCGAACTGGCGGTCACGAATCTGCCGCCGGCATTCAAGGGGTTGCTGCGTCCATTCGAATCGCCGGTGCCGGTGCGGGAGGTGAGCCTTATCACTCACGGCGACGGCGTAAAGACCCGACTGCTGGAAATTCTCAGGAGATCGATCCTTGATGGAGTTCCCGATGGCCTGAAAGTAAAAGGAAGCGGCTGGCGAATTATCGGCGCGAAACCGGCCTGACCACCGCCGTCTTCGTGTTGGGAGTCAGCAGAGTGATCACGCCGGTCACCACCACCAGGGCACCGGCAATTTCGACCAGGGAAAGACCTTCGCCAAGAATGAGGCGGGCGTAAAAAACGGCGAAAGCGATTTCGGACATCACTAGAATGCTGACAATACCTGCCGGCAGCCGTCCAAGGGCAAAGGTGAACGCGAAAAAGGGGAAGACAGTGGAAATGGCGATCAGGCCGACAAACCACAACAGTGAGATGGCGGGAAGTGCTGGGGGAAGCAAATTTCCTGTGAAAAGCTGAAACGGCAGCAGGATCATCGTTGCGATGCCGAATGCCCAGGCGAGGATTAGCTCGGCGCGGTAGCCGCTGCGCAATGACTTGCCGAAGAGGCTCCAGCCGGCATAGAGGGCCGGAACGAGAAAACCCACCATGACGCTGCCGGCGGTAACATCCGGGGCACCCGCCTGGGTGATCCTGGAAACCAGGACCGTGCCGATACCAATCAGGACCAACGAGAAGATTTTTATGCCGTTGAGCGGTTCTTTCCAGACCAAGCGAGCCACGACCAGCACAATCCCGGGCATGGCTGCCTGTTGGATGGTGGTGATGGCCGCGCCGTTGAGACGGTACCCTAAATTCAGCGCCACATGAAAAACGCCGAGGCTGATGCCCATCCCCGCCAGTTGCGGCCAGTCCGACCGGTGGATTCCGGTCCGGTTCCGGCGGATACGGAATGCCAGCGAAAAAAAGACGGCAAAGGCCGAGGCATCCCGCCAAAACGCCAGGCAGAGGGAGGAGACGGGACCGGACGCCATGATCAGCTTGACGAAAATGCCCGATGCCCCCCAACAGGCGGCTGCAGACAGGACGGCAATGATTCCGGAAACCATCGCGGGAACTGGACCGGTTACGGTCGGCAATGGGTTTTTTCCCATGTGATCGAAGTTACTCAAAAAGCCGCCGCCATCAGGCACCTATCGAAAACGGGGGCTGTGATTCCCGCAGGCATGGCGGTCGTGCTATTTCCAGCTTTTCTGCATGTCATCCAGGGCCCTGATTGTGTCTGCAGGCAGCGGTTCCGGCCGATGGGCCATCTTTTTCAGGGTCACTTCCTGAAGCCGCTGTTCGAATGGTTTGGCGCCGGCGTTTTTCCATTGGTCATAGACCATGCGCTCAAAGATCTCGGAGTATTTAATTTTTTTGAAGTTCTTGAGGGTATGGGGATCTTGGAGGTAGTGGCCTCCCGGACCCACGCGGTGGATCACCTCCAGGGCCAGGGTCTCTTCGGTGACCGGGATGCCCTGCATGTAGTGGTTGACCGAATCGACGATGTCGTGGACCAGCACCATGAATTCCGGTGAGGCCACCGAACCGTGGTCCATCCAGCTGCTGCAGTCATGCACGAGACCCGACCCGGCCGTAGCGGCGGAGAGAATCTGGAGCGCGGCTTCCGCGCCTGCCTGGGCGTCGCAGAATTTGGCGTCCGTGGCGCCCGCGGTGCCGAAGAACGGCAGCCCATAGTTTTGGGCCATCTGGGCCATGGCTGCGGTCATCAGGCTCATCTCCACGGCACCATAGGAGAAGACCGTGGAACGCATATCCATGATGGTGGTGAAGGCCCCGTAGATAAAGGGGGCACCGGGGTTGACCAGTTGGTGGACCACCAGGCCGCTGAGAGATTCGGCGCTGGCCTGGACCAGCGCTCCGGCGAAGGTGGCCGGTGAACTGCCGCAGCACTGGGGCGCCGGGAAGTTGATCAGCGGGATGCGTTTCTCGGCGCAGTACATGACCTTGTCGATGGCCGGGTCGAAATAGACCAGGGGTGAAATGGGCTCGGAGTAGTGCACGATGGTGGGTGCCTCGTCGAACTTCTCCCTGCCGCCGCAAAGCAGCAGGGCCATCTCATAGGTGTCTTTGACGCTGTTGGTGTCCTTGCAGCAAAAGACCAAAGGTTTCTCGCAGTTTTCGAACACCTTGCGGGCGATGACCCGGTCGGCGATGTCGGCGGGCACGTCGTCGGCCATGCCGATGGTCATGCACCACTGGAAGTTGGGCAGCGAGTCGCACAGGGCGGCCGTGGTTTTGACGTTGTCGCTGACAAAGCGCGTGCGTTTATGGGTTTGGGGATCCATGTAGTCGACGCAGTCCAGGCTGGGGCCGAAAAAGCTCTTGTCCCTTTCCAGAAATATGGTGCGCTCACCGGTGCGCTTGGCCAGAACAATGCGGGACGGGGCTTTGCGGATGGCATCTTCCACCAGCCACCCCGGAATCCTGACCCGGTCGCCGTTGACCCGGGCGCCGGCTCCGGCCAGGCGTTCCAGGGCTTTCGGGTGTGTGATCTTGATCCCCGTGCGCTCCAGCACATCCAGCGTGGCCATATGGATCTGGGCAATCTGGGCGTCGTTGACGACCTGAAGACGGGGTTTGAAGGTAAGTTCGTCCGTTGTCATTCCCATGGATGATCTCCTTATTTTTAAAAGCATTGTTAAACCGTATGGGCAATTTAAAAAAGAGAAAAATATTTTTCTATTCTGGCTGAAAGCGTTTTCCGCAGATTGAGAAATTTGATCTCAAGGCTTCCATCGACAGGATTCCTTTGGACAAGTTGCCAACCCTCTGATACCGGAAACGCCCGCACGCTGAATGGACTCACAAGCTTTTGAAACGTCTTGACCGATCCGAGCAAAGGCGGTAATCTTTCTCTGATTCAACGGTTTTTCCTTCACTCCGGTTTTGAAATACGTAATTCCAAAAAAAACATGATCATTGAAAGGGCGGGTAGATGCCTTCGAACCACGATTTCGATTGTCCGTTATTCAATAGCCGCCGGCCGATCGCATGCGACAATAACCCGGATGTTATCACCACCCACAGGAGATGATGCAATGACAACAGCCCACTGGCCCACCAAAAACTGGCCCGAAGGGGTTCCCCACGGAATCGGCGATTATGACATGCCCCTGTTTCAAGTGATGGATGATGCGGCACGAGACTATCCGAACCAGACCTACACCATCTTCAACGATGCCTCGCGCACCTTCGCCCAGGTCAAGGATACTGCCGACAGGATTGCCCATTTCCTGCACGCAAAGGGCATACGAAAGGGTGACCGTGTGGCTATTTTCCTGCCCAATCTGCCCCACTACCCGGCCATCTTCTTCGGTATCCTCAAGGCAGGAGCCGTCTGTGTGACCTGCAACCCCCTCTACACGCCGTCCGAACTCAACTATCAGCTCAAGGATGCCGGCGCCAGGGCGCTTTTCTGTATGGATCATCCTCAATTCTATCCCACGACCGAAAAGGCCGTTCAGGGCACCGGGGTGGAAACGGTGGTGGTCTGCAACGTTAAATCCTACCTGCCCTGGCTGAAGGGCTTCCTGGGCGGCATTCTGGGCAAGATCCCCCACGCCGGGCGGCACGCTCCCGGGCATTTGATGTTCGACGATATCGTGGCCGGCGCCCAACCCGCTCCGCCGGCGGTGGACATCGATCCGACCGAAGACCTGGCGCTGATCATATATACCGGCGGCACCACCGGCGTGCCCAAGGGGGCGGCCCTGACTCATTCCAATTTCATGTACGATCTGACGGCCATGAGCGCCTGGCTTAGACTCGTTCACGAGGATGGCCAGGCGCCGGAAGCGGTCCGCAAGGGCGGTTATCACTGTTACCTGGGCGTGCTGCCATGGTACCATAGTTTTGGCATGACCTGCGCGATGCTGTCGGCTTGTGCCTCGGGCAGCCGCCTGATCTGCGTACCGGACCCGCGCGCCGGCGACCCGCCATTTACGGAGGTGCTCAGGCTGGTCCAAAAGCACCGTCCCACCCTGATGCCTGCCGTGCCCACGATTTTTGTGGCTTTTGCGAATCATCCCCTGCTGGACCAGTTCGACCTGACTTCAATCATGGGGTGCTTTTCGGGCGGGGCGCCGCTGCCCCCGGAGGTGTGCAAACAGTTCGAGGAGAAGACAGGCGCCGTGATCTTCGAGGGGTATGGCCTGAGCGAAACGGCCCCGGTGGCAACGGTCAACCCCACCTTTGCCGCTACCCGGAAGATCGGCTCCATCGGTTTTCCCTTGCCCGGCACCGACATCAAGATTCTGGACGCCGAGACCAGCCAGATCGAAATGCCGCAGGGAGAAGACGGGGAGGTGGCCATATGCGGCCCCCAGGTCATGCAGGGTTACTGGAACAGACCGGATGAAACAGCCGAGGTGTTCCGGGAAATCGACGGCCGCCGCTATTTTCTCACCGGCGATATCGGTCACGTGGACGAAGACGGTTACGTGACCATTACGGACCGCAAAAAGGATATGATCCTGGTGGGAGGCTTCAATGTCTACCCGCGGGAAGTGGAGGATATTCTCTTCACCCATCCCAAGGTGGCTATTGCCGCCGTGGTGGGGGTGCCGGATGCCAAGAGCGGCGAGTCGGTCAAGGCCTTTATTCAACTCAAGCCCGGTGAGACCGGCACCGAGGAGGAACTTCGTGAATTCTGCAAAGCGAACATGGCCGGGTATAAACGGCCCAAGATGATTGAGTTCCGCGACACGATTCCGGTTTCCAACGTGGGCAAGGTGCTGCGCCGCGTATTGCGGGACGAGGAGCGGGGAAAAGCATAAAGCCTTCGGTCGACCACCGGCATCAGGTGCAAAACAAGCGGGGCCGCTCTATATTCCGTGATCGGATCACCTTCTCCGGTTTTTGCCGGAAGTATAGATCAATGGCGTGTTGAAATACAATTATGGGGGGCCAAGCCGGATTAACCTTCGGTTCAAGATCCTCAGGTATCATTCATAAACTCCGTTTTCGTCGAATTTTTCCTTGTCCTGCCTGCACTCATGAGGGTTTCAACACCCTGTATGAGGTCCTCCGGGGGTGGATCCCTGACAGATCGCCATCCCCCAGCGAGAAACTGTCAAAATTTCGCATCCATACAGTTAAATTTTATATATAATTAACTGAAGTTTCGCAGTTAAAATTCAAAGCAAAGAAAAGGATAATTTTCTGAAATTCCAAGGGAAACAATTGAAAACGGCTCGATTTTTAGTATATTAGACATCGCCAAACACCTAATAACACTAAAAAAAAGAACCGCTATGAATTCAATTAATACATTTTCCCTCTCTTTGCAAAAACAAATTCAAAATCAATCCGTTTCCATCGACACGGAAATCAACCGCGCCTTTCGGGAACTAAAATGTAGATCGCTTCTTAGGCAACTGTTATTTGCAATTGGGTTATCATAATGGGATCAATTTCTATCCTGTTGACGTGGCCTTGAATGCGTCCAGCAACCGGCAGGGTTCAAAACTTAGAGAGATTGACAAGAGAACCTGCGGCTGGAAAAGACGAAAAGAGGCCTTGGATAAAAAGACCACTGCGTTGCTGCAGATGGTAGACAGGGCGTGGCACGCAGGAATTGACGCCTCCTTTGTTCTTTTCGACAGTTGGTTCGCTCATGACAAAATCATTCAAGGTATTTGCTCTGTTGGGTACGGTGTGATCTGTCGTTTAAAAAAAGGCCGGGTAAAATACGGTTATCACGGACAAGCATATACGCTCAAACAACTATGGCAGCAGGTAGCAAAAAAGAAAACAAAATGGTTATCTCAGCACAACGTAAAAGGTGTTTGCCTGAATGTGACCCTACCGAAAACCGGGGAAGTTCGCTTATTGTTTGTATCCGACGGTCGAAAGAGCTGGCAACCACTGCTTTGCACAGACCTGGAGATGGAAGCCTCCCAGATACTGGACTACTATGCGTGGCGCTGGTCTATTGAAGTGTTTTTCAAAGACGCGAAGCAAATGCTGTACATAGCAAAGGAGCAAAGCAATACCTTTGACGCACTGGTCGCCTGCCATAGCCTAGTAATGGTCCGCTACCTGCTATTGGTGTATATCTTGAGTAAACGCAGAATGAATGGACCGGTTGGCCCCTTGTTCCGGCAAGGGTCGGACGATCAAAGCCTGCTGGCGATGTCCCAATCGCTATGGCCATTTGTCAAAGAGCTGATTATCAGGTCAGGTGATGTGCTTTGTTACAAGATCGAACCTGATACCTTGTTTCATTTTATCGATATTATTGAAAATACAATCATTGGGCAGACGCGAATAGCATCTGCGAAACTTTAGCAGTGAATTAACATTCGACTGAAGCTGCTCCGCGTCCTCCCATAAACTGCGCGCTCTATCCGGTTTTTGGATTGTCTTGCCCCGCTCGTGACGTTTTTCAGCGTTCTTTAAACACCGGCATCGAAAAGGAAAGGGGAATGAAATGAGAAAACGAGTCTATCAGTTTACAGGTCTCGCCTTAATCATCGTCATCATCGCCACCGGCTGTTCCGGCATGCAGGCTGGCAGGATGGCTCCCGATTCGGGGAAAACCAAAAATGTCATTCTGATTATCGGCGACGGCATGGGTCCGGAACAGGTCGGGCTGCTGCTCAGCTACGCCAGGCAGGCCCCCCATACGGTGATCAAAGATAGAAAGACAGCCTTTGACAGAATGATGAACGATGGGGGCGTTATGGGGATCTCGATGACTTACCCCAGCGGTGTTCTCGTCACGGATTCCGCCGCGTCCGGCACCCAGCTGGCGACCGGCCAATTTGCCGGATCTGAAATGATCGGGGCCGACAAGGACGGCAATCCCGTGGAGACCATTTTAGAAAAAACAATTAAAACGGGCAAGTCGACCGGGCTCGTCTCGGATACGCGTCTCACTCATGCGACACCGGCCGCTTTTGCCGCCCATCAGCCCCATCGGAGCATGGAAAATGAAATTGCCGTAGATATGTTGAATGCCGGTCCCGATGTGATGCTTTCGGGGGGATTGCGCTATTGGATTCCCCAGGAAGCCAACGATAAGGATTCCGCGGTATACAAAGAACTGGCGCAGATGACGCAGGGCTCCGTCAAAATCAAGTCCAAACGCGAAGACAGCCGGAATCTGCTGAAAGAGGCGCAGGAAAAAGGCTATGCCCTGGCCTTTAACCGCGCCCAGATGGAAGCCGCGGAAGGCAGGCTCTTAGGTCTTTTCGCCTACTCGGCGATGCCTGACGGCATCACGGTGACCCACACCCTGAACAGCCCCGAGCGGACCATTCCCACGCTGAAAGAGATGTCCGCCAAGGCGCTGCAGGTCTTATCCAAAAACGAGAAGGGCTTTTTCCTGATGATCGAGGCCGGCATGATCGACTGGGCCGCTCACAATAACGATACCGGGTTGATGCTTCATGAGATGATGAGGCTCAACGAGACCGTCGACTACGTCCTGGACTGGGTGAAAAATCGTGAGGACACCCTGGTTATTGTCACGGCTGACCATACCACCGGGGGCTTCGGGATCAGCTACAATGCAAAAGACCTTCCCGACGGCCGGAACTTGTCCGGCACCCTGTTTCAGGGAAGAGAATTCAAACCCGGGTATAACTTCGGCAATCCCGATGTGCTCGATAAAATATACAACCAGCAATTGAGCTACGGCGATATTTTTTATGGCAGGTTTGACAGTCTGCCGAAAGAACAGCAGACTCCGGCCATGCTGGCGAAAATCGTCAACGAGTATACGGAATTCGATATCAGCGAAGACCAGGCCGCCAGGGTTCTGGCTACCGAAGAGAATCCGTTTTTCGTAGAAGGACACAGTTCTCTGGGGAACAAGCTGGTGCCTAAAATGGGTCCGACCGGCGCCTTCTTCGTTTATCAGACCGACGACAACCGCCAGAATCTGCTGGCCAGAGAGGTGGCGGCTGACCAAATGGTGGTCTGGAATACCGGCACGCATACGGCCACCCCCGTGCTCGTGTTTGCCAAGGGCTCACCGGGGGCAATGGCACCCTTCGGCGATGTGCTGCATCACACGCAGCTGAGCCGCTACGCCATCGAAGTCATCACGAACCGATGATCGCCGGCCCGATTTTGATGAAATGGTAAAAATCCGGAAATTGCTCGTCGTCGCCGTTTTCGTGGAGGCGGGGCACGGGGTGATGCCTTCGCGCTATTCTATGTTTTTGAATGCTTCCGGCCCCCGTCGCATAGACGTTCGTGCCCCGGTTTTGAGCCGTCGAAGTTCCGCTATGACCGCGCAATCGGTGAACCTCGAAAGCGAGCGCATGCCCCTCGGCTTGCCGCGGAGAGGATTCAATCCTTAACCCTATAATTATAATGCGGAGATAAAAAATGGCGTTGTTGACCATAGACGAGAAGACCTGCAATCGGGATGGTATCTGTTCAGCCGTATGCCCCGTGGGGATCATCGATTTTAAGAAAGGAGAGCTGCCGAAAGCTTCCACCGATGCCGCTGAACTGTGCATTGCCTGCGGCCACTGCGTGGCGGTATGCCCCACGGCCAGTATCTCCCATGCGAAAATGGCGGCGCAGGAATGCCCGCCCGTTCAAAAGGACTTTCAGCTGTCTGCCCGGCAGTGTGAGCATTTCCTTCGCAGCCGGCGATCCATCCGTACATACAAAGATAAACCGGTTCCCCGGGAAGAAATTGCCCGACTCATAACGGTGGCCAGCCATTCGCCGTCGGGGCACAACACCCAGAGCCCCCGGTGGCGGGTGATCGACAACCGGGCGCAAATCCAAAAACTGGCGGGAATCGTCATCGACTGGATGGGGTGGATGGTTGAAAACCAGCCGGAGATTGCCGCAGACCTGCACATGGCCCGCGCCATCCGACGCTGGGAGAGTGGTACCGATGTGATTCTTCGCGGCGCACCGGCGGTGGTCGTGGCCCATGCCGGGAAAACGGACCGGACGGCTCCGGCGGCCTGTACCATTGCCCTGGCCACCATGGAACTGGCCGCCATGTCCATGGGGCTGGGAACCTGCTGGGCCGGTTATTTCTGGGCGTCGTCGTTGAGCTTCCCACCCATGGTGAAAGCCCTCGCCCTTCCCGAGGGCCACCAGTCCTTCGGTGCTATGATGCTGGGATACCCCCGGTTTGCCTACCACCGGCTGCCTCTGCGTAAGCCCCCCGTTATCTCCTGGTGGGAAGAGCGCTGATCCGTGGTCTTAAATGGGCGGTCATTCGATTATCCGTTGCCGTAAAGGTTGTCCAGCACCTTTTTCAGGTAGCTGTCTTTGGCTTTGAGAAGCTTCGAGCCGCGGGTGATTTTGCAGAGGCTGATCTTGTGTTCGGCAGCAATCCTGCGCTGGGTTTTGCCCTCGTAAAGATCCTTGAGCAATTGCCAGCGCAGGGTAAGGGTATCGATCTCGCTGGGGGTGAAGATTTCCCGGAACAGCGCTTCCATTTCTTTGCGATCCTCTGTCCGGGCGAAGACGTCAATCAGTTCCCGGGTGACAGTTTTCATGGAGGTGGCCCTTTTGTGGCGGCAGGATGCCGTCGGGTTCATTCATATTGCATGCAAGCGCCTCGGCAAGAAATCATTGCACCATCATTTCCTGCTGCGGCCTCAGGGGAAAAAGAGCTTGATTTTGACCGCCTGCCTATATACTTAAGGGGCGACCGTAAGCGTTTCTGTATGACAGAACATAGAGAAAATCCTGTGGAAAGGAAAGGAAAAAGTTCATGAAAAAGCTCTGCCGCGCCTTGACCGTCTTGTTCGCAATCACTGCAATGACGTATCCTGCACCGGTTGCTGCGTCTGATCCGATCCTCATCGGTATTTCCAAAATCGTTGCCCACCCGGCGCTGGATGCCATTGAAAAAGGAATCCAGGAAGTGGTGAAAGCCCAGTACCCCGATGCCCAATTCGATCTTCAGAATGCCAACGGGGAAATGTCTACCGCCTCATCCATCGCCCAGAAGTTCAAGTCGGAAAATGTGACCCTGGCTGTCGGTATCGCCACACCCACGGCCCAGGCCCTGGTCAACGCTCTCAAGGATCGTCCGGTGATTTTCAGCGCGGTTACCGATCCGGTGGGTGCGGGGTTGATCGCTTCTACGGAGAAGGGGGAGAAAAATGTAACCGGTATTTCCGACATGACCCCGGTGAAAGCTCAGATCGAACTGCTCAACCGCATCAAGCCCATTAAGACGCTTGGCCATGTCTATGCCAGCAGTGAGGCCAATGCCGTCAGCCTGGCCACTATCGCCCGTCAGGTGTGCAAGGAGCTGGGCATCAAGTTTGTTGAAACCACCGTGTCCAATTCCGCCGAGGTGAAGCAGGCCGTTCAGACCATCGCCGGCCGGGTGGACGGTATCTACATTTCCAACGACAACACCGTGGTATCGGCCCTGGCCGCCGTAACCAGCGTGGCCAAAAAATACAAAATCCCGGTGATGTCGGCCGATCCCAGCAGCGCCCAAACGACCCCGGTGCTGGCCGCCTGGGGATTCGATTACTACAAGATGGGCAAGGCCACCGGCCGCCTCGTGGTCCGCATCCTCAACGGGGAAAAACCCGAAACCATCCCGACCATTTACATGACCGAGGCATCTGACGTGGATCTGTTGATCAACATGGATGTGGCCGACGAGCTGGGGCTGACCTTTCCGGAAGATGTCATCGCCGGCGCCAATACCATCATCGAGGAAGGGGAACTGATTAAACAGTAGGTTGCAGAATCTGAAACCCGAACGCGAAAGAAGGCGGAAGGCCCGAGGATGACGGCTTTCCGCCTTTTGTGCCACTATGAAAAGACAGATCCATCATGCTTGAAGGCATTTTTGTCGAAGGGCTGATTTACGCCATCATGGCCCTGGGGGTGTTTTTCACCTTCCGTATTCTCGATTTTCCCGACCTGACCGTGGACGGCAGCTTCCCCATGGGCGCGGTAATCATGGCCACTGCGCTGAGCGGCGGGATCAACCCGCTGGCGGGACTGCTCCTGGCTTTTTCCGGCGGGGTGCTGGCCGGATTCGTCACCGCGGCCATCCACAACCGGCTCAAGGTTCCCCACCTGCTGGCCGGCATTCTCACCATGACCATGCTCTATTCGGTGAATATCCGCATCCTGGGGAACCGGGCCAACCTGCCTCTTTTGCGCGTGGATACGATCATCACCCACGTCAGTGTTGCTACCCGGGGCCTGATTCCCGCCGACTGGGCTTCGCTGCTCTTTTTCGCCATGGTCGTGCTGGCCATCAAGTTCGCCCTGGATCTGTTTTTCCACACGGACATGGGACTGGTGTTCGGCGCCCTGGGCAACAACGAGCAGATGGTCAAGGTCCAGGGGGTCAATCCGGCCACCCTCAAGCTCATCGGCGTGGGGCTGTCCAACGGGCTGGTTGCCCTGTCCGGGGCCTTCGCCGCCCAGTACCAGGGATTTGCCGACGTGAACCTGGGGCAGGGGATCGTGGTGTCCGGGTTGGCCTCGGTGATGCTGGGCGAGTTCATCATCAAGTCCAACCGCATCGGCATGCTTACCCTGCGGGTGATCCTGGGTGCGATCCTGTTCAAGGCCATCATGTACCTGGGCCGGTTTTACGGCTACTATATCAACATGACCCCCAACGACCTGAAGCTGATCGCCGGCATCCTGATCATCGCCTCCCTGGCCGTGACCAACTACCGCCGTATCCGCGGAAAGGGAGGCACCGCCGCATGATAAGCCTCCAGAACCTCACCTGCACCTTTCACGCCGGCACCCCCAACGCCAAAACGGTGATCCGCGATCTGAACCTGACGGTGGACGCCGGTGAATTCGTCACCATCATCGGCAGCAACGGTGCCGGCAAGACCACCCTGTTCAACCTCATTTCCGGCAACCTGCTGCCCACATCCGGTAGGGTTTTTATCGACGGGGAGGATGTCACCGCCCACCCGGAGTACAAGCGGGCCAGAACCATGGGCCGGATTTTCCAGGATCCGCTGGCAGGCACCGCCTCCAATATGACCCTGGAAGACAATATGATGATTACCTGCAAAAAGGGGTTCAAGTGGCCGGTGATCAGCCTCAACCGGAAGATGCGGGCCTATTTTTGCGAACAGCTGGTGAACCTGAAGATGGGGCTGGAATCACGGATGAAAGAGAACATCAGCACCTTGTCCGGCGGCCAGCGTCAGGCATTGACCCTGCTGATGATGGTGCTTTCCAATCCGGCTATCGCTTTGCTGGACGAGCACACCGCGGCACTGGATCCGCGCAACGCCGCCATCGTGATGGACCTGACCACCCGGTTCATTACCGAACACCGTCTGACCACCCTGATGATCACCCACAACATGAACCATGCCATTGCCTACGGCAGTCGATTGCTCATGATGGATGCCGGTGAGATTATCATCGATGTCTCCGGTGCGGACAAAGCCAGGCTCACCGTTCCGAAGTTGCTGGAGATGTTCTCCACGGTCCGCCGCAAAGCATTCGAGAACGACGAGGTGCTGCTGGCGGCAGGGTGACCGGTAGCGGAAACCTGCGGGCCGATGCCTGAAAAATGGAAAACACCCGGTAAAGACGGATATCAGATTGCCAACATCTCCGGGCAGTGGTCATGGCATCATCGCCCATCAGATGGGACCCTGAACTTTTTTTCCCAGAATTACGGAATTTTATTCATCATCTCCGGCCTGCCATAAAACTAAAAAATTATTTTCATACTGATTTTATTGACAGTTTTCATTACCTTTAATTCTGGTACAGGGATTGCTTTTGGAATTTACAGGGCAGAAACCCTGTATTTCACCCGCGACGGATGGCCGTTTAAGCGGCCATTGGCAAAACGATTTAAAATCGAAACGGTAAATAGAAAACAAATATAGCGAGGATTAAAAAATGATCGATAGAATAGATCATCATCCCACTCCGACTGGCTACGGCGATAATGAAGAACGAAGTGGGAAGGACAGGCGAAAGATTCATACCATGCTCGATCCGGATATAGACAAAAGGAAAGGCGATAGGCGTAAAAGGAAATATCGCAGAGCCGCTCAAGGCAGGTGATGCGTTTGATTTTTACAAAGAATGAATTACCATGATGATTGAGGGCGCCCCTGCAGCAATTCGACGACCATCGACGGATAGAGGTTGCTTCAATGCAAAAAAACAATCGATCATTCATTGAAAGACGGACAGGGAAGGACCGGAGACGGCTTTTTTCAATTAAAGGACTGTTTCTCAGCAAACAAGACAGGCGCAAAAATCAGGAAAGAAGATCGGATACCGAAAACCGTAAAAACTGGGTCCGTGTCAGCAAATGGTCCAGTGTACCCCTGAAAGGTTTAAAAATATCGAAATATCTTCTGAAATAGTCCCATCTCAACAGCAGCACTCCCTCACCATCACGCCCGGATCCTATTCAGGTATGTAACCGTCTGAGAAATCTTCCTTCGTCGTCCGTTTTACGGGTCCGATCAGCTTTCCGGGTTCCGGCCTCAGTCTTCAATTTTAAGCAACCCGGCGGCGTTCTTCCCGCAGACCGCGTCCATTTCCTCCCGATTCAACCCGCCTTCATGCATCTCCTTGAAATAGCGGTCGGGTTTGAGCAGTGGGTAATCGGTCCCCAGCAGGACTTTGTCCAGGCCAACCAGGTCTTTGGCGTATCGGTAAATCCGGCTGTCGTAGAGAAACGGGGATGCGGCGGTGTCGTAGTAGACGTTTTTCAGGGTCTCTTTGACTGCTTTTTTTAGCAGGTTATAAAAGAAGATTCCTCCGCCCCAGTGGGCCAGCACGATGGTATTGCCCGGAAAACGGGCCATGGTTTCGTAGATCTGGGTCATGGTGTTGGGTGTCTTGCCCGGGTAGAGGTGGCCCACCTCCTCGTTGGTGTGCAGCAGCACCGGCACATCGAACTCCCGGCACATGCCCATGATGGGGTCCAGGCTCAGCTGGCATTCACCGTCGATGCCGCAGCCATAGAAAGCCAGTTCCCCGACGCCGCTCAAACCGGCGTCCAGGCAGCGTCGCACCTCTTCGACCGCATCCGGATTAAGGCTGTCCACGCAGCACAGGCCCCGCAACCGGTGGGGATACCGATCCACCGCCTCGATGACATAATCGTTGTTCCGCCGGCAGGTGTCGGGTGTCCGCCAGGGAAACCCGAACACTACCGACATATCCACCTCCTGGTCGTCCATCATGTCGATGATGTCCGATGCGGATACCAGTTTGGATTTGGGGGATTCATACAGCAGCTTGAATTCCGGTTCGGCATCAAAAAAGCGATCCCGATGATCCCGGATTTCAGCGGGGAAAGTGTGGACGTGGAAATCGATGATCATGGGCTTGCTCCTTGATGGGTGCTGTCGGCCAGAGGCGCTTACCGATAGGATCGGCCCTGTCGGTGCGGCCTCAGGACAATCGGGTGTGTTTATTCATGGTCCAGATTATGTGCCCGCAGGGTCTGGCAGGTATCGCACCATTTTTCAGCGATCTCGATGACTTCCTTTTTCAATGCCTGGTGCTGCACCTTGCAGGTTTCGGGGACATCGCCGCCGCGAATCAGCCGGCTGGAGTTCTCCACCAGCTGAACGAGTTCGGTGGCAATCACGGCGTTGATCTTGATCATGTCTTTGAGCATATCGGCGATAGGCAGGCGGTTGTCGGTCATGGGTGACTCCATGTAAAGCGTTTTTGCATATTGACTATGGGTCTTTTTCTTATACAATACAACCCGAGCTTGCAACACTCAAGAATTGGCCACCCTGATCATTGATGGGCAGGTGGCTTTTCAGGGACATCATGTTTTTAATCGCCGGGGTTCAGCCTAAAACCAGACGGGTGAATGATCATCCCCAACGATGCCCCGCCTGCGGGCTGACACAGGCCTATACCACCCGGGTGGACCACTACCTCAGCCTTTTTTTCATTCCCCTGATCCGGGTCAGGCGGGGAGAGCCGTTTTTATTGTGCGAAGGCTGCCAGCGGCCGGTGGATGTCGGCCGGACAACGGTTCAGGAGGTGCCGTTGTCGGGGACTTCCTCTGTTTGCGTGGCCTGCAAAAGGGTGTTCGACAGCTCATTCAACTATTGTCCGCACTGCGGACAGCGGGCCTGATCGTGGACATTCAAAAAAAGCGTCTAAAACAACGAAAAATACCATAAATTTGAGGTGCATATGCGGGCTTCGACAAGGGCATTCAATGGGTTGAGTCGCCGTGAATTTATCATCATGACGTCCATGGCGGCCACCGGACTGGCCATGGGCTGTGCCACCAATCCCGTGACGGGTAAATCCCAGTTCATGATCATGGATGAGAAGCAGGAGATTGCCGTGGACCGGCAGCAGGCTCCCCACCAGTTTTCATCCGATTATGGAACCGTCCAGGACGGGGGCCTGCAAAACTATGTACAGACCTCCGGCATGCGACTGACCCCCAACACCCACCGCAGTCACATGCCCTATAACTTTCGCTGCGTGAATGCCACTTATGTGAATGCATACGCCTTTCCCGGCGGCAGCATTGCGTGCACGCGGGGAATCCTGCTGGAACTGGAGAATGAAGCCGAGCTGGCCGCCCTGCTGGGGCATGAACTGGGCCACGTCAATGCCCGGCATACCGCAGAGATCATGTCCAAGGCTCGGTTGACCAACATGGCCGTGGGGGGGCTGGCTATCCTCACCAGCGTGGCGGTCGGTTCCGGAGCGGGCAACCTTGCCGGCCAGCTGGGGCAGCTGGGCTCCGGAGCTTTGCTGGCTTCATACAGTCGTGACAACGAGCGCCAGGCGGACAGTCTGGGTATGGAATACATGGCCCGGTCCGGTTACGGCCCCCAGGGTATGGTGGGGCTTATGGAGATGCTCAACAGCATGAACCAGCACAAAGCAGGCGTCACGGATCTTCTCTTTGCCACCCACCCCATGTCCTCGGAACGCTACCAGACCTCGGTGAATCAGGCCACCAACGATTACCGGCAGTACAGCGGCCAGCCCCTGTATCGGGATCGCTACATGGACAACACCGCCGGCCTGAGAAAAATCAAAGGAGCCATCAAGAAGATGCAGGATGGTGAAGAGGCGATGGGCAAAGAACAGTTCAGCCAGGCGGAAGGGCTCTTCAAACAGGCCCTGGACGAAGCGCCCGGCGACTATGTGGGGCTGCTGCTCATGGCCAAGTGCCAACTGGTTCAGAAAAAAGACAGCGAGGCGGAGCGCTATGCCGACCGGGCCAAGCAGGTTTATCCTGATGAGCCCCAAGCTTACCATATCAGCGGCATCACCAAGATCCGCAATAAAAAATACGACGCCGCCTACGAGGATTTCAGCATCTACGAGCGGCGCCTTCCGGGCAACCCCAATACGGTTTTCTTCCAGGGGCTGTCACTGGAGGGCATGGAAAAAGTCGAGCCGGCCGCTCGGGCCTACAACGCGTATTTGAAGCAGGTCCAGCAGGGAAAGCAGGCCCAGTATGCGTATCAGCGGCTGAAAGAATGGGGCTACATCAAATAGTACCTTTGCGGAAACGGTTATTTTGCCCGATATCTGCGTTACGCTCAAAATTTTATCCTCGGAATGTCAACTATATGCCTGCGGTAAAATTTCTCGCAAGCCTTGATATCGACCAAAATCCCTCGTTCCCGGACCGATACCTGATTGGGGTGATATGGACGATGCCGTGGGTTGGACAAATAACGGTCTGGAACGCCATGTGGTGCTGGTGGCGCCCGAAATCCATTGGAACACCGGAAACATCGGCCGTACCTGCCTGGGGGCCGGTGCCCGTCTGCACCTGATCCACCCGTTGGGATTCTCCCTGGACAGCCGACAGGTGAAGCGGGCCGGCCTGGATTACTGGAGCCGGGTATCTCCCGGCATCTGGGATAGTTTCGATGCGTTGTGTGAGGCGCTCAATCCCGTGGACGGTGAGATGGCGCTGTTCTCCAAGGGGGGAGACCGGGTTTTCTGGGAGATGCCGGCCCGACGGCGGATGTTTCTGGTGTTCGGATCTGAAACCGGGGGGCTCCCTGAAGCGATTCTCTCCCGCTACCCCCGAGCCTGCTACCGGATTCCCATCAATGGAGAGATTCGTTCGTTGAACCTGTCCACCGCAGCGGGTATCGCCCTGTATGAGAGTATTCGATGCGGAAAGGGATAGGTGTGGATATAAGAATAACCGAGGCGGGCGCTAAACGATGGTAAGGCTTATTCTCATCGGCCTGCTGTCCGGATTTTTCTTCAGTTCCACGTTTGTGCTCAACCGGATGATGAGTCTGGGCGGCGGTCACTGGGTGTGGAGCGCCAGTCTCCGCTATGCCTATATGATTCTTCTGCTGACGGCCTGGTTGCTGGTGTTTCGGGGAACGGCCGCCTTGGCCCGCACCCTGGGCCTGTTTTTCAACCACCTGGCTTTCTGGGTGGCGGCGGGCAGCATCGGCTTCGGGGCTTTTTATGCCTTGATCTGTTTCAGCGCCGATTATGCACCCGGCTGGATCGTTGCCACCACCTGGCAGTTTACCATCATCGCCACGCTGGTGGTGCTGACGGCTTTCGGCCGGCGCTTTCCCCGACGGATCTGGCTATTTTCCACCATCGTCTTTGCCGGTGTATTCATGGTCAACATCAGCCAGGCCGGGGCGGTCGATCCAGGGGAATTGGTCAACGGTGCCCTGCCCGTGTTGATCGCCGCTTTCTGCTATCCCATCGGCAACCAGTTGGTGTGGGAAGCCAAGACCGGCCACGGCCGGTTGCCTGACATCAGCGGATCGGAACTGGAACACCCCTTTGTCAAGGTGCTGCTCATGTCCCTGGGCAGCGTTCCCTTCTGGTGCCTGCTGGTGGCCGTGACCGCACCGCCGCCGCCTGCCGTCGGGCAGATCGTGAACACGGCCCTGGTGGCCCTGTTTTCAGGCGTAATGGCCACGAGCCTGTTTCTCTTTGCGAGGAACGAATCGAAAACCGGCAGTCAACTGGCCGCCGTGGATGCCACCCAATCCAGCGAGGTGATCTTTGCCCTGGCCGGGGAGGTCCTGATCATCGGTGCCGCTCCGCCCAATGCCCTCGGCGTGCTGGGGATACTGGTCACCGGTGCGGGGCTGGTGCTTTTTGTCCGGTTTCAGGAAACGCTGTCCTGAAAGCCGGTCATTGTGGTTCCAATTCTTGATGGACCCGTCAATCCTCAAGACTTTAACAACCGTCTTCGCGGACTACCGAAAAAGGAGAAAAACCATGGCAACCATTCCCGTTATCAACCCGCGCCTTATTGTTCATTCATCGGTTCTGGCGGCCTGTGCCCTGGCTGCCCTGTTTCTCTTACAGTGCGGCAGCGGTGTCGGTTCGGCCATTTTTGTTATGGAACCGCTGCCATACAGTCAGGATGCCCTGGCCCCTGCCATCAGTGCCGACACCATGGGGTTTCACTACAACAAACACTACGCCGGCTATGTGAAAAAGGCCAATGAGCTGACCAAAGGGATTGGTTTTTCCGGCAGGAGCGCCGAAGCGGTGATCCAGATGACGGCGGGTGACGCGTCCAAAGCGGCCGTCTTCAACAACGCCGCCCAGGCATGGAACCATGCCTATTTCTTCAAATGCCTGAAGCCGGGCGGCGGGGGCGCCCCGGAGGGCCTGCTGGCGGAGATGATCGATGAATCCTTCGGTGGTTTCACGGATTTCAAGAAGCTCTTCATCACTGCCGCCAAGGACCAGTTCGGCAGCGGCTGGGTGTGGCTGGTGCTGGACGAGGGAAAGCTGGCGGTGGTCACCGGCGCCAATGCGGACACGCCCCTCGCCCATGGTCTGATTCCGCTGTTCACCGTGGACGTGTGGGAACATGCCTACTACCTGGACTATCAGAACCGGCGGGTGGATTTTGTCAAATCCGTGCTGGACAACCTGGCCAACTGGGATTTTGTGGCAGATCAGCTGGAGAAAGCTCAACCGTCCAAAGAGTAAGTCTGTTAATAACCGGCTGCCGCAGGACTTCACTTCCGGAGGGCCGGCGTGCCGACGCCGTTGCCGGTCAAATCCGTCGGTGGACCGATCACGCAGTCTGAGAAAAGGATTCCCGCTATGGACATGAAAGCCGCGACTGTCGACTATCTCGATACCATCAGGACCACCGCCCCCCTGGTGCACAACATCACCAACTTCGTAGCGATGAATTCGTCGGCCAACATCCTGTTGGCCCTGGGGGCATCCCCGGTGATGGCTCACAGCCGCAAGGAGGCGGCGGACATGGCTGGTATGGCCGGCGCCCTGGTGCTGAACATCGGCACCCTTGCGGAAAAATGGATCGAGGCCATGGTACTGGCAGCCACGGCGGCCAATCAACGAGGCATCCCGGTAATATTGGACCCGGTCGGTGCCGGTGCCACCCCTTATCGCACCCGAGCCGTGAAGCACATCCTTGGAGAAGTAAAAATATCCATCATCCGGGGCAACGCATCGGAGGTGCTCTCCCTGGCCGTTGACGATGTGAAGACCAGAGGCGTGGATTCATCCTTGTCCCTGTCCGGCGAGATTGTGGACGCCGCCGGCGTCATCGCCCGGCAGCACGGCTGCATCGTGGCCATTTCCGGGGAGAAGGATGTGATCACCGACGGCGGTCGGGTGTTCCGGGTGGCCAATGGAGTGCCCCTGATGACCCGGGTGACCGGGCTGGGGTGCGGACTCTCGGCGGTCGTCGGGGCATTCTGTGCCGGGGCCCGCGATGACCTGCTGACTGCTGCCGCTGCCGCATTCGGCTTCTATGGCCTGTGCGGAGAGCTGGCCTTGGGTATCAGCAACCGGCCGGGCAGCTTTTTTGTGGCATTTCTTGACTGCCTTTATTCGGCAGGCAGCGCTGAAATCCATGCGCATCTGAGAATCGAATAGTCACGGTTTATTGGATCGGCGATACGAGCAGGAGGGATAAATCATGACGTCGTGCAGAGAATGCGACCATCAGGTGAGTGAGCAGGCTGTCGCCTGCCCGGGCTGCGGGGCACCTTATCCGGCTCGTGAACATTGGGATGGCTACGGCTTTGAGTACAAAAGCCATGCCGCTATTTTAGGACTTCCCCTGCTGCACGTCTCTTTCAAATACCGGCCCAATCGCACGCCTGTGGTGGCCAAAGGAGTGATCGCCGTGGGGCAGTTCGGCGCCGGAATTATCAATATCTCCCAATTTGGCATCGGCGTGATCAGCCTGAGTCAGTTCACCATTGCCGGGTACGCCCTGGCCCAGTTCGCCCTGGCTTATTCCTGCATCGCCCAGTTCGGGCTATACCTGGATCGGGGGTATGGCCAGGTTGTGGTTCAACTGGCCGATATGCTGGGACGCTTTTAGAAAGGACGCTGTAGATATGAAATCCAACTTCCGAAAACGGCTGCTTCAGGGGGATCGGCTGACGGGCACGATTGTCAGCCTGCCTTGCCCGCAGATCGCCGAGCTGCTTTCCCGGTCCGGCTTCGACTGGCTCTTCATCGATGGCGAGCACGGCTGCCTGTCCGTGGGCGACATTCAACTGCTGCTGCAGGCGGCCCAGCCTCAGTGTCCCTGCGTGGTTCGTGTGGCGGCCAATCATGAAGTATACATCAAGCAGGCCCTGGACACGGGAGCGGACGGCGTCATCGCCCCGCTGGTCAACGATGCGGAAACGGCGGCCCGGGTGGTGGCGTGGGCCAGGTATCCGCCGCTGGGCAAAAGAAGCGTGGGGATCGCCCGGGCCCAGGGATACGGGTTTGCCTTTGCCGATTATGTGAACCGCGCCAACACGGATGTCGCCGTGATCATCCAGGTGGAACATGTCGACGCCGTCGCCAACATCGCCTCGATCCTCGATGTGGCCGGCATTGACGGGGTGTTCATCGGCCCCTACGACCTTTCCGCCAGCATGGGAAAACCGGGAGATATCAATGACGCCGATGTCCGGCACCAGATCGAAACGGTCCGTCAGGCGTGTCTGGAACGCCGGATGGCTTTAGGAATTTTCGGGGTGGATGCCGCCGCGGTGCAGCCTTTTATCCGGCAGGGCTATACGCTGGCTGCCGTGGGGATGGATACCCTGCTGTTGGGTCAGTCGGCCCGGCTTGTCCTGTCTGCATTGAAACCGTGATGCGGCACCAATCGCTGGATGCAGCCGTGTTTGGGGATGTCACGCAATGTGGTGGCCGCATGGGCCTCATCGAGGTTGTCCTGCGAAGTTGCCTCTCTACGGTACGGTTTACCGGCAGTCGGCCTCCCGGATGGCCGCTCCCAAGTCAAAGGCGAGCCGCTCGTAATCGTCGGCAAACCGGTCCCAGTCCGGCAGTGTGCGTCCCCTGGCGGTTTCCATCACTGCCAGTACACGGGTGACCGTTCGTTTGAGCCGGATGCAGACGGGCACGCGGGTGGCGGCATCGATGTCTTCAAGCATAAGTTCCATCTCCATCAGACGGGCACTGGACAGGTAGTAGACTGCCGAAACACTCTCCGGGGCCAGGCGGTACAGCGCTCGAGCCGCTTCAAAAAACCGGACCCGGGTCTGTTCGGCCGCTTCACCGGATTGCAGTTCCCGCAGACTGCTCAGGGCTTCGCAAAGGTTCTGCTGAAATTGAAGCTGAACACCGGCATCGTCCCAGGACGCTTTCACGGTCAGCCCTTCGGCCAGTTCGTCGGCGGCGCAGGCGAAATTAACGGCGGGTTCCCGGTCCCTTTTGGCCAGGCGAAAACAGGCCTCACCCTTGATCAGGTGAAGCTGGCCGCACTCCTCGGACGCATTCCTGCACGTGATTGCCTGGGCGGCGATCCATTGGTGGTCGCCGCGTGCCGCGTGCTTGCGGAATTGACCCAACTGCAGGCTTGCACAACCGGAGAATATCAGGATCAGCGCCAGGCAGGAGGCCGGAGTCGCGTACCTCCGCTTCGAGGGGGATCGATGAACCGGTGGAGGGGGTTGCGGCGTCATGCGCCCGTAGCCTCCTTTCTCCTCTTTTCTAAAGTGTTCATCAGGGGTGGGAAGATCGGTGCCGCCGCCGGCGAAACGAATCTTCAGGTATCGCGGTCACGGCGGACGTTTTTAACCGGATTGTTCGGGCTGGCGGATCGGGCGTATCGGAAGGGGAGAACCAGCGATACGGGCCTGTCCGGCTGTTGAAAAAGAATTGCCCGTGCTGAGGTGCATGCCCATTTTGCTAAAGCCGCGGCTTTCGCCGCCGCTCCCGGTGAATGGAAAACAGTTTTTCGCTGATCGCGTCGAATATGAATTCACTGGGGGTGATGCCTCTGGATTTGCAATAGTCTTCGACGCGGTCGTACAATGCTTGGGGAATGTCCGTGCAGATGCAGTCATCCCCCGTCGCTTCTAATTTTTCACTCATCTTATTGACCTTTCAGGGGCTTCCCGATTCTGCGGATTCAATTCGTGTGCCGTATGTCTGATAATATAGGGTTCCGCTTGGGATATCGTCAAGTTCAAAGATTGACGGAAATCGTCTGCAGATGAGACCTATTTTCATTTTTCCGGAGGGATACGCTTATTATCGCGCTTATCGACCATCCCCAGACCAGGATGCCGAACAAGATTACCCGTTCACCCTCGATTACATGTTTTCGGCAATGGTAATTGTCCGGTCGCCAAGCATATTTACGTAGCTGCCCATCTCGTTGTCGTACCAGCCGTAGATCACGGCCTGGGTGACCGGTGCGCGAACCACCGTGTCCGTGAGGCTTTTCAGCACGGACTGGGAAAAGCCGGGAATACTGGCCAGGTCCAGGCTCAGGTCGGCCGTGCGGGTATGGGTTTCATCTCCCTCGATCACCGCCGCTGCCTGGGGAGAGCCGAGAATATCCCCGGAAACATTCTGTTTCTCGGTATATTTCAGATAGCCGTTGGGATCCAGCTGGGCTGCCTGCTCGTAGACACTGTTGATCACGCCGCGGCGAACCGGTTCTTCGGAAGGGGTTTCCTGAATACTGAGTACCAGGATGATCAGGGACCCCGAACTGACGGGCACCCGCACCGACTCGGCAATGAATCCGATGTGCTCCATTTCTGGAATCACCAGCCTCAGGGCCTTTGCCGCACCGGTTGAGGTGAGGATAATATTGTTTAAAATCGACCGGTTTTTTCTCAGGTCGGTCTTGCCGGCTTTGGGCAGGCGATCCAGGACCTGCTGGGAGCCGGTAGCGGCATGGATCGTGGCCATGGAGGCCGACAGGACCCGTTTGGCACCGAATGCGTTGATCAGGGGCTTCATCATGTGGGCCAGGCAGGTGGTCGTGCACGAGGCGTTGGAAACGACCCGGTGGCGCCGGGGGTCGTAGTCGTTGGCGTTGATCCCCATCACCGTCGTGACCGCATCGGCGGGCATGGCGGCGCCTTCTTCCTTTATCTTGAAGGGGGCGGAGACCACCACTTTTTCGGCGCCGGCTTCCAGGTGTCCCCTGACCGATCCTTTGGGATGGTCGGCGGGAATCGTAGGGTCCAGGAACTGACCGGTGGTGTCCACTACCAGGCGCACGCCGTGAGCTTTCCAGTCGATGGCCTGGGGGAGGCGTGCGTTGCGCAAAAGCCGCACGGTGATGCCGTCCACAACCATGGTTCCGGCGCTGTCGTCGATGTCGGTAATCACCGGCTTGGCCTGGTACCCGTGGAGAAAGGCATGCAGGGCGCCATAGGTGGAGTCCCGTTCCAGGTAGTGGGCGACGTCAGCCAGGCCCGTGCCGGCCTGACGACCGATATTGACCACGATTTCGTTAAAGTATCGCCGTCCCACATGATGCCACACCGTGAGTTTGCCGATACGGCCGAGCCCGTTGATACCGATTTTCATCTGTCCTTCGTTCATGGTATTTTCTCCTGATCAGGCTTCACGGATCTTCATGGTTCCTTGATAAACCGAACCCTCCCGACCGTCAATGCTAATATGGTCTCCCGACCGGATGACCACCTCGTTGAAAAGGGCGTTTTTTTCCTTTTCGTTGCACACCAGGGTGCCGCATCCTACCACGCAGGTCTTGCCCAGCCGGTGGGCCACCACCGATGCATGGCTGGTCAGCCCGCCCCTGGCGGTGAGTACCCCGTCACTGGCGTAAATCTCCTTGATATCGTCGGGAACGGTGTCTCCGCGAATCAGGATAAGGGCTGTGGCCGGTTCCGTTTCCCGCCAGTGGTCGATTTCGTCCAAGGTAAAGACCGCCCGGCCGACCATGGCTCCGCCGGCAACGCCGATGCCGTGTCCCAGGTAGCGATTTCCCGGATCGGCCTCCACGTCGAAGGCAAGCACGGTTTTGCGCTCCCGGATGGCCATGTCACGGGTTTGAAGCAGATAAATGTCCTTGGCTGAAGTACCTTCGAAAGTAAATTCCATCTCCTGGGGGCTCCAGCCTTTTTTGTAAATGAGCTGGGCCGCCCATTTGCGGATGGCCGCATAAATGGCCGGGTAGTGGGTCTCCAGGGTGATGTCCGTGTCCCGCATCTCTATTTCCTGCTGTTTGACCGAAATGGGCAGGGTCCTCACCAGGCCGGCCACCACGTCTTCGCCCTGGTTTTCAAGGGTGAAATCGCCCCACGGGCTCAGGGTGTCGCCGGACCAGCGGGGATTGTGGGTGAAAAAAACTCCGGAGCCCGCCTGGGGGGAGATATTGCCGAAAACCATTTCCTGGACGGTGACGGCGGTGCCCCAATCGTCCGAAATGCCCATGATCTTCCGGTAGGTCTGCGCCCGGGGGGATTCCCAGGAGGAGAAAACTGCGTTGATGGTCATAAAGAGCTGATCCATGGGGTCTTCGAGCATTTCCACGCCCGCGTCCTTGATCCGGGCTTTGTAAGCCAGGGCCACCATTTTCATCTGCCCGCCGGTGAATCCTTTTTTCAGGGGGATGCCCAGCCGTGACTTGAATTCGGCAATAATGGCGTCAAAATCGTCGCGCTCCAGCCCGAAGGCCATGCCGTAGCACTGCAGGAACCGACGGTAGTTGTCCCAGGCGAACCAGGGATTGTCCCTCTTGTGGGCCAGGCCCGCGGCAATTTCCTCGTTGATTCCTACATTCAGAAAGGTTTCCATCATGCCGGGTTGAGAAATGGAGGCACCGCTGCGCACCGAGAAGAGCAGGGGGTTGGCCGGGTCTCCGAATCGTTTCCCGCTGATCTTCTGAAGCTGGTTGATGTGCCGCCGAACCTGCTGCCGGAAGTTCTTCTTTACCGGAGCAAAGCCATCGATCAGTTCCCGGCAGCGAAAGGCTTCGGTGGTGACGATGAAACCCGGGGGCACCGGCAGTCCCAGGTTTTTCAGCTTGAGCAGGTTCAGCCCCTTGTTGCCCATATAGATGATGCCGACGGCGTTGTTGTTGACCTGTTCCAGGCCGGTGATGATCCGCTGGGGGTCATAGTTGAGCAGCAGGTGGAGCTTGTCCTTGGGGAGCATGTTGGACTGGTGAAACAAGGTGTTGAGTATCCGGGTTAAAAACAGGTCCAGCTGCTGCAGGCCCAGGGAGGTGGCGATGCGGTCGCGGAAAAAGATCTCGGAGACGCGGTGCTTGAGCTTCTCCGCATCCACCGCGTGCTCTTGCGGAAGGTATTTTTCCAGGATCCGGTCCATGGGCATATGAGAGAGAATGCGCGTCAGATTCTGCCCGTGAATGTTGTTGAAATAGTCGTTGATGATGTTTTTGACGGCAACGGCGAATCCCTTGAAAATATCCAGGTACTGGGTGAAGGTGAATCCCCTCACTTCCAGGGCGTGGGCCAGCAGATCCAGCTGGCGCTCCAGCTCCACCGAATAGATGCCGTCCAGGCGAAGGGCCTTGTCAAACAGGGTGAGCCGTTCATAAATGTCGTGAAACGTGGCCCGGGTGATCAGGCCCAGATTGATCTGGTCCACCAGCTCTTCGAACAGCACGTTGATCAGGGATTCGACCCGGAAGGTAAGCCCCAGTGCATCGAACTTGCGTTCGTGGTAACTGCCGTACATGGAGGGGATATCGATGGTAATGTGGCGTTTTTTGTATATGTCCGCCCGGATTTCGTAAGTCTCCTCGGAGAGAATGATCGCCTTGAGGCGCTCCAGGTAGTCCATCAGCATGAACAGCCGCCGCTTCAGGTCGGGCTCGTCCAGGGCGGCGCGCAACCTCTCCAGGTCCGGAAAGGACTCCCTGTCCAACTGCTTCAGGTGGTGTCTGAGGGATTTATAGTCCAGCTGATACTTGTGATAAAGCAGTTTGTAAAAGGCGGCGAGGAGCACCACCCGTTCGGTGTCGACGGCATGGGGGCCGGGTGATTCAGCCAGCAGCGCATGGATGCGTTCGTTTTCCTCCACGAGCAGTTCTTCGGGAAGCGTCATGCCCCGGTTGCTCAGATGGGCGAACAGGACGTTGACCCCGTCGATGTATTCCCCATGGGTTTCGATTTGCTCGAAGATGCTGGGGGGGACAAAGGGCTGAAGCGGCGCCTTGTCTCTTGTTTTCCAGAAGTGCAGGACCGCCTCCATGAACCGGATGATGCGGTTGGAACTCTCCACATGGCTTTGTTTTCGCAAAAAATGGATGAGTATGTCCCGACGGTGGGTGATTTCATCCAGCCGGGTGGAGATATCACGCAGGGCGCCTTCTGCGCCGATGTCGTTAAAATAGGACGGAAAGAGGCGGGTCAGCTGTTTGGCAAGATTATAGACCGGCCCGATTTCACTGTTGAGAAAACGGGTGATGTCCCTGGGGAACAGGTCCGTGTCTTTGATGAAGATTCCGGATAACGAGAGTTTGATGATCAGGCTGGAGAGCAGTCGCGAGGACCATTTGGGTTTGCACTCGATCAGTTCCATCCAGGTGCGGATGTTCTGCAGGTGAGCCGAATTGACCTGGATCTGCCAGTCGTTGCCCACGCCGCCCAGCATGGGGGTCTGGAATCCCAGATCCACCACCCGGTCGATAAAAAAATTCACCTGGTCGATCTCATCGGTCTTGTAGACCCCCTGACCCATGTTGAGAACGCAGGTGAGGGTCGTTGCCGGAAACTGCTCCGTCCGGGTTTTCAGGATGTACAAGGTTTTTTCGATCAGGTCTCCGATGTGCCGGTAGCTCTCATTTTCGATCAGCCAGCCGACGGTACGGTTGATGTCGCGCAAGGCCTCTTCATGGATCAGGTTCAGGCCGGAAATACTCATGATATGAAAGAGAAAAATAACCTTCCACTGGTTGCCCTGCCCGGCGTCGCTGCCTGCCTCCATCAGCATCTGGGGCATCTTGCGGTAACGTTCGACGATGGCGCTGAAATCCGTCAGGGAGAGCAGCTGGTTGAATATCGACGGGGCATCGCCTTCCGGCAGGTTTTCGATCTGGTGCAGATGGCCTTTCAGGGCGTGCAGCACTTCATGGGAAATTTCTGAAAAACAGGCGCGGACGGGCTCCGGATCCCGGATCTGGCCCGCCGCCGCCTGAAAAGACTCCCACGGGTCTTTGACCTCGCACCAGAAATCATAGGTGACGTTGAAGGTGCGGATTAAAAGTCGATTGAGCACCCTATAGTCGGTGATGGCGCTGTTGCCGCGATCTCCCAACAGCCGAATGATGCGTTTGATCGGGTAGAAACTTTTGACAAAGAGAAAAAACCGCTCGTCCGGGCAGTCGTGGATCCAGTTGAAAGCCGTGTTGAGTACCGGCAGAAAATCGGGAAGCCGGTCACGCGAATCGCCGATAATCTGCTGCAGATACAACAGCAGGTTGTCCACCGCATCGGTGCGGACGTCATCATCCACATTGGCCTCGATGACTTCGCTGAATATCCCTACCATGGCCCCCGCCGCTTCCACGCCCCGGGGGTGGGACTGATACAGATGGAAGTAATCCAGTGCATATCCCCTGGCCTCCCCCACGATAAACTGCCAATTGCGATAGGGATGGCTCAGTTCCCGAAGGAAGGTGTTCACCCCTTCCATCAACCCGAAGTAGCGGGACATGACTGCCTGGATGCATTCATACCGGGCATCGATGGTCACATCCACATAGGTGTTGGCTAGGTTGGCTTCAAGGGCTTTGGACTTGATCATTGTCATCTTTGCAGAAGATTCCCTCATGGCTCCGGTTGTCTGTTTAAAACTAAACTATCAGAGCGATGCCTGTATTTCAAGCTGAGCCTTATCCGGTTTTCGATTTCCGTTTTGAGAAAAATGTGATATTTAGAAAATACCCTCTGGAATCATAGGGTTGACCCGCCTCCGGTGCTCCGGCTGAGCATGACGGCAACCACCACGCCGGCATGAATGCACCAGGGGCCGCCAATTTGCCTTTTCACCCCACACAGGTCATGGTCATGGATGAAAAAGAAATATACCTGGATGCTGCCGCAGAACAGCTTTTTTCCCAGCTTGAAGGAATCGAAGAACACAAAAAAGGCCGGTCGGCCGCTGAAATGATGGCTGAGAGCCTGGCCGAAGAACAGAAACAGCAGGATGTCTGGCGGATTTTGCTCTGTGAAATTATACATCACATTGCCGGCTATTTTCAACGCATGGATCTGGACGCCCGGCAAACCGAAGAGCGTCAGACCTTTGATCAACTGGGGGAGACCCTGGGCAAACTGTCCCAGTTGCCCCAGCAGGCGGGGCGGATTCTGGTCCGCTATCGAGGACTTTCCGCGAATTCGGACATCCCCGAACGGTTGGACTACGAAATCCTTTTCGGGAATATGGTCGTGGACCTGGATTTTGTGCCCACGATGATCAAACGCCACGGGTCCCTGCTTGCCCACCTGATGGGCCAATTGCTGGACGCTTTCGGAATCTTCTCTGACCGGGGCATCAACAACCTGCACCTGAACCTGCCCAAAGGCGATCCCGATTCTCTGGACCGGTTGCGTCGCAGTCTTCACATTCTTTGCCGGCTTTACCGGGCACACGAGAATCAGCGTGACATTGTCCTGGGAGCCGGAAAAGAGAATCTGGTGCCCATGGTATCCGATGAAAAGGGGGGCCTCAGTACCAATCTGACCCTGGTGGCCGGCGTCAACCGATTGGGCGCCAAAACCATGCGCAACCTCGTCACCAAAGTAGATGCCTGGATGCAGAAAAAAGAGGCGTCCGACGAAGGCTGTCAGTATACCAGCGTGTACAATGCCATTTTCGGTCTGCCCAAACTCAGCGCTCAACTGATTCCTCCACCCATTGAGATCAACAACCTGGATTGGCTCATGCGGGGGGAGAGTGAAGAAAATTTTACCCGGGAAAAAGCCAAAGTGGCAAGGATTATCGCCAGCGTGGAAGCCTCACCCGAAAAAGCCGCCAAGGTGATAAAAAGCGTTTACGGTGACGACTACCAGAAGATTAATTCTCACCATCTGGAGGAGCGGCTGGGGCTTTCCTCCGATCTGCTTCGGGCCATTGACAACAAGCCTAAAAGCGAAGATGCCCGGCAAGAGGTGCTGACCAACCTGAAACAGCGCCTGGACACCGTGAGAGACGACGTGTTCGACAACCTGTATTTCACCCGCTCCGAAGACAGCGAGGTGGGGGCGCGCGGGTCCATCCTGGGTGCAGTCCACCGGCAGCTGTATAAAATGGTCTCTTTTTTCAAAGGGCGATCCTCCACCCGTAAAAAGATGACTTCCATGGTTCACGGCACCATCCAGTTTGAAGAGCGGGATTTTGAGGTCCTGGCCGAGGACTTTGACATCGATATGGATGAAGCCCGCCAGTTGGTTGATGTGTTGAAAAAGTGTTTCAACGAGAAGGGCCGCTTCCTGAAATCGTCTTTTGCCGACGCCCTGCCCCGGTTCGCCCGCTACGAGAAAAAGATTTTCGAATTCCTGTGGCGGCATCTCAAGGATGTGGTGGCACCGGAAGACCGTACCGCTTTCCTCAATGCCCTGCAGATGCTTTCCGCCAGGATGAACCAGCCCAAGCGGGCGTTCAAGATTCTGCTGGAGGATTTTCTCAAGGATTCCGGCGATATTCAATTTTCAGACGCCAAGGCCCTGGTGCTGGCCAACCTCATCCTCCACGAATATGACAAGAGCCTGGCCGACATCGAAATAACGCCGGAGGATATCCTTTTCAACCAGCGTGGCCTTAACCAAGAGGTGGCACGGTATGCCGCCTGGCGCATGGATCGAGACCAGGAAGCCTTTTTCGACAAGGTCCGGATCATTCATCAGGGGCTGTGCGAAGCCCTGGAATTTGGGATGACACGCAGGCACCGCCTTTCCGCCAGGGATCTTTTAGGTCTGGAGCGGGAGGTTTATATCTTTTTGTCCATGATCGAAACGACCGTGGGGCGATCGGTGCTGCGCAGTGCCGTTACCGAATACGGCAGCCCGGAATCGGACCTTTACTTTCTGAAGGAGAGCGACCGGTTCATGTCCCACCTGCTCCAGAATCTGCGGATTGCCATTCGTGGGCTGGCGAATATCGGCAGCATGGATAGCTTGCCGTCCCTGGAAGCGGTAAAAACGAGGGAGGAGGTCTTTCAGCGCCTCAAGAAAACCAAGGCGCACCGTGATCAGTCGCGGCTTATTTCGGAATGGGTGGACGAGGCGGTCAAGATTATCAAGTTCCGTGCGTAGTCTCCATTCCTATAGGGCCTCTTGCGGTCCCTATCTGCATTCCCGGGTTTTTGAGCATGCAGTGAAGATTCAGCGCTATCCCCGATGTCGCACGGCTGCGCCCGTATCGCTCCGACGGCTGCGCCATCCTGCTCAAAAAACCAATTATTCCTGATGCCATCTGTCGGCCGACACCTGCAAGCCCTTCTGCAATAAAAATTAAACTTTCGAACTCATTTATTTTATTTAGAATTCAGCGCAGCCGCCGATCTTTGCTGCCGATCTACGATTCCTGTTATTTTGAGCGAAAGCAAAAAAACTGCTTGACGTTTTATGAGCTTATACTTAATTTGGAATCGGTCAAATACTTGTTTGCATGCGGATTGCCCGCAGGCCGACGGGGCGAAATGAACGCCTGCAGGGCTGTCATTCAGAAAGGTTTGAATACATGATCATCAGCATCGCCAGCGGGAAAGGGGGCACCGGAAAGACCACCGTGGCCACCAACCTTGCGGTATCGGTAGACGGTCCGGTCCAGTTGTTGGACTGTGACGTGGAAGAACCCAATGCCCATCTGTTTCTGCGGCCATCCATCCAGGAAACTAAAACCGTCACCACCCCCATTCCTGAAATTGACCTGGAAAAGTGCAACCAATGCAAAAAATGCATGGAGATCTGCCGGTTCAGGGCTATTGCCGTGATCGGGGATACGGTGCTCACATTTCCCGAGCTTTGCCATAGCTGCGGGGGGTGCATGGCGGTCTGCCCCGAGGGGGCAATCATCGAAACGGGACGGGAACTGGGCGTTCTGGAAACCGGTACCGTGAACGGCGTCTCCTTTGTCCACGGGAGACTGCGGGTGGGGGAAGCCATGTCTCCCCCGCTGATCCGGGCTGTCCGGGACCGCACCCGGGCCGGCGGCCTGACATTGATCGACGCCCCGCCGGGCACTTCATGCCCGGTAATCGCCGCCATGAAGGATACTGATTTTGTCCTGCTGGTCACCGAACCGACGCCCTTCGGCCTTCACGATCTGAAACTGGCCGTGGAAGCGGTGAAAATACTGAAGATTCCCATGGGGCTGGTGATCAATCGCGCCGATATGGGTGACGATCGGGTCAGGACCTATGCCAGAAGCGAAAGGATTCCCATCCTGATGGAGATTCCCTTTGACCGGCAGATCGCCGAAAGCTATTCCCGCGGGGAAATGTTCACCCTGGCCCTCCCCGAATGGAAGGCCCGTTTTCGTGGGCTGCTTGAAGATATCAAAACCCTGGTCGGAAAGGGGGCAGGCACAAAATGAAAGAACTGGTTATCTTAAGCGGAAAAGGGGGCACCGGTAAGACCAGCCTGACAGCCGCTTTTGCCACCTTGGCTGCCGGCTGCCTGCTCTGCGATGCGGATGTGGATGCGGCGGACCTCCACCTGCTGATGCAGCCCGATATTCGCAAGCGGACCGATTTTCAGGGTGGCGGGATGGCGGTGATCGACCTGCAGCGATGCACCGGCTGCGGGACGTGCATCGACATGTGCCGGTGGTCGGCCATCGGATCGGACTTTGTCGTCGATCAGATTGCCTGCGAAGGCTGTGGCGTCTGTGTGGATTTCTGCCCGGAGCAGGCCGTTGATTTCCCGGTTAAAACCTGCGGTCAGTGGTTTGTTTCCGATACCCGCTTCGGACCCATGGTGCATGCACGGCTGGGCATTGCCGAGGAGAATTCCGGGAAGCTGGTGACCCTGGTACGTCAGCAGGCCAGGCAATTGGCCGAAGAGAAAGGTCATGACCTGATCCTCACTGACGGACCGCCGGGAGTGGGATGTCCGGTGATCGCCTCGGTCGGCGGTGCCACCAGCGTGGTGATCGTTGCCGAACCTACCGTTTCCGGTATCCACGACATGGCCCGGGCCATCGAGCTGTGCCGGCATTTCAACGTGCCGGTGATGGTGTGCATCAACAAGTTCGACTTGAACCTGGACAACAGCGCCACCATTGAACGGATGGCCCACGACGGAGGATTGCCGGTGGTCGGACGGGTTCCCTTCGATCCAGCCTTTACCCGGGCCATGGTGCAGGGAAAGACGCTTTTGGAATTCGACGGCAACGGTCCTGCCGGTGAGCAGCTGCGACAGGTATGGGCCAACATCATGCGTACACCTGCCATGACGACTTAAAAAAATTAAAGGAATCAAAAGAAAGGAGTAACAAACCACATGGAAAAAGGAAGAATTGCCATCCCTTCGATGCAAGAAGGAGGCCTTGACGGTAAACGGGCGGGTCATTTTGGCCATTGCGACACCTTCACCCTGGTGGATGTGAAAGACGGCGCCATCGAAAAGATTTCCACCATTCCCAATCAGAATCACGTTCAGGGAGGATGCATGGTTCCGGTGAACCTGCTGGCAGACAATCAGGTCAATGCCCTGATCGTGGGCGGCATCGGAATGCGGCCGCTCATGGGGTTTCGCCAGGTAGGCATCGATGTCTACCACGACGACCAGCGGCAGGACATCCGCCCGGTGGTGGAAGACCTCATTGCCGGACGGCTGGCCATGATTGCCGACGATCAGGTATGTGGCGGCGGGGGCGGACATTGAGACCGATGGCAGGCATCCGATTCGCAAAGGAGATCAGGCAACCTTCAGGCAGAAAGGACATTCGATGAAAATTGCCGTTACATCCACGGGAAAGGATTTGGATTCACCCATGGATCCCCGTTTTGGGCGCGCGGCCTATATCCTCATTGTCGATAGCGATACGTTGGATGTCGAGGTGCTGGACAACGCCGAAAATGTCAACGCCTTCAAGGGGGCCGGCATACAGGCCGCCACCATGATCAGTGATAGAAAAGCGGAGGTTCTGCTTACCGGCTATTGCGGCCCCAATGCATTCAAAGCCCTGGATGCCGCGCGGGTCAAGGTTGGCGGTGATGTGAGCGGCACGGTTCGCGAGGCGGTAGCGGCGTTTACAGACGGAAAAGTCAAGCTGGTGTCCGGACCCAATGCCCAGGGGCATGGGTAGGCCTTACTACCGAGGCAACTTTCCGGACGCACCACCAGGGTTCGGCATGGCCGGGGGGCAGCTGATTTGGCTACCGTCCTGTGGCCGTGCCCGATCCTGCAGCCGGCAGTGCAGTAATTGCAACTCCTGATCGGTGAAAAGCGATATAAAACTTCCCGCAAAAATGCTGGCCGGCCGCGGTCGCATCCATGATGCGTGGGTTTGACCGCCTGGTCGATGTCCGTTGAAACACGAAAGCCCGGTTTGCACGACGCGCCACTCGACCGGCCTCAAATCGGTAGCCATTTATTTCCCTCCATTCTTTTCTCCGCGTTGTAAGCAACCATTTGACGGCAGCGCTTCTTTGCACTATTTTATATTGAACGACCGAAAACAGACCCATGACCACCAGTTTCTCAACCCCGAGAGTTCATCGGATCGATTTGCCTTGAACTGGCATGCCCACTGCCTTTTCGAACAGGCCCAGCGCGATTACCATTGAGAAATGGCCGGCTGCCCACAAAGCGGTCCGGATTCAAGGAGACGCGTGCCAATGAGTGTTCTGCGAAAGCCACGACGGGTGATCCGGAGTCAGCCGGTGATCGAGGGTGCCGGGGTTCATCTCAACCGGGCCTTCGGCCACAGCGAGGCTCCCGGTTTCGATCCGTTTCTGTTGCTGGACGATTTCCGGTCGTCCCGTCCCGATCGCTACCTCAAAGGTTTTCCCTGGCACCCGCACCGGGGAATGGAGACCATTACCTATATGCTCGAGGGAATCGTGGAGCACGGTGACAGCATGGGCAATTCGGGAACCATCGGTCCGGGGGATGTTCAGTGGATGACTGCCGGCAGCGGCATTGTTCATCAGGAAATGCCCCGGGGCAATGCGGCGGGTAAAATGGGAGGATTTCAGCTGTGGGCCAATCTCCCGGCCACTCACAAAATGATGGCACCGCGCTATCAGGAGATTCCGGCCCATCGGATTCCTGAGGTTTTTTTGGATGACGGGATTTGCGTCCGGGTGGTGTGCGGCCAGGTGGGCGATGTGACGGGGCCGGTTACCGATATCGTCATCGACCCCCAGTACCTGGACGTATCCATGCCGCCGCATACCCGCTTCAGCCATTTCGTCACCCCGGGATACACGGTCTTTGCCTATGTCGTGGAGGGCCGTGGCGGCTTTGCCGAGACGGTTGCCGCGCCGCCGCAGGAAAACGGATCCGTGGTGGTATTTGAGGACGGCGACCGCATCGCCGCAACCACCGCGGACGATGCCTTCCGGTTCCTGCTGATCTCCGGCAAACCCATCGGGGAGCCGGTGGCCTGGCGGGGGCCCATTGTGATGAACACCCGGGAGGAGCTGGAACTGGCATTCCGCGAGTATCGGGACGGGTCATTCATCAAGCACGGGGCCGGGAGCCCACGATGATCGACGCCTCCGAACGAAGCAGCGACATCCGGGTGGAGAGCTGGTGCGAGCTGTGCGAGCGCCTCTATGATAACTCCTGGCAGGACTCCCTGTTGCGGTTTCGCTCTAACTATGCTTTTCGGGGACTTTCGGACTCCGCCTACGACCTGAAGACCAGCTTTACGCGGCGGTGCGGCGCCCACTCGCACCTGGAGTACCACCTGCTGCGCAATTTCAGCAAGTATGCCGAGATGCCCTGGACCGGGGAAAACGCCTCCAACTGGCGCTGGCTCACCGTAGCCCAGCACCACGGACTGCCAACCCGGCTGCTGGACTGGACCTATTCCCCCTTTGTGGCGGCCCATTTCGCCACGGCGGACACGGATCGCTTCGACTGTGACGGCGTCATCTGGTTTGCCGACTACGTGAAGATCAACAAGATGCTTCCCCGTCCCCTGTCCGACGAACTGGTCAACGTCGGGGCCAATGCCTTCACCCTGGAGATGCTCGAACACGCGTTAGGCGATATCAAGGGTTTCGATGCCCTGGGGGATGACCTGGTGCTCTTTTTCGAGCCGCCGTCCATCGACGCCCGCATCGTCAACCAGTTCGCCTTTTTCTCGGTCATGTCCACCCCCACCGCGCAGCTGGATCTGTGGCTGGAGAAGCATCCGGATATTTACGGCCGGATTATCATTCCCAGGAAGCTCAAGTGGGAGATCCGTGACAAACTTGACCAGGCCAATATTACCGAACGCACCTTGTTTCCGGGGCTGGACGGACTGGCCTTGTGGCTCAAGCGGCAATATACCCCCCGGACCTGAATGACAATCAATCGTATAGTCAAAGGAGACATGCAGCATGACATCTGAAACCTTCAACGCATTGGTCGTGGAAGCCGGAGAAGGCAAAACCTATGTCCGGCAGGTCAAAAAAAGGAGGGTCGACGATCTTCCCGAAGGAGATGTGCTCATTCGTGTGAGCTACTCTTCCCTGAACTACAAGGACGCCCTGTCAGCCACCGGCAACAAAGGGGTGACCCGCAGCTACCCCCACACGCCGGGCATTGACGCCGCGGGAACGGTTGCCGACAGCAGGGTCGGCGGCTTCAAGAAGGGAGACCCGGTGCTGGTGACCGGGTACGACCTGGGCATGAACACGTCGGGCGGGTTCGGCCAGTACGTGCGGGTGCCGGCCGGCTGGGTGGTCCCGCTGCCCGGAGGCCTCACCCTGAAAGAGAGCATGATCTTCGGTACGGCCGGTTTTACCGCCGGCATGGGCATCCTTTTCCTCACCGAGCGGGTCAAACCCGAAGACGGCCCCGTGCTGGTCACCGGCGCCACCGGTGGGGTGGGCAGCGTTTCCGTGGCCGTGCTTGCCAAGCTGGGATATACGGTGGCAGCCGTCACCGGTAAAACGGCCGAGGCGGGTTTTCTCAAAGGCATCGGCGCGTCGCAGATCGTTTCCCGGGACGAGGCCGCCGACTCCAGCGGCCGGCCGCTGCTCAAGACGCAGTGGGCCGGGGTGGTGGACACGGTGGGCGGAGAGATCCTGGCTACGGCCATCAAATCCACCAACCCCTGGGGAACCGTGACCTGCTGCGGCAACGTGGCCTCGCCGGACCTGCCGCTGACCGTCTTCCCCTTCATCCTGCGCGGCGTCCGGCTGATCGGCATCGACTCGCAGAACTGCCCCATGGATGTGCGGCTGAAGATATGGGAAAAACTATCCGGGCCATGGAAAATAGACGGTCTCGCGAGTCTCTCCAAAGAGATTACCCTCGACGGGCTGGGCGACAACATCGACCTGATTCTCAAGGGCGGGCAGAAGGGCCGGGTGGTGGTCAACCTGGGCGAATGATCTGTCCCCGAAATCTTCCCACGCTCTACCGTTGACCATTGCCGGCGTCACCAGCGTGGCGCCGGCAAACACCATCGAAGCAGTTTCCTAACTCCCTTGGCCCGCAATATCCGTTTGACAATCCAGCGATATCGTCATTTAATGAGGTAAATTTCCGTTGCAGCCGGCACCCGAACTCCTATCCATCGATGGTTTTTACTGCCGCTTCCCCCTCTATTGCCGGAAAATTTCCTGTCTGCCATTCGCAACGGGCAGTCGCCCACATTTTCAGCCCACAGGAAAAAGGAGGACCCCATGAGCGTCAAAATATTGATTACACGCACGATACCCGGCAACAAGGGAAGGGAAATGCTCCAGTTGTTCAGGGAGATGCGATCCCTGGCCACGGCCCAGCCCGGCTATATTTCCGGCGAGACCATGAAAAGCAACGACCGTCCCGATGTGTTTCTGGTCATCAGCACCTGGGAATCCGCGGCAGATTGGGAAAAGTGGCTGCTGAGCAAAGAGCGGCAGACGATCCAGGAGAAGATGGATGCGTTGCTCGGCGGCAAGACCCATTATGAAATGTTTCACTACGGCCTGCGGGGATGATCGCAACCTGTGATGATTGTGCGTCCGAGTCCAGCCATATGAAGCTTTTGGGGTGCGGTGCCGCCATATCGATGGGTGCAGCGTTGCCGATGCCCGCCACTTCATCAACCGGCGGGTGCATCACCAGCATGGCAAGATTAAGCTTCGGCAGCACCTCGATCATGTTTGCCTTATCCAGGACCTCGGGCAAACTTCCGCCTGATCCGAACCGGCCGGTAAAGTCATCCCGGATCCTGTTTCTAAAAGGGGCCTATTCGCTCCGGATCCATCGGGTCACTTCATCCACCTGGGTCATTTCGAAAAAATCCATGCGGATGCCGCTGAACAGACTGAAAATCCCTACCCAGGTGTCCTTCCAGAACCGGTCGCATACGACGGCTACCTTCTCGATGGCATAGTCGTAAAGCCTTAAAAATCGCAGATCATCGTAAAAATCTTCGGCGCTGTTTAACGAGGGATAGTGGCGCATCAGGAGCACCAGGCGAACACGACCCAGGGCAGCCACAGCCTGGTCCATATCCCGGCAGATGGCCTTGAAACGGGGTGGGCGGATCTCCGACCGGATCTCCAGGGTCAGTACGTTTCCCGCACCGGTAAACTCTGAAAGCTGCATGGCGCGCCTCCTTTGCTGCGTTGCTATCCCATTATAATCATGGTTGGCGGCGTTGAAACATCCATAGCCATTTCCCGGTCCGATGGACCGCGGCCATCAGCGACATAAAACCCTGCGCTTGCGAATCTTTAAAAAACGGTTACAATAATACCTTTCCAGTTAACCTCCAGCAAAGGATTATCGATAATGCCGGATAGCAGCGACAAAGGCTTTTCGAAACCCGTAAAATTGCATTTTACCCGTACCAACGGTCCGGTGGACGATGCCATCGACGGGCTGATGGCCCAGGTGGGCAACGTCGCCCACCCGGATATCGTGCGGGAAATCATCCTTGCCGGCCTGAAGGCCGGGCAGGAGAACGGCGGCCGCGCCGATCTGAAGCTGATGAACTCTTCCATGAAGGAGATGCGCTTCACCGCCAAAGTATTCGGGCCCTATCGAAAGGTCCGCAAGGTGACGGTCTTCGGCTCGGCCCGGACCCGGCCGGATGCGTCCTTGTACCGCATGGCAACGGATCTGGGGAAAAAGCTGGCCGAGGCCGGATTCATGGTGATCACCGGCGGCGGCCCCGGGATCATGCAGGCGACCAACGAAGGGGCCGGCTCCGAACACTCTTTCGGTGTCAATATCCGACTGCCCTTCGAGCAGAAGCCCAACCCCGTGCTGGTCGGCAATCCCCGCCACATCACCTACAAATACTTTTTCAACCGCAAAGTGGCTTTTCTGAAAGAGGCCGACGCCGTGGTCCTGTTCCCCGGCGGGTTCGGTACCTTGGACGAGGCCATGGAGTCCATCACCCTGCTGCAGACCGGCAAACTCTATCCACTGCCCCTGTTTTTCATTGACGAACCCGAAGGAACTTATTGGGATCGGCTGTTCAGTTTCCTCGAAAACGAACTGTCCGGTCACGGATACATTTCCCATGACGACTTCGGCCTCATTGAACGGGTGACCCGCCCCGAGGATGCCGTGGAGCGGATCCGCCATTTCTACTCGCGGTATCACAGCCTGCGGTATGTGGAAGACCGGTTGGTCATCCGCATGTCCATGCCTTTGGATCAGAAACATGTGGAGACGCTCAAAAACGATTTCGCGGGTATTTTAATCCCCGGGGGGGATATGCATCTGTCCGGTCCCTTCGACGAGGAAATGAACGAGCCGGAACTGGCCGATCTGCCGCGGCTGGTGGTGGATTTCAACAAGCGGGATTTCGGGCGGCTGCGGCAGCTGGTGGATGCCATTAACGATTTTTAGGAGGCGTGCCAGGGCGCCGGAGGATTCCTGTTCCATCACTCCCCGGTTCGATGTATGGTTATTCACGAGAGCCTGACCGGGGAAAATTTTATCATGAGGAGCATTTCGGGCATGTTCGCAAACACCCTGTGGAAAAAAATGTGGATGGTACTGCTGGTTGGTTTGATTCTGGCCGGTTGTGCGTCAGTGAAAGTGGATCGTATGGATGTCGACGAGACCGTGGATCTGAGCGGCCGCTGGAACGACACGGATTCAAGGCTGGTGTCCGAAGAGATGATCGGCGATGTCCTTTCCCGGCCATGGCTCGACCGCTATCGGGCCGGCAGGGGTAAGGACCCGGTGGTGATCGTCGGGTCGGTGCGCAACCGCAGTGACGAACACATCAACACCCAGACGTTCGTCAAGGATCTGGAGCGCGCGCTGATCAATGCGGGCGAGGTGGAGTTTGTGGCCAGCAGCGGCGAGCGGGGAGAGATCCGCGAGGAGAGAAAGGACCAGGCGGCCCACGCTTCGGAAACCACCGCCAAGGAGGAGGGCGAAGAGATCGGCGCCGACTTCATGCTCCAGGGATCCATCAATACCATTTCCGATCGCGTCGAAGGCAAGGAGGTCAAATACTACCAGGTCAACCTGGAATTGATCGAGATCCAGAGCCATCGCAAGGTGTGGATCGGCGAGAAAAAAATCAAGAAGCTGGTCAAGCGCAGCCGCTTCGGTTTTTGATTCGGACATCACCCGTTCAGGTTCGCATGCCCTATCTGCTGTCCATTGTCATGATCTGCCTGATCGCTTCCGGCTGCGCCGGCGGAAATGTTTTTTCCCGGCTGGACCGGAACCTGGCCAGCGGTGACTGCCCGGCGGCCATCGCCCTCATCGACGAAAGCGGTGGTGCATACGGCGGCAACAATCGGCTGCTCTACCTGCTGGATGCAGCCATGGTCCATATGCAGTGCGGGAACCTCGATGCGGCCCAGTCGAATTTCCGCAGTGCCGAGGACCTTGCCGAGCGGCTATGGACCGAGAGCATCTCCCGGAATGCACTTTCCGTGATCGCCAACGATATGGTCCTGGCATACGCCGGCGAAGATTTCGAGCGGGTGATGATTCACCTGATGTCCGCCATCGGCTACCTTCAGGCCGACCAACCTGACGAGGCCCTGGTGGAAGCGCGACGGTTGGATACGCTGCTGGCCGTTTTCAACGATAGGTACGAAAAGAAGAATGTTTACAAGGAGGACGCTTTCGCCCGTTACCTGAGCGGCATCCTCCACGAGGCGGACGGCTCCTGGGACGAGGCCTTCATCGATTACCGCCGGGCCGTAGAGGTTTACCGGGAGGATTACCGGGCATATGGGACTGCCTTGCCGGAAAAGCTGGTGGCGGACCTGGTGCGGGCGGCATCGGCCGTTGACCGCATGGCGGACATCGAAGGCCTCGTTTCTGCCGACCGCATCGACCCTTCGGGCTGCACCGACGAACCATCGGACCAGGGCAGCGTGGTGTTTATCACATTTGCCGGGTACGCACCCCAGAAGGTTCAGGACATGGTGGTGATCCCGACTCCCCATGGCCCTGTCGGCGTGGCCTTTCCGCGGATGGTGGTCGCACCGCCCCGTTGCCGCAGCGGTCGCCTGAGCTTGTTTGGAGAGGCTGATTTTTTCGAGGCGGATCTGGAACTGGTGGAAGACATCAACCGTATCGCCGTCAAGAATCTCGAGGACCGCAAGGGACGCATCCTGGCCAAGGCGATCGCCAGGGCCGTGGCCAAACAGGTGGCCATTCACAGCATTGCCCGATCCAGCGACAACCGCAACGATCAGCGGACCATCGAGGCGATCTTGAACCTGGTCAATATCCTCCTGGTGGAACGGGCAGACACCCGCAGCTGGCAGACCCTGCCCGGCCGGATTTACATGACCCGGATGCATGTCCCCGCCGGCGAGTACACGGTCGAACTCGAGGCCTGCGGTGGAACCTGGACCGACTTTGCACCACTGTCGGTGGAACCGGGAAGCATCCGGTACCTGTTCCGGGACCTGCGCTATCCGGTTTCGGCAAGCATTGAAACTAAGCAATAACGGCGCTGTTGTCCCAGCCGTCAAGGCTGTGGTCGCGGTCGCCCATGGAGAAAGCCGATGAAACGATTGCACTGGATGGTTCTCACCCTGGTCATGGTTGTGGTCGCCGGCTGTGCGGGATCGAAACCTGCCGACGAAGCACCGGCGGCGGACCGGTTTCCCGTTGACCGGTTCCTGACTGCCGAGGCCGCCGGGGCCACCGAAGGAGAGGCCAAACGGGCGGCCATGGCCGAGTTGGCCTCCATCTTCGAGTCCCGGGTCTATGCCCTGACGGTCCAGCAGGCCACCTCATGGATGGGGGAGGGCCTGCCGGAACAGTTCGACAAACAGGTGGAGCAGACCGTTCGCATCCAAACGGAGGTTCAACTGCAAGGCGCCCGTATCGGCAGCGTGCGGCAGGATGACGCCGGCGGCGTGTTCAGGGCTCTTGCCGTGCTGGACCGCCGGCAGGCGGCCAGCCGGTGGCAGCGGGAACTGGCGGAAATCCAAATGACCATTGACGGCCAGGTGGAAGCCCTCGAAGGCGTCAAGGGACGGCTTTCGCGGCTGGCGGCCCTGAACCGCATCACCGCCCGGATGGTTCGTCAGGCAGCCATCGAAAGCCGTCTTTCCGTTTTGGGACGCCCGGCGGCGCCCGGCCTCGATGACCGCGCCGACCTCATCGCCCAGCGAGAACAACTGGCCCGTGAGGTCTCCCTGTTCATTCAGCTGGACGGCAATCCGGCGCCGCCGTTCGCGCGGCGGCTCAATGCCCTGCTGGCTGGCGCGGGCTACCCGATTACACCGTACCGGGATGAAGCCGCCGGCCTGATCACCGGCACCATCCGTGTCCAGCCTCTGGACCTGGGTAATCCGGAGGTGCGGTTCATCCGCGCCATGGCCGACGTTCAACTGGTGGATAGGGACACCGATACGCAGATCGCCGCCTTCGATGAAAGCGTGAGGAAAGGCCATGTCGATGAAAGCGAGGCGGCCCGGCGGTCCGTGGAAGAGGTGGCGGCACAGGTGTCCCGGAAGCTTGTGCGTGCCCTGGGCACCCTGGGAGAAGCGGCCGATTGACCGCCGGTTCAAAAATGGTGACAACGAAATCCAACCTATTTTGCAGGAGGCACCATGAAACGAACACTGTTCATCCTGGCCCTGATATCCATGGCCCTGATGCTGGCCCTGGCCGGTTGCGGCAAGAAGGTCAAGAAGATCGACAGCGAGCAATTCGAAAAAGAGTACGAGCATGCCCCGGACTGGGTGCTGGCTCAAACCAACGGCGAAAAATTTTCTGCCGTCGGATCAGCCCACATCGGCAAGGGCGGCATCCAGTTTGCCCGTACCGAGGCCTTGGCCAACGCCCGCAGTGAACTGGCCCGGCAGGTGTCGGTCAAAGTGCGGGGGCTGGTAAACACCTTTGCCCAGCAGACGGGCATCGGCGACGAACAGGCCCTGGATGCGTTTTCCAAGCAGGTGTCCAAGCTGGTTACCGATGAGACGCTGTCCGGCTCCCGGGAAAAGGACACGTGGATTTCTCCAAGCGAAGATTTCTATGTGCTGGCGGTTCTGGAAAAGGCGGAGGTCAAGGATAGTGTTCGCCGTCAGGTGATCTCGGGCTATCAGCAGGACAGCGCCCGATGGCAGGAGTTCAAAGCCAGAAACGGCAACGCGGAACTGGATGCGGAGATCGAGAAAGCATTCCGCGAGGGGCAATAAAAAGGCTGACCGTCAAATCCTGGACATTCGGCAGTGGATGTTCTGCGGTTCTCTTCAGATTAATCGGGTAAATCATCCATTTTGACTGTATCCGCAAAACCCATCCTGGTTACCGGCGGCACCGGCTATGTGGGCGGACGGCTCATCCCGCGCCTGCTGGCCGGCGGCAGACGGGTGCGGGCCATGGCCCGCTCCCCGGAGCGTCTGCGGTGCCGACCCTGGGGCGGCCATGAAAATTTGGAGATCGCTGCCGGAGACGCCCTGGACCGGGATGCCTTCGTCCGGGCGGCCAATGGCTGCGGGACGGCCTATTACCTGATCCATTCCATGAATGTCCACAAGGGACGTTTTGCCGATGCCGATCGAACGGCGGCTGATAACATGGTCGCGGCCGCCAGGGAAAACCGCTTGTCCCGCATCGTCTATCTGGGCGGCCTGGGGGACCGGAATCACGAGGCGCTGAGCCACCACCTCCAATCGCGCCACGAGGTGGAGCGGATCCTCCAGGCAGGGCCGGTGCCCGTGACCAACCTGCGGGCGGCCATGATTCTGGGATCGGGCAGCGCCTCGTTCGAGATGCTGCGATACCTGGTGGATCGTCTTCCCGTGATGATTACGCCCCGCTGGGTCCAAACCCCCTGCCAGCCCATCGCCGTCGGCAACGTGCTGGATTACCTCGAAGGATGCCTGGCGGTCCCCGAAACCATCGGCCGGACTTTCGATATCGGCGGGCCGGATGTGCTGACCTACCGGGACATCATTCAGATTTATGCCCGGGAAGCCGGCTTGCGGCGGCGGCTCATCATCCCGGTGCCGGTGTTGACGCCCTGGCTCAGCGCCAAGTGGGTCCACCTGGTGACCCCGGTACCGGCTTCCATCGCCCAACCCCTGGCCGAAGGGTTGAGTGTCCCGGTGGTTTGCAGGGACCATCGCATCCGGGATCTGGTGCCGGTGAATCTCATGGACACCCGGCAGACCATCCGAAAGGCGCTGGACCGCATCCGCCAGGAGCAGGTGGACACCTGCTGGTTCGACGGTGGCGGCAGCCTGCCTCCCGAGTGGTCGACCTGCGGGGATGCCGATTATGCCGGCGGCACGGTGCTTGGCGGAGCCCACCGCATCGGTCTGGAAGGCGATGCCGAAACCGTATGGTCGACGATTCAGACCATCGGCGGCAGCAACGGATGGTACTTCGCCCACAGCCTCTGGCAGTTGCGGGGCATCATGGACCGCCTGGCCGGCGGCCCCGGTCTGCGGCGGGGGAGGCGTCATCCCACGGACCTGCGCGTAGGCGACGGCCTGGACTTCTGGCGGGTCATTGCCATGGAACCGCCCCATCGTCTGTTGCTGCTGGCGGAGATGAAGACGCCGGGGGACGCTTTGCTGGAATTTTTGATCGCACCGGACGGACCGGGCAAGGTGGAGCTAAAGATGATTTCGCGGTTTCTGCCCCGGGGACTGGCCGGAATCCTCTACTGGTATGCCTTGCTTCCCACCCACCGGTGGCTTTTTGAAGGCATGCTGCGTGCTGTTGCCGCAAAGACCGGTATGCCGGTGGTGAGTGGTCCTGAAAAAGCCCCAATGACAGCAGCCCTCGAATGCCGCCTGTAGCGCCCATCTCAAAAATAGTCTAATCATACTGCTTTCGGCGGGGTGGGGAAGATATTGAGCAGCCTGCATTGGCTCAGTCGTCGGTGTACCCGGAACCCCAGTTTGGTATGCATGCGGAAGGATGCGTGCCAGTTGCTGTACATACCCGCAATCATATGGCTGCCGCCCTGATCGCGAACGGCCTTCATCAGGGATCCCAGAAGGGCTGAACCCATGCCGCGTCCGGCAAAGCGCGGATGCACGAAAATATAAACCAGGTAGGACCATCCGGGAGGCAGCTTCAGGGTATACCAGAGCGCGAGACTGAAATCGGAGAAGGTCACCCAGGCAAAGGCGCAGATGCGTTCTTCGTGCTCCACCACGAGACAGCGATCGCCTTTGCGCAGAGACGCCTCCATGAAATCGGTCTCCTTCACAAATCCCTGCAGGGCGTTGATCGCCATCAGATCGCCCTTGTCGGCCCATCGCAGGTGAAGCTCCGCCTGCAGGCCGCCGGTCTGAATCGGTTCTTGCAGATCCCTGACCAGCTCGAGCCACTCTTCGCAGGACTGCATCTTTTTGGCGATCTGCCTGATGGATTCCCTGAACGGCATGGCCGCGTTTGATTCCTCCCTTGCCGGTCAAATCCTGAAAAAGGTCATCCAGCGGGCCATGTCCCCTCTGAGCCGTTCCATGATCGGAAAAGTGTCCGCCACGGGTTCGCCGGTCGCCGACATGGCCAGGGTTTTCCAGTATTTCCGGTGTACGTGTTTCACCCGCCATATCACATACGCGGTTTTTCGGGGATCGGCGGATGCAATGATGCTGCGGATATCGGTCGTTCGCCGACCGGACATCTCTCCGAGGACCTCGCGCATCGAATCCCTGAGCGCTTCCAGGTTATATCCGCCTTCCAGCGTCATCACCAGTTTTCCCCGGCAGCATTGGGCGGCGATATCCAGAAGGACGCGGGTCATGCCGGCAAAGCCTTCGGGGGTCACTTTCATTTTCCCGAGAGGATCGTTGAAATGGATGTCGAAACCGGCGCTCACCAGGATCAGATCCGGTTTGAATTCCAGGGCGATGGGTTTTAGCAGGCGTTCAAAAAGCACCAGATAATCTCCGTCGCCGAAGCCGGGAAGAAGCGGGACGTTCACGGTATAGCCTTTTCCCCTGCCTTTGCCGATCTCGCGCAGGCTCCCGCTGTGGGGATAGGTAAACGCCTGGTGGGTGGAGAAAAAGAGCACCGACGGGTCGTCTTCGAAGCAGTGCTGGGTGCCGTTGCCGTGATGCAGGTCCCAATCCACAACCAGGATGCGCGCCAGGCCCAGTTTGTTCCGGGCGTAACGGGCGGCGATGGCCACATTGTTGTATAGGCAAAATCCCCTTGCCGCCGCGCGTTCGGCATGGTGTCCGGGAGGGCGGACCAGGGCGAAGGCATTGTCCACCCCGCCGGCATGGACCCGTTCGACCGCCCGGCAGAGCCCGCCGGCGGCCAGCAGGGCCGCTTCGTGGGAATGGCTCGATGTTCGGGTGTCCTCGTCCAGGAAGACGGCCCCACGCCCTGACGTGGCTTCCAGGCGTCTGATGTAATCCGGTGAATGGACGCGCAGAAGTTCTTCTTTTTCAGCCATTCTCGGCGAGATGTCCAGAAAACAGCCGCTCAGGCCCGGCTCCTGAAGCAGGGCATTGAGCACATCCAGCCTTTCCGGACATTCCGGCTCTTCCTGCCCCATGCAGTGCCCGGCGTAGCGCGGATCCCTGATGATGCCGGTCCGTTTTTCCGTCGGCCGCCCATTTTCTTTTTCGCCTTCTGCAGCTGCAACAAAATCGGTCATGGTGGCAGGGTTTCAATCCGGATAAATGTGAACCGCGAACGGGAAATCGATTTCGTCCATACGGTGAATCCTCCCCGTGGTCGGCCGCGCTGGGGATTCGAAATCGGGTGCGGGGTTCCGGCCCGGGGTTGAACAATTGAGCGCTGATCCTGGCGGATCGGTCACGGAGCAGGATTAAGATATTGTTGAGACTGCAATAATGTCAATGGCCTCGACTGCTTTTCGGGTGCCGGATCGAACCAGAGGCGTTCGGACGATAGACAGGGTCTGGCAAGGGGGGTGAAAAACCATGATCCGTTCCCGCCGTTTGCGCCAAGGGGTATGGGGATCACAGAGATGATCAACGGATCAGGAAAAAGTGCTTGCACCGGATCCAGAAAATCAGGGTCAATCCTCCGACGACGGCACCCATTGTTCCGATAACGGAAATCTTATCCATCCACTGCAATGAGATAATCCCCATGGACAGGGACCCGATCATCATAAAGGTGAATACGAGCATGGATGATGCCGCTCCTACGTCATGATCGACCTGTTCCAGAATCAGATTATTGGTGGGTGGACGGCACAGCCCGAAAAAAAAGGATATCATCCCCATGGGCAGCGTCAGGCTCCAGGGCGAATGGTGCGGTGCAAGAGCCATCCAGAGTCCGGCTGCCGTGATGCCGGCAAAGGATACGGTGACGATTTTTTCCATGCGAAGATGAAGGGATAATCTTCCAAAAAACAGGGAACCGGACATGGTGGCCAGGGCGTTGGCACCGAAAAAATAGCCGAATTCCCGTTCACTGAGTCCGAATCGGGAAATGTAGATTTCAGATGACCCGGCAATAAAGGCAAAAAAAGGAAAGACCATCAATGACATGGCGACCATAAGGACCGTGTATCGACCGTTACCCATCAGGCGGGCATAGATTCGAATAACCCGGGCCGGGCTCACCCTGCTGAAAGCCTTAAGGGGTTCGGGCATGCCGTGAACGCCGATAAATGCCACCAGCCCCATCAAGGCCTGCACGACAAATACCCATTGCCAACTGAACCAGTGAATGATCCAGCCGCCGATGATGGGGGCCAGCATGGGGGCAAGGGCCATAATGACGGCAATGTGGGCCATGATGCGCGCCCGTGATCCTGCATTGAAAAGATCCTTGCACATGGCCAGGCTCAAGGCCGATGCTGACGCGGCACCGGCAGCCTGGAGTATCCGGGCCACGATCATCATTCGTATTCCGGTGGATGCGGCGCACAACAGGCTGGCACCGATATAGATGCCGATACCGACCATCAGCGGGCGCCTGCGGCCGTATCGATCGGAAACCGGTCCATACACCAGCAGGAAAATGCAGTAAGAGACGAAAAAACAGATCAGCGTCAGATTGACCACCATTAGCGGCTGCCCCCACAGCTCTCGCAGCAGGGGAATTGCCGGCAGGTACATGTCCGTGGACAGAGGGGGAAAAGCCGCCAGCAAGGCGATTAAGGCTATGAGTCGATGATGCTTCAAGGATGTTCCTGTTTGCCGGGGGAGTGGCAGTGACCTGTTTCGACGGCGTTTAGGGGCAAGGAGAACGAATACCGCCGTTTGACCATTCTTGTGACGGGAGTCCACACCGCTCCTGCATTACCCGGATTTACCAGAGTGGCCATGACCCGGACCGTCGTCCGGCCGGTGTCGATCCGATGCAGCGAGCACTGCCGGATCGCTTCCACAGGTGGGGTTTATCCGGCACCACCGCCCAATACCGCGTAAAGCCGAACCTGATTGGCCCACTTTGCCAGGCGCAGATAGACAAGGGCCTGCTGCGCCGCGTAGAGGGAGCGATGGGCATCCAGGACGCTCAGGTAGTTGTCAATACCCTTGGTATAGCGGGCAGCGGATAGACGGTAGGTTTCTGATGCCGCCCCGACCAGGGATTGTTGGGCTGCCAGTCGTTCGTCTATCGTGCCTTGAACGGCAAGGGCATCCGCCACCTCCCGGAAGGCGGTCTGGATCGCCTTTTCATATTGAACCAGGACAATTTCTTTTTCCGCTTTGGTGACATCCAACGCCGACCACAGCCGGGCATCGAAAACCGGCATGGCGATCTGGGGCGCGAAAAGCCAGGTTCCCGAGCCGGAAGCGAAGAGGCCGGACAATTCACTGCTTGCCGTCCCGATAGCGGTTGTGAGCGAAATCCGGGGAAACAGCGACGCCCGGGCCGCACCGATATTGGCATTGGCCGCTTTGAGAATATTTTCGGCCTGCAGGATGTCCGGCCGCTTGAGAAGGACCTCGGAGGAAATGCCCGCGGAAATGGCTTTGAAGGGGCCAACATCCGCCGGATCCGGCGAGCGCATCTCATCCTGAACATCCATCGGCGTCCCGACCAGAAAATTCAAGGCGTTTTGGTCCTGGGCGACCAGTTGAGTGAAGCGGCTACGGTCTCCCCGGGCGATATCGACCTGCGTCTGGGCCCGATTGAGATCCAATTCGGATGCGATCCCTACCTCCACGCGCCGTTTGATCAATTGGTAGGCGGCTTGCTGGGCCTCCAGCGTGGTCTGCGCCAGGTTGAGATTCTCCTTGTCCGCATCCAGGGCCAGGTAGGCCTCGGCAACAGCGGAAATGATGAGAATCTGCGTGCTCCGACGGGCCTGCTCCGTGGCCAGGTAGGATTCCAGGGCCTGATCCTTCAGACTGCGGATGCGGCCGAAGAAATCGATCTCCCAGGCAAAAACCCCCAGATTCACATCGTATTTTTCAGGATAGTCAACTTCTCCACTTGAGGTGAGATCTGCCGGCGTCCGCTGTTTACTGCCATTGGCGGTGGCGTCGACGGCCGGGTAGAGCGCTGAGCGCTGGATTCCGTAGATTGCTCGGGCCCGCTGTACGTTCAACGCCGCCAGACGCAGATCGCGGTTGTTGACAAGGGCCTTTTCAATGATCTGTTGCAGGCGTTCATCGGTGAAGAACTCCCGCCAGGGGATCTCGGCCGCAGGTGCACCGGGTGTATTTCCCGCAGCCGCATAGGCCGGCCCGCTGGGCCAGGCTTCAGGTACCGGGGCTTCGGGCTGGGTGAATGACGGGGCCAGCGAACAGCCGCCGATCATAAGGGCTGCTCCCAAAAGGATTGATAGGCGTTTATTCATGGAATTGTTTTCCTGAATTATTTGTTTCCGGCCGGATGGCGCGTTCGCGTTTGCGGTGCCGGCCAAGTATTTTATAAATCATTACATAGAAAAGCGGTGCAAAAAGGGTGACCAGGAAGGTGGACGTCACCACGCCGCCCAGCACGCCGATGCCGATGGCCCGCTGGGCTCCCGCACCCGCCCCGCTGGCCAGGGCCAGGGGCAGGACACCGAAACCGAAGGCCAGCGACGTCATCACAATTGGCCGCAAGCGCAGTTTGGCGCCCTCCAGGGTCGCATCGATCAATCGCATGCCTTCATCCACACGGGCCCGGGCGAACTGAACGATCAAAATGGCGTTCTTGGTGGTGAGCCCCAGGATGGTGAGCAGGCCGATCTGAAAGTAGACGTCGTTTGGAAGTCCCATCATGGACGTGGCGATCACACCGCCGATGACCCCAAGGGGCAGGGTCAGCAGAATTGAAATGGGAATGGGCCAGCTTTCGTAAAGTGCAGCCAGGCAAAGGAAAATCACCAAAATAGAGAATGCATACAACAACGGTGCCTGGGAGCCGGCCATGCGCTCCTGGTAGGACAATCCGCTCCAGTCGTAGCCGATACCCCCGGGCAGCTGCTTGACGGCATCCTCCATGGCCTGCATCGCCTCTCCGGAACTTCTCCCCGGTGCCGGTTCGCCCCAGAAATTCATGGACGGGAAACCGTTGAAACGCTCCAGCTGGGGAGGGCCTGAAGCCCAATGGCCGGAGGCAAACGAGGCAAAGGGAACCATTTTGCCTTCCGAATTCCGAACGTAAAGTTTTTCCAGATCATGGGGCAGGCTGCGGAAGGGGGCGTCTGCCTGGACGTACACCCGTTTGACCCGCCCGGCCTGGATAAAGTCGTTGGCGTAGGAACTGCCGAAGGCCGACGATATGGTGTTGTGAATCGAGGAGATGGGCACGCCCAGTGCGCCGGCCTTTTCCCAGTCCACGTCGATGCGGTACTCGGGCACATCCTCCAGGCCGTTGGGACGAACCCGCGTCAATCTCGGATCTTTGGCCACAATACCCATGAGCTGGTTGCGGGCGGCCATCAGGCCGTCGTGCCCCATCCCGCCTCGGTCCAACAGCTGGAAATCGAACCCGTTGGCCCGCCCCAGTTCGACCACCGCAGGGGGCGGGAAGGCGAAGACCATGGCGTCGCGGTACTGGGAGAAGACGCGCATGGCCCGGCCGACCACGGCACCGACCTTGAGATCCGGTCGTTTGCGCAGATTCCAGTCCCGCAATTTGGTAAAGGCCAATCCGACGTTTTGGCCCCGGCCGCTGAAACTGAATCCGGCCACGGTCATGATGGATTCCACCGCTTCGGTCTCATCCTCCAGAAAATGGCGCCGCACTTTCTCCAGAACGGCCTGGGTCTGCTCCAGGGTCGAGTTGGCCGGCAGCATGGCCTGGACATAGAGGATACCCTGGTCTTCATCGGGCAGGTATGCGGTGGGCATGCGTCTGAAAAGATAGCCCATGGCAACGACGATCAGAACGAAGATCAACAGATAAGGCAGCCACCTGGAAAGCGAATGACCGACCAGCTTCAGATAGAGATTCCTGGCGCCGTAAAACAAACGGTCGAACCAGCGGAAGAACGGCCGCATGAAAAAGACGGCGCTGTCGGCCGGTTCGTGTCCGGCCGGCACCGGTTTGAGCAGCGATGCGCACAACACCGGGGTCAGGATCAGGGCCACCAGTACCGAGAGGAGCATGGCGGCGATGATGGTCACCGAGAACTGGCGGTAGATGACCCCCGTGGATCCGGGGAAGAAGGCCATGGGGCCGAAGACGGCCGAGAGCACCAGGCCGATGCCGATCAGGGCGCTGGTGATCTGGTCCATGGACTTGGCCGTGGCCTCCCGGGGACCAAGCCCCTCCTCACTCATGATGCGCTCCACGTTTTCCACGACAACGATGGCATCGTCCACCAGAAGACCGATGGCCAAGACCATGGCAAACATGGTCAGCATGTTGATGGAGAACCCGAAGAAACCCAGCACCGCGAAGGTGCCCAGGATTACTACCGGCACGGCGATGGTCGGAATCAGCGTGGCCCGCATGTTGCCCATGAAGAGATACATCACCAGAAAGACCAGCACGATCGCCTCTATCAGGGTCTTGAAGACTTCTTCGATAGCGACCCGTACAAAGGGGGTGGTGTCGTAGGGGTAGACGATTTTCATGCCCGGCGGGAAGAAGGGGCTCATCTCTTCCAGCTTGGCCCGCACCGCATCGGCGGTGGTCAGGGCGTTGGCTCCGGCCGCCTGGCGGATTGCCAGGGCTCCGGCGGGCTTGCCTTTGTATTCGGGAATGTTGTCATACTGCTCGGTACCCAGTTCGGTGCGCCCCACATCGCGGATCCGGATGATGGATCCGTCCGGATTGATGCGCAGGGGGATGGCGGCGAACTCTTCCGGGGTTTTGAGCAGGCTCTGGACGACGATAGAGGCGTTCAGGCGCTGGCCGGCAACAGCCGGCGCACCGCCGAACTGTCCGGCGGAAATCTCTACGTTGTAGGTTCGCAAAGCGGTTAGAACATCCTGGATGCTCAAATGGTAATCGTTCAGCCGGTCCGGATTGAGCCACACCCGCATAGCGTATTGGGACCCGAAGGTATTCACCTCCCCCACGCCCGGCACCCGGGCGAGCACCTTTTCCAGGTTGGATTGGGCATAGTCCCGCAGATCGTTGCCGTCCATGCTGCCGTCTTCGGAAACCAGCCCCACGATAACCAGGTAATTGCGGGTGGATTTGCTTACCTTGACCCCCTGGCGCTGAACCACCTCGGGCAGACTGGCCATGGCCAGCTGGAGTTTGTTCTGCACCTGGGCCCAGGCCAGGTCCGGGTCGGTCCCCGGGGCGAAGGTCAGCTCGATACGAGAGGCGCCGGAGGAATCGCTGTTGGCCGACAGGTAGAGCATCTTGTCGAAACCGGTCATTTTCTGCTCGATGATCTGGGTGACGCTGTTTTCCACGGTTTCCGCCGATGCCCCCGGATAGAAGGAGTCGATGGCGATGGAGGGCGGCGCAATGGGCGGGTATTGGGAGATCGGCAGATTGTAGATCGCCAGGCCGCCGGCCACCATCAGCACGATGGCGATCACCCAGGCGAAGACGGGACGGTTCAGAAAGAATTTGGATAACATTGCACGCCTCCGTCAGCTGGAATGTTTAGCGGGTTGACCGCCGTTGGCAGGTTGCCCCTCCACTGTCTGGGCGTCGGATGCAAAAGGAACCACCTTCACGGTCGCACCGGGTCGTACTTTCTGGCGGCCTTCAACGACAACCCGATCCCCCGGGGCAAGGCCGTCAGCAACCAGCCACTGGGTCCCGATGGCACGATCGAGTGTCAGCATGCGCTGCTGGATCTTATCCTCGGCATCCACGATCAATGCCACCGGGTTACCCTTGGCATCACGGTAGACAGCCTGTTGGGGCACGAGGATGGCCTGGGCCTTGGTACCTTCCTTCATCACTGCGCGAACGAACATACCGGGCAGCAGGAACCCGTCGGGATTGGGCATGACGACCCGCAGGATCACCGAACCGGTGGTCGGGTCCACCGTCACGTCGCGGAACTGCAGCGATCCTTCCTGTGGATAGGACTTCCCGTCCTCCATGATGAGGGCGACGGCTTTTTGGTTTTTGCCGGTTTGGTTAAGGCGTCCATCCTCGATGCGCCGTTTCAAGCGCAGCAGATCGGTGGTGGATTGGGGCACATCCACGTAAATGGGGTCCAGCTGTTGAATGGTTGCCAGCGCCAGCGGTTGATAGGCCGTTACAATCGCCCCCTCGGTGACGTTGGATCGGCCGATACGGCCGGAAATGGGGGCCGTGATGCGTGTGTAGGCCAGGTTGATCCGGGCCGTCTCGACGGCAGCTTTCCAATACTGGACATCGGCTTCCGCCTGTTTCAGCGTAGCGGTTGCGTCATCGTAATCCTGCTGGCTGACCGCTTTTTCGGTCAACAGCTCCTGATACCGGGAGGCCCTGGACCTGGCTGCCGGCAGATTGGCCTCCGAGCGGGTCAGAGCGGCCTCGGCATTGCTCAGCGCCGCCTGAAAAGAGGCCGGATCAATCTGATAGAGTACATCGCCGGCCTTGACGCTGGCCCCTTCGGTGAATTGCCGCTTCTGAATCAGACCGTTGACCTGGGGTCTGATTTCAGCCACGCGATAGGCGGATGTCCGTCCGGGTAATTCCGTCGTCAGCATGATCGACTGCGGCTGGATCGTTACCGTAGCGACCTGCGGGGCCGGGGCTTGCCGCTGGGGCTCCTGCTGCTGGTTCTGGCAGCCGACCGTCACCAGGACAGAGAACGAGACCGTTGCCAACCACATTTTTAAACTCATTTGATTTCCTGGTCGCATGGGCTTCTTTTGCCTCCAGATCGGGTTGTATTGGTTTTTCTATTTGAAAATACGAGCCAATTTCAAAACGCCCCATTTCGGCCAATATCGGCGTTGGGCTCACATTTCAATCCTCAACGTAGCGCGGCTACGCCTGCGGTTGAAATGATCGCCCGCCTTGATCTTGACCGAACTAAGACGTTTTGAAACAGGCTCAATACGGTAAATAATTCTTCAGCTTAGATCAAATCACGATTTAAATCGAAATAAATAGCAGGGATACGTGAATATTTCAATCATAAATTTAAAACTTGTATTTAAGATAAATTATGGAGTAACTTTCGAAAGAACTCTTCAGGAGCAATTTCATGACCAAACGAGAAGACGGCAAAGAGACCCGGCGAAGACTATTGAGCGCAGCCTGCGAGGTGTTTGCTCAACATGGATATCGACAGGCCAGAGTGGCGGATATCTGTCATCGGGCAGGTGCCAACGTGGCCTCCGTGAATTATTACTTCGGAGATAAAACGAGTTTGTACAAAGAGGCCTGGCAGCACGCCCTTCAGGACATCAACGAATCTATCTTTTCCGAATCCGATGCCGACTCCGACCAGGACCGGTTGCGGGCCCACATCCGGACTTTGATCCGGAATTTTTCCGCCGATAGTGATCTGGGACGGTTCAGCCGCCTCTATCTCATGGAAATGGTCCATCCCACCGGACTGATTCAGGATGCCTGGCATGACATCATCGAGCCCAACAGACGCAGGCTGCATATGATTATCCGCGGCATATTAGGAAAGGACGCCGATGATCTGGACGTCCGGTTCTGCGAACTGAGCATTGTCAATCAGTGCCGCATGTTCGTCACCGTCAAGCGCGACGATCTCGAATACATGCTGGGTGCGCCACTGAGTCCGGAATTGATCGAACGGCTGGCCGGTCATATCGCTGATTTTTCATTGGCCGGTATCAAGGCGCTGGGTCGGCAGCGACCCGGTCGGGTGGGCCGGTGAGCCGTGCCTTGAGGATCCGACCGATAAAGATCGGATGGCCGCCGGCATCCACGGGCAGTTGATCCTCGGTTTCGACGGTGACGGACCGGGTGCTGGTGCCGGCTTCCCTGGCCAGGCTTCTCACCAGACCGACCAACTCGTCTTTGGCAAAGGCATCCGCCCTGTCGAACTCCTTGAATCGTCTGAAGCCGGCCAGTCCTTCGATAAGAAACTCGCCGCTGCCTCCGGGGATGATGCGTACCTGGCGTTCGATCACCACGTTGCTGGTGATGGCCCCGATGGCGTTGGCCACGTCGGCATGCTCGGGCAGCACCGCCCGGGCACCGATCATGGCGGCTGCCCGGGGAAGGAAAAAGGCGATGGGCGCACCGATGCCGATGACCGGCCGCTTGAAATCGATGTGCATGCGATAGTGGCTGTTGCCACCGGAAAAAACGTTGTTCATCAGCGCCTGGCAGACCGGGCAGCTGTGCAGGGCCTCGGGGTTGACCTCATCGTCCAGCTGGCGTTTTAATATCTCCAGGGCCAGATTGCGTGACACCGTTTCCAGCAGGTCTTTCCGCAGTGTGGCTTCATCCGTTTTACTCAAGGCGGCGATCATTCGGAAAAACTGTCCGGCCGCCGCCGTGCTCCAGCGTTGAAATTCACCGGCGATATGGAGCAGGTCGGTCGGGGTCAGGCCGCAGCGCTGGACGACAAAATTCTCTTCCAGCCGTTCCAGGGGCAGGTGACGATCGGTAAGAACGCCGGTTCTGCGGGCCAGTTCATCGATGGACCGCGGTCGTTTTTCAAGCAGGGACAGAACCGTTTTCTCCATTTCCGTCAGGTGGAGGGCGGTCGCTGTTCCGGTGACGGCGAGAATCTGCATATTGCGGGTGGACGTTTCGAAACTGCGCAACCGGGTGCTCAGATAATCGATGGCCTCATCGGCACCGGCAAAACTGGATCCGAGCCAGGCGATGGGGGCCACCCGACGGGGGCCGATGGAAAAGACGCCCTTCTCCCGGTTGATCAGGCTGTCCCCCCCCAGGCCGGCGGTGCGGATGTCCAGAGCCCGCACGTGGGTTCGGCGGCCGGCCACGGTGGATCCGTTGCTGCAGACGCGCACGCTGCCGTGCTCCACCGCCGCCGTATCCGTGGTGGTGCCGCCCACATCCACGACAAGGGCATCTTCAAGGCCGGTGAGATGCCTGGCCCCGGCCACGCTGGCCGCCGGTCCGGAAAAGATGGTTTCCACCGGCCGCGCTTTGGCCATCTCCGCCCGCATCAGGGTTCCGTCTCCCTTGACCACGACGATGGGCGCATGGATTTCCATTTCTTTCAACGCGTTTTCCAGGTTGGCGATGAGTTTGCCCAGTCGGGGGACAATCCGGGCATTCAGTACGGCCGTTGTCGCCCGGATCTTGAAATCGAGAATGCTGGACAGTTCATGGCCGCAGGTGACGAACAGGCCCGTTTCCGAGCCGATCACGCCCTTGACGGCCATCTCGTGGTCCGGATTGATGGCGCCGGCGAAACCGGATACGGCAAAGGCGTTGACCCGGTCCTTCTCTACCATGCGCTTGACGATTTGCCGCACCTGGCCACTATCGACGGGTTCGATTTCCTCTCCAGTGATGGACAGACGGCCGGCGATCAGCGCTTTGGGCTCATGGGGGTAGTCTGCCGGATCGTAAATGCCGTAGGGGGGCATGAGCAGCAGGCCCACCTTCTGGCCGTCGCCCTCTACGATGGCATTGGTGGCCAGGGTTGTCGACAGGGCCACCATTTCCACCTGCTTCAGCTGGTTCGGATCCAGTTTTTCCAGAGCCCGGCCGATACCGATGGTAAAATCCCAGCGGGTAGTGAGCGCCTTGCCCTTGCATCGCGTCGCTCCGGTTCTGAAATCGTAAATGACGGCATCCGTATAGGTGCCGCCGGCATCGATGCCCAATCCGATGGTGGCGGTATGCGGCATGGATGGGCGGTCGTCGGCAAAAAGGGTGGCGCTGTCGTCAGCGGCGGGTCTGTTTTCCCACAGGGGGTGGGATGACAACGTGCCTGTCACCGCATCGAATTCGATCACATGGTGGGGTTCGACAAAAAGGATATCGTCCGTGGTCCGGGTGCTGACCAGCATTTTTTCGATCAGGGCCAGGCTCCCGGAGATTTTCTCATACCTCCACCCATAGGCATCGGCCATCTCCCTGGCGTGGTTCTCGTATGTCGATCCATTCCTTGAACCGGTATCGATATAAGCGGCCCGCTGATAATTTTTCTGCCATGAGTTGAGAAAGGCGATCGTCCGGTCCGCCGCCTGATCGCCGTACCGGCGGGCAATATCGTCATGGTGTACCCGTTTGTCGCCATACCAGGCCTGCAGCTTGCGCTGAGAGACCGGCACGGCCTTTTCCTCGTGCCATCCGGCGGAGATATAGTAAGTCCCGGGGAATTTTTTGAACTCCCTGCGGTACGCTTCGGACCCGCCCAGGAACATGGCGATGCAGTCGTGCACTTTAGGGATGCTCAGGGGAATATCGCGGGACTGGATGCCGACGGTTCCTCTGCCGCAGACGCCGTAACCGATGACGATGCGGTCGGCCTTACCGGTTGCCGACACGTCATCGATGGCTTCCTGGAGTTTTTTCTTGAGCAGTTCGGGCTGTTCGTGAAGGCCGGCTTCCAGAAATTTGAAATCGACAGACAACCCCAGCTGCCGGGCGGCGTGTTTCATGTCCACCCCCAGCACCGCACATCCGATGACGACTATTTTATTTGGTCTCACTGCCTCTCCTTGTTGCAATCCGCATTCACTGCTGCCGCATGTATTGGCTGTCCGGATTTTTAGCAACCTTTTTTCAAACAGTCATGTGCCTTTTTAAAGGTGCCATGCTTATCAAAACGCCCGGGAACCTTTTTTTAACTTTCGGGGAACCCTTCCGATAGTGTATCGTGCTCACCATCAATGAGTTGTCAACCCGCTTACCCGCAATCCGATCAGAGGCCGAATCCATGTTTAAAAAGAAAATCCGCGTCTCCTCGGGCGTCAGCCAGCTCGACCGGCAGTTGGGGGGGCTGTTTATCGGCGACAACGTGGTCTGGTACGACAATGCCGGCAGCCTGGCATCGACCTTCAGCCTCAATTTCATCCAGGAATCCCAGCGCCAGAACAAGCCCTTGATCTACATCACCTTTGACCGATCCCCCAGAACCCTGTTGGAAGATCTGGGTCCGCTGGCGGAAAATCAGCATCTGACCATCCTGGACTGCTTTACCCACGGCAAGGGCGACGGCAGCGAGGTATTCAGCAAATTCTATGAGAAAGACGGCGCCCAATGGCCGCACAAGATGGTGCGAATCAATTCGCCCGAAGATCCGGAGGTGGTCTCCGATGCTGTCTACAGTCTCCACGGGACCATGAAGGGGGATGTCCGGTTCGTCTTCGATTCCCTCACCGGCATGCAGGACCTGTGGGGCGGGGAGGAGGCGATCGGGAAATTTTATTCCCATGCCTGCCCGCGCCTTTACGAGCTGGACACCATCGCCTACTGGATCATGGAAAAAGGCGCCCACTCGGATCGCCTCCGGGCCAGCATCAACCAGATTGCCCAGGTGGCCATCGACCTGACCGTCAACCGGGGAAAGTCGGCCCTGACCATCCTTAAAGCGGACAAGCGCAGACCCGACGCGTTAAACAGCCCGCTGGTATACTGGAACGACGGACTGGACGTGGCCTTTGAAACCGAAACGGGAAAAGGCGGGAATATCGACCTCGGCGGCCGGATAAAGCAGATTCGAAAGCGTCAGGCCATGCCCCAAAAGGAATTGGCCGCATTGGTGGGGGTGACCCCCAGCACCATCTCCCAGATTGAAACCGGCACCATCTACCCTTCTTTGCCGGCGCTGTTTAAAATCGCCCAGGTGCTTAACGTACCGGTGGCGACCTTTTTCCAGGACAGATCCGACGCCATCGGTCAGGTGGTGTTTTCCGGCGGCGGGACCCCGATCAGTTTTCCCGATCTGCCTAAACCGGATGCGGCGGGATACCGGCTTTCCCCCGCGGATTTCGATGCCGACGCGGAACCTTACCTGATAGAGATCCCCGCCGGTAAAAAACTTTCCTCTCATTTCTTCATCCATAAAGGACAGGAAATGGGGTATCTCCTCGACGGCAGCATCGAACTGAAAATAGGCAACCGCATGCACGCGGCGAAGCCGGGGGATGTGATCTACCTCAGCCGGGAAATCCCTTCCCAATGGAAAAACACGGGCAAGGGGACGGCGCGGCTGTTGTGGGTGAAGATAAGAAAATAACGGAGTTTTCTAATGAATGACATCCGCCGTCGAACTGTCGCCGGATTGAATGCCGGCGACACCTTCACCATTACCCGGACCTTCACCGAAAAAGATGTTGACGCGTTTACCGAAGTGACCCGGGACCATAACCCCATCCACTCGAGCAATCCATTCGTGGCCCTCAAGGGGTTTAACGACCGGATCTGCCACGGGCTGCTTGTGGGCGGCATGATCACCGAGGTGGGCGGCCAGATCGGATGGCTGGCTTCGGGCATGAATTTCCGTTTTAAAAAACCGGTCTATTTCAACGATACCATCACCTGCCGTTTCACGATTACACGCGTGGATGAGAAGAACCGGGCCGAAGCCGAGGCCGTCTTCACCAACCAGCACCAGGAGATCGTTCTGGAGGCCAGCCTCTTCGGTGTCCTGCCCAATGCCCGGGAACGGCAGGTGCTTCGGGATTTGCTGGATCGAGACGCCTGACTTCCGTTGGGTCTTTCCGCCTGCGGACGGTCACATCATGACAACCCTTTGGCGAGAGGAGTTGGCGAATGGCGACATACGATGAAGTGAGAGACAGACTGGACACCGGTGACATCGTTCTGTTTTCAGGAAAAGGCCTGATCAGCATGGGGCTGAAGATCGGGTCCCTGTGCACGTGGTCCCACGTGGCCATGGTGGTCCGGGCGCGAGAGCCTGATGTGACATTGCTGTACCAGACCACACCGTTGTGCAAGGCCAAGGACTTTTTTGAAGGGACATTGAAGAACGGCGTGCAGATCAATGTGATGAGCGAGGCGGTGAACGGTTACAACGGCAAAGTGGCCGTCCGGCACCTGAGTGTCGCCCGCACGCCTGAAATGCTCAACGACCTTTCCCGGTTTCGCCAGGAGGTGAAGAACCGTCCCTATGAATCGCATATCATTCAGATGGTCAAGGCCGTGTGGGATGGTCCGCTGGGCCATGTGGAGGAGGACCTGTCCAGCCTGTTCTGCAGCGAGCTGGTGGCCGAGGCCTACCAGCGCATGGGATTGCTTCCGTCCAATGAATGCGGCGGCTGCCCCTGTTCGGAATACACCCCGAAGGATTTCTCCACCGAAGGCGGCGGTATCGAGCTGCTTCTGGGGGCAACTCTCGGCGAGGAGATTGTGATCCGCGAGGGGTAGCCGGATGTTCCCGTCGACAGACCTTTACTGAAGTGGACACGCTCTGCTGCCAGGAGACTTATTCAGGGTGTGCCTGCCCGGGGTTTCCGGCATGCACTGCGGTCAACTGGTCCGCCCATTCCACCGCATCTTTGAAGGCCGCGGTCACCTTGTCACGGTTCAGGTTGAGCTGCTGCATCATGACGTCGGCATCCTCCCAGCGGGCTTCTTCGACGCACTGGGCCAGCTTGACCAGGGGCAGGTATTCGTTGTTGGCTTCCCGGCGAAGGGCATCCTTGAGCTTGTTTTCGAGGGGCAGAAAGGTGACGATCTCCTCCATCGGGGTGCCCAGCATGGTGTCCAGCAGGGAAAACAGGCCCAGCAGGTGCAGACTTTCCGGATCGAACCCCCAGAAATCGTGGCGCTGTGCCACCAGTTCCAGGAATTTTCCCCGCTGGGCGGAGAGCTGGATCAGGTCCGGCGCCGCCGTCTCGCTCATGTCGTTGAGCAGGATCACACGCAGCCAGTTTTTCAGTTTCGGCCATCCCAGCAGCCGGATGGCATGCTGGATGGATTTGATTTTCTGAGAAAGACCGAAAGCCGTCGAATTCAGGTAGGTCAGCAGGCGGAAGCTGATGGCGACATCGGATTGAATGGTTTCCGCCAAGGCATCGATGTCCGGGTCCCGCTGTTCGATACTCTGCAGGAGCTTCAGGCGCGACACGGCGTTGGAGGTCATTTTGTGCACGGTGATGGTGTCCGGCTGCTTGAAAAAGGCCCCTTCGAAAAGGGTGACACCCGCTTCCCGGCACATGGCAAACCCGGCGGCATCATCCACCCGCCGGGCCAAAAGTCGGGCATCCACATCGTGGATGGTTGACAGCAGGGTCGCCACCTGCGCTTTCTGCCTGCCGATCACCGGTACGGCAATGATATCCGCCAGCTCATAAAGTCGATCGAACTGCGGCTCCCCGCTGAATCCGCGAACGGCGATGAGATAGCCGTCAGATTTTAGGCGTTCCAGCATCTCCGGGATATCGGGGCGCAGAAACACCCTCTCATCCACCTGTACGGCGGCATTCACCGGGGGCAGGGCATAGGGCATGTCATCCAGGATGCTCATCTCATCGAAATTGAGCATGATTTTCTGGCCCTGCCTGAGGATCTGCTGGAGTCCCATATATGCGCTTGCCGCCACAGTGATGGCCATGTTTTCCGGCTCGCCGTCCGTCCTCGGCGACGCTCCTTCACCCACACAAAACAATTCATATCCCCACAGTCGACGGTTCTCATCAAATATGGGCTGCCGGGCGATGGATACCGAAGCGGCATGGGCTGTGGGTTGTTGACTGTCGGTCATGTGACAGGCCTCCTTGCTGGAACCTCGCCAATCGTTCTTGTTTATTTTTCCACCGCCGGGAGCGGTTTCAATCCCCAGATGTTGTCGGCATATTCCATAACGGACCGGTCGCTGGAGAATTTGCCCATCCGGGCGGTGTTGAGGATCGATTTTCTGGCCCATTCGTCCTTGTCCAGGAAGAGCTTGCCCACGGCCTCCTGGGCGGTTACATAAGCCCGGTAGTCGGCCAGCAGCATATAGAAATCACCCCGGTGAAGCAACGATTCCATAATGGGTGAAAAGAGATAGGGGTCTTCCGGCGAAAAATCCCCCCGGCTGATGCTGTCAAGGGCCAGACGCAGTTCGGAATCGCTGTCGTAGTAAGTCCGCGGGTCGTACCCCCCGCTGCGAAGGGACGTCACCTGGTCCGCCGTCAGGCCGAAGATGAAGATGTTTTCCTGGCCCACTTCCTCCATGATTTCGACATTGGCACCATCCAGCGTCCCGATGGTCAAGGCCCCGTTCAACGACATCTTCATGTTGCCCGTTCCCGAGGCCTCCATGCCGGCGGTGGAGATCTGTTCGGACAGGTCCGCCGCGGGGATGATCTTTTCAGCCTGGGAGACGCAATAATTGGGTAAAAACACCACCCGCAGCTTTCCCTGGACCAACGGGTCGCTGTTGGTTTTCGCAGCCACCGCATTGATCAGCTTGATGATGCGCTTGGCCTGGTGGTAAGCCGGCGCGGCCTTGCCGGCAAAGATAACGGTGCGCGGCACCATCGGCGCGGCGGGGTTCGCCCGGATGCGATGGTACAAGGTGATCACGTGGAGGACGTTGAGCAACTGACGCTTGTACTCATGGATGCGCTTGACCTGAACGGAAAACAGCGTTTCCGGGTCAACCCCAACGCCGATTTTGCGAAGGATATAGCGTGCCAGCCGTTTTTTGTTGTCCCGCTTGGTTTGGATCCAGCGTTGGCGAAACGCGGCATCCTCGGCCAAAGGTTCCAGTTCCCGCAGCCGGTAGAGGTCGGTGATCCATTCGGGGCCGATGGTGTCGTTGATCAACTTTGCCAATGGAGGATTGGCCTGGGCCAGCCACCGGCGGGGGGTGATGCCGTTGGTGACATTGGCGAGGCGGCCGGGGAAAAGGGCGTCGAAATCCCTGAACAGTTCCTCCTTGATAATTTTGCTGTGGAGTTCGGCCACGCCATTGACGGTGTGGCTGCCCACGATGGCCAGATGGGCCATGCGGACCCGCTGCTGGCCGCCTTCGACAATCAGCGACACCCGCTGGGCAAGGCCGTTGTCCTCCTTGTTCTCGTTGGCGACCATGGCCAGGAAGCGGCGGTTGATTTCAAAGATGATTTCCATGTGCCGGGGCAGGATCCGTCGGATGAGGTCAACGGGCCAGGTTTCCAGGGCTTCGGGCAGTACCGTGTGGTTGGTGTAGGCGAAGGTTTTCTCGCAGATGGGCCAGGCAGTGTCCCATACCAGTCCCTCCTCGTCCATGAGCAGGCGCATGAGTTCGGGGATGGCGATGGCCGGGTGGGTATCGTTGAGCTGGATGGCCACGAAGTCGGGAAGTTCGGAAAAATCCCGGTCCAGCTTTTTAAATCGTCGAAGAATATCGGCCAGGGTGGCGGCCACGAAGAAGTACTGCTGTTTCAGGCGCAGTTCCCGGCCCTGCTCCATCTCGTCGCTGGGATAGAGCACGCCGGAGATATTTTCGCTGAGCACCTTGGCTTCGACGGCGCCGATATAGTCGCCCTGGTTGAATTCATCCAGGTTGAACTCCCGGCTGGACTGGGCCCGCCACAGACGCATGTTGGTGACGAAATCATCTCCGTAGCCGGGGACGAGGATGTCGCAGGCCATGGCCATGACCGTTTCGCCGTCGACCCAGCGGTGGCACTGGCGGCCGGCGTCATCTGTGGTGGTTTCGGTGTGGCCGTAAAAGCGCACGGGTCTCAAATATTCTCCCCGGAGGATCTCCCAGGGCGTCCCCTTGCGGGACCAGTTGTCGCACTGTTCCCGCTGCCATCCGTTTTCGATCGTCTGATGGAATATGCCGTAGTCGTAACGGATGCCGTAGCCGTAGCCGGGAAGGTCCAGACAGGCCAGGGAATCCATGTAACAGGAGGCCAGGCGCCCTAGACCGCCGTTTCCCAGGCCTGCATCCCACTCCTGCTCTTCCAGCTCATCCAGATCGAAGCCCATTTCTTCAACGGTTTGGCGGACTTCGTCCACCATCTTGAGGCTGATCAGGTAGTTCATGAGAAAGCGACCCGGAAGAAATTCCAGGGATAGGAAGTAGACCCGTTTGGCCAGGGTGTCATACTGCGAGCGCTGCGTGCGAATCCACCGGTCGATGAGGCGATCGCGGATGCTGTAGGCCAATCCCATGAAACAGGCATGGCGGTTGGGCTTTGCCGGGTCTCTGCCCATGGTGAAGCGGATGTGCCGTTGGATTTCATCTTTCAGTGTGAGGGTTGAATTCGGGCCGTTAAAGGTGGCGCTGCTGTCTTCCGGGTACAGGCTATCCATGGGGCTAACCTCCTGGGAAATTAAGAAAACCAAGGCCGGCATCATTTATTCAACAAACGAAAGATTGACATCGTCTACCCTGATAAGGATGACTGGAGAGCGATTCAGACAGGAAAACGGCGCCAACCGGTGCAGCGCCTGTTTTCCTTCGGAGTGGTCATGAGAATGGTCGAACCGGGAAGACGTTTTTCAATTTACCCCAATGGGCCGGTCAAATCAACGCCAATTCCACTTTTTATACTATCGAATGGAACCCGAACCGGGTCGTTGCTTACTTTTCGTTGTAGCCGAACGCGACTGACCGCAGCACCGCTTTCCAATGCTCGGTTCTGGAAACCACATAGTCCCTGCTTGCCTTCAAATCGCAGACTTCCAGAATCGAAAACTGGAAGTTGAACTGATAGTCACCCACCTCGCGGCTCAGCAGCCGCTGCAGGGTTTTGATTTCCCCATGGCCGCTGATGGCAAAAGAGACCCACTGATGCCAGATCGTGTCTCCCCCCTGGGCGCTGCCGACAAAATGTTTGCCGGTATGGTTGTCCGTGACCAGATAGACCCCGCTCACATCGCTCAACGCGGCTTTCCACTGAGGCATATTCTTTCTGACAACGGTGCGCAGCAACCGGTAGGATAGATTCACCGCATTGTACCCCGGAAAGTCCGCCACCCGCATCCGTTTTTCACGAATTTCAGACACCAGCAGCTTATCAATATATTTGGTTCCAATCAGGTGGGAGGCGATAAAGCGCTTGCGGAACTGGACCACAACACGACCGGTGAGGTGATCGAGGCCGGCCATTTCTTTGGTACCGTATTCGAACCAGTTGTTATCCCCCTCCTTGCGGTGTTTGACGCCAAGTACCTGATAGATACCGGCAAAAAGCCATTTGTCCTCCTCCAGATGAATCAGGGAGATGATCTCGTCGCATCGAAAATTCTGTTGGTTTTGATGTTCCTGCCACGCCTTGAACCGGCCTTCGAAGAAAGCCTCCAGGGGTGAGTCATCTCTGCCTGCCGCGCAGTGGATTTTGTAACTGTTTAAAAACACACCGGCGATCTTGAGCAGATCGATGAATTTGATCATTTTACAACTCCAATCCTACGATGTTGATCCAAATCACCCCGTGAAGCCGCTTCTCCGGGTGCGTAATGGGCCTCGATGGCAATCGTGTTCTTCGAAGGTCGCCATACCTGAACTGTCAATAAAGTGTCGCATGTTTACTCAAAAACGGCAAACCGATGCTGTCTGGTCTACGGTTTTTTCCCCTTGTCCGGTAGTGGAGAAGAAAAATCCGATGCGGACGCGGTTCGATACTATGTTGCCAGTCCAACTATATGCACTAATCGTGCCGTAACTGTCTTGTGCATTTTCACCATCGGCCAGTGACAGTTGACACGAAACTTCCGGCCGGAGTAGGCTGATCCAGGCAATTTCAGCATCGACAGGTACACCCCCAAACCTGAGGGACGCCAATGAAATCCCTGACCATCCATCGCACCAACACGATTTTGTACTGCAGCCAATGGGACGCGACGGTCAAGTTTTACCGGGAGGTGATCAGGCTCCCGGTGCTTCTGCAAAAAGCGTGGTTCGTTGAATTCAAGCTCACCGATGATGGCTGCTTAAGCGTGGCCGATGCGTCACGCGCCTCTGTCAACAGCGCCGGCGGGGCCGGGATTACGCTGTCGTGGCAAGTGGAAGACATTGATGCCGTCCATGACCGTTTGGCCTCAGGCGGCATCGCCGTCAGCCCGATCAAAGGCACGTGGGGTGCGCGGGCCTTCTTCCTGTTCGACCCCGAGGGCAACCGGATCGAGCTTTGGGCGTGAAATGCCGGGCGGGCTCTCCTCTGATTCTCGAGGCTGAAACGCCGCCGCCGCTGCTTCAATTTTCCCGATCTCTTCCTTTATAATCGTTCCTGTGGATATGATGGCGGGCCATGAGTCGATTGAGCTGGCGTGGGGTGATGCCGGCCGCTTTGGCGGAGAGGTTGATCTTCCCTCTGTTGCGGGCCATCAATTCCTTGACGTAGCATCGTTCGAATTCCGCTATGGCAATCCTTCTGGCCGATGCCAGCGTCAGGTCCTGTCCCTGACCGTCAACCTTCGTCGCGGTACCCGGAGGAATGAGTTCGGATGGAAATCCCTGGGGGCTGAGGGTGTCGGCGCATTCAAGGATGTAGGCCCGTTCCACCAGGTTTTCCAGTTCCCGGATGTTTCCGGGCCAGGAGTAGGTGTGAAAGGCTTCCATCATGACCGGGTGGAGGCCACTTATGTTTTTCCCGTATTGGGCATTGAGATTTTTCAGGCATACTTCCACCATCTGGGGAATATCCTCCAGTCGGCTTCTCAACGGGGGTGTTTCGATAGGAAACACATTGAGCCGATAAAACAGGTCTTTCCGGAATTTGCCCCTATCGGTGAGCCGTTTCAGGTCCGTATTTGTGGCTGCAATCAAGCGGACATCGCATTTCAGGAGAGCATTTCCACCCACACGGTTGAACGTGCCATCCTGCAGGACCTGCAGCAGCTTGATCTGGGCAGTGGGTGAAAGGGTACCGATTTCGTCGAGAAAGAGGGTTCCGCCCTGGGCCATTTCGAATTTTCCGGGCTTGTCGCGAACTGCACCGGTAAAGGCCCCCTTTTCATGGCCGAACAACTCGCTTTCCAGCAGTGTTTCCGCCATGGCGCCGCATTGGACGGCGATAAACGGCATGCCACTCCGCAGGCTGTGCAGGTGAATCAGGCGTGCCAGCAGGCTTTTCCCGGTTCCGGTCTCGCCCAGCAGGAGCACCGTGGCAATGGTCGGGGCAACGGAGCGCAGGGATTCCACTACCCGATGCATACTGGCGTTGCGGGTTTTGGTGAAATCTAGCCAGTCCGTTTTCCAGAACTGGTTCCGCAGGTAATCCAGTTCGAGTCCTTTTACCGTCGCTTCCCTGGCGGAGGCCACCACCAGCCGGACTTCCTGACCATCGAGAGGATAGGTGAGATAATCGTTGGCACCGGATTGGACCACCCTTGCTGCATTGCGAAGGGCCTGTCGTGCGGTGAGCACCACGAACTGAACTCCGGGATGAATTCGTTTGAAGGGCCTGGCCGCTTCGGTGAAGCCCTTTCCCGAAGGCTCCGGGTTCAGGAGCGCCAGATCGGTAAAAATGATATCGAAGGGTTGTCTTTCGTGCATGCCCAGAGCCGCTTCGACGGTGCCTGCCTTTTCGACAACGATGGCGTTGTCAAGGGCACTGCGGATAAACGTCGCCAGTTCTGCGTCGGTGGAAAGAATCAGCAAACGGCTCATGCTTCACAGACAATGCGTCCAGTCCGGTTTTCTCGAGGCCGGAGACCGCACCCCCTTCCTTCGTTGGCGGTCCGGCGGAGCACCCGTCCCTCCCCATGGTTGATCAGGCCGAAAATCCCAAGCTTCAATGAAAACGCGAAAAGTATCGACGGTACCGAGGGGTTTGTCAAGAATGAACAGAAATCAGAATGAACAGAAATCAGTTGGCGGGTGAGAAGGCAGGGGGACTTCAATGGAGTTACGCCGAGCTTTGAACCTTCTGTGAACGAGGCTTCAACAGACGCTCTCTTCCGATTTCAAATGGACGTTTCGGTGCAACACGATCCGGGTTTCGAAGAAACCGGCAGGGGGCAGGAATCGGTCTTTGAAATTCCGGTGAATCGAATAACCAGACAAAAAATGTCTGCATTTGCATTCGCGGCGATCCCGGTACACAGACAGCCCCGATTGTGCTCCACCCATTTATTGATTTTTAAATTTATTTATTATTCGTGTGTTTAGATGAGGTTATGGGCCTTGTGAGGCGGCCCAAGAATCCATCGCCATGAGACCGCTGAGATTTTCTCATTGTCATTCTTATTTGGCACACGGGTTGCCATGATGTTTGCCAGGGAAACTGGGAATTTATCTTAATCATTGAAAAGGAGCGGCATCATGAGCGAATCACTATCTCAAGGACCCAATCAGGAGAACCTGGCCATCGACATTGCCAAGAGCTCGTTTTCCGATCTTTGGAAAAAAGAGGATTACCTGGCCATCTGGCTGGGGTTCATTATCCTGGTTGTCGGCCTGGCCATCTTTCTTCCCCGGCCGCCGGCCAACATGAACGACGATTTCGTCAAGTTCAATTCGATACTGAAACAGGAAGCATCCCGGGCGCCTTTCAAGACCATTGCCTGGCATGAGGCCTCCGAGGCAAAAAAGAAGATCCGGGTGTCGGATCAGCCCTTTGCCAAGTCGATTAAAGATTTTTTTGCGGCTCCCGGCGAATGGAACACCAACCCGGTGGATGCCCTGTTCATGAGCGCGACCGCGGCAGAGGAAAAAAACCAGAAGGGCCTGCCGCTTTTCAATGAACTCAAGGCCGCCGCCGCTGCTGCCCTGACAGCGGCACGGGCTTCCGAGGAAGCAGCGGCGAACGCCCAGTTCACCGATGCGGCGCTGAACGACAAAGCCGGCGCGGACATCGCTGCCTGGCAGAAGGCCGCGGCCAAAGCGTCCAAAGCCAAAGCCAAGACGGCTAACAAACCTTATAACCGTTTCGGGTCACTTGCCGGTCTGGCGTTCATTCTGGCCTTGTTTTTCGGCATTGGCATGCGGATCATGGGCAAACCCTTCGGGAAATTTTTCGTGGGGTTCTTCTTTGTTTTCATTATCGCCGTGCTGGCCTATACGGCCGAAGTCCAGCAGACCATGAAGACATACGGGTTCGGATTCCCGTTGTGGGCCATCGTTTTCGGCATGCTGATCAGCAACACCGTAGGCACACCGGAATGGGTCAAGCCGGCGGTGCAGACCGAATACTACATCAAGACCGGCCTGGTGCTGCTGGGCGCCGAGGTGCTCTTCGGCAAGATCCTGGCCATCGGTCTGCCGGGCATCTTCGTGGCCTGGGTGGTGACGCCCATCGTGCTGACATGCACCTACTGGTTCGGTCAGCGGATACTCAAGTTCCCCTCCAAGACCCTGAACATTACCATTTCGGCGGACATGAGCGTCTGCGGCGTGTCTGCGGCCATCGCCACCGCCTCCGCCTGCCGGGCCAAGAAGGAGGAATTGACTCTGGCCGTGGGCCTCTCCATGGTCTTTACGGCCGTCATGATGGTGGCCATGCCTGCATTCATCAAGGCAGTAGGCATGCCTGAAGTGCTGGGCGGGGCCTGGATCGGCGGCACCATCGATGCCACCGGGGCAGTTGCCGCTGCCGGTGCTTTCCTGGGCGACCGCGCCCTGTACGTGGCCGCTACCGTCAAGATGATCCAGAACGTGCTCATCGGCATCATCGCTTTTGCCGTAGCGGTTTACTGGTGCGCCCGTGTGGACTGCCAGCCGGGAACCCATGTGAGCTGGTTTGAGATCTGGCATCGATTCCCCAAGTTCGTGCTCGGGTTCATAGCCGCTTCGATCATTTTTTCCATGTTGGATGGACAGCTGGGAAAGGATGTGAGCGGGGCCATGATGGAACAGGGGGTGATCAGAAGCTTCACCCGCCTGCTGCGGGAGTGGTTTTTTGCCCTGGCTTTCGCTTCCATCGGCCTGGCGACCAATTTTCGTGAACTGGCCAAATATTTCAAGGGCGGCAAGCCGCTGATCCTCTACGTCTGCGGCCAGAGCTTCAACCTCGCCCTGACGCTGCTTATGGCCTATGTCATGTTCTACCTGGTGTTTCCGGAGATTACCGCAAGAATCTGATGATGGAGGCCACTATGCCAAGTGCTGCAAATCAGACCCTGGTGCCCGCCGGAATGCCCTTCCGGCCGGCAGAAAGGATGATGCCCTGGCTCAGGCTTGGTGCCGGTATCGCCGTCATCCTGATGGTCATGTTCGGGATCGGGCCGCTGCTGCTTCATCTGACCTGGTACAAGGAGATGAGCCGCTTCATCGAGGCGGAAGGCATCCGGTCGACCGCCATCTATTACACGGACCTGGAGACCTTCAGCAACGCCGAGTTTGCCCTTCGCCAGAATTTGGAGTACGGACCGGAAATCCGCCCCAAATGACCCTGAAGCGGGTGCCTGAGAGACGTGGGCGGGTTGGTGATCTAAGGGGGCCCCCGGAAGCGTGGACCGGGGGCCCCGTCGGGCAGGATCCGCTTGCAGTCCTCACCCTGGCATTGCCGCGAGGATGTAGAAAGGTCGGTCGGATCTATCGCCTTCGGCGCTGTTTTCCGACAGTTGCCTACCGTTCAAACTGCACATCCATCTGATTCAAATTCTCCGGATCAAAGTCCTCGATACCCCGGGTTCGCTCCAAAAAGGCGCCGATGGCTTTTGCCGCTCCAGCATAGGTCTCCATCACCGATGCCAGTCTGGCGACGACCGGATCATCCTCTCCCAGCTGGTCGATCATTTTTTCCAGCAGCAGCGTCCCTTTGTTAAAATGCTGCTGGATGCCGGAAAATGCAGCTTTGCGCATTTCATACTTTTTTTGTTCGTTGTCGATCACCGGCAGCAGCCTTCGCACCGAAAACTCAACCAGCGCATCGCGCGGTGCGTTGAAGGCTCTTGAAATCTCGTCAAGCAGGGAGAGGGAACTCCTGCTGATCACATAGGTTTTCTGGATCCGGTTCTCCGCTCCGACCCTGGCATTCCGGACCTCCTTGGCGATGGCATTGAGTGAGGCACTGTCCTGGGCCAAGTGGTCGAACAGGGATTTTTGTTTGATGCCCAGCTGCGCGGCAACGATGCTGATAGCCTCGATACAGCCGGAAGATAGCTTGAAGGTCGCTCGTACCGATTGCCTTCCCCGAAGGCCCGAACTGGTAATGAAGGTCAAGGAACCGCTGTCATCTGTAGTATTTTTCCGAGCCATTTCAGATCTCCACCTGTGTCGTTATTAGCGAATTACCCTATTTTAATTTATTTAAAAGATAATGCAATAAAAAAATTATGCTATAATATTGACAATATAAAAATAATAAGCATTATTCATTCAAATAGACAGGAAGTTTAGACCCATAACAATAAGGAGGCTTGGCAATGATTTACAGAACCCTTTTCGGAGCACCCAGTCGGCATTTCGGTTCTTCCTTCGCAGACGTGGAGGGAATGAGGCGTCAGATGGAACGCCTTTTTGAGACGTACGGTGACCGGCCCCTCGCTCGCGCCGGAGCCGGTGTGTTTCCTGCGGTTAACATTACGGAAGATGCTGATGCCTATTACGTCAGTGCGGAACTGCCCGGCGTGAATTCAGCGGATCTGGATCTCAATATAACCGCCAACCAGATGACCCTGGCCGGGGAACGCAAGATCTTGGAAGAGGCGGCGGATGCCCGGTATCATCGCCGGGAGCGGGAAGCCGGACGTTTTTCGCGGGCGGTTGCCCTGCCCGGTGAAATCGATCCGGACAATGTCAAGGCGAGAATGGTGGATGGTGTACTGACCGTGACCATCGCCAAGGCGGAAAAAGCCAAACCCAGGCAGATTGCGGTTCAATAACGCGGACAATGTAAGGAGGAACCGATCATGTCAGATACCAAAGAGATGAAAGTCATCGAAAAGCAGGCTGTGGCTTTACCTGCCGAACAGACCAAGCCGGGACCGGTGTTCACACCCAACGTGGATATCTTCGAAACTGAAAAAGCCATCACTTTGCTGGTGGACATGCCCGGCGTGAAGGCGAATGAACTGAATGTGGATCTCAGGGACGATACCCTGACCCTGACGGGGGATGTGCTCCCGAACGTCGGAGCGCCCGGCGAAAAGATATATGCGGAATATGAAACCGGACGCTTTTATCGCCAGTTCTCCCTCTCCGAGGTCATCGTTCAGGAAAAAATCGATGCCAAGCTCAGCGACGGGGTTTTGCGGCTTACCCTGCCCAAGGTGGAGAAGGCCACACCGAGACGGATTGCGGTTCAAGCCGGTTAAATGGTTATCCCTTGCCGGAAGTCCGGGAGGCTTCCGGCAAGGCTGTTCATCCCCGATCCATATCCATTTCTCTTGCCCTCATCGACGAAATCGAATCCTATCTGTGACAAGCCGCGGGGAATGCCCTGCCTGTAACGGCAGTGTTGCGCAGCACCGGTAAGGATGAACATCGATTTCCCGTTCACTCGCCGAACCCGCCGCAAGCATTAGGGAATGCGCTTGCTATCCCGGTTAAAAAAAATATGGCGTGCACACGATGCTGCGCCATGCGGTATTCCCGATTGGGCCCGGCGAGCCCGTTGGCGTACCATCGCTTGCCGGGGCAATTAATATCTCGACCCAATTGTTTTGACCATCCGGGCATGCTATTTAGCATTGAACCGCTTGATAATTTACCCACGAACCGAAATGATGTTTTCTGTTAGGAAGTGGCTGTGAATATTGACTCCGCATTGGTCGGGACCCCGCTCCTGCCCTATGAAACCGTCTTGACGGCCAGGCAGACGACCAACTTCGCCGCTGCCATCGGCGAACACGCCGCCTGTTATTTTGACGATACCCGCCCGGGGGGGATTTTTGCCCATCCGGTGTTTCCCGTGGCCGTGACCTGGCCGATCACCCTGCACATGGACCGATACCTTCGGGACAGCCGGTTTCCCCTGGAATTGATGGCCATGCAGGTTCATCACACCGAACACATTGCCCTGCATCATCCTGTCCGGCCGGGCCAGACCCTGACGGTGGCGGGTACCGTGGCGGCGATTCTGCCCCACCGGGCCGGCACCCGCGTGGTCATGCGCTATGCGGCGGCGGACGGCGGCGGACGGCCGGTATTCACCGAACACATCGGTGCCCTGCTGCGGGGGGTCAGGTGCAGCGATGACGGACGATGCCTTCCCGGGCTGCCCGATGAACCGCCGCCGGACCCTTCCGGTGACCCGGCGTGGCAGCGGAAAATAGACATCGATCCGGTGCTGCCCTACGTTTACGACGGGTGCAGTGATATCGTCTTTCCCATCCACACCTCACCGGCTTTTGCCCGCGATGTGGGTCTCCCCGGCATCATTCTCCAGGGTACCGCGACCCTGGCCCTGGCGGTCAGGACTTTGCTCGACCGGGAATCCGCTGTCCATCCGTCAGCGGTTACTGAAGTGGCCTGCCGCTTCACCGGCATGGTCTTTCCCGGAAGCTCCATCACCGTGCGTCTGCGCAGGCGGTCAGCGGCGGACGATCGGGTTACCTTGACCTTCGACGTCATCGATGCCAGAAATCAGCCCGTGCTGCGCAAGGGTCAGCTCGTCTACCGCACGACAACAAAAGCCAATGAGGAAAACCCATGAGCGATCACTTCGTCCGCCTTCCACGAGTCAGCGACTACGTGGATCACTGGGCCGCCCGATTGCCCCACCGCGCGGCCATGATCCAGCACGAAGACGGCAAAACCATCTCCTACGCACGATTCAGGACCCTTATGGACTTTTTTGCCCTTCGCCTGCTGTCCATGGGGATTCAACCGGGAGAACGCGTGGCCAGCCTTCTGGTACTCGTTCCCGAACACATGGCGTTGATGTATGCGTGTTTCCGCCTTGGCATCATCTTCGCGCCCCTGGATGTCCGCCTCAAGGACGAGGAGGTCGTCCGGGACATCAACAAGATTGAACCGCGGGCTTTCTTTTTTCTCGGCGATACGCCGGTCCGGGATTTCCGTACGGCGGCGGCGGCCGTCCGGAAAGATTGCCCGACGGTTAGGCATCTGGTTCAGTTCACCGCCGATCCCCGGCCCGGCGACATTCTCGAAGGTGCCGTGGGTATCACCCGGTTAATGGATAAAAAGCTTCTGCTGGCGCTGAAAATTAAAGACCTGTTCACCCGGCGCCTCAAGAAAATTTATGCCGGGGTCGGGTCTGACGCCCCGGCCCTGATCATTTTTACCACCGGCACGACCGGTGCGCCCAAACCGGCGGTGCTGACCCACCGGAACATCATCGTTCAAAACGAAGTGCTGGCCCGGGGGCTCGGCGCCGTTCCCGGCGGCGACATGCGGATTCTGATCAACCTGCCGCCCAGCCATGTGGGCTGCGTCACCGAGTGTTTCATGACCTGCATGGCCCTATCCGGCACCGCCGTGATGCTGCGCATCTTCGATCCCAAAGGTTCACTGGAGGCCATCCAGGCCCATCGGGTCAATGCGCTGGGCATGATTCCCACCCAGTACCGGATGCTATGGGCGCTTCCCGATTACGACCGGTACGATCTTTCCAGTTTAGAAAATGCCGTTTACGCGGGATCGGCGGGAGATCTGCCCTTTCTCCGGCGGCTGCAGACCATGGCTCCCCGGATTTTTACCGGCATCGGCATGACCGAAAACGCCGGTTTCGCCACCATGACGCCGCCGGATATCCCCCCCGAGGAGATGGTTGGCCAGGTGGGCCGGGCCTTTCCCGATCTGGCTGAAGTGACCATCCGGGAGCCCATGAAGCCGGACGGCAGTGCCGGAGCCGAATCGCCGTCCGGCGAGATCGGTGAGATCTGCTACCACCCCCCCATCGTCTTCGCCGGCTATTTCAACATGCCCGAAGAAACCGCCAAAGCCGTTTCACGGGAAGGCATCCTGTACACCGGCGACCTGGGCCGTTTTGAGGAAAAGGGGGATTATCGGGCGTTGGTCCTGAGCGGGCGGAGAAAATTCATGATCAAACAGAAGGGCTACAATGTCTTTCCCGATGAAGTGGAGGACCACATTGCCCGGATGGTCGGCGTGGCGACGGCCGAAGTGGTGGGAATGCCCCATGATTTTTTCGATGAGGGCATTGTGGCCTTTATCCAACCCCAGGCCGGAAAAACCGTCACCCCGGAACAGGTCATGAGCCATTGCAAGGGAATCGCATCCTACAAGCGCCCTCAACATGTGGTCATCTGGCCGGCCAATCAAACCTTTCCACTCACCCGCACCGCCAAGGTGGACAAACTGGTCCTCAAGGAGCGGGCGGCGGATGTGATAACGGCGCTGAGACGCGACGGGGGGTGGGATCGGCAGGCGTAACGGTTAACATCTTCTTCCGGCCATGCCTGGCCGGAAGAAGATGTTAACGCGATCAGACCTTGAAGCTTCCCACAATGGTATGCAGTTCCGCAGCCATGCGTTTGAGATCGTCTCCGCTGACTTTCACCTGGTCGCTGCTGTTGGCGATTTCGCTGGAGCTCTGATTGACTACGGCGATATCGCGGGTGATCTCTGCCGCCACCGTGGAACTCTGGTTGACGTTCTCGTTGACTTCCTGGATTCCCTGGGATGCCTGGGCAATGTTGCTGGCGATTTCTTTGGTCGCGGCGGACTGCTCTTCCACGGCCGTGGCGATGGTGCCGACGATCTCGTTGATGTTGTTGATTACCTCGGAGATCTCGTTGATGCCCTTGACGGTGCCGTCGGTGCTGCCCTGAATGTTGGCGATCTTCTCCTTGATTTCAAGGGTGGCCGCCGAAGTCTGCTTGGCCAGTTCCTTGATTTCGTTGGCCACCACCGCAAAGCCTTTTCCGGCTTCCCCGGCCCGGGCGGCCTCGATGGTGGCATTGAGAGCCAGCAGGTTGACCTGCTCGGATATTTCCGTGATGGTTTCGACCACCTTGCCGATGCCTTGAGCCGCCAGTCCCAGCCCTTCCATCTGGCCGGACGTTTCGACGGCCTTGTGGACAGCCTGATCGGAAATGGCCCGGGCCTTTTCCGCATTCTGGGCGATCTCATTGATGGTGGCGGTCATCTCCTCGGCGGCGGTGGCCACCATGGATGTATTGGTGGAGGATTGTTCCATGGCGGCGGCCACGTTGTTCAGATTGGCGCTCATCTCTTCGGCAGCGGTGGCCACATTGTTGGCCCGGCTGGAAGTCTCGCCGGCGCCGTGAGACATCTGAACGGCGATTTCGGACAGTTCCGCGGATGACCGGTCCACATTCGTGGAATTGACGGCGATTTTTTTGATCATACCCTGCAGTTTTTCCAGGAAGGTGTTGAACCAACCGGCCAGTTCGGCAATTTCATCTTTAGAATTAATTTTGATGCGTTTGGTCAGATCCCCCTCACCCTCGGCGATATCCTGGAAACTGGCGATCATTTCCTTCAGCGCGCGGACGATGCCGAAGGCAATGAACAGGCACAGGGCGATGATGGCGGCAAAGATGATTCCCGAGACCAGGACCATGGTGGTGGTCCGTTTGGAAACCATGGACCCCATCTCTCCGGCCATCTGCGCCTGATAGGCCTCGATGTTGTCCAGGTAGACGCCGGTACCGATCCACATCTGTGTCCCGGGGATCATCTCCGCGTAAGACAGTTTGGGCTGGTCGCCGGCACCCGGTTTGGGCCAGGAGTACTGGACGAAACCGCCCCCTGCATTGGCTGCATCACGCAACTCCTGGATCACCTTCTTACCGTTTTTATCCGTCACACCGCCAAGGTCCTTGCCGACACTTTCCTTTTTTACCGGAAAAGCCACGGCAACCGTTCCCTCATATACAAAAAAATAGCCGGACCGATCTTTTTCATAGATGATTTTGTCGACCAGATCGCGAATGATGGTTTTGACCTGTTCGTGGTCATTCACGCCGCTGGTTGCCGCTTCGGCCATCAGTGCGGCACTGTGGGTGGCCAATTGGATTCTGGCCTTCTGGTCTTCCAGCATCACCTGGCCGGTTTTTTCGATGCCCAGGTCCTTGATCCCGTTGCTGCTGCGCACGGAAAACGTGACCATGGTGGCAAACAGCACCAGGATAGAGATGTTGATGATATACATCCTGCCTTTCACGGACAGCCGGTTCAACATGGCGCTACCTCCATAAAATTAAATAAATTGATACGTTGTGGTACCGTTGACAGTTATTATTGGTCGTCCTTTGGGAAACTTTAGGTTTTTGTCGGTTTTAATCAGCGACGGGGATGGCCGGGGGAGATGGTCAAGCGTTACGGGTTGCCAAACCGGATGGGTTGGCCGTGGCTGGACAATGAAAAACAGGCCTTCACGCTCGGGTCAAACTGCGGTTTCGGCGATCCGCCGGTTTATAAAACGGAGACGGGAACGGGAGGGCTTACGGGGATTATGTGGGGCCTTTTTTAAGCACGGTTGTATTCACAAAATCCAACCCCAATCGTTTGAGGGTCTTTAATTTGGGAATCCCATCGATATTCCACCCTCTGAGTTTATAGTATTTGGGAAGCATCTGTTTGATGGGAACCACCGATTTTTTCCCTTCTCCCGGCAGGATTTCGTCGGTAAATCGTTTGGGCAGGGTGTCCGATGCGCTGCCGATTCCTTCGCGCAGGTTGAAGAGCCGTTCCAGGGTGTAGCCACGTTCCCCGACCCGTGAAAACCGGCCGAAATCCATACGCATGCCCGTGGCTTGTCTGATGGCCTTGGAATGGGGCAGCAGGGGAACATGAAATTTCATGAAGACGGGCGGTACCTTCAACAGGGCGTCAATCGCGGGCCAGGAGAGGGTCATCAGCCAGGTGATGGTCCTGGCCACCCAGCGGAACCGGGAAAGGGTAAAGGCGATTTTAGGAACGAAGGTCCAGGAGGTGAACAGGCAGTTGCCACCGGCGCTGATGGCGGCCAGCAGGTTCTGGTCCAAGATCACCCATCCGGGTTTTGAGCGCAGGTGCAGCGGATTGAGGGTGACCGGCCCGGTGACTTCCAGGTAGATCAGATAGCCGCCGTCCAGATGGCACGCCCCGCGGCTGGCCGTGGCGTAGCCCAGTCCATGGCCCACCGAGGAGCGCGGTTCGTAGGCGGCGATCTCCAGGCCCTTGACATGGGCGGCAAAATCCTGCCCGCCGAATTTTTCTGAAAGGAATCTCACCCCTTCGGCCAGATCGGCGCCGACGCCGCGGCGATGGGCGATGTCCTGGAGGATGGCGGAGATGTTCTCCTTTTTGCCGAACCGGACCCCGCTGTCCCACATGCCTTTTTCGTTGAGTTCGGCGGCGAACCCGAGCACGTTGCCCACGGTGATGGTGTCCATCCCGAGAAGATCCAGTTCGTAGTTCCAGCGGATGATGGCTTCCAGGTCGTTGATCAGCAGGTTGGAGCCCATGAGGCAGAGGATTTCGTATTCGGGGCCTTTGATGTTTTTGCCGTCCAATTCCACCACCCGTCCGCATCGAATCGGACAGGAGACGCAGCCGTCGTTTTTGACGAGATACTCCTCGGCCAGACGCTGGCCGGAAATCTTTTCGGCATCCGCATAGCTGCCGCGCGAGAAGTTTTTGGTGGGCAGGGCGTTGCCGGCGGAAAGGGCGGTAAGGAAAACGGCGGTGCCGAAGCGCGGTGCCGCTTCGCCGGTGGCCGGGTGCCCTTGAAGCATTTTCGTCCATTTGCGCACGGTCTTTTTAAAGCGTGCTTGATCGCGGATGGGGATTTTGCACTTGCCTCGGGCGATGATGCCCTTCAGATTTTTGGAGCCCATGACAGCGCCCATGCCGGTACGGCCGTGGCTGCGCTCCTGGGAAACCACGGTGGCGAATTTAACCTGGTTTTCGCCGGCCGGGCCGATGGCCAGGGTTCCGCCTTTACCCATGGCCGCCTGGGACCGTTGGGTGTCCAGCCCCCAGATCTCGCGGGCGCTGCGAATACTCACCCGGTCCCCGTCCACTTCGATAAAAACAGGCGCGCCGGCCCGGCCGCGAATGATCATGCCGTCCCAGCCGGCCCGTTTGAGCCGGATACCGAAGTTACCGCCGCTGTTGGAGTGGCCCACGGCGCCGGTGAGGGGACTTTTGGCGGAAATATCGTACCGGCTGGTGGACGGCGCTCCGGTGCCGGTGAGGGGCGAGGTCATAATGATCAGGATATTGTCCGGAGAAAGGGGGTCGATGCCGGGTTCGAGTTCATCCCACATGATTTTGGTGGACAGGAATCGGCCTCCGAGAAACCGCTCCCGGTCTGCATCCGAAATGGGGTACTCGCCGATGGCTCCCGTCGAGAGGTCCATGTCCAGAACTTTTCCCATGTATCCGTCGAATCGGCTGGTCATGGGTATTCCTGTCTCCTTTTGTTCTGCTTGAGGCTGCTCTGAAAAATGTTCGATAGGCTTGTCATAGAGAATCCCTTTTTTGAAGTCAAGAATATTTGAATTAAATTATAAATTCGAAGATAATTCATACCTTGAATTTAGTTAAGATAAATCCCTCGCGATTTGTTCCATTTTCAACGCCACCATTTGTCGGGAGCTGAGCACAGCCCCGCAGGCCATTTTCGTGGTGACTGTTTTTGAGATATTTTTTACTTTCGATCCAGGATGACGTTGTAAAAAACGCCCAGTTATGTCATTTCCGCATTGGGGGCATTATAAGCAACTGATAATATGGGATCCCCGCCTGCACAGGGATCACCGTGAAGAGTCCGTTTGCATTTTTACGAATCCATCAACGAATGGGGGAAACCATGAACTACCTGTCCTACGGGCTTGAGGGCAAGGTGGCAATCGTCACCGGTGGCAGTCGGGGCATCGGTCTGGATCTGGCGAAGAACTTGTTGGCTCAGGGTGCCCGGGTGGTGATCTGCGGCCGGAAACAAGCGGGGTTGAACGACGCATTGGCAGTGCTCGATGGCGGTGATCAGGCCTTGGCGGTTGCGGCCCACATTGCCAAAGAAGCCGACGTGGACCGGCTCTTCGACCAGACCGTGGAGCGCTTCGGCAGGGTCGACGCTCTGGTGAACAACGTGGGCATGAACCTGATTACCGGGGTGGTGGATGCCGACCCGTCCCTGTTCAGCAAGATTGTCGAATCCAACCTGACCGGAACCTGGCTCTGTTCACGCAAAGCGGCACAGCTCATGCGTGAGCAGAAGGCTGGAAAAATCGTCAGCATCACGTCTATTGCCGCCCGCCGTGCGGCGCCCTTTATGGGCATATACGGCATCGCCAAGGCGGCCATCGAGATGATGACCAAAACCCTGGCCCAGGAACTGGCTCCCTTCAACGTTCAGGTCAATGCGGTGGCCCCGTGCATGGTGCGAACCGGCTTCTCCCAGCCGTTCTGGTCCAACGACGACCTGCTCAAGGAGATTGTCAGGGCTATTCCCCTGGGACGAATCGCCGAGACAACCGATGTGGTCCATCCGGTGCTGTTTCTGTGCTCTGACGGGGCCGGATTCATCACCGGCCAGACCATCATGGTGGACGGAGGCGCCAGCGCGGTTTAATAAGAAGGTTCCGCAAAACGTTCGATACCTGCGTTATGCTTCGTCCCGCGTCATTGCGGCGTACAACCCGCACGCCTCCATTCCTCGGGATGGAACATGAATGTTCGCCGTAAGGATGAAGATCGATTTGCTGTTCGCTCGCTCAAGCTCGCTATCGCCGCCCGCAAGCCTTGATCTCGAACGTTTTACGAAACCTTCCAACCACCAGGCGTCTGAAATCCGGCAGTTTTCCTGATTCTTTGATTGACACCCTGCATTCAGGCCGATTTCGCTTACCATTCACCATTCACCATTCACCATTCACCATTCACCATTCACCATTCACCATTCACCATT
>JAHLLR010000124.1 GCA_020444075.1 Deltaproteobacteria bacterium
AGGTCAACCAGTCCAGGATGTCGTATTCCAACCCCACGCTCCAGTGCCAGGTGTCTTTGAAATTCCGTTCCAGTATCAGGGTGTCGTTGCCGCCGGTGTAGCCTAAGAGCTTGACCAGTTGAAGCAGTTGGATATCCTGATCGAAGACGAACTTGTCCTGGTTGAGCACCGACCAGTCCGCCCAGTGGAGGTCCGCCATTAGGCTGAGCTTGCTGAACGGCTTGATCTTGATGCCGAACTGGGCCCGCTGGGGGAATTCGATTTTTGTCGTTACGGTTCCCGACTGATGGGTCACCGGGGTCATGGGCAGGTCGAACATGGCTGACGTGACCACCAGCAGGGGAGAGCTGCCGAACCAGTTGACCATGCGCTGCCAGTCTTCCGAGTAGTTGAACTGGTAATGCCCGGTAAGCTGGGTCTTGATGGGGCTCTGATAGCACGCACCGAAGGCAAGAAACTCCCACGGTTCCCATAAAAATCCCACGTTGAAGTTGGGGCTGAAGTCGTCTCTGGCGTTCATGGAAAAGCTGGCCACCTGATCGTAGGGGCCGACACCTCCGCCGAACCAGGGGGGAGGCAGGGTCAGTTCGGACAGGATGGGGATTTCCAGGCCCTCGGTGGCGTCCCCCAGCACCTTGGTCAACGCCACGATATCGTTGGGAGCGCGCATGTCCACCTCGGCGCCCATGGCTGTCTGGCCGAGGCCCACCGTCAGGCCGACCGAAATGGTAGGCGTCATTTGAAAGCTCACCGCCGGCGCGATGTAGACCAGGTGCTGCTGGTAGACCGACTTTCCGCCGTAGACCGATGGGTCCCCGTCGTCCCCGTGAACCAGGCCCACGGCAAAAGGGGCGTATTGCCCCACGGCAAAGGTCCACTTGGATCCCGGCTTGCGGTAGGACAGCCCCAGGGTCGGCGACAGGAGGAAGTCGATGGTGTCATTATAAAAGGGGATGTACATGCGGCCGCTGGAACTGGTGCCGCTTTTGCCATCCACCGGGTCGTCCTTGAATCCGCCCAGGAAACCCTCGAAATTCGGATCCTGACTGAAGCTGGATGTCTTTTTGATGATCGGGACGGTCAATCCGTTGGAGAAGTATTTGCCGTCGGGCAGTTGTGACAAGCCGGCCGGGTTGTAGTGGATGGACATGTGGCCGGGCGGCCGGGCCGTGACCGTGTTGGCCAGGGAAATGGCCACGGTATCGATGGCCAACTGCTCGTGAAAAGCGGCGGAAACAGGCAATACGCTGCCCACGATCCAAAAAACCGTTGCAACGGCAGACTGCCAGTAGCGTTTATTCATGCGTTTCAACCCGCCATCCCCACTTCCCTCCGTTTGCGCCTCAGTGATGAAAAAAAGAGCTAAACTCTCATTTCCCACTAATCGCTCAAGTCGAATTCAAAGGGGATGCGGAAACTGACCACGAAATCCGGATCCTCATTCGTCAGCCCGATGCCCACTTTCATGTTCAGCGAATGCTTGGGGGAAAACCGCCAGCCGGTGCCGATGTAGAGAAGCGACGAGGTCTGGGTTCCGCTTTCGGTTTCAGGTATTTCCCGCCAGGTGTAGGTGGTGCCGAAGCGGTAGGTGTACTGGTAGCTGAAGTTCATGGAGACGTTGTAGGAGAGGGAAAAACCCATGCCAATGGTGCCGCTGATGGAATCGCCGGGATCCACTTCGTTCAGGGTCAATCCGTTCCGTGGCTGCGATAGTCCAACTTCAGTAAAGTTGTACGTGTAGCCGATGTTGCCGAAGGCGATGATGGGGTCGATGGTTTTGCTCAAGGACAACCCCGCGGAAGCAGAATAGTACCCGTTGCCCGTGGCCAGATCTTCGTCGATATTGATCTCGTAAGGGCTGCGGCCCATGGGGAAAGAAAAGCTTCCGTATACAATCGAAGTGGGCAAGCTGCCCCCGGTGCGCAGAGGCTGGTATTGGAACCCTACGGAGACATCCCCCAGGTCGGTCACTTCCTTGGACTGGTCGGTGCCGGTGTTGTCCCATTTATACGAAAAAGGCACGTTCAGGTTCAGGGTGAGGTTGTCCAGCAAGGCGTATTCGGCGAAGATGGAGTTGGTGATGTTGTGGTTGGCGTGCTGCTCGATTTCCGTGGCTCGGGTGATGACATCGTAGGAATAGTATTGATAGTTGAAGTTGTATTCCAGTCCCAGGGTGTTTTTCTTCATGGTTGTGTATTCACGGCCGGCCGCCTGCAGAATTTCCTTTTCCTTGGCAGCTTTTTCATCCTCGGTGATTTCCAGCTTGCGCCGGGCTTCCTGCTGTTCGCGAAGCTGTTTCATCTCCTGCTGCAGCGTTTCCAGTTCCTCCTGCAGGTCGTTCATGCGCTGGTCAGGGTCGCGCTTGTTTTCATAGGACATCACGGCAGGCGCAGCAACGGGGGGTTGGGCGACGACCGGTTCATCTCCGCCCGTCATCGGGACGGTGGCTGTCTCCGCTTTTTCTGTCGCGGATGTCTTCATTGGAGAAAAAGCCGACGTCCGGGTAACCATAGCCTCGGAACCGGTTTTGGCTTTATACTCATTTACTGCCGCTTTGGCGGAATCCATAAGGGAAAAATCTTCCAGACGAACCAGATACAGCGTATTGCCGTTTTCATCGGTGTGTTTATGAATGTATGGGGTGTAGCCCTTTGTTTTCAGGTCGGCCACCATTCGTTCCGCGCTTTCGCGCAGTTCGCAGGCGGCTACCTGAACGGTATAGGCATCCTCCTGGGAATGGACAGATGGTGCAATCAGCAGGAAGATGAGGATTGTTATTACCAGCGTGTGAAGTTTAATCATGATGGTTCCTTTGCAAGATCTATTTCCAATGCTTGATGAACGGGTAAAAAAAACGATTGAAGGCGCCTGGCATGGCGCCCCGGTGAATGAAAATGATTTCAGTTGTTAAAGTCCAAAATGCTTTTTCGTTGTCATTCCCGTGAAAACGGGGATCCCTGCGTTTCCTATAGTTATCGCCTCCCGGCTTCGCGGGAGTAACACGGTTTAAGACTTTTTATTTAACCGTCATCGTTTATATACCTGTTTCTCCCCCGGCTGGTCATCGATCCAGCGGTCCACCGGCGGCTTGATATTCAATGCCGGATCGAACACTATTTTTCGGGCGTCGTCTTCGTCGATGAACCTGAGGTCCCCTTCCTTAAGGCTCAGCAATTCCAGCGGGCGTGCCCCTTCCGGGTAGACGACGAAGATGACGTTCTCGTACCATTTTTCGAGGAACTCGTGTTTGGTGAAGCTGATGTTTCCCCGCCAGGGATCCGCCAGGAAAACATGATCCTTGTAAATGCCACGAAAAACGGCGAAGTGGCGGTAACCGAATATCATGATGGGAAGGATGCAGGGCTGGTCCAGGGCGACCAGATCTTCATAAGCGGCCTTGTAGCCAACGCCCTTGTATCCCAGAACGCCGACGAAGCGTTTCATGTCCAGCAGGGAAAATGCCCGTCGCTGGGCGATTTTTTCGCTGTCACCGTATCGCAACAGCCCCTGGATCACCTGGCGCTCCTCGAAATCCTCACCCAGGTGAAAGTTCAGCAGGGTGGCCAGGGCCGCTGACCCGCAGGAGTAGTCGTAGGTCTGTTTGACGATGTTGTTTTTGTTGAATTCCTCAATGGGCGTGACTGTCTCACGCATCTTGACCTGGTCGGCGCCGTCGGTGGTTATGGTCAATTCATTCTTCGGTACGTCGTTGATCGGGTGAAACCCCGAGTAGAGTCCGATGATGATCAGAAAGGCGGCCAGGACGTGCATGGTTGGTTCCGAGTGTTCCCAGTAAATTTAAAACAGGCTTTGTTGTTATCCCCTTGGCGTGGGAGAGCCATGCAATGGGAACAGGATTCTGTTGAAAAACAAAGCACAAGCACCCAATTTCAAATAAATTCCAAATGACAATTTTCAAATCACAAACAAGCGCCACGACCTTGATTGGAATCTTGCTCCAGGTTTTGTTCCATGAGCCGCCTTCTGCTTTTCGTAGGAGCGGCTTCCCGCCGCGATTCAACATAATTTTTGCTTTATCGCGGCTGGAAGCCGCTCCTACGCTATCCTGTTCCCATTACAGACATCGGGTGTATTCAGGATCGTTCCCTATTGCACCTTTTCCATCAACCGCCCGGCCCAATCCTTGAAGTAAGGATCGTGGGTTTGTATGGCCAGTTCCAGAATCTGTCGGGCTTCCGCCTTGTTGTCCTTGCCGCCCATGGAAATGAGCAATTCAGCCAGGTAGACCTTGCCTTCATCCCGTTGCTGGAAATAGGGGGTCTGCTGGTATTCCCGGTAGTAGGCCAGCGATTTTTTCTTATTGTAAAGAGGCCAGGGCAGAACCGCCCAGAAACGGCCCAGGGCCAGGATGCTGCCGGCGTCCTCATACATTTTGTCCAGTTCATAGGCCTTCTCGAAACTGGTCTGGGTCTTGTCCTTGAGACCTTCTTTCAATGCGGTCAGGATACCGGTGCCATCGGAATAAATTCCCACGCTCAACCCGTAATAGTAATGACCGGCGGGGCTGGCGGGGTTCAGATCGATGGCTTTGGCGCCGTATTGCATGCCTTTTTTGCCGTATTGGGCGCAGATCTTTTCCCAGCCATCGACCTTGATTTTCTTGGCCGTCTCCCCGTATTCACGATAGGCGCGGGCGCATTTCCAGTTCAGGTCAAAGTCGTTCGGGGCGGTCTGCAGCAACGCTTCATAGATGGCAATGGCCTTCTGATAATTCTCCATCCCGCCCTGATCGTACAGGGCGTCGGCTTCAGTCAGGGTGCCAGCCGATGCTGAAAAAGGTGCCAGCAGCAAGGCTGGCAGCACAATAAAAAAGCTTCCTATCCATACTTTCTTCATCTCAACCCCCGGTTCTTCTGAGTGATAAATCTCAAAGCACAAGATCCAAATCACAAATAAATCCCAAATTTCAAATCACAATTCTCACATCGACCATCTCATATTCCAAATCTGATCTTCTATCGCTTTCAAACCAACCAAACCAATTCAATCAATTCAACGAAACAACCGACGCAGGCTCTTCGTCTCTTTGGTGAACAATCCATCACTCCTCAATCTCCACATCCAGCCGGGCGAAATTCAGGGCCGCGTCCCGGATAATCAGGGTGTGCATCTTCTTCGGACCGTCCCAGACGATGGTCGCGCCCTTGACGCCTCCGGCGAACCATTCGTCGCCGGCCTGGTTGTCGACCACCACGAACCACACTGACTTTTTCATCGCCAGATAGGCCAGGTGCTGCGAATCCGGGCTGAAAACCGGCACGGCGACGCCGTCGTAGTCCTCCCACTCCTGGCCGTCCACCACTATGCGCCACTTGTCGCCGGATTTGGCCATGTAGGCCAGTCGCCGGCTGTCCAGGCTGAACTGGGGCAGGGTGACGGCGTCGAAGGGCGGTCCGGGTTGTCCTTCCACCACCATCATGAACTTGTCGCCCTGCTTGACGCTGTAAGCCAGACGCTTGGAATCGTGGCTGAACATGGGGATGGCCACCGCATCGAAGGCCGGCCCCTCGCTTCCGTCGACGATCATCTGCCAGCGGTCGCCTTTTTTAGCGGGGTAGGCAAAATGCGTGCTGTCCGGGCTGAAGAGCACGAAACTGAGCTGGTCGTATTCGGACTGTTTCCGGCCGTCGAGGACCATGGCCATTTTCTTGTCGGTCACGCTCAGGTAGGCCAGCCGGGAGCCGTCGGGACTGAACACGGGGGCGCCGATCAGGTCGAAGCCCGGCCCCTCCTTGCCGTTTTCCACCATGTGCCATTTTTTGTCCTGCCGGGCCATATAGACCAGGCGGGACGAATCCGGGCTGTAGGTGTACGCGCCTGTGGCATCATACAGCGTTCCCTCCCGGCCGTTTTCCACGATCATCCAGCGGCCGCCGGTTTTGGCGGCGTGGGCCAGCTTTTTGCCGTCCGGACTGAAGGCGGGCACCGAGACCACGTCGTAGGGCTGGCTTTCCCGGCCGTCGAGCACCAGCATCATCTTTTTGTCCTGCACGACCAGGTAGGCCAGTCGCTTGGAGTCGTGGCTGAAGGTCAGCCGGGGATCTTTCTGAACGATGCCGTCGTATTTTTTCCCCTTTTTCCCATCCAGGACCACCCGCTGTTCGTCGCCGTCCTTTGCCGCGTATGCCACATGGATGGAATCGGGGCTGAATTCCGGGATGGCGACGGCATCGAACCGGTCGCCGGTTTTGCCATCCACCACCATCATCCATTTGAGGCCCGATTTTACGGAATAGGCCACCCGCTTGCCGTCGGGGCTGAACACCGGGGTGCCCTTGCCGATGGAATCGAACAGCGGTCCCGGCTGGCCGTCGATGAAAACGGCAAAATCCTTATCCTTGCGGCCGACAAGGGCGATGTTTTGCGAATCCGGGCCGACCTTCAGGGAGGGCATGAACACCTTCCAGCCCTCCGTTCCCTTGGGGATGGGGGTGACCGTTTCCTTGAGTTGGACGCTGTCCGCGGCGTGGATGGCTGCGGTGGGAACAAATGACAGAACGAGTGCCGACAAAACGACTGCAAAGGTGATGGAACGTTGCATGCAGACTCCTGGAAAAAAATAGTACCGCTTCGAATCAAGCCGCCACGGTTAACAGAGAAATCTCCTGTTAACATTCATTGGAACCCGGGACAAGTTTAAAGTAGTGAACACTGTTTTAATCATTTTCCAGCTTGAAAAGAGGCGCTTACAAAATTAAAAAGACGCCGGGCATTTCGGAAAAGGCGGATGCCTTTTGTTAGGCCCTCCTGCGTCTATGCGTTCCAGCTCACCAGATTTTAGTGGGGATCGAAGGCCACCGCCAGACGGTGGACCTGCAAGCCGTCAATGGCCGCTGGGCCGAAGGCCTGGCCGCCGAAATCGATGTTCTCTATTCTCAGCGTCCCTTCCATGGGAAGCGTCATCACCATGATGGTCTCCCCGGACGCATTGGTGCCGATGTCGAAGGTGGCCGGGTTGTCATTGTCCAGGTCACCGACTTTAAACTGACCGTCGAAAGTCCATGCGGTCGGATCGGTGGGGTCGCCCGCGGCGCTGCCGGCCAGGTGAAAGCCGTCGAAGTAGAACGCATCCTCGTTGTCGTTGTAAGTGTATCGAAAACTGTCGATGTCAATCTGGGTGGCGTAGTCCCAGTCAACGCCGGTGGTGTCGTCGCCGTGAGCGCCGAGCCTGAGAGTGGAGGGCTGACGCACCACGTGGCCGATCTCCAGGCCACCGATGGCCTGTTCGCAGAAAACGATTCTGTCGATGGTGTAATAACGCGGCTGGATGCAGGAACTGTCCAGGATAGAAAGGTAGCTCCAGCCATCCGCATCGGTGGCGATATCGATCGCGGACGGGGTCTCCACCGGCGACTGGATGGTGAAAGGTCCGCCGGCGCTGTCGTGTACGGTGACCCCGGTCAATTCGATCCAGTCCTGCTCGGTGCCGGTGCCGGAATCTGAAAAATTGATGGTGTCATAGGATACATTGACTTGGATGTCCGAAATGATCATAATGCCGGCTTGGGCACTGACGCCGGACAGCTCAATCTCATCCATCATGTGCATTTCTGTAAAGGCGATTTCAGGACCTGCACCCAGAAGCAAGGCTATGATCAAAAGGACGCTCCAAGCGGTTCGGATTGGTTGAGTATCGTTGTGGGAGTTCTTTCTCAAAATTTAACGAATCGGTCCGTTAAGGTTGGTGCCTGATTTGGGGCCAGGGGGAGGGGTGATCCCCGTCCCCCTGAGCGTCATCCGAATCGGCAGCGGACGGCAAACAGTCAAACCGTTGCCGTTCACTGACCGATAATTTTATTAATGGGCGAAAATTCCGACCCAGCCGTTCATGGTCACATCCATGCCTGCGGCGTAAACGGAACCAAGGGTACCAGCACCAGCCGTTAGGGTGTTGTTAGATGCCAAGACCACGTCAGCGCTGAAGCTGGCCATGGTTACTTTAAGGTCATTAAACTGCATAAGTACGGCAGATGTTCCGATATCATATCCGGTTGCGAACATCTGAGCGTAGATGCCCAGCAGGTAGGCTTCGGGCAGATCCACGACGCCGTCTGCGTTAGAATCAAAATAAGCAGTCGCTGCAACCGCGGCGAAATCAACCGTCGCAACGTCGATAAGCAGCTTCCCACTGACTGCAAGATCGTCAATGAACGCACCAGACAATCCGACATAACCTGCTGTGGTGAAAAGATTGTTGGTCGCGTCGCCATCCCCATTATAAACAAGACCATCGATGGTGCCGGTACCGATACCGTCGGCATCGCCCCAGCTCATGGCGGCCATGCTGATGGAGTCGATGGAGACGCCAAAGTTGATGGTTACACCGGCGTCACCGTGAGCCATGATGTCGACAAAGGAATCCGGGTTCATGTACAGCGCAAAGGTCCCGATGTAGAAGTCACCCAGAACATCGCCAAGATCAGTGTTCGCACCCAGCTCTACCACCCCGTCCATGGAATCGAAGGTCACCTGTTGGGTACCCAGAATCATATGAACATAGGTCTGCCCGAGATCCGTGGTGGCCACGTCAATGGTGAACAGCTGGATCTGGTCATACAGGCCGGCCAAAGCATAATCCTGACGGATTTTGATGTTCATGTTGGTGATGTCCAAATCGGTGATACCGACCCAACCTGCACTGTCGGTGTTGTCGGCGTCGAGACCATCGCTGTCACCCCAGGCGATGGTATCAAAATGAATGTCCATGGTGACGTCGGTGGCGATGGAGACACCGGCCTGACCGGTGACGGTGTCAAGGGTGGCGTCTTCGAGCATTTCGAGGCCGAAGGCGGAGAAGGGGACTAACATCAGTACCAGTGCAATCGCTAACATTTTCTTCATTGTTCGTTCTCCCATGATAAGATTGTTGAACTCTTACCACAGGCGGCCCGACCATCCGAGTTGAGCTGATAGGGGGTAGCTGACCGCTCGTCTTTCAGGCTGTCGCGAGGCTCCTTGTTCCATCACTCCCGCGAAGGCGGGAGTCCATTCTGTTTAAAGGCTCTGGATCCCCGCCTGCGCGGGGATGACAATTAAGGTGCTTGTCGAAGTCTATGAGCTGTGAGCTATGAGCTATGAGCTGATATCCGGATTCGTGACTTTCCGTCCTCCGGTTGCCCGGAGTTTGGCTTTATCTATGGCTCCTCACGAAACATCCTTCTACATACTTTCCTTCCCATTCGAGCGGGGAGCGGCGGCCAAAACCCTGATCCGATTTTGCGTCTAAGGTTCCCGCTTCGAACGGTCCTGCTGGACCACCTCCTTTCTTGCATCGGTTAAAGGGTTTCAGTTGATTTTGAATTGTTAGTTTTGAATTTTTAATTAAAGAAAGACTTCAAAACCATCATTCAAAATTGTTTCCTTACCTACTGCTTGACCGCATTTCCAAAATCCAACCAGACGCCCGGGTTGTCGCCCTCCACGTTGATATGCAGCAGAAACGGATCGCCATTGAACACATAGGTCGCCGCGCCTTCATCCGTCCGGGCGGCACCTGTGGTGCGGCTGAGACTGGCGAAGTTGCCGGACAGGGTGCCGGTTACGTTTTCGTAGCCGATGGTGATGCTTTTCAACTGGCGGGTGGCGGCATCGTTGACATTGACAAACTCGGTCTGGATCACGAAATTGCTCAGTATCATGTCCGTCGTTTCGGAACCCATGGATACGCCCGTCCAGTTCTGGTCCCAGCCCATGCCGCTGCCGTTGTCCCAGTATCCCATTTTCATGGAATCCATCTCCGCCCAGGTGCTGGCCTGCATGTTCAGAGAGATGCGGGCAATGTCCAGGCCGTCCACGTTGGTCAGACTGAATTCGGAAAAGCCGTGCCCGGTGATTTGAGACAACTCATTGTCGGTCATGGCGGACATTTCGCAGAGGCCTGAAAACGGGAGGCCTGCGATGAACATGGCGATAGTGATCGCAATCAATGCGCGCCGAATGGCGTCCGGTTTTTTAAATTCTGGTAGCGCTGGCATAGATCTCCACCGTCGATTAGAAAGGATATGCGTTCAGTGAAACCGGTAGCGTTAAATCAGGCTTTCCACGTTCGAAATAAAGAACAAAAAAAGGCTGTGCTTCTATTTCTTTTGAAAACTGAATCGCTATTCATCCAGGATTCAAAATCTGTGGTCAGCTTCAGGTATTGGAATTTGATTTAACTGTGATTATTTTGCGATACAGAATAAATTTCAGTAAACAACGTTCACCATCTTACGAAAAAAAAATGGGTTGTCAACAGCTAAATGTGGTTCCCATTTTTTGTAAATGAAATTCAGAATATGACGATATGGATAACGCAATGGAAATGCCAACGAAAAAAAACAACGCAATAATATTTAATTTGAATAAAAAACCAGTAACATAGAAAGTTTACAGCTTTTCAAAGCGATAGGATTGGATTGAGAAATAAAATAGCAATGAGTAAAAAAAGACATATATACAGGGTAAGCTGTTACTTCATTTACATAAATATTTTTTTCGAGGCCGGGTGATGAATTTGGTTGTTAATTCGGGTGAACTGCGTTAATGAATTGAAGCTCGGTTATGGACCTATGGACAGGATAGTTCCGTTAAAACGGCTCGCCGGACCGTTGCGTCACCCGCAAAATATTGGATACATAAGCTTGACCGAATCGCAATGAGTCAGCAATCCGTTTCTTTTGTTTTCCCGGATGGGGACCCTGTCATTATCATTGGCGTAAGGTTTTTCCTCTGCGCAGGAATGACGCAAACGGAGATTTTTTACGAAATGGTAACGCTTTGACAGCCTGGCGCAGCCTGCTCTCACGGGCAACATTTATGATGACCATGTCCTGCCTGACCTGATCCTGGACTGCCACCGACAGGTGCGGGAATTTCCCTTTCCCAGATCCATCATTCAAATAAGAGACGCTGTCCCAAACGTCTTCCCTTTTGGCATTGACGACGGGCCACACCGAAGACACCAGCAGGAGCTTAACATGTCGACGTTTCAAAAATTGAGGAAAGAGGAACGTGAAACTCGCAAAAACCTGATTATCGACGCTGCCATGGACCTCTTCGGCCACAAGGATTTCCACAATATCGGCATGCGGGACATCG
>JAHLLR010000007.1 GCA_020444075.1 Deltaproteobacteria bacterium
GTTTCTGGTCACTGGTTTGCTGTTTTCTGCTTTCACTTCACGGTTCACCACTCACTGTTCACAGGCCGTGTTCACAATTCACCATTCAACTATCGCCCCTGAAAGTGTAACCTTTCCCCCTTTCAATCGTTTTTATATCATTACCTGCATGGAGGATCCAACGATGAACAACCCGCAACACCGGTTTTGGAAGCATGGCATCATCCTGACGACTGCGATCGTATTCGGGCTTTCGATTTTTATCGCACCGCAGGCGTTGGCCGGCAGCAAGGCCAAAGGCCACAGCAAAGCGTGGAAGCAGGAGAAGGCAGAAGGAAAAGCATACCGGGAAAAAAACAGGGAAATGGAGCGCGAAGAACATAAATACGGTCAGGAACCGGAAAACGGCGCCCGGAAGACCGAACGGAAGCGGGAAATGGAAGAACGGCAAACCGGCCGGGAAAGTCAGGGGCAGGACCGTGACTCCCGGCAATCCGGCAAGGCGGGCAATCGGGGAAACCAGAAATCCCTGGAAACGCAGAAGACCGGGCAGGAAGATTAACCGGTTCCGGGTTCAGCGCTGCGCCCCGGTCAAAAGCGATGAATCCGTAAAAAGCTGATAATCCTTTTTTTATTGTCATCCCCGTGCAGACGGGGATCCATAGGTTTTAAATAGTTATAGACTCCCGCCTATGCGGGAGTGACACTATTTGTGACTGTTTACGACACCGCCGACATCGAATGAAGGGAGAAAAAAAATGAAGAGTATGGGCATGGATCTGAAAATTATCCTATTTTTTTCAATGGTGCTCACGGTCATGGCGTTTCTTCCGAAACCAGCGCTGTCCGGTCATACGGACGCTCTTCTTCTGAGCTGCATGGATTATCGTCTGGTGGATGATACCGAACGCTACATGACCAATCGTGGCCTGCGCGACAAATACGACCACGTTATTCTGGCCGGCGCCTCTTTAGGGGCAACGACCGATAAATACCCCTGTTGGAACCAAACGTTCTGGGATCATCTGGATGTGGCAATTAAACTCCACAACATAAAAAAAGTTATCGTTCTGGATCACCGGGATTGTGGTGCCTACAAAGTAATCCTGGGAGAAGATTTCGCCAAAGATCCCGGAAAGGAAAAATCGGTTCACACCGACAAGCTGTCCGCATTGGCAAGCCGATTAAAAGAAAAATACCCGGGGCTTGAAATTGAACTGCTTCTGATGGACCTCGCCGGTGAGGTTGAGAAAATATCGGACCATGCAAACTGAAAACAGGCAATCAGTTCTGCGCCAGCCTTTGAACAGCCTGACACCGACCCGCAAATGAACGGGGTTTCAGCATCCGCCAGTTGCGCTGCTGAAGCCCTGGCTCCCGTGCCCCAGCACGTTATCCGCAGAACCCGGAGCCACTAAGCGGAACCCAGCGTGTGTTGCGCGATGGCCAGACCCGACGCACGCGCTTCGACCAATTCCACCAGGTGGCGGTGGTGCGTAAAAAAGATCACCTGGGTTTTTCGGGACAGTTCACCCAACACCTTCAGCGTGGCCAGGGACCGCTCGTCATCGAAGCGCAGGAGAATGTCGTCGACCACGAAAGGCAGCGGCTCGTTGTGCTCCAGGTACTGCTCCAGGCTGGCCAGGCGCAACGCCAGATAGAGCTGGTCGGCGGTGCCGTCGCTCATGCCGTCGACCGTGACCTGGGCGTCGCCTTGCGGCCGGATGCCGACCAAAACGGGGTTGCCCTTGTCGTCGTAATCGGCCCGCAGCCGGCTGAAGGCGCCGAGGGTCATCTGGCAGAACAGCTCGCTGGCCCGGGAGATCAGAGGCCCCTGGTGCTTCTCGCGGTACTGCTCGACGGTTCGGGAAAGAATGATCGAGGCAATTTTCAACCGGGCGTATTTCTCAACGTCCGACTCAAGGCCAGCCAGCAGGCGCTCGGCCTTCTCGGCGTACATGGCGGCCGCGGAGCTGCCGTCCATCTGCTCGAGCCGGGCTTTCAGCGCGCCGATTTGCTGGTCGAGCGCCGAACGCTCCGTTTCCAGGGCCTGCGTGGCCTCACCCAGCTCCTGAAGTTCAGGCGCGATGCCGTCGGCATCCAGGGATGAGGCTTCACCAATAAATGCGTCAACCGTTGCCCCGGCGCTCAACCGGCGCAATTGCTGCTGGATGTCGTCAAGCGCCCTGACCAGCGCCTGGCGTTCCCGGGCCCGTTTTTCCGTCTCGGCCAGCAGCCCGGCATCGGCGCAATGGGCCGCCTGGCACAGGGATTCGATCAGCGCCCGGCATTCAAAAAGGCGCCGCTCCGCATCTTCCAGTTCTTTCCGCGATGCTTCCAGCCGTTCGACCAGGCCGACGTGCCGGGACTCATCTTTACGGGCATGGGTCAACCGGCCGTTGAGCAATTCGGCCGCCCGGTCCCTGGATTCGGCCTTGAGATCCGGTGCGAGGGCGTCGACCAGCGCATCCACCCGGGACATGAATCCGGCGGAATCCCGGTCGATGCCGTCGATGCGCTTGCGCAGCACGTCGACTTCACCGAGCTTGCTCCGGACCTCCCGGACGCTCTCGATGACAGCCAGCGCCGCCGTCGGCGTGGCGTCGGCACGGATGCCGATTTTTTTGACGCTGGCTTCCCAGCTCGTTTTCCACCGGGAAAGGGCATCCGCCAGGTCCGCCCCAGTGGCATTGCCCTCTTCCAGGTCCGCCTCGAGCCGGATCAATTCCTGGCCGGCGGCGGCAATCCTGGATTCGAGGTCCCTTTGGGCGTTAATGTGGGCCTGGGCCGTCCTGATCAGCCCGGAAAGCGGGGGGGTTGGCTCCCGGGGAACCCCGGCGGCCTCGAGCGCGGTCATCAGGTCCGATTTGAGGACCGCCAGTTGGGCGGCCAGCGTTTCCGCCCGGCCCTTTCCCGATCGCCAATCGGCCAGTTTGTCCCGCAGCGATTCGATCCCGGCAAGCCAGCCCCGCATCTCCCTCGGCGTTTGCGGGGTCACGCCGGCCGGTTCCCACGCCTGTTGCCACGCGATCTCCAGATCAGCGTGCTGCGTCAGGGACGCTTCAAGCGCTGCATCGACATCGGCAAGCGTTTTTTCCAGCTTCTCTTTTTGGGCTTCCAGCAACCCCTTCCGACTGACCTGGTCGGCTTCACGCCTGAGACGGTCCGAGATGTGATCCGCCCGGACCATGCTCTTTTGGAAGGCATCGGGCAGGCCTGAAGCATCCTCGAAATGGCCTAATAATTCCCGGGATGCTTCAGCCGGCGGCGTCTGGCCTTCCAGCGTCTGGCGAATCACCCCCCACCCTTTGTCCCGCAGGGCCCGGATGGTTTTCAGGTCCGTCTCGGTGGGCACCTCCCGGGCCGAATCGATGGCCTGAATATCGGCCCGGATCGCAGCGATCTCGCCTTGCGTTGCAACCCTGGCCTCGCGCTGTTTTTCAAGCGCGCGCTGCAACGCATCCAGGCGGACGTCGAACCGATCGATGGTCTCCCTGGATGGCAGCGGCAGTTCGTCGATATCCGCCAACGCACCACGCCAGAACGTCTGTCGTTTCAGCAACCGCTTCAGGTCGCCTTCAAGCGCATCGCTTGCGGACCGCATCTCGGCCAGCTGTTTTTCGATGGGTCCGGCCGATGCCGCGGGTTGCAGGGCATTTTCAAGGAGTGACACATCCACGGGCGCCGGCATCGCCCGGCGCTGATCGGTCAGCTGGCTGAACCGGATGTTGCGTTTGCGCTGCTGCTCGGCAGCCGATTCCTGCCTGGCGGTCAACCGTTCGTAGGCTTTGGCGAGTTCCTGGATCTCACCCACGGTCGACGGAGGCAGTTGCAATGCCCTGGCCGCTTCACCGGAGATGTCCGCGCTGATTTCCTCAAGCCTGTCAGCGGCCTGCTTCTGCAGCGTCCGCATGCGCCCTTCGAGTCCGGGCCGGTCTTTCTGGGCTTTGCGAAAGCCGCCCAACTCCTGCTGCAGCGACTCGATGGTGGCGGCATTTTCAAGCAGCGCCTGATGAACCGGCAGGGCGTTTATTTCACTGCCGATTTTCTCGATGGCGTCCCGGGAACGCGCCACATCCCTGCCGGCCATTTTCAGATCTTTTTCCGCGTCGCGGCGCTGGTCTCCGAAATCATCCGCAAGATCCGGTACCCCCTGATACGCCACAAGGTCGGTGTCGATCTCCTTTTTGCGGGCGATCAGCGGCAGCGCCTGCTGGACGCGTTCGAGCCTGGCCAGCCGTTGTTTGTGGGCCGCGAGCGTTGCTTTTACCTCGTCCATCCGATTTTGAGCATTCCGGAGCTCCAGATCGAGGTCCTTCCACGTCTTGGGCAGCAAGAGGGCATCCTTCTGCTCCTGGCGGGCAGCTTTTATCGCTTTAATCGACTGGTTGATCGAAGGCGTCGACCCGCTGGGCTTGAACAGCAGGCCGCATGCCTGCTCAAGATCCTTCTGGACGTTTTGAATGCGGATCAGGCCCGCGCCGGCAGCGAACAGGGCCTCGCCGACGCTGCCTTTGCCGGAGATAATCTCTTCCCCGCCGCGGATCAGGTCCTCGTGGCCGATGGCAAACATCTGCTCGAACACCTCGGCGCCGACGCCGCCCAGAAAGGGAGCCAGCGCGTCGTCATCCAGCACGGTTTCATCGTCATGGCCGCGCAGGGTTTTGGCCAGCCCCTTGCGGCGAAGGAAGTCGATGGCGTCGCCGTTGCCGTTCACCAGCCTGGCCCCGACACGCAGACTGGGGTAGCCGTGGAGAAAATTAACCGGTTCCCGCGACGGGATGCCGAAAAGCATGTGCCGGATGGCTTTCAGGGCCGAGCTTTTTCCCGCTTCATTGGGCCCGAACAGCATGTGGAAATCCGCACCGGTGTCGGGCAGATCAATGGTCACATCGGTAAAGGGGCCATAGGCGGCCAGCCGGATGCTCCTGATCTTCACGATGCGGCGGCCTCCTTTTTCATGCGGTTCACCAGCAGCGCATGGGCCTGCGCCACCAGTTCGCGCAGCTGCTCCGGATCGTCCGGCTGGAGCCTGGCGTCCCCCTGGCGGTAATCCGGCGGCAGTTTTTGAAAAAGGGTCGACAACGCTTTGCCCAGTTCCACCAATTCCGGGTCATTGGCCATCAGGTCGTCCACCAGCGCGCTCAACTCGCGCAACGGTCCCGGGTCGGCCACCGACCTGGCTCTGGGCCGGGTTCTGACGATTACCTTTTCGATCCAGGCCCGGTCGCCAAAATGGGCAATCGCCGTTGACCGGACCGCGTGCTTGAGGTGTTCGGGGTCGGCGGCGATCTGGTCATGAACGTCGGTCTCACCGCCAAATTCCACCCGCACAATCACCGGTTTGGGGTCATGCCGATCGATGACCGCTTCGAAGATCGTCAGAAACCGTTCAAGGATCTCATCGGCGCGGGTCACGCCGCCCAGACCGACATGCACCCGTTCCCAGCGGATCACATCAAGGTCGTGGCGGGTAATCTCGGGGGGCGTCCCCGCTTCCGCGGTCACCAGCACACACCCCTTGGCGCCGGACTCCCGGATGTGGCGGCCCTGGACGCACCCGGGAAACACGACCGGCGGATCATCGGCCACCTGCTCGAACTGGTGAACGTGCCCCAGGGCCCAGTAGTCGTAGCCTTTGTTGATCAGTTCGTCGAGCGAGCACGGCGCGTAGTTCTCGTGCCCTTCCCTGCCGGTGAGGCTGGTATGCAGCAGGCCGATGTTGAAATGCCCGGGAACCGGGTCCGGATAGTCGAGGGCGAGGTTGTCCGTAATGGCCGCCTTCGAAAAGCTTTGCCCGTGAACCGCCGCTTTCAGATCGTCAAGGATTATTGTTTCCGGTCTTCTGGATGAAAAGACATGCACGGTGTCGGGATACGGCAGGGTTCGCGTCATCCTGCCGGCCGCGTCGTGGTTGCCCGAGATGATCAACACCTGAATCCCCGCCTCGCCGAGCCGCCGGACCTGGCTGATGAAGTAAAGGCCGGTGTTGTAGTCTTTCCAATCGCCATCGAACAGGTCGCCGGCGATCAGCACGAAATCCACGGCTTCATCGACGGCCAGATCCACCAGGTTCTCGAACGCCCGTCTCGACGCCTGGCGAATTTCCTCGACGGGTGCCCCTTCGTAAGCCTCGAGGCGGTGCAGCGGGCTGTCCAGGTGGATGTCGGCGCTGTGGATGAATTTGATCATGGCCCGGCCATCCGGCCTCGGCGGCAACCGGCAAGCAGGCGTACGGCGGCCTCGATGAAGGTCGGCTTTGCGTTCAAGATCGGATCTTTTCTCCTGCGGTTGATTGGAAAAGAGAATTGCATCAGGTATGGGTTGTAGTGAAGCCCGGAGCCGTTGTCAATGGGATAGGACAGGCACCGGACGGGCGACAGACGGCTGAAAACTGCCGGAAGTGAGGAATCGGAAGCGCCGTGAAGCCAATTGCAGAGGGTGTCTGTTGAATTGAAGGCGCTTACCAAAACCCTCTTGAACGGCAGTAAAAAAGGGGATTGACACATAAATGCCACTCCGTTATGCTCGCCGGTGTGAAAAGGGAGCCCCCATATTTTCCCCTTGTACCGCAACCTCCGCGTTACGATCATCATTCCGCGTTTAACGCGTCTGTATTTTAGATTGTTTAAATAACGACCGACTTCCAGAACAGGGGTCTGCATGGTTGAAAAGCAGGGAACAGGACAAGCAAACACTGAAGCGCCCTTGCCCGCCGCCATTTATGCCGAGCGCGTGACCAAAGCCTTTGGTGAAGGCAAAAAGAAGGTTCTGGCTCTCGATGATGTTTCTCTCACCATTGAAGAAAATGAGTTTTTCACCCTGCTGGGACCTTCGGGCTGCGGCAAGACGACCCTGTTGCGTCTGATTGCCGGGTTCGACCAGCCCACTGCGGGCGCGATCATGCTCCGGGACCGGGACATCTCGCAACTGCCGCCCAATCAGCGTTCCGTGAACACCGTGTTTCAGGATTATGCGTTGTTCCCGCACATGACCGTCGCCAAAAACATCTCCTTCGGACTCGAGATGCTGGGCAAGCCGAAAGATTATATTAAAAAGACGGTCGGCGACATGCTGGCGCTGGTCAAGATGGAGGAGCTTCGCGACCGCCGCACCGACCAGCTTTCCGGCGGGCAGCAGCAGCGCGTGGCGCTGGCCCGGGCCCTGGCCCCCCGCCCCCAGGTGCTGCTGCTCGATGAGCCCCTTTCGGCCCTCGATTACAAACTTCGCAAGGAAATGCAGATTGAGTTGAAGCAGCTGCAGCTAGAAACGGGGATCACCTTTATTTTCGTGACCCACGATCAGGAAGAAGCGTTGACCATGTCCGACCGCATTGCCGTCATGAACGCCGGCCGCATCCTGCAGATCGGCACCCCCCGCCAGATATACAATCAACCCGCCGACCGATTTGTGGCCAGTTTTATCGGCCGATCCAACTTCATTTCAGTCGAAGTACTCTCCGTCGAGGGTCGGCGCGCCCGGCTGAAGCTCTCTTCCGGGCGGGAAGTCATTTCCCCGCTGCCTGACAACTGGGTGCCTCGCGGCAGGGTAACCGCTGTGGTTCGACCCGAATACGCCCAATTGGTTGCAGGGTCCGGCGACGAGGGCGATCTGCAGGGGGTACTCGAAAACATCGTTTATTTAGGAACGGATACCCAATACCACATCCGTTTGCCGGATGAGACGACGTTCGTGACACGCAGCCAGAACCAGTGTCAGGAAACCGAAGCCTTTGAGGATGGGCAATCGGTCAGCGTCGTCTTCAAGCCTGAAGCCGTCCAAGTATTGAGGTCCTGATGTGAGAATTCCCAAGGCCGCGTCCAATCCGGTCAGCGACATGCAAAGGAGCAGAACCCGAAAGAACTGGCTGTTAAGTGCGCCGGCGCTGGTGGTTCTGGCCGCGGCGTCGTCCGGGCCGCTCCTGATCGTGCTGGTCTATTCGTTTCTGAGCGCCGGCGAATATGGCGGCGTGGTCTGGAAATTTTCAACCGATGCGTGGTTCAATGTGGTTTTCTTTCGCGATATTTTCGACGGAACGACCACCTTCGCCGACGCCCATATGACGATCCTCTGGCGATCGGTCCGGCTGTCGTTCATTACCACCCTGATCACGCTCGCGGCCGGCTTTCCAACCGCCTATTTCATCGCCACCCGGCCACGGAGGAACCGCAGCCTCTGGTTGTTCTTGATTACGGTTCCGTTCTGGACAAACCTGCTGATCCGCACCTTTGCGATTCTGGAAGTGATCCGCAACGAGGGCCTCATCAATATCGGTTTGCAGACGCTCGGGATAATCGACAAGCCGATACAGATGCTTTACACCGACTTCGCCATCATGGTCGGCATGACTTATGTTTACCTGCCGCTGATGGTATTGCCCCTGTACGCATCGATGGAGCGCCTGAACTTCAGCCTGGTCGAGGCGGCGTATGATCTTTATGCCACCCGCCACAAAGTGCTGCACCGGATCATTATTCCTCTTGTCAAACCGGGGATCATTGCCGGATCAATCCTGGTTTTCATCCCCTCCCTCGGCGCATTTGTAACCCCGCGGGTGCTTGGCGGGGGCAAGAAGATGATGCTTGGCAACCTGATCGAGCTGCAATTCGGCGCGGGGCGCAACTGGCCGCTGGGTGCCGCCCTTTCCGTCACCCTGCTGGCCCTCGTCATGGCCGCCCTGTTAATGTACGTGCGCACGACGCAGCGTCATTCGGGGAGCGTGCGATGATCCCTTTTATCAAAAAACGCCCGCCCTTTTCCCTGAAAAGGCAGCCCGGGTTCGGCCTGATCGCCGGCCTGTGTTTTGTGATGCTGTATGCCCCGATTATTACCCTGGTTGTCTATTCGTTTAACGCGGGCAAATACATCTCCCCCTGGGAAGGGTTCTCCCTGCAGTGGTATGTGGCGGCCTGGGGGAACGAAGCCGTCCAGGACGCGACGATGCGTTCACTTTTTCTGGCGGTACAGGCCGGAATCTATTCGACCGTGCTGGCGACGATGGCGGCGCTGGGTACAACCCGCACCCGGCCTTTCCGGGGGTTGATGGCGATCTATGCCATGATCAACCAGCCGCTGATGGTGCCGGAAATCGTCACGGCCGTGGCGCTTCTGATCCTCTTTGCGATGATAAAATCGCTGACCGGCATTCAGGGCATGTTTTACCTCGTCATCGCCCATACGGCCTTTTGCATTCCGTTTGCCTACCTGCCTATCCGGGCACGCCTGGAGGGAATGGATCTGAACCTGGAAACGGCGGCGGCCGATCTTTACGCCACACCCTGGAAAACCTTCTGGCGGGTAACGCTGCCCCTGCTTTTCCCGGGGATCATCGCCGGGTCCATGCTGGCGTTTGTCATCTCGCTGGATGACGTGGTAATCACCGAATTCATTAAATCCTCCGGGCAGGAAACCCTGCCGACCTATATGCTGGGCCAGCTTCGCCGGGTGGTGACGCCTGAAATCAATGCCATCTCTACCGTGTTGCTGGGTCTTTCGATATCCGTGGTATGTCTACTCTTTTTCGTCGAAAGGAGGTCTCGGAAATAGGTTTTTGCACATTGGTCAAGACAGTGGTGGAAGAGGAAGGAATGTCATATCGGGGCAGCGGACCGCCCCCCTGGTATTCGGAAAGCAGCGGGCAGGGGGTTCCTTGCCGTGCCTCCTCCACCCGGTGACGTTGCTGATCTGACGTCGAGAAACGGAATTCAAACCCATAACGAAGGGAGTTGTCACCATGAAAATCAACAGGATTGTTGCCGCCGTTGCGGCATTCGGACTGATCTTCGCGACGAATGCGCTGGCGGAAGGTCAATTAAATCTTTTTAACTGGGGAAATTATACCAGTCCCGACCTGATCAAGAAATTCGAGACAACCTACAACGTCAAGGTCACCTCAACGGACTATGATTCGAACACCACGGCCCTGGCCAAGGTCAAAGCCGGCGGACACGGCTTCGATATCGTCGTGCCGTCGGCCAATTATGTAAAGGTGTTTATCGAAGAGGGCCTGGCGCTCGAGGTTCGCCCGGATCAGATGGAAAACTTCAAGAATGTCGCCCCCGAATGGCGCAACTCCCCGTTTGACCCGGGTCGCCGCTACAGCGTCCCGTGGTTGTGGGGAACGGTCGGCATCGCGGTGGACACCGATGTCTATAAAGGCGACATCAACACCTCTTCCATCGTTTTTGACCCACCCAAAGAGCTGGCGGGAAAGATCAACATGTCGCCGGAAATGGGCGATGTGCTGGGAATGGCATTGAAGTACATCGGCAGCGAGCCCTGCACCACCGATAAAGTGGCCCTGAAAAAAGCCCGGGATCTCCTGATGGCCGCCAAACCGAAGTGGGTGTCAATGGACTATGGCCTGACGGAAAAAATGCCGCGCGGCGACTTTTCCGCGGCGCTCTACTGGAATGGCGCCGTCTACCGGGCCGGGCTGGCGAAATCGTCGATCAAATTCGGCTACCCGCGTGAAGGCTATGAAATCTGGATGGATAATGCGCTCGTGCTCAAAGACGCGAAAAATGTCGAAAATGCCAAAAAGTTCCTGAACTTTATCATGGCGCCGGAAAATGCGGCGCTGAATTCCATCTTTACCCGTTATGCCAACGGCATCAGCGGTTCGGAAGCGTTCATGCCGGAGGAGATGAAAACCGCGTCGGCGATCGTTATCCCGGAAGAATTCAAGGCTGCCGGCATGTTTTTCCCCGCCTGTTCCAAAGAGGCCACCGAGTACTACACCGCTATCTGGACGGAGTTGACCAAGTAGCCTTCCGGAACCCTATTTTTGTCCCGCGAAGATGCCGATAGCGGGGTTGTTTTAAAAACAAGAGGATCTGATTACCGGATCCTCTTGTTTTTGTTTTCAATCGATTGCTGACACGTTGCGAGAGGAAGACATGGAAACGAAGGTCACGCTTGCCAACTGGCGAACGGCACCGTACAGCACGCACGCCTTTCATCATGTGGATCGCATCATCCCGGTTTCCCCCATCAGCCGTTCGGGGCGGATCCGGGAGCTTCCAGCCGACCCGCAATCCCTGGACGCGATCGTTTTCGACGATCAGCACGGACAGGAGCGACGATTGACCGAGGTGCTCGACGCCACCGCCACCCGGGGGCTGGTGGTCCTGCGGGGGGGACGAATCGTCGCTGAACGGTATCTCCATGGGTATGACGGGACACGCCCGCACATCTTGTTCTCGGTCAGCAAATCCCTGACCGGGGCCTTGACCGGAATCCTGGTCGACCAAGGCCGAATCGACCCGGAGAGTCCCGTGGTCAAGTATATCCCGGAGGTGTCCGATTCCGCTTATGGCGACTGCACGGTACGCCATGTGCTCGACATGACGGTCAGCACGTCATTTTCCGAAGCCTACCTCGACAAATCGGGCGAATTCGCCCGCTATCGACGCGCCATGCTGTGGAACCCGGCCGAGCCGGGTGAAGATCCCGGCACCCTGCATGATTTTCTGGCATCCCTGTCCCGGGCGCCGGAACCCCATGGACAGGTTTTTCACTATCTTTCGCCGAATTCCGATCTGCTTGGCTGGCTGTTGGAGCGGGCCTCCGGCCGGGATTTTGCCGGCCTGTTTGCCGACCTGATCTGGAAGCCGCTGGGGGCTGAAGCCGGGGCCTATGTGACCGTCGATACCATCGGATCGCCGCGTTCGGCCGGCGGCGTTTGTGCGCTTCCCCGTGATCTGGCCCGCTTCGGCGAAATGATGCGTCTGGAGGGCAAGGGTATTCTGCCGGATTGGTGGGTGCGGGATATCCGCGGCGGCGGCGACAGCGAGCCGTGGAAAAGGGGCAATTTTTATCAGTTGCTTCCCACCGGACGCTACCGCAGCCAATGGTACCAGACCGGCAGTCCTTCAGGAGCCTTCTGTGCGATCGGCATTCATGGCCAGTGGCTGTGGGTCGACCCCCAAAGAGAGGTGGTCATCGCCAAGGTTTCCGCCCAGGAAGACCCGGAAAATGAGGATATCGACTTTACGCTGATGCGTGCTTTCGAGGCTGTCGCCGAAGCCGTAAAATAGCTGGCGGGGTCGTCACCGCCTCAGGAACTGCACGACAGCATCGAGCAGCCTGGCCGGCGGCGGGCCCAGTCCGGCCGTTTGGCGGCATAGCCCTCCTTTTCCGGCTGTTCGTCGTAGGGACGCCGCAGCAGGTCGAGCAGGTCGTGAATCAAGGTGAAGTCGCCCTGTTCGGCCTTGTCGATGGCCAGTTGGGCCATGTAGTTGCGCAGCACGTATTTGGGGTTGACCGCGTTCATGCGCCGGCGCCGGGTCCTGGGGGAGATGTTGTCCCGCCCGGCCCGCTCCAGGTAGCGTCGAAGCCAGTCGCCGGTCCGGCGGCGCACGGCGGGCGTCACCTGTTCGGGAACGTAATAGGCCTCCATCAGCGGACTCATGAGCGCTTCATCACCGGTTGTTGCCGGGGACAGGTCGTCCGCCTCCAGCCGGGCGAGCCGCCGGAAAAAAATCGTCATGTCGGTTTCGGCCAGTGTCAACATGGCCAGCAGCTCCGTGATCAACGCCTCGTCCGTCGCCGGCTCGAATGCGTTCAATCCCAGCTTGCGGGCCATCATCTGCCGCCAGGCGTCCCGGTAACTGCCGGCGTAGCCGTCCAGCACCGCCTGCAGGGGTTCGACCTGACCGATCAGCGGGTAGATGGCATTGGCCAGCTGGGCGAGATTCCAGTGGGCGATGGCCGGTTGATGGCCGAAACGGTAGCGGCGCCCGGCGGCATCGGTCGTGTTGGGTGTCCAGTCGGGGTCGTAGTTATCCAGCCAGCCGTAGGGGCCGTAGTCGAGGGTCAGGCCGAGAATGGACATGTTGTCCGTGTTCATCACGCCGTGCACGAATCCCACCCGCATCCAGTCCACGATCATGTCGGCGGTGCGGCGGCACACCTCCTCGAACCACTGCAGGTAAACCTCCGGCGACGGTTCGCCCAGATGGGGGAAATCGGTGCGGAGGGTATAGTCCGCCAGCTGCTTCAAAACATCCAACTCACCCCGGGCGGCGAAGATCTGGAAGCTGCCGAAACGCGTAAACGACGGCGCGACGCGGCAGACCACGGCCCCCGGTTCCATTTTTGGATGGCCATCGTAGAACATGTCCCGCTCCACCTCCTCACCGGTCAGGGTCAGGCTCAGCGCGCGGGTGGTGGGCACGCCCAGGTGAGCCATGGCCTCGCTGCACAAAAATTCGCGCACCGACGAGCGCAGCACGGCCAGGCCGTCGGCCGTTCGTGAATAGGGGGTAGGTCCGGCCCCTTTCAGTTGCAGCATCCAGCGCCGGGAATGGCCATTCACGATTTCGCCCAGATTGATGGCCCGACCGTCGCCCAGCTGCCCGGCCCAGTTGCCGAACTGATGGCCGCCGTAGCACATGGCAAAGGGCTGCATGCCCGGCAGCAGGCGGTTGCCGGTGAACACCTGAGCAAACGCATCGGATTCGCAGGCTTGGGTCGAAAGGCCCAGCAGATCGGCCACCTCCCGTGAATAGGCAACCAGTCGGGGCGCCGCCACGGGAGTGGGTTTGACCAGGGAGTAGCACGCCCCCGATACCTGGCGGCGACGGTTCAGGATATCGGGATCGCCAGGCAGTTCACTGACAAAGCGGTTATCGAAGCGCAGCGCGTTCAGGGTCTCCTGCGGTTTCGCGGACGTCTGGCTGGGGAAAATGCAATCGGTCGATTCGAGCAGGTTCATTCGTAGGGTCCTTTCACCCATCGGCCGACTGCGCCCCGTCACCGGATTGCCCGATGATGGGGTCGACTGGTCTTCACCGATGGCCGGTGTTTTATTTATAATCGCTATCTATAAGGAAAGGGTAAGCACTGAACCGCACGGATGCCATACCATGGAATGCAAAGACGATCGTTGGGATAAGACAGGGAAGGGTATCGGTGAAGCGCCCGGCTAGTTACCGGTCCCGGCGGTGACGGAGGGGCTTCCGATGGCGGGCGGATTTCCGTCCTCCGGTTCGGTGGAGGGTTCGTCCGGGTTGCCTGTCTCCGGTGGTGATGCCTCGGCGGCCGCTTCACGGTTGGCTTGATCTTCCGCCGCAACATCGGTATCGGCTGCTTCCACGCCGGCGTCGGCGGGTTCCGGCTCGTCTGCCGATGGCGATTCGGCTTCGGCGGCCGGCTCGGTTTCTTCCGGGGAGGTCTGGGGCGGCGAGGCAAAGGAAATGTCGGAGCCCGGCCCGCTGGGTTCGGCTTTTCCGAAAACCATGATGGTGACAACCCTGTCCGACTCCCAGACAATCGAGTAGTTCAGGCTGCGCAGCAGGCGCTTGAGCCCCTGTTCCAGCGGCAGATGGCCAATGGTGGCGCTGACCGGATGGTCCTTCCATTTACGGTTGAGGTTGAATCGGTAGCCGGTATCCCGGGAAATGGTTTCAAGGACATTGCCCAGGGGTTCATTTTGGGCCGTCAGGGTGATCAGCGGGTCTGCGGTTTTGCCCTGCGCCATGGCCGGATGGATCGCAATGATGCTGCCGAAAAAGCTTAAAAGGCAAAAGATCAGGCAGGAAATGGTTTTCATGGTAGCACGCCAAGCCATTCGGGTTGCCGGCCAGGGCCGTTGAAAGGATCGAGCCGTTTGCTATGTGATGACACCGTTTTAATCTATTTTCCTCCATTTCACAACCATTGATGAACTTGCATGAATCGCCATCCGGATGGTTTCGCAAAAAGGAGGCAGCCTAACGCAGATATCGGACTTTCTACGGAACCGTCAACGGTTGAATGCCGCCAGGGCTTCTATCGCGACGGTTTCGCCCCACTCGGGGACAAAGTGCCCCGCCTCGGCGATTTCGATGGGGTCGGGGCAATTGCGGATATCGTTTTTCAGGGCCCGCATCACCGGGGAGCCCAGCACCGGATCCTGCATGCCGATGGCCATAAACGACCGGCCCCGCCATGAATCGCCAAGCCAGCGCCTGGCATCCCGGGACAGCCGGGCGCCGGGTGCATCGGGGTGATCGGGCACCATTTCCGGAAACCGCCGGATACCGGCCTTGTAGCGACCGTCGGGAAACGGCGCATCGTAGGCGCTGCATTCCGCCGCAGAAAGCTGGGGGCAAGTCAGCTGCAGGAGTCGCCCCGGTGAAAAATCGGGATTCTTTCTGGCCCAGGCCCGCCACTCCAGGAACCCTTTGGATAACTGATAATCCCCGGAACCGAGGGTGGTGTTCATGACCACCAGGCGGGAAAAGCGCTCGGGCATCGCCATGGGCAGGGTCAGTCCGATGATGCCTCCCCAGTCCTGGCAGACCAGGGTGATGCCGGTCAGGTCAAGCTGCTCGATGACGGCCAGCAGGGAATTGCGGTGAAAATCGAAATGGTAGGCGGATGGGTCAACCGGTTTGTCCGACCGCCCGAAGCCGAAAAAGTCGGGTGCGACGACGCGGCCGCCGGCCCGGGTGAAAACCGGAATCATGCGGCGGTAGAGATAGCTCCAGGTCGGCTCGCCGTGCAGACACAAAAAGGTGTCCCCGGCTGCCTCGGCCCCCTCATCCAGGTAGTGCAACCGAAGGCCCTCGAAGCCGTTGAGGTTGTCCAGATACCTGGGGGTAAACGGAAAATCGGGCAGCCCCGCGAAGCGTTCGTCCGGTGTTCTCAATGATTCAATCATCGTAGACCTCCTCTGCCAGGCTGGCGGATCGTCCGGATACCGCACCTTTACCGGATTTGGTCCTGCCCGGCCGGCCGAGATGGTTGTCGTGGGTGTTGACCGGTTGGGCATGGACGGGTGGATGGACTACAGGGTCTTCAGCTTGCGCAGATAGTCGCGGACATAGTGCGGCATAACTCCCGATTTGAGATAGGATTTGAAATCCTCATCGGCAATTTCCGGATTGCGCGTCCAGGTGGCCGCCGCCCGCTTGAATACCTCATGCTCGCTGATGCCCTGGTTGCGGGCATGGTTCCACAGGCGCTCCTCATCCGTCAGTGGGGTCCGGTTGGCCCAGTATCTGTCCAGCCGGCGCATCACCTCAAAATAAAGGATGGCGGCCAGAAAAACCAGCAGCATGGGCCACTGGAAAACAAACCCGTCGTTCATGGAGCACCTCCGGCGATAATCGTCAGCTATACCATAATGCCGGAAATTGAAAAAACATCTGCTGGCCGGACGGATTCGACAGATTGAGGATGCCTGCCTGAAGGGCATGGAGCGAAATGGCCGGAAGCGATGATCGCGGTTTACTCCCCGATAATTTTAACCAGCACCCGTTTTTTACGCCGTCCGTCAAACTCACCGTAAAAAATCCGCTCCCAGGTCCCGAAATCCAGGTAGCCGCCGGTGATGGCCGCCACGACTTCCCTGCCCATGATCTGGCGTTTCATGTGGGCGTCGGCATTGTCTTCGCCCACGTTGTGCCGGTACTGGGAAACCGGCGCATGGGGGGCCAGTTTTTCCAGCCAGACATCATAATCGTGGTGCAGGCCGGATTCATCGTCGTTGATAAAGACGGATGCAGTGATGTGCATGGCGTTGACGAGCACGAGGCCATCCTTGACGCCGCTCTCGTCGATGCACCGCTGCACGTCGGATGTGATGTTGATGAATGCCCGCCGGGTGGGGACCTCGAACCAGAGTTCTTTTCTATAGCTCTTCATGGGCGACTCCATCCATTCGTGAGGTAAAGTAAATTTCGACTCGGTGATGAGAAGGGAAATGCCAATCCATCCCATAGATGGCTGGTGAAAGCGTAAAGCCTATGTATTTTGAGAGTAAACCAGGGATTGGACGAATGTCAAAGTCAATGATTTCCAGAGTTACCATCCGGAAATGGCATTGACCACGTTTGGATCAGCATAGACGGCACGTACCTGTCAGAAGCAGCGGGTTGCATGCAGGCGGAAAAGTTGTAATTTTCATCGATATATATTACTTGAGACCGGCTGAACCTGCTTGTTTGTCTATTTAATTCCACTTTATGGTCCGTCAACCGTTTATATTATGACAGCAATTTAAAAGGATTATCAGACCAAGCCATTGTTTTGCGCCATAGACCACCATTCTAATTTGATTATTTTTACATGAAAAAAGAGATCATCCGAGGCGAACAATGAATCCACGCAAGAGAGTAATACTATTGATTTTTATTATGTCACTGATTGTATGGGTGGTTGAGGGGATAACGGTGAGTGTGCTTTTTAATACCACGCTTAAAGAAGAAAAATCCCGTCTGGTCGAAATGGCAAAAAGTCAAGCGCGGCTCATCGAAGCGGTGGCCCGTTTTAATAAGGATTTCTTCAATGGCGATCTCGATAAGGGTAGACAGGCAACCCTATCTCAGATTCAAGACGCCCATACCCGATATGAGGGACATGGCAAGACTGGAGAATTCACCCTTTCCAAAAAGGAAAATAATCAGATCGTTTTTCTGTTGAGTCATCGCCATTATGATCTGGATTCGCCAAAACCCGTACCATGGGATTCCTCTCTGGCAGAACCCATGCGGCTTGCCTTATCTGGAAAATCTGGAACCGTTATAGGATTGGACTACCGCGGTGTGAAAGTACTGGCTGCCTATGAACCGGTGGCTGAACTGAATCTCGGCATCGTTTCCAAGATCGATTATTCGGAGATTAAGGAACCCTTTTACAAAGCAGTAATTTTTAGTGCATTTTTTGCGATTGCCGCCATCATCCTGGGAGCCAGTATTTTTTTAAAAATCACCAACCCTTTGATCGAAAGGCTGCAAAAAACGGTTGTGGAACTTGAAAAGGCTCTGAAAGAGGTCAAAACTCTACGGGGGATCGTGCCTATTTGCTCTTTCTGCAAGAAAATCCGCAATGACCAGGGCTACTGGGACCAGGTGGAGGTCTATGTCAGACAGCACACGGAAGCCAATTTCAGTCACGGTGTTTGCCCGGAATGTTTGAAGATTCATTATCCGGAGTTTAGCACCGATAGCTGAATGTGAATTTACCGTTATCTGGGAAAACCATCCATGCTTGGTATTGACAGGCACGAGATTCTTTACCACTTCAAAACATATCAGCCACTTATTGTTGCCTTGACCCCATTGGCTTCAAACAGGACCTTTACCCTGTCGAGGTCATGGGCGGTCCGAGGTTTTATTCCCAGGCGCTTCTGGTCTGTATTCAAGCTTGAAATTTTGGATTCTCCCAGGTTGTGATAGGGCAGCAGGCAGATTGAATCCTGCCCGTTTTTCAACAAGAATACGGCCGTGTTCAGGATATTCGTCCGGCTGTCGTTGATCCCCGGTATCACTGGCAGGCGGGCGCGGAGATGGCTGAAAACCCGGGACAGCCTTGCAAAATTTTTTAGGATTCGCCCGTTGGAACATCCGGTGAAGGCCTGGTGGGAATCAGGTGCCATTAATTTCAAGTCAAACAAAATGAGATCCAGAAATGGCAGCAGGCGTTCAATCCGTTCCCATACAAATTGGCCACAGGTTTCCATGGCAACGTGAAAATGCCGGCGCTTCAATTCCGGCAGAAGCGTGCGGAGGAATCCGGCCTGCTGCATGGGTTCGCCTCCGGAAAGGGTGATTCCGCCTCCTGATTCTTCAAAGTAATCGGAGTCTTTGACAAGTTCACTGACGAGATCTGCCACCGTCCACACCCGCCCGACAACCCGCAGGGCGGTCTGCACACAGGCGTCGGTGCACTCACCGCATCCGGTGCACCGCGTATAGTCGATCCGCCGGTCTACATACGGCACGATCGCTTTTTCCCTGCAGGCCGGCAGGCATTCTAAGCAGCCCCGGCAGCGATGTCTGTAAAAGGCGATCTCGGGCCTTGCATGCCATGACTCCGGATTCTGGCACCAGGCGCAGCGCAGCGGACATCCCTTGAAAAAGACGGTCGTCCTGATTCCGGGTCCATCATGCAGCGAGAACCGCTGGACGTCGAAAACAATGGCGTGGTTATCGTCATGCATTATCCCAGACCACACGTGCTTCACCGGGCAGCTGGTAGGCTTCAAGAACTTTTCGGCTGGGAATACCCTTTTGGGGGTCCAGGCCCATGAGGCCGTAAAAAGCGGCTTTCATCTCTTCAAAATTGATCTGAATGCCCTGGGGTTCGCCGTCCCTGGCCGGTTCCAGCATCCGTGGGGGCAGGGTGTCATCCGCGGCGGTCCTTCCGTACCGGAAGTTCAGCAACCGCTTTAGATAGAAAACCCGGCGTCCGGCTCTCAGCATCGTGCGGATATTCCAATCGTAGCCGGCCACAGAATTAAAAAGGTCCACCCATTGGGGCAGGGTGATCTCCCGGTCGGCAAACTGGCAAAAACAGGCGCTGTTCTCGATGGCCCCGATTTCCGTGGCGACGACCGCGGCCAGGGGTTTGTCCCGGTCGGTCATGGGCTCCAGGTCCAGGTCGAATTCGATTTCCGGGTAGTAGCAGGCGCCCGCTTCCATGGGCAGCATCGTGGTGGCCACGTGGCAGCCGCCCCGGGGACTGATCGCGTAGGCCAGGGCCAGCCCGTGGCCGCCGCCCCGGGGGTCGTGCATGGGCGCTTCCAGCCCTTTGCTGTGGGCGGTGTACGCCAATGTTTGGTCACCTGTTTTCCGGGCTGCCGCCACGCTGCCGTCGGCCAGCAGGTCTCCCAATGGCCCCCGGCGCCGGGCGATCTGCGGCAGGAGATCGATATAGGCCGGCATATCGCCCCACTGCAGCCGAATACCGGCCGTCTCCTCTTCAGAAAGCGCCTCCTGATCCATGGCTTCAGTGGCCCAGGCCAGGGTGGCGCCTGCCGAAATGGTGTCCATTCCCAATTCGTTGCAGACCCGCCCGGCCTTGCAGGTGGCGGCCAGGTCCATGGACCCCAGCAACGCGCCAAAGGCGACGATGGTCTCGTATTCGGGTCCCGGGCCGTCGGCCACGGCGAAAGGCCCGTCATCCACCTTGACCATCCGCTTGCAGGCAATGCTGCAGAAGGCACACGATTTGCGGCCGGTGAGGTAGTTCTCGGAAAGGGCGTCCCCGGTGAGGGCCTCGCCCATTTCCTCCCAGAAGCTGGAGGTCCAGTTCCGGATAGGAACGTCCCCGTTGCACACCCCGTATTCCAGCTTGGCGGCAGTACCGAGTTCGCCCAGCACCATGCTGGTGATCGATTCGCGCACTTGCTGGTTGAGGGTTTTCCTCAAGACGGCGAACTTTTCAGGGTCGGCCAGGCGCACCTGCGGCTTGCCGGCGTTCACGGCAATGGCCTTGAGGTTTTTGGCCCCCATCACCGCCCCGAAACCGGCCCGCCCGAATGCGTGATGCGCCTCGTTCATGATATTGGCGTAGCGGACGCCGTGTTCTCCGGCCGGACCGATGGTCAGGGTGCGGCAGAAGCGCCCGTTTTCCGCTTTCAGGGCCAGATCCGTTTCACTGGTGGTTTTCCCCCACAGGTCGTCGGCCGCCCGGAGGGTCACACGCTTTTCATCGATATGCAGCCAGGCCGGCGATGATGCCCGGCCGGTGACAACGATACCGTCAAACCCGGCGTACCGGAGTGCCGGCGCGAAGTATCCGCCACAGGAAGAATCCCCCCAGTTTCCGGTCAGCGGCGACCGGGCCGCCACACTGCCGCGGCTCGCCCCGGAAAGCCGCAGGCCCGCCAGCGGTCCGTTCATGAAGATCAGCATGGCCTCGGGGGACAGCGGGTCGGCTGAGAAATCGCCATGTTCCCAGAAATATTTCGCCGCCAGGCCGCTGCCGCCGATAAAATTGCGGTAATACGCCTCCGGAAGCGACACGATTTCCGTGCGGCCGGATTCAAGATCAACCCTGATGATTTTCCCGGTGTTTCCGAACATGCTGTCACCTTAACGCTTGTTGACCACCATATCACCATACCCCATTTCCTCCAGGATCTGGGGAAATCGTTTGAAGGTCGGTTTGACTACGGGCAGCAGCTTCAGCATGGCGGTGATTTTTCCGCCCTGCTTCACCTTGCCCCGGGTAACCGCCGCAATGGGGTTTTCATAGCCGTGCCAGAACCGGTGGGAGTGGTCGGCACTCTGCTTGGACCAGACATCCTCCTTGAGGTCGCACGGCCCGAGGTAAAAGGTGCCGTACATGCCCGCTTTGGCCGGGGGGTTTTTCAGGTCGATGGTGATCTCACTGTCCGGGTCAGTGTAAATGAACTTGATGATGATGTTGGCCCGGGACATCTTGGGTCCGATTTTCTCATCCCGGAGAACCTGATCCAGAAAATAGTTGTAAATCTCGTAAAGGTGTTCCTGGTCCCGGTAATACTCACTCATGGTGTTCTCCTTTATTTTCTCTGGTCGAACCGCCGTCCGAAAATCATGCTGGCCACCGTCACCTTGAGCATCTGCAGCGTTCCGCCGGCCACGCTCCAGGCCCGGGAATCACGCAGCATCCGTTCCAGGGGGAATTCCTTCGAGTAGCCGTACCCGCCGAATATCTGCATGGCCATGTCCGTGACCTCCTTGACCATCTCGTTGGCATAACATTTCCCCAGGGACGCCTCATAGACGGACGGCAGTCCCTGGCCCGCGCCGCAGGCCGCCCGATAGACCAGCAGTTTCGCCGCGTCCAGTTTCATGGCCATCTCGGCCACCATGAACTGGATGGCCTGAAATTCGCAAATGCTGCGGCCGAAGGCCTCGCGCTGCAGGGCGTAGTTTTTGGCCGCCTCCATGGCGCCCCCGGCGACCCCCAGGCACATGGCCGCGTTGCCGCAGCGTTCGATGTCGAAGGTCATCATGAGGTTTCCGAATTGGCCTTTGTCGATCACCAGGTTCTCTTTGGGGATCTTGACATTGTCGAAGAAAAGGTCGCACGAGGGCATGCCGCGCAGCCCCATGTACTCCTCCTGTTTGCCGAAGGAAAAGCCTTCCATGCCTTTTTCGGCGATCACCGCCCCGATGGCCCTGTAGCCCGGCTTTTCGCCAAAACGGCAGTAGACGAGGTAGTGGCTGGCGTGGCCGCCACCGGTGATAAAGGATTTGCGCCCGTTGAGCAGCAGATGATCGCCTTTGTCTTCGACGGTGGTTTTCAGGGAGGTGAGATCGGACCCGACCTCCGGTTCGGTCATGCAGACCGACACGCTGTTTTCCCCTTTGCAGACTCCCGGGATAATGGCGGCCTTCTGCTGCGGGGTCCCGAACATGTCAATAACCCGCACCGGGCCGACATTGGACTCGAACAGCGGCGCGGCAATCATGGGGCTGTACCGGGCCAGGGCCTCGATGGCCAGGATGGCCGTCAGGGCGCTCTGGCCCTCGCCGCCGTATTCCGGGGAGAGCGTCATGCCCAGAAGCCCCATTTCAGCGTACTTTCCCATGAGGTGGTGCGGAAACTCGCCGGTGCGGTCAATTTCAACAGCCAGTTCCTTGAACTTCTCCCTTCTGGCCATATCCCGCAGGCTGTCGAGCAGCATCAGCTGTTCTTTGGTCAAACTGAAATCCATATAAATCTCCCGTAGTGCGGTTTTAGATCAATTCGATAAGACGGTTCAGGTCGGTGGCTGTTTCCAGTTCCAGGACCCTGTCAATCACCTCGTCCAGCTTCCGGCTGTCCCGATCGCCGGCAAATTGTTTTACTTTCCGTGCCAGGGCAGCCGCATCCATCGGATCCCGGGGGTCCCCTTTGGGGTCGTCCACCTGCCGCGACAGCCTGCGGCCGTCCTTGAAAAGGATTTCGACCCGGCTGGAGGTCTTTTCCGGATAGAGCTTGTTGAGATGCTCATCGGTGGCGACCCTGACCTTGGCCGCCAGATCCAGAAGCGCTGGATCGGCAATCCGCTTTTCGGTGAGCTGCCCGGGCCCCAATTCGCCGTCCACCAGGCAGGCGGCTACAACGTAGGGGATTGAAAACTGGGCCGAAACAAAGGAACTGGCGGCATCGACGCCTTTTCCCACGGCCAGCTCGGCAATCCCGTAGGTGTGCACCGTGATGCGTTCCACCTGCGCGGGATCAACGGCTTCGCTCCGGGCCAGTTCCAGGGCTGCCTGGGCCGCGCCGTGGGTATGGCGGCAGGCCGTATAGGGCTTGAAATAGACGTCCATGACCGAATAGGTGTCGCCCAGCCCTTCGGTAATCCGTGACAGGGTCGGTTCGGCCGCGGTGGTGATCCTGGCAAAGCCCCCGTTGAGGGCCGAGCCTTCCAGCACGTATGGCGCCCCGGTAACCCCAACCCCGGCCAGGCCGGCGGCCATGATACCGGCGCTGGCCGCCTGTCCGCCCTGGACGATTTTAATCGTGTAGCCGCCCATGAGGTGTTCGGCCATGGACAGGGGCAGCAGGTAGCCGGCGTTTCCCAGGGCATTGAGCAACTGGTCCGCGTCCAACCCCCGCAGCCGGGCAGCGGCGACCGCCGCACCGTATGTCCCGCAGGTTCCCGTGGGCAGAAAACCGCCCAGGGTGTGCCACGGATGCATGGCTGCAGCCGGCCGGTTGGCGGCCTCGTATCCGGCCACCACCGCTTCGATGACGGCCGACCCGCCGGCACCGACCTCTTCCGCCACGGCCAGGGCCGCCGGAATCACCGCCACCCCCGGATGGTTCCCGCCGAAGCGCGAGCCGTCCTGGGCCTCGATGGCCTCGGCGGTGGTCCCGTTGATGAACGCCGCATGGTGGACATCGGTCTTGAAACCGCATCCCAGGGCGGTAATTTTTTCCGGCGCCCCCACCGAGCGGATGTAGGCCGCGACGTTCCGGACCGTTTCGAGCGCGAGGGAGCCATAGATGTTGGCCACATAGTCGAGAATGCACAGCTTGGCTTTGTCTATCACGTCGGCCGGCAGGGCTTCCAGGGTGACATTGGAACAAAATTCGGCCAGTTTGCGGGTATAGTCCATTTACGTTTCTCCCTATTTTCTACACGTACCCTTTTTTTTCATAGATGCTGATCATGCGATGGGGATCCAGAACCTCTCTCAGCACGCGCAGTTCCTCCTGGGTGGGCGGCGTTGTGGGATGGACATCCTCGGCCACCTTCAATTCCCAGGGCGTATTTTCAACAATCTCGGAGATGGTACAATCGGGATGATAAGTCGCCAGGTAGGCCTCCTTGGTCTTTGTATCGAATCTCAGGACCGCTTTATTGGTAATGATCACCTCCGGCCCGGTGCCGGGCGCCATACCCCACCGTTCCCTGGCACCGGCGCCGTCGAGATATCCCGGCGTGGTGATAAAATCGACTTTCGCCGCCAGACGGCGCTTGTCGTGAAGGGTGATGATCAGGGTTTTGCGGGCCAGCGCCCCGATGGGGTTGGCACCGCCGCTGCCGGGCAGGCGGGCTTTGGGGTTTTCGTAAGACCCGATGACCGTGGTGTTGATATTGCCGTACTTGTCCACCTGGCTGCCTGAGAGAAATCCCACATCCACGCTCCCGGCCTGGAGCACCATACCCATGATTTCCACCAGGCCGCCGACCATGGCCGCCCCCGGATTGAGGCAGGGGTCGCCCACTGACAGGGCCGGCCGTTTGGGACGGGCATCGATGACGCCCGATTCCTGCATCAGTATGGCCCCCGGTGCGTGGGTATACCGGGCGATGTTAGCCGCCATGGCGGGGAATCCGGTGCCCACGATCACCACGTCTCCATCCTTGATTTCCCGCGCCCCACAGCAGGCCATAAGCTCTGGTTTTATATATTCTTTTTCATTGTCAGTCATGCTAAGCACCTCACTTGCCCCAAAGCGGATTAATAACCGTAATTCACCGGATAACCGTAATCGAAAGCCGCCTCTAGCTTCCTGAACGTGGCATAGCCGAACCGTTCGATATAGTGCTGGATATACGCGTTGCGGTCGGCGATGTCGTACACCCACTCTTTAAGAAACTCGGCCAGGCCCGCTTCGGTATTGGAGGCCTGCTGGTAGAGATAACCCATGGAAAAATCCACATCATAGAACCCGGGAGTGTAACCCGGGTGGGCCCCATAGGGATCTTCAACCACGGCAACCACCTTGAAGGCGGGCACGATGGTCCGCGACGGGTCCTTGCCGATAGTCTCCCGGCTGACGATCCGCTCACAGGTCACGATCACCTTTTTCGCGGCATTGGCCCCGACCTGGCAGTCACCGCCGATACCCCAGATCTGGGCATTGCCCGCCTCGTCGGCCTGCTGGACGTGGATGATCGCCACGTCCGGATTCAGGGCCGGCACCAGCAGGGTGGGTCGGCCGTCAAACGGCGAGTCGATCATTTTGTATTTGTTGTCTCCCATGAAGGACCTGACGTTCAACAGGTCCGTTCCCACCATATCCTTGACCGGCACGAACGGCATGCCCATGGCGCCGGCCTGGAGCATCATCGGCAGGGAAAGATTGGTATACTCCTCGACCTCCACCCGGTGGGGGATCCCTTTTTCCAGCGACCGCCGGTAGCACCGGCCCAGGCCGTAAATGCCCAGGGACAGAAACGTGGAGATGAACCGTTTGACCAGCCCCGCCCCGATCAGCATGTCAAAATCGTCGGCCGCATTGCTCCGGGTGATGGTCAGGTCACCGATCTTCTGTCGGATGATCTCGTGAATGGCGGAAAAGGGCGTCCGGCAGATATACCCGCCCAGAAAAAGAAAATCACCGGGATGCACAAATTTCGAAATCGCTTCCCCGGTTGTCATCACCTTGCTCATAACATTTCCTCCCGGCTAGAGGTCATAGCTTTTACGATTGATTATCTCGTCCTGGGCAATGTCGCTCAGGTTCACGAAGATGCCCGAATAACCGCTGATCCGCACCACCAGGTCACGGTAGCTGTCCGGGTCCGCCTGGGCCTTTTTCAGCGTGGCGGTATCCACCATGTTGAATTGAACCTGCACGCCGCCCCTGTTGAAATAGGCCCGGATGAGGCTGAGCAGATGGGCACCGTTCACACGTCCACCCTCGAACCGCATGTTGAGGTTCAGCCCGTTGGTCACCCGGGCAAGCGGCAGCTTGACCACCGAGTTCATCAGGGCCGTGGGTCCGGAAAGCGCCCGCCCTTCACTGGGGGTGATCCCGTTGCCCAGAACCGCACCGGCAGACCGGCCGTCCGGGGTGGCGCCGGTAAAAGCGCCCATGGAAATGTGGAACCCCACCGAGAAAATGCCCGGCCAGAACCGTCCGTTGCGGTAATTTTCGTACCGGGCCAGGGTATCGCAGAAGTGATTCATCACCCGGGCGGCCATTTGGTCCACCGCGTCGACATCATTGCCGTATTTGGCCACCCGGTTTAAAAAGAAGGCCCGGGCCTCCTCCGCATCCTGCCAGTCGTCGGACAGCCACTGGGCGACCTGAGCCAGGGAGTATCGCTTTTCTTCGAATACGACCGTCTTCAAGGCGTGAAAGCTGTCCGCCAGATTGGAAAAACCCTGCAACTGGACCCCGGTGGAGTTATAGACCGCCCCGCCCCGGGTAAGATCCAGCCCCTTGTCCAGGGGGCCGTCAATCATCGCCGAGGCGAACGGGGAAGGAACCTTCTGGGCGATGGCCCGGTCCAGGCAGGTGATGCCCCTGACCATCTGGCCTGTAAAATGGCTCAGCTGGGTATCATAGGCATGCCAGAGGTCCTCGAAATCCTTGAACTGCGCCGGATCACCGGTCTCAAGTCCCGATTCATACCCGAAGATATTGTCCACGCCGTTGGCCAGGGCGAACTCTAGACACTTGATCCCGCTGAGCTGCACCGCAAAGGTCGAGCCAAAGGTCTTGCCCTGGGCATTGGGTTCCAGGCATCCCACGACTCCGTAGTCCCGCGCGTCTTCCAGGCTGTGGCCGCCGGCCATCAGGGATTTGACGATGTGCTCATCGTTGAAAAAATGCAGGAGAACTCCGTCCTTGGCGTAGTTCACGGCCCGTGCGAAAAACAGCTCCGGGGCGTCGGCACACAACCGGACCCCGAAGTTGGGCTGAACCGTCCTGACCTGCGCGTAGGCATCCAGGGCAATGGTGCTGAGGGCGTTGGTGGCATCCCGCCCCTGACTGTCCATACCGCCCACCACCACGTTCTGGGTCGTCTTGCCTTCGGTGCCTTCACCACCGGGGATGTAGGCCTCCTCCAGCACGTTCCAGATTTCATTGGTTTTCAGAAACAGCAGGGACAGCAATTCCCTGGCTTTATCCGGGTCTGTGCGCCCGGCATCCAGATCCGCTTGGTAATAGGGCCACAGCACCTGGTCGATGCGGCCCAGGGAGACGGAGTTCCCCCCCGACTCGATCTGGGCCACCAGGTGGATAAAATAGAGGGCCTGGACCGCTTCGTGAAAAGTTTCGGCCGGATGGGCCGGAACCCGTCGGCACACCGCGGCAATCTGTTCGAGTTCCGCGGCCCGCACCAGGTCCGTTTCACACCGGGCCAGTTCAAGGGCCTTATCGGCGTACCGGTTGGCGAAGGTCACTGCAGCCGTCAACGAACGGATGACCGCATCGTAAAACAGCCCCTTGGCCCCCAGCCGGTCTTCGGCGGAAAGCGCGTCCCATTTTTCCCGGGCCGTCGCCATGATCCCGGTAAGGCCCTGCTGGAGGACTCGGGTGTGATTCATGGTGAAATGGCCGATGCCGTAGGTAATCTCTAGCATGAAGGTAAAGATGTACTTGTCCATGTCCGCCATGACGTCTTCGGGCAGAGCGGCCTCGAAACCGGCCTCCACGCAGCGCTCCTGCCAGAACGGCAGGACCTCGTCGAGCAGTTCCTTTTTCTCGGCCGGAGTGATCAGGGCTCGCTGGACTTCACGCCGGTCAAAATTGTCAGCATCGCCTTCGAGCCAGCGGGCCTTGTTTTCAGGGAAAAGGGGAGCACCCTTTAATTTGGACGTCCGGCAGCCGACGATGAGTTCCTCCTCCCGGATGATCACGCTGATGTTCCCCAGGATCTCTTCCAGGGCCAGGCTCATGCGGGTCAGGGGATCGCGGTCCCAGTGTTTCCGCATCGCCCGCGTCAGGTAGCGGGCCCGTTCGACGCAAACCGCCTGGGGCGCGTCGATGATACGCTGTCTGAGCCGCCCGATGCGGGTTTCGGCTGTCGGGTCCGGTGAGACGAGTGCTGGATGCATATCTCCTCCCTTGCTTGATTGAAACTGCGCCTGACGGTCGAACCGCGTCAGACCTTGATGTCCATGTGGTTGAGCAGGATCATGTCCCGGAGGCCCTTGGGCAGGATCCAGTTTAGAAACAGGAAAAAAGAACTCATGAAATCCACCTGGTTGTGAAGTTTGGGACGGTCGGCCAAAACCACCCTGACAATCTTATCGGCCGCCTGCGCCGGGGTTGTGGCTGTCTTGATGAGTTCATTGTCACGATTGATGAACCGTTGCACCCGCTCCCGGTAAGGGGAGCCTGCCGGGGGCAGTTTGTGAATCTTGGCCGCAAAATCCGTGGACACCTGGGCCGGTTCGATCAAGGCCACCTTGAGACCAAAGGGCTCCACTTCGTACTTGATGGATTCCACCATGCCTTCGATGGCAAACTTGCTGGCCGTATACACCGATTCGAAGGGGAACGGGATCACCCCGACCAGGGAGGCCATGGCAATCAGCTTGCCGCTTCTTTGCTCCCGCATGGCCGGGATAAAGGCCTGGAAAATGGAGGCCGCCCCGATGACGTTGATCTCCAGGCACTTGAGCGCCTTCTCGAGATCGATCTCCTCAAACGGTCCGAAAAACCCGATGCCGACGTTCGACAATACCGTGTCCACGCGCTTGAATTTTTTCAGGACCTCATCCCGAAAACGCAACACTCCTTCACGGTCGGTGATATCCAATGGGGTCAGGTAGTGTTCGGCCCCGAGATCGTCCAGCTCTTTTTCCAGTGCGGCCAGCTCGGCGGCATCCAGGTCGAAACCCGCGATGCTGTTGCCCGCCGCGGCCAGCCTGCAGGCCACATCCCGGCCCATCCCCTGGGCCAGACCGGTAATGACGATTACTTGCCCCATCGTTTCCCCCTTTTAGATAAAAAATCAGAGCGTTGTCTGGTACCACGTTCGCATCTGCCGCATCGATTCGGTGAAATCCGGGTATTGCATGGTAAACCCGGTTTTTTTCAGCTTCGTATTGTCGACGATGTAATCGTCGTATAAAAACCCGGTCGCATCATACTCAAGATCGGGTATCTTGCCGGCCAGGCCGGCGAAAACGCCGCCGAGACGGGCCGCGAGCCGCACAACGGCCAGCGGCAGATGCAGGGTCGGCGGGCGGGTGCCGAAGGTTTGCGCGGCCAGGACAAGCGCCTCTTCCAGGGTGGGGTAGGTATCTTCCGCCAGGTTGTAGGCTTCTCCCCTGGCCTCATCCTGCAAGGAGAGGTGCAGCAGTGCGGCCGCCGTATCCTCCGCCCGTATATTGGAAAGCCGCTGCCGGCCGTTTCCCGGTACGGCCCCGATGGAACTCGGACGGGAAAACACCTTGCCGGCGCCGTCGTTGCACCGTGGCCCGTAAACGGCACAGGGACGGGCAATAACCGCCGGGAGCCCCTCTTGTACCCGCTGGAAAATGACATCTTCGCCGTTTTTTTTACTGCGGCCATAATCATTGCAGGGTTCGCGCGGGTCATCTTCGACAAAGGGGCGGCCCCGGTAACGTCCATAGACGCTCGTGGAGGTGACGTGGACAAAACATTTGACGCCCTTTTCCAGGGCCATGCCGGACAGGGTTTTCACCCCGGCCACGTTGGTGGGATGCAGCTTGGCATAGGGGGTTGAAAAGTTACAGATCGCCCCCAGGTGAAAGATGCGGTCAACCGGACCCCGGAACAGGGCCGGCAGGGTCTCCGGCCGGGTCAGGTCAGCCGCCACGTACTCGACACCGAGCCGGTCAAAAAACGACGTGTCTTTCCGAGGACGGGAGGTTGCCCGGACCCGGATCCCTTTTTGAACCAGGCATTCAACCATATGGCTGCCCATGAAACCGGCCGCACCGGTCACCAGGGAAATACCGTCAAATGTCATCTTCGGCCTCCTGAGCGCAGGGCATGCTTTCGTGTTCAACCAACCCTGCCTGCGCGTGCGCCGCCGCCTCCTCCCGGCTGCTGCTTAAAAGCTCCTGGTGCGCATCCTTGAGCCAATCGAGAAACACTTCGTTCATCCTGACCCCCAGATCGGCCATGAGTTTCACATAAGGCCCACTGTGTTCCCACCGATTCAGGTTGGAATAACGCCGGGCAAGCTGCTTCTCGTACACACCCAGCTGTTCTTCGATTTGTTCAAGGGCACGGGTTTCTTCTCCAAATCCGAAAAATACGAACCGCATCAGAAAAGGATCCCGCAAGATCATGCTGCCCTCCGGAGATTCGGCCAGCCACTCCTGGAAGACCTGCTTTCCTGCGTCCGTGATGGTATACAGCTTCCGGGGAGGCCCCTTCTCACCCTTGCAGACCTCCTCGCGCATGGAAATGAGGCCCTCTGCCTTCATTTTTTTAAGGTTGGGATATATCTGGCCATAGTTAATGGACCACATGTGTCCGAAATTCCGCTCGATGTGTTCTTTCACGCGGTAGCCGTGCATCGGCTTGTAGTGCAGAAGCCCCAGGATAGAATATTTTAGTGACATTTTTCCCCTCGTCGGTTTATATAGTTTTTATATATATAAAGTATATAATAGTGTCAACGCTTTTCGTTGCTTTATATTTATCTATCTGTATTTATATCATATTTATGATAAATAGCGCCGGAACGTCAGCTATTTGAGGGTTTTAAGGGCCTGATACCAAAAAGCTTACGGTGGGGTTGGTGTATTGGGGGGATACGGTTCTGACCTTTTGGGTGACCATCAGATTCCTAGTTGATCCATAAAGGGATGGGTTTTGTACCTTGAAGCGACCAATCGAATGTTCCGGTTTGGAAGCGTTCACATTAAAAACCCTCCACGCCACATCTTTCAAACTGGCTTTCAAACTGGCTTGCCATATTGCCCGTATGCGCTTAGAATTAACGACAACGCCAAATAGGGGGATCCGTATATGAATCCGGATGCAAGCAAAGGATCGAAGCCGTCGGAAGCGTCCGACCGGCTGATCCTCGTATGGGACCTGCCCACCCGGCTGTTCCATTGGCTGCTGGTAATGCTGGTGATCGCATCCTTTGCCACCGGCAAAATCGGAGGCTTATGGATGCAGTACCATATGTGGAGCGGCTATGCCATTTTGGGATTGCTGTTGTTCCGTGTGGCCTGGGGTTTTGTCGGGGGGCGGCATGCACGCTTTTCGGATTTTGTGTGCGGGCCGGGCGCAGTGCTGCGCTACGCGCGAACCATGCTACGCCGGGACGCACCCGGGCATCTGGGGCACAACCCGCTGGGAGGCTGGTCGGTGCTGGCCATGCTGATCGCCTTGCTGGTTCAGGCTGTCACCGGCCTGTTCGCCAATGACGACATTTTCATCGAGGGGCCTCTTTACCCCTGGATCAGCAAGGCAGCCAGCGACTGGCTCACCCATGTCCACAAGCTGAACCAGGAAGTCATCCTGCTGCTGGTTGCCGTACACGTAATGGCCGTCTTTTTTTACCTGATCCTCAAGCACGAAAACCTGATCCGGCCGATGTTCACCGGCCGCAAGCACTGGTACGCAGAAGGTCAATCGTCGACCAACCAGCTTGGCATGGCGGCACTCATAGCCAGCCTGGTGGCCGTCGGGGTCTTTCTATTGGTGCGCTGACATGCAAAAAGTGCCGCCCGTCGGTGGGTATACAGGTGGCTCCTGATGATGAAACCGGTCGGGCTCAGTTTGCCTCATCGGGCTGTCAACGACTCCGGTGGGACGTATGACTGTTATTTCCGATAGGTCGAGTGGCAGGCTTTACAACTCTTGGCCACCTCTCCGAATTGCACTTTGACGGCCTCGATATCACCGGTTTTTGCCGTTTGCTCCAGTTTTTGGACAGCGCTCTCAAATTGCTGCGCCACGGCCATGAAGTTGTCCTTTTCCTTCATCGCGAGGGCGTTAAGGGTCGTGTCACCCTTGTCCGATCCGGGCACCATGACCGCCTCCCACGCTAAATCGGCCATTGTCCGAAGCACCGCCGCATTGTGTTCAACCTCGTTGGTGTCGTAAGGTGGCTGCCCCTTGACCACAGCCGCCAGGCGGCCGAAATGCTGACCGATAACCGTCATCACTGCCTGGCGGTAGCGAATGGCATCCTCGGGCTTGGCGAATCCCGCGAAAGCCAGGCCACCCATCGCAGTCAAAAGGGCCCCACAAAGCACCACCTTTAGTGTAATTTTCATAAATCCTCCTTATTTATTGATATTTTATTATCTTCAACAGCAAGTGGCAGATGCCGGCTATTGGCAATTATCGCTATGGTCCTGAAGAAGGAAGGGTTTGGGGAACAAGTGCTGACAAGAGTGAATAGAATAGTTTGGTTGCCGTGGTCAAGGGGCAAATAATTTGCAAATCACCCCTTGTGGTTTCAGGCAGACAATAAATCAAGGTCGTCAAAAAGCAGCTCCACCGACCCATCTTCGGAGGAATTGTATAAGGCCATGACTGATTCGGCGATTTTGGTGGCATTGGGTTCGATGGGAAATATATTGTGCGTCCGCAGGGTTGACAGCAAGGCGTTCATTCCTTTGGAGATTGAATTCACGACGATCTCCCTTTTATAGTTTCCTTCACCGAGCAAAGTAAAACTTCCCGTATCCGGAAGCGGCGAAGCGGCTTTTTTCAGATCTTTATCGATGATCGCATATTCCTTGATGTTGAGTTTTTTCTGGCTACGATCTCGGAATATCATATATTTATGGCGCATGGATTTTCTCTTTTTCATCCGGCTTCTCTACTGAGGAATCCTCTTCTGTATCCTGGGATTCGATGGACGTATCGTCAGGTTGGGCAGTGCTTTTTTCCAGTCGGCTTTGTCTTTTTTCCGCTTTCTTTTTCTTCCTTGCCAGTTCTTTTTGACGTTTATTAAATTGATAATTTGATCTTGCCAAATGGTCACCTCCTTGGCGGTTGTCTTGACAATAAAATAGGAAAGGGCATCCCCTCAAGATCAGAAGGAATGCCCTGTTTACTCAGAAGCTAAGGTGAGTTCACAGAAACATCTGCTGCGGCAGGGCCTTTGGGTCCTTGCTCGATATCAAAGGAAACGCGGTCGTCTTCCTTGAGGGGTCTAAAACCGCCTGCGTTGACTATAAAAGGATAGTCTTTATTAAGATAAAATTCAATCTAAATATTTGTTTTTTATTTAATTATTTTATTTCCGCATTTAACCGTGCGAAATATGGAAGTTACGCGAAAAATGCAGGGTACCCTAAACAACCGGGGCACCCCGCCATTTCTGGCGGAATGCCCCGGTTGAAAATGAATGCGATTTTGTCAGGTTGTTCTTTTTACGTTCTTGGCTTCAGGTCCGCGATCGCTCTCTTCCACATCGAAAACGACCATGTCCCCTTCGGACAGGGTTTTGAATCCCGTCATGTCGATGGCGGAAAAGTGGACAAAGACGTCCCTACCCTCGTTTTCGTTGATGAAGCCATACCCCTTTTTGTCATTGAACCATTTTACTGTTCCGTTCGCCAAAACACTGACCTCCTCTTCTCCAAAGTTCCCCTCCAAAACGTCCCTTTGCCTTTGCAGACGATACTCCGGCACATGGAAAATTGCCGCTCAGAAGATGTCAGATCAGGGGTTGCGTTGGCCAAACTATCATCCAGAAAAATCTTTAGCCAATGAAATACTCATTGTCAAGCGAAAAGCTACAGCGGAAATCGTTTAATATCCGCATGTTCCTTCAGTTTCTCCAAGTAGACGTCGATCTTTTTACCCTCCTGCTCCTGGCGAAGGCGGGCGGAAATGGCTTCCTTTACCTCGTTGAATGCCATGGTCTGCTCTTCCTGGCGCTCGGTCACCCGGATCAGGTGATAGCCGAATCGGGTCTGCACCACATCGCTTGTCTGGCCCGGCTGAAGGGCGAAGGCGGCTTCGGAAAAAGGCGGAACCATCTGATCCCGGCTGAAAAAACCCAGGTCCCCCCCCTTGGTCTTGCTGGGGCAGTCAGAATTTTCCTGGGCCAGGGTGGCGAAATTCTCACCATTGTCGATACGCGTCTTGAGAGCCTGGATGGCGGCCAGGGCTTCAGCCTGCTTGGCTTCGCCGGCGTTTTCCGGCACCTGAACCAGAATGTGGGAGGCCTTTACCTGCTCCGGCTTGCGGAAAAGATTTGGATTGTCATCATAAAACGCGCGGACCTGCTGGTCAGAAACGGAAATCTTCTGAATCACCTCTTTGTCGATGAGCGTTTTGATGGTCAGCCCGTTTTTGATCTGAAGTTTCAGCATTTCCTCGGAAAATCCCATTTCCGCCAACGCGTTCCGATAAGCCTTCTCATCTTTAAAGGCGGCCTTGAATTCATCCAGGGCTTTTGCCACGGGGCTGTCCTTGACATCGATTCCCTCGGATTGGGACTGCTGCAGCAGCAGGGTCCGGTTGATCAGGGTCTCACGGATCTCCCCCTCGTAGCGTTTAAGCTGCTGGGGATCCACCGGCCGCCCCTGGCGTGCCAGCTTCAGGGAGACCAGTTTCATCTCACGGTCCAGATCCTGGCGCAGCACCGCGGCATCATTGACCCGGGCAATTTGCCCGGCCGGCGCTTCTGCGGCAATGATGATTGCCGGAGCTGCCAGTAAGATCGCCAACATGGCAACGGTGGCGGTAATTTTTTTGGGTTGAATAACAGTCATCGATTTCTCCTTGATGGGTTGCGGGGCGTCAGCACCCCGGGAAGTGGCCGATCAGAAAGACACTGATGGCGGTCAGTAGGGTCTTACGGTAAATAATGGTAACCAAACGACCGGTGTGCGGGGACACCGGAAGGCTCTGCAATGGCCGCTTTCGACAAAGCCGCTGTTGATAATTATCCTCCATGTCATTCTTCTGAAGGCTTTCCCGAAGGCAGCGGGCCGGTTCCCATCACGCTCACCAGTTCACCGGAAAAGCTGCCCACGATTACTTTGCTTTTTAATTTTACCGGAAGGCGCCGGTGATCCGCAGAAACCCAGATCTGAATTTTGGCATCCGGGCTTTTCTCGAAGACGCCGCCCACATGCGCCAGGTCCGGCTCGATGAGAAAGGTGTCGAATGTGCCCGCCGGCACCGTCACGGTCTCCCGCCGGACCACATCCGCCACCCCCAGAACGTGTTTTTTTCCGTCGGTCACCGATCGCTGTATGCGACCGCCGGCCACCAGATTGGCCGACCGGGACCAGTAGAAAATGGACAGAGGATCAAAAGTACCGGCCGTCATGGGAATCGGCTCCCGAACCTCTCCTTGGTTGATGTATTGGACGGTCATGTCATCCCAATCGAAGGAAACGGTGATGTCCCGCCGGGTGCTGCCTTCATGCTGTTTCTTGCGGTACAACAGCGACCGTTGCATGGCGGCGTCAGCCCATGCGTCAATTCGGTCCCGCACCATGTAAAAGGCGTCCACAAAGGCATTGGACCGGGCCGTCAGGACAAAGTGATGGGCATCGATCCCGGCCATGTGTTCCTGGGGCAGCACTTCCAGCACCGCCTCCCCGGCCGGAATGATGGTCCATTTGAGCACAAAGGTCAATCGTTCACCCGGCCTGAAGGCCTGGGTGGGAGCAGGTGAATCGGCAGACCAGGCCGTCCCGGCCATGAACAGCCAGACGGCAATCCACACCGTGGCAGCCCAGCGGGTACCATGGCGCCGCCCGGCATCCTCGATCCTTCCCCGACCCTTTGCCCGATGAGGCCTGTGTGTCGTTATCTGCATCGTGACTTTCGTATATCGATAAAGCTGTCTATCAACGACTGCATACCCAGCTACCTCGCGGTCATTCGTCGGAACCGGTCCATCCATCGACCCGGCATCCCTTCAGGGGGTTTTTGATCAACTCCGTTGAGTTCCGTTCCCGGCATGCACTGCGCTCAGCTGCCGTCAACGGGCAAGCGGATACCGGCGGTCAACCGGCGGCGATTTTTCGTCCACAACCATGCCCGATAGGCCTGGGTGAAGGCCACAGCGGTTACCAGCCGGGGAATCCACAGCCAGAAAGGATGAATGCCCAGGGGTAGAAACAGGGACGGATCTTCCACCATGGCGTGATTGATACCGATGGAGACATGCAGGGTTTTGAGATGCTCCGGAAGAAGATGGCGTTCCCGGGTCTCCGCCACGATCACCGCACCGCCGTAAGTGATGCCGAACACTGCTGCCGTCATCCACAGCATGCCCACCTGCCGATCCAGACCCAGCAGGCCCAGAAAGGGTTCGATGATCCGCACCACCTTGTCGATGAGGCGGTATTGCTTAAGGATTTCCATGAATATCATCAGGGCCGTGATTATAACCAGAATCTTCAGGCTCAGCCATGCCATGGCTGCGGCCCACGCATGCATGGCCGGCCAGAACATCACCCGGGCCGATGCCCCCCCTCCTCCTGCCGCTTTCTGAGCCGTATCCGGTCCAACCACCCAACCCACGGCCAAGACGGTCAGCACGGCAGCCGACAGCCGAACGGCAGTCGCCAGCCATGCGGGACATCCGGACTGACGCTGCACCAGCCCTTCCTGGATCAGGCTGTGGGCGATAAGCAGGAACACGGCCATCAGCGTCATCTGGTCGATGGTGAAGGGCAGTACGGACATGGCGGCAATGGCGCCGTAAATACCGGTCAGCAGACCGGCCAGCAGCGGCAGGGCAGCCATTGCCGGCAGATGGAGCGCTCCCATCAACGGCTCCAGCAATCCATCCATCCGGTCGAGCCAGCCGGTATAGTCCAGCAGAAAGGTGGCAAAGGAGACCGGCAGGATGATCTTGCCCATCCAGAGAAAGCCCTGCCATCCCTTTGCGAAACCACGTTCAAAGTTAGTTTTAATCGGATATGTGCGGGGTGCCACGATGATGTTCCTGTTTGATGCCGGTTCCGGTTATAGGCCCATTCACTGTCGAGAAAGACCCTATATCACAGTTTTTTGGGCAGGGCACGAATTGAAATGCATGGCGGATTTCACGAAAAAGCAGCAGCCGAAAAAATCATGGATGGTAGGTGTTGATCGTTCAGATCTCCGGACGATGGCCGGGAGGCATCCCTGAAAAAAGGGTTAACGCATGAGATAAAATCCCAGGGCAGGGTCGTCCGGTTCGTTGGGGTGAAAGGAGGCCCCTACATAAAGGCCGCTGACGTTGCGGACGATGACACGCTTCTCCATGGGCGTCCGTTTGCGGTCGTCCAGGCGAAATTCCACCAGCAGCTTGGCGCCGATGGGAAAGGTACGGGGAACGGTCATTTTCAATTTCAGCCCGGTAGTGGACAGATCCACTATCTTCGCCAGGCCGGTGTCCTCGGGCCCGTTTTTTCCCAGAAGGGTAAATCGACCGGGCAAATCGGCACCTTTGCGGTATTGTTTGCGCTTTTCCAGCCGACAGCGGAAATGATGGCCGCAGGCACAGGTGCAGTTCACCGATATTTTTTTGTCGGTCGAGGCATATTGGCTCACATCTACGGTTTTGGCCTGACCACATTGAGGGCACCGGAAGGTGGCCGTGTTGTTTTTGGATATGAAGACAGTCTGTTCCATACGATTACGATTCTGTTTGAGGCATAGCCAGTGCATCCGCCGACGGCGATTGATGGCCCCTGACTTTTATGATTTCAGGTCGGTAGCTTTTGTTTTTGGAGAGGTGCCGGCCCGTGATGCGAATGACGATGAAGGCCAGCCCGAAAAACAGGAAGCCGAACAGGGCGGAGAGTACGGACGGATCGCTGCCCCGCATGACGGCCACCGTCTGGCCGAGTACGGCACCGGCAATCATGGCCAGTATCGGGAAAACATAAAGCAGGAAGGTGGCTTTTAACAAGGAGGCCGTTTTAAGGTTCAAAACGATCCGATCCCCCACTCGGGCATCGGCCGTGTTGATCGCCTCCACTTCCATCTCCTCGGCCCCACCGCCGACGTGGCAGGCGTCTTTGGAGGAACAGGATGCACAGGCGCTGGAGCGGGTGGTTTTTACCCATACCGTCCCGGCCTCTGAACTTCCCAATTTAAATACGACACCTTCTTCGGTGGCCATAGGCGTTTCTCAGTATATCGTTGTGTCCACCCGTGAGGGCGATCAGGCGTTGACGGCGTCGCGAATCTTTTCCAGGGGCCGCTGATTTTCCGCATTCTGGTAGCATATGAGGCCGCAATTGAGACACCGGGAAGCCTCAGCCTGTGCGGTCTCCGTGTCGAAACCCTTCTCCAGTTCCATCAGCTGCGCCAGGTCGCGGCTGTCGGCCAGGGGCATGACTCGCCGTCGGCTGGTCGCCACCGCTTCCACGTGGTCCACGTTCTGGATGGCTGCATCGGGTTTCAGGACGTTTTCCGGCAAATCCAATGGAATGTCGTAAATGATTTTATGGATGGCCGCGGCGGCACGGCGCCCGGCGCCGATGGCCTTGATGGCGCCACTGAAATCGGTCAGGGCGTCGCCCCTGGCAAACAAACCGGCTTCGTCGGCAAGGTCAGGTTGTTTGTATGGGGGAACGGCCGTCCACGTTCCCGGGCGGCTCTCGGCATCATCACCACCGCTGGGTCGGGTAAAAATCAGCTCGGGGAACCTTCCCGCGGAGAAGACCAGCGTCCGGGCTTCGAGCAGCCGCGCTTCGCCGGTATCCACATTCAGCACTTCAATTCCGGTGAGCGAGTCTCCGTCTCCGACAAGGCGGGTAACGCCAGCTCGCAAGAGTACGTTGGCTCCGGCTTGGGTCAGCGCCGAAACGGCAGCGTTGTCTAGTCCGTCCCGAAAAATGAAAGTAACGCTCTCGGCGCCCAGGGAACGGGCTTTGGCCAAACTCTCGCCGGCCAGTTCTTCGCCGCCGACAATCACCGTATGGCTCCCGCAGGATACCGTTTCATGTCCCTTATTGCCCGAACGCAGCAGGTCCAGCAGCAGGCAGCCGCCGGGCAGCGGCGCTTCCACCGTTTTCTCGGCACCCCGGGCCAGTCGGCTGTCCCACCCGCCCGAGGCGAGGAACACCGCCTCGTAGCCGTCATCCAGAAGCCCGGCCACGGTCACGTCGCGGCCCAGCATCTGGCCGGTTCGGGCGTCCACGCCCATCTCCAGGATACCGTCGATATCCCACTTGAGGATCGTTTCGGGCAGACGGTACTTGGCAATGGCGGTATTGAGCAGGCCGCCCAGGCGGTCCGTACCTTCGAACACCGTGGCCCCATGGCCCAACCGGGCCGCAAAAAAGGCCGCGGAAAGGCCCTGGACCCCGCCGCCGACCACGGCGATGCGGCGGCCGGTATCCGGAGCCTTGAATGGCTGGATACGCTCGTTCTGGGTACGTTCATAGTCGGCGGCAAAGCGCTTCAGGAAATTGATCGCCACCGGCTCGTCCACATATTTGCGCCGGCAGTCGTTTTCACAGGGTCGCGGGCAGATTCTGCCGATCACCGTGGGAAAAGGATTGCGTTCCTTGATGGTTTGAACCGACCCGTGGTAATCGCCTTCGGCGATCTGCCGGATGTAACGGCTGATGTTGATCCCCGCAGGGCAGGCGCGCTGGCAGGGTGTCGTACAGTCTTCGGTGGTGTACTCCTTGAGGATTCTCCGGGTGACCGACGACAAGGTGATGATGTGCTTGGGACAGATCCGCTCACAGGTGCCGCAGCCGGTGCATTTGACGTCGTCCACCACGGGAAGCCCCTGGGGGCCCATGACGATCGCGTCGAAGGGGCAGGCGGCGGCGCAGGTGCCCAGGCCGAGACAACCGATATTGCATACCTTCATGCCGCCGGAAAGAAGGGCAACGGCCCGGCAGTCGTTCATGCCGTCATAGCTGTATTTGACATCCGCGTCGGCCACCCCGTAGGTGCACCCGGGAAGGGCGATATCCGGCTCCTTGGCCTCTACACTGACACCGAGGATGGCGGCAATGGCCAGAGCCACCTCATCGCCGGCGGCCACACAGGAGTTGGGCGAGGCCTTGCCCGCCACGATGGCTTCCGCATTGGCGCTGCAGCCGGGCATGCCGCAGCCGCCGCAGTTGGCACCGGGCAGGACTTCTTCGACGGATACGATTTTGGGATCCACGTAGACGTAAAAGACCTTGGAGGCCAGGGCCAGGCCGATACCCACCACCAGTCCCAGTCCGCCCATGAGTATTATGGCTATCGTCATCTCAACGCTCCTGTTAGAAAATGGCGTCGAACCTGCATTTGTCGTAGCAGGTCAGACACTTGATGCACTTTTCCTTGTCGATGCGGGCCACTTCCTTCTTTTCCCAGACGATGGCATCGGCCGGGCAGGCCCGGAAGCACATGCCGCAACGGGTGCAGGCGTCCGGTTCAACCTCAAACCGCAGAAGCGCCACGCAGCGCTTGGCCGGGCAGCGCTTTTCGTGAATGTGGGCTTCGAACTCGTCCCGGAAGTAGCGCAACGCCGAAAGCACCGGGTTGGGGCCCGTCTGGCCCAGGCCGCACAGGGCGGTTTCACGGATGGTCTGCGAGAGCTCGACCAGGATGTCGATGTCGTCCGGCTCTCCGCGGCCTTCGCATATTTTTTCCAGAATCTGGAGCTGGCGGCGGGTGCCTTCCCGGCAGGGAGTGCATTTGCCGCATGACTCGTCCTGGATGAACTCCATGAAAAAACGGGCCATATCCACCATGCAGGTCTTTTCGTCCATGACGATGGCGCCGCCGGAACCCATGATGGCCCCGACCTTGGCAATGGCCTCATAGTCCACCGGGGTGTCCAGGTGGGATTCAGGAATACAGCCGCCCGACGGGCCGCCCAGTTGAACGGCCTTGAATTTGCGCTTGTTGGGGATGCCGCCGCCGATGTCGTAGATGATGGTGCGCAGGGGCGTGCCCATGGGCACTTCCACCAGCCCGATGTTGTTCACATCGCCGGACAGGGCGAACACCTTGGTTCCCTTGCTGGTCTGGGTACCCACGCCGGCATACCAGGCGCCGCCCTTGACCATGATCTGGGGAACATTGGCCAGGGTCTCCACATTGTTGAGAATGGTGGGCTTTTCCCACAGGCCCTTGTGGGCAGGAAACGGCGGACGTGGACGCGGCATGCCCCGCTTGCCCTCGATGGAACGCATCAGGGCGGTCTCCTCGCCGCAGACAAAGGCGCCGGCACCCTGGTAGATCTCGATATCAAAGGAGAGCGCCGATCCCAGGATGTTGTCACCCAGCAGCCCGTAGCCCTTGGCCTGATCGATGGCAATGCCCAGGCGCTTGATGGCCAGGGGATATTCGGTGCGCGCGTAAATGTACCCCTTGTGGGCGTCGATGGCCTTGGCGGCGATAATCATGCCCTCCAGCACCGCATGGGGGTCCGCCTCCAGGATGCTCCGGTCCATGAACGCCCCGGGGTCGCCCTCGTCGGCGTTGCACAGCACATATTTGACCGCACCGGCGCTCTTGCTGGCAAAATCCCATTTCACGCCTGTGGGAAACCCGGCGCCGCCGCGCCCCCGCATGCCGGAGATCTTCATCTCTTCGATGATCTGCTGGGGAGTCATGTCGAACAGCGCCTTGGCCGCGCCGATATATCCGTCCCGGCCGATGTACTCATCGATGGACTCGGGGTTGATCAGCCCCTTGTTGCGCAGGGCCCGGGGCATCTGGTGGGCGAAAAAGGGAATCTTTGTCTGGGCGGCGATTCTGGCTTTGGATACCGGGTCTTTGTAAAGCAGCCGCTCCACCGGCTTGCCGTTGATCAGGTGGGATTCCACCAGCTCGGGCATATCCTCCACGGTAAGCTTCTGGTAGAAGATATCACCGGGGTGAACCACCAGCAGGGGTCCCATGGCGCAGAAGCCGTTGCAGCCGGTCTCGATAACCTGGACCGTATCGCCCAGTCCCTTATCCTCGATGGCTGCCAGCAGGGCATCCTTGACGCGGATGGAGCCGGTGGCATGGCACCCCGTGCCGCCGCAGATCAGCAGGTAGGTCCTCTCCCTGAACGCCAGCCGCGCCTTTTGCGCACTCTTGATGACTTCCAGGTCCTGAGTGGTCAGTTTCGCCATTTTCCGTCTCCAGCAGGTTTTACCAGGAACCGTCCAGCCCCCTGATGCCATTCATGTAAAGTCGACCGCAGGCCACAAACAATGAATATTCGGTCACCATCAGCGGGATTTCAAAAGACTTGGCCATCTCCACGAATGCCGCGGGGGGGGTTTTGCCCCTGACGATGACAATGGTGCTCACACCGACAATTTTTGACGTCCGGATAACATGGTCGGTGGTGACGCCCGTCAACAGGGCACAACCCTTGGCCGCGGCCGCCAGCACATCGTCCATCAGGTCCGCCGCCCCGCCGGCGACGACGGTCTTATCCATCTGGTCTTCACCACAAAGCATGGTGCCTTTGAGGATATCCTTAATTTCGGAAATTTTCATGGTCGCTCTGTCTTGAAAGCAATATAAGGTTAACGGATTGACAACGATACGCCTAAGAATACATGTCGAGCAGTTCAAGCACCTTGTCCGAACTCACGTCTCCGTGGGTGTCCTGATCGACGACCATCACCGGTGCCAGGCCGCAGGCACCCAGGCAGCGAACGGCTTCTAAAGAGAACCGCCGGTCCTCGGTGGTATCTCCCTCTTTCAGCTGATATTCATTTTCGATGCGGCTCAGAGCCTCCTTGATGCCTTTGACGTAGCAGGCGGTTCCCATGCAGATCTTGATCGTATGGCGGCCCTTTGGCACCATGGAAAACAGGGAGTAGAAGGAAGCTACGCCATAAACACTGCTGGAAGGCAGGTTAAGGCCCTGGCTGATGTAGTCCAGCAGCTCCACGGGCAGGTAACCGGCGATGGTCTGGCACTCCCTGAGAACCGTGATGACGGCCCCGGAAATAGTACGGTTTTTTTGGATGACCGCGTCGATCTGCGACCACATGCCGTCGTTGATATCCGGATGGTCCGGGTGGTGTGTCAGGATCATGTCTGGAACGCTCCTTAAACCGCAAAAATGCAAAGGCTTCAAATGTGCATTGGCTTGATGAATAGGCTGCCGGTAATGCAACGGTAAAAAATCACCGGTGACCGCGTGGCAACATTTCATAATTATATATAAATGTCAACGCTATCATGGCCGTCCGCCCGCGCCTGACAACGCTTGACGAGGCCGCAAAAGCTGGTCTATAAACCAGACGCCCGGACGGTGATGAAAATTAATGGCATACTGGCCGTAAAGGACAGGAAAACCCCGCAAACAGACGCCGGAGGCAACCCTTGGACCGCCTGAAAGCAAAGGTGCGCGAAGCCACCGTATTTCTCGAATCGAAACTGGACCGTCCGCCGGTGACCGGAGTGATCACCGGCACCGGACTGGGGGAGGCCGTCGGCCCCCTCGACAATGCGTTGACAATGAATTACGGGGACATCCCCCATTTTCCCGCATCCACGGTGGTCGGCCATTCGGGACGCCTGATGGTCGGCACCCTGGCCGGGCACCCGGTGATGGTCATGCAGGGCCGCTTCCACCTGTACGAAGGCTATGCCCCCGGGGCCGTGACCTTTCCCGTGCGGGTAATGCAGGCGCTGGGTGTAAGGCGCCTGATTCTCTCCAATGCGGCCGGCGGAATGAATCCCGCCTTGCGCCAGGGCGATCTGATGGTGATCCGCGACCACATCAACCTCACCGGTGAAAATCCGCTGATCGGAGCCAATCTTGACGACTGGGGGCCTCGATTCCCGGACATGACCGGGGCCTATGACCGGTCCCTGGTCCGGTTTTCCCGCCGGGCGGCCGACAGCCTGGGCATTCCTTTAAAAAGCGGCGTCTATGCCGGATTGAAGGGGCCGTCACTGGAAACACCGGCGGAAATACGCTACCTGAAAACCATCGGTGCCGATGCGGTGGGGTTTTCGACGGTGATGGAAACCATAGCCGCCGTGCATGCCGGCATGCGTGTGCTGGGGCTGTCCACCATCACCAACATCAACGATCCGGACCATCCGGCGCCGGCATCGCTGGAGGCCATCGTGGCCGCGGCCAACCGGGCGGCACCCATGCTCAACCGCCTGATCGGAGCGGTAATAGCTCAGATCCACAGGGACCCGCAGCCATGACGACGGCCGCCGATCTGCTGATCACCAACGGCATCGTCATGACCCTGGACCCGCATGGCCGCATCATTGAAAACGGAGCGGTGGCGGTCTGCGGAGAGACGATTGCGGCTGTCGGTCCGGCAACCGAAGTTGGATCGGTAGCTGCAAAGGAGACCATCGACGCCAATGGCGGCATCATCATGCCCGGCCTGATCAACACCCACACCCACGCCGCCATGACCCTGTTTCGGGGATTGGCCGACGACCTGCCGTTGATGACCTGGCTCAACGAGCACATCTTCCCCGCCGAAGCCCGGCTGGATGCGGACAAGGTGCATACGGGCACGCTGCTCGGCTGTGCGGAAATGATCCTTTCGGGGACCACCTGCTTCTGCGACATGTATCTGTTCGAAGACGCCGTGGCCCGCGCCGCCAGTTCCGCCGGCATGCGGGCGGTGGTGGGGGAGGTGCTCTACGATTTTCCCTCGCCCAACTATGGCCCCATTGAAAAAGGATTCGACTACACCCGCCACCTGATCGACGCCTGGCACGACGACCCGCTGGTCACCATCGCCGTGGAGCCCCACTCCCCTTACCTGTGTGCGCCGGCCCTGCTGACCGAAGCCGCCGACATCGCCCGGGAGCATCGCGTACCCCTGGTGACCCACCTCTCCGAAACCCGCAAGGAGGTGCACGACATCCGGGAAAAATACGGAACCACGCCGGTGGGTCACCTGGCCGGCCTGGGGGTGCTGGACGCCAACCTGCTGGCCTGTCATTGCGTCGTGCTCAGCGACACGGACATGGATCTGCTCCAGCAGCATAACGTCAAGGTGTCCCACAATCCGGAGAGCAACATGAAGCTGGCCTCCGGTGTTTCTCCGGTGGCCGACCTGGTGCAACGGGGGGTGTGCACCGGATTAGGCACCGATGGCTGCTCCAGCAACAACAACCTGGATCTGTTCGCCGAGATGGACATGGCCGCCAAACTGCACAAAGCCAGCCGTCTGGACCCCACGGTGATGGACGCCGCCACCGTGCTGCGCATGGCCACCATCGACGGGGCGCGGGCCTTGGGGCTGGACCGGATCACCGGCAGTATCGAAGCCGGCAAAAAAGCCGACATCATCGTCATTGACACCCGCAAGCCCCACCTGACCCCCATGTACCACCCGGCGTCCCATCTGGTCTACGCCGTCGGCGGCAGTGATGTATGCGCCACCGTGATCAACGGCCGGGTGCTGATGAAAGACCGCCGACTCCTGCATATGGACCTTGAAAAGATCATGGCCGACGCCCGTCAGATCGCCGAAGCGATCCGGAGCCGCTGACATGGACTTCGATGCCGTGATCCATAACGGGATCCTGGTGACCGTTGACCAACGCATGCGGATCATCCTCAAGGGTTGGGTCGGCATTCAGGCGGGCATCATCCGGGCTGTTGAAGTTTCCTTACCGGACATGGCACCGCCTGACGCCCGCCTGACCATCGATGCTGACGGCGGCATCGTCATGCCCGGTCTGGTCAACACCCACACCCACCTGCCCATGTCCCTGTTCCGCGGTTTGGCCGACGACCTGCCCCTGATCGACTGGCTCAACAGCCACATCTTCCCGACCGAGGCCCGCTTTATCAATCCCGACACGGTACACCGGGGCACCCTGCTCGCCTGCGCGGAGATGCTGCTCTCCGGCACCACCTGCTGCTGCGGGGGTTATTTTCACGAAGACGCCGTGGCCCGGGCCGTCGCTGAAACCGGCCTGCGGGCCGTACTGGCCCAGGGGGTCATCGATTTCCCGGCCCCCGGGGTTCCGGATCCGACAAAGAACATCGTCCACGCCAGGGATTATGCCCGGCGGTGGAAGGGCCTCAACTGGCTGATCACACCGTCCATCTTCTGCCATGCGCCCTACACCTGCAGCGACGGCACCCTGAAAGCCGCCAAGGCAGCCGCCGATGACCTGGGTCTGCTTTTCCAGGTGCATGTCGCCGAAACCCGCTTCGAGCGCGACCAATCCATCAAAGAGAAGGGCCTCAGCCCCGTCGCCCACCTGGACCGACTGGGGATCCTCGACCAGCAAACGCTGATGGCGCACTGCGTCTGGGTGGACGATGCCGACATCGCCACCATCAGCCGGCACGGCTGTGCGGTCGCCCACTGCCCGGAGAGCAACATGAAACTGGCGTCGGGCATCGCACCGGTGACCGGGATGCGGTCAGCGGGGATCACCGTGTCGCTGGGCACCGACGGCTGCGCCAGCAACAACGACCTCGATTTGTTCGGTGAGATGGGCACGGCCGCCAAACTGCACAAGGTGGCCACCTTTGATCCCACAGCCCTGGACGCGGCCAGTGTGCTGAAAATGGCCACCATCGACGGGGCCCGGGCCATCGGTCTGGCGGATCGGATCGGATCGCTGGAAACCGGCAAACAGGCGGACATCATCGTTATCGATACCCGCGCCCCCCACCTGACGCCCATGTACCACCCGGATTCCCACATCGTCTATGCCGCCGGCCGCGCCGACGTGCGCCACGTAATAGTGGCCGGCAGACCGGTGGTCAGGGACAGGCACTTGCTGACGATCGACATCGAAGCGGTGATCGATCGGGTCAATGATACCGCCCGCGATATTCGTTCAAGCATCGATGGAGATGCCGAATGAAGGATGAGAACATTCCTTCAATCGACATCGATGGGCGCCAGTAAATCAATCCGTTTTCAGTTTGGGCCATCGTTTCAAAAAGGAAAAAATATGGATTTCGAAAAGATCATCACCGCCGCCCGGGGTGACGCCCCGGTGGACCTGCTCCTGACCAACGCCAGAATCATCAACGTCTTTTCCGGCCGTGTCACCGACGGCTGCATCGCCGTCAACGACGGGTACATAGTGGGTTTCGGCGACTACGACACCGCGGAAGCGATTGACATGAAGGGTCGCTATGTGGCCCCCGGGTTTATCGATTCACACGTCCACATCGAGAGTTCCATGGCCTGCGTCACCGAATTCGCCCGTGCCGTGGCGCCTCACGGCACCACCGCCGTGGTGGCCGACCCCCACGAAATCGCCAACGTGCTGGGGGCGACCGGCATCGACTACATGCTCCGATCGGCTGAGGATCAGCCCATGGACTGCCTGTTCGCCCTGCCCTCCTGCGTGCCGGCCACGGACATGGAGACCGCCGGCGCCCGGCTGGATGCCGGGGATCTTGCACCTTTCTTCGCGCATCCGCGCATCGTGGCCCTGGCCGAGATGATGAACTACCCCGGCGTGATTTTCGCCGATGCGGACGTAATGGCCAAACTGGCCCTGGCCCGCAGCCACCACCGCACCATGGACGGCCACGCCCCGGGGCTTTCCGGCCGCCGGCTGTTTGCCTACATAGCCGCCGGCATCGCCTCGGACCATGAATGCACCCGGGCCGACGAGGCGCTGGAAAAACTGGAGCTGGGCATGCACATCATGGTTCGCGAGGGCACCTGCGCCCGCAATCTGGACGCCCTGTTTCCCGTCATCAATACGAATACCTGGCACCGGATGATGTGGTGCACCGACGACCGCCATCCCCACGATCTTCTCACCGAAGGCCACGTGGACGCGGTCATCCGCAAAGCCGTGGCCAAAGGGCTGGACCCGATGACGGCCATTCGCATGGGCACGATCAACCCGGCCGAGTACTTCGGGATCAAGGATGCCGGGGCGATCGCCCCGGGCCGCAAAGCCAATCTGGTGGTCTTTTCCGACCTGGCGGACATCCGTGCAGAAAAGGTATTTTACCAGGGCCGGACGGTGGCTGAAAACGGCAGGTTGCTGCCGACCGTGCGGCGGCCGGCTGCTGTGTCCGTGCCGCCTTCCATGCGTCTGGACCCGCGGGGCCTGGATTTTTCCATACCGGCCACAGGCAGCCGCGTGCGTGTCATCCGGGCCGTTGCCGACCAGGTCGTCACCCGCTGCGAAATCATGGCGGTTGCCGAGAAGGAAGGCTTTGCCGTGGCCGATGTGGCCAGGGATATGGTCAAGCTGGCCGTGGTCGACCGCTACACGGGACAGGCTTGTATCGGCAAGGGCTTTGTGGCGGGGTTAGGGTTGAAGCGCGGGGCCATCGCCTCCAGCGTGGCCCACGACTCGCACAACATAATCGTAGCAGGGGTCTCGGATGCCGCGATGCAAGCGGCGGTGGCGGCCGTGGTGGAGATGGGCGGCGGGTTGGCGGCGGTCGGCGACGGCACGGTCCTGGCCGGCCTGCCCCTTCCCGTAGCCGGACTCATGTCCGACCAGCCGGTGGAGACCGTCCGGCAGCAGCTGGACCGGGTGATCGCCGCCGCCAAGGAACTGGGCGCCGTCCTTTCCGACCCTTTCATGACGCTGGGTTTTCTGGCCCTGCCGGTCATCCCGGACCTGAAACTCACCGACAAAGGCTTGGTGGATGTGACCCGGTTCGAAGTTGTGTCTCTTTTTATTTAGCAGGGGCGTTCGGGCTCATCCGGCCGTTCCAATGGCGGCTTCAAACGCCGCCCGGACCCGATCCGGGAACCGGACGGCCGCCGGCCGGCCCATTTCATCCCGCATCACCCACACGGCCCGATGCATGCCATAGGCGATTTTCACCCGCGATCCGTCCGGTTCGAGACGGAAGTAATCCACATGAAAGACCACGCTGCAGGCGCGCAGCTCCTTGACGGCCAGGGTGAGCAGGACGCGATCAAAGGGCATGGCCTCACGCAGGTGGTCTACGCGGCTCTCCAGGGCCAGGAGTTCTCCCTTTTCACCGATCCCCCCAAAGAATTCCGGAATCAGTTCGTAAAAAAAACGGTCCCGGATCTGGCCCTGCCATTCATAGTAGTTGGCGTAATAGATATTGCCCACCAGGTTGGCGTGGGCCAGGGTGGTTTCAAAGGTCTGCTCGCGCACGATGGGGAGCACCACAGGACCGGACGACGCCATGTACACGACAGGATCATTCTCGCCGTCGAACAGGTGCGCCAGGGATTCCTGCAGGGGTTCGGGGGTGTCCGGCGCGTCGAACTGCGGGCACATGTCTTCGATGAACTGGCCGTAGTAGGCGGGATAGGGGGCCACTTTCGCCACCCCCGGCCCCAGGATCTCCACCCAGGTGGTCTGCAACCTGCAGAAGGCCAGGCGCTGGTATCCGCCGCCCTTGACCATCTTGCGGAAATCGTAGGAAAGGGTCATGGTGGAGTTCTCCGGTCCGCTGTTATCGGATACCCACATGAGAATTTCGATCCGGTCGCTGGTGCCTGCCTCGCCCAGGATCTTCAGGTGGCCGTAATTGGTCACACCGCCCCAGCGACCGCTGGCGAACTGGTCGGACATTTCCGCGAGCACCGGCCAGGCCGACGCCTCACGGGTATTGCCCATCCATTTGATGAAGTTGGAGAAGTAGATGGTGCGGCTCAGGTTGGCGCTGGGCTGGAAGGTCACCGGCAGCCGTTGGACGAACACCAGTTGGCCCTGGGGACCGCCTTCGATCATCTCGAAAGGGCGGGTCTCATACAGGGGTTCGTATCCCGGGTAATCCGCGGTCAGCAGGTGGGCCGGAACACGCTGCACCGCCTGTTCACCGACCGTGACGGCCAGAATCTGGGGTGCCCCCCAGGTCAGGCGGATGGCCAGCGTGAGGATCCGGATGGATGTGCCCCCCCCATCGCTGCCGGCAAACAATACCGCTTGGCCCTTTTTTCTCATGATCGTAAGGCTTGAATCGGCTCGGCCGCCGGCCTTGGCCAGGGTTTCGACCGCCGCCCAGACACGCGTGCCGGCGCTGTCCAGCGTCTCCCCCTGGTCGATAAGGCTGTCCAGCACTTCCGATCGGTGATCACCCAGCAAACCATTCCAGCCTTCGCGGTCTCTGGCGGTGATGGCGGCAAGGTCGCACCCCACCGGGCCGGGCCCGCAGACACACAGGCATGTCCGGTCCTCGTGGGCCAGGGAAACATCCAGAATAGACGGTGCCACACCGGCAACCGTCGGCTTGCCGTTCTCCTGCCACCGGACTGCCAGCTGCGATGCGGAAACATCATACCGCCGGGCCGCGGCAAATAGGGCCCGTTCCAGCATCGGCCGCTCCGTCTCCCGCCGATCCTTTTTGTGCTTGTCATGGATGCCGGGAATGCAGGCCAACTCCAGGTGGGGTGAGGTCAGTGCGAGATGTCGACAGGCCTCTTCGATCGCCTGATGCACCAGACGGCCGTCCCGGTCCTCGGGAAAAACCAGGTCGGCCACCGTCGGGTAGGCATCGTGGTGTTTGAGAATTCTCAGCCGGTAGCCCTGCAGCACCGCTCTCGTCGTGCCGTCATCGCTCACCGCCGCCACCCGGTAGACCAGATCCCGATCCTCCTGGCCCACAAGCTCCACCCGCACCGTGGCGGGTGTAGATGCGCTGAAAAATTCAGGAAATAGATCCATGCGGTCGATGGACACGGGCAGGCTGGTGTCCTGGGGTACCAGCAGGGCCGCACTCTGCAGCAGGGTGTCGGTAAAAAAGGCATCGCCCAGGTGCAGGCCGGTATGAGTCTTCTCGTCATAGGCCGCTCCGAAGGCTGAAGCTGATCGCTGGTCTGCCGGCGTCAGGCGGGCGGTGAAGATCGCCATCCCGGTTTTCTCACCGGTTTCCCGGATATCCCAGACGGTCTGGATGCCCTGGAAGCGAGTTCCCTGGAAAAGCAGGCTGGTCCGGTACAGGTCGGTCTGCGGCACCAGGGGCATGGGCATGTCCGGGCGGGCAACGGTTTCCATCGGTGCACGATCGCTCGCACCGAAGACCAGTGTGGCCGCAAAGAAGTCCGACTGAACCCCGGTTCCCCGTTTCCGGATACCGGCATGAACCACGCTTTCGCCATCGTCTTGCGTCTCGGCCAGCATCGCGCGGATAGTGATGTCGGCGCCGGTTTCCGGGTCCACGGTAATCGGCCGCAGAAGGCGGATATCCCGGAACTGAACCCGCGACGGTTCCGTGCTGCCGGACAGGTATAGGGCGGCCTGGGCCATGGCCTCCAGCCCGAAGACCGTGGGGAAAAGATAGGATCCCTGGAATTGATGGTCGATCAGGTAGGGATCGGTCTCAAGGGAGAGGCGGGTAGAGAAAACCGCTTCCACACCGGGGGTCAGATGGGTTCGATGCTCCAGGAATCGCCACCCCCGGGGCGCATCGGGCAAGGACTGGTTCCAGGTGTCCATTCCCCCCATACGGGCCGTGACCACTACCTGGCTGCTGCCCGGATCATGGGTAAAGACCTTGAGAAACCGGTTGACGCCTTCGTCCGTGGGAATCGCATCGATGCCCTTGTCGCGCAGCAGATCCACACTGCCCATGCGGGCCCCCATGCCTTCGTCACGCCAGATGCTGTAGGCCACAGTGGCCGTCCGGGTCTGGGGGTGATCGGCGGCAAAACCGCGCAGGGCAAGGTCCATCACTTCATTGGAGAATCCGTACCAGCCGTTGCCGGGCATTCCGGTGATGCCGATGATAGATCCCATCCCGACAATCAGTTTGGGCGGGCTGGACGCGAGTGCGTCCAGCAGGTGAAGCATCCCCAGCACCTTGGGTGCGGTTTCGGCAAAGGCCTGCTCAGGTTTGACCTGGCCGGTGAGCCGCGGCCGGTTGAGCCCGGCGCCATGAATGATCCCGGTAACCGGGCCGAGCCGGTCGCTGACCGCCGTCAGCATTTTCGCCACCGCATCGGGGTCCGACACATCACAGGGAAAATAGTCGGCCGTCAGACCCAGGGCGGCATACTTGTCCAAAAGGGTGCGGATCTCCTGCGATGCGGCAGTTGGCGAGCCCTGATCCGGATGCGGAGTTCGCCCCACCAGGGCCAGGCGCGCCCCGGTTTCCCGCGCCACGGCCAGGGCGCAGGCAGCCGTGATGCCCCGGGCCCCGCCGGTGACGAGGATCACATCATCGCCGGACCACGCGATGTTCCGTTCTTTAAATGCGGCCGGCTGAAGGAGTCGCGGGGATAACGTCCGGCGGATGCGGTCCAGGTCGTACCCCACGGCGGCAAAGCTGTCCTGGGTGAGCGTCTCGGCCAGGGTTTCCCAGGCGATCGTCTCTGCCGACAGCGCCGGACAAAAATCCACGACACGAACCCGAAGGTCGGCCCTTTCCAGGTGAAGGCTCGCACCCAGGGCCACGGCGCCACACCGATCCAACCGGGCGAAACGTCCATCCCGGCCGAAAAAGCCGCCACCGAACTGAACCCAGACCACGGTGGTGCGCCGTCGCGGGGCACTGGCCGCCGGCGGCACCGTTGTCAGGCTGGCCCGCATGCGGATCAACCGCTGCAGCAGGACCGACCGGTCTGTTTCCCGGTGCCCGTTTCTGGGCAGGATGGCAATGATGTGGGAAAAGGCCGGATCGCGAACCCCCTCGGACGCATCCTCAGCTTCGAAGGCATGCACCTGGGTGTAGGCCCCCCGCTGAAAGAATTGCTGACCGAGTACCGCGGCCACATCTGCTGTATCGTCACTGTGAAGAATCAACACCCGGGCCTTCTGCCAGTCGTTTTCCGAACGCAGCTGCCAGGTGTCGGGAAACCGGGGATATGGCGTCTCCACCACATCCATGCCGAAGTTGCGGACCCAAGTGGACTGGTCGGCAGCCAGCGCCGGTGCGGCGCCGGTGATTCCGGCGCCGGCGCCATGCTGTCCGGCGGCCATTCGGTTCAGGATCACGCTGATCTGGCGCAGACTGCGGGTGAGCAGGGGGTCCATGTCCACGTGAGCCTGGATCCCCATGGAGGTTGCCGTGCGCTGGACCAGCGTCTTGAGCTTATCCGGCCCCATATGAAGGTCCTCGTCAACCGGCAGGTCCGGATCCAGTGATTCGCCGGAAAACCCGGTGATGCGGGCGGCCTGGCGCATCAGCTCGGCCAGGGCATCCACGGGCGCAGCCGATGCGGTCTCCAGACCGGCGGCAATCCGATCAACTACATCAGCCAGACTGGCGTTGGCCAGCGACTGAACATCCACACGACCTGAAACACCGGCATCGGCGGCCAGGTGGGCAATCAGGTCGCCGGCCTTGATGGAGTCCAGGTTCAGATCGTCGAGGAGCCGCATGGAAAGATCGATGCTTGCATCGGGGAACCCGGTGACTTCAGAAACCCTGGCGAGCAACCGCCGCCCCAGTTCTTTGTGGTCAACTGTCGGATGATCGGCGGGGGCGTCAGCATCGCCACGCAGCCGTTCGGCGGCATCGGTCAGTTCTCCCAGAGCGGCATTGGCCAGAAGCGCCGGATCAGGGAAAGTCACCCCGCAGGTCCTGGCGAATTGGGCAATCAGATCGCCGGCTTTGATGGAGTCCAGGTTCAGATCGTCGAGAAGCCGGGATTTTCGGGACAGGGACGCGAGAGGAAAACCCGTCACATCGGCAACCAGCCGGAACAACCGGTTCTGGATCGTTACCGGTGCTGAATCTCCGGCCGCCGGAACCCCTTTTCCCCCGGCAGCGGGTTTCACCACCAGGGCTTCGGGATCCCAGAAGGAGAGATCCGCCTGGACCACCCGGTTTAGGAATGCCCCCCTGGCCGCCAGGTAGCGGCTGACCAGCGCCTCGGGAACCCCGGCGAAGGCTTCAGCCAGGATGGTGGGTATGTCGTCGGCCGGCATGGCGTCAGCCCCGGGGTCCTGCCTGTCGGTCCGGGGCAGGGTTTCGCAGGGGTTGACCACAAAAGATTTTCGGGCTGCCGGGACAAATGGACGGATCAGTCGGTTTTCAAAAAGCATTTCCCAATGGATCTTTACGCCATGGGCAAACATCGCACCGAGCGCGCGGTTGAGGTCCGAGGCACCGCCGGCAGTTCCTTCCACCGGAAGGCATGCCGTCCCCGCCTCACCGAGAACGTCTCCGGCGAGGCCGGTCAGCACCCGGCCCGGTCCCAGTTCGACGATCAGATCACAGGATGTTGCCATGCTTCGGGCAAGTTGAATAAAATCTACCCGGGACCTGATCTGCCGGGAGAAATGTTTGTTCAGCGGTTGTTCCGATTCCAGCATAGCCCCATCGACGCTGGAAAATATCCGGCATGCGGCCTTCTCCATCGGTTTCGCAAGCAGGGCCATTTCGTCCACCTGCCGGGCGGCATCGTCGCACAGCCGGCTGTGAAAAGCACCGGAAACCGGCAGCATGCGGGCACTGATTCCGTTTTCCTGAGCAATTCTCATCATGGCCCGGACCGCCTCCGTTTCCCCGGAAAGCACGGTCTGCCGGGGGCTGTTGAGGTTGGCCACGGTGAGGTATCCACCGGCTTTCGGTATCATTGCCAGTGCAGTGGATTCGTCGCACCGGAGGCCGACCATGGCGCCCTGAACCCCGGATTGAGCGGACATGGCCAGTCCGCGGCGGGCGGAGAATTCCAGGAGCGTGGCGGCATCGAACACCCCGGCGGCAAAACAGGCCGTCAATTCTCCCAGGCTGTGTCCACCGACGGCTTCAGGGCGGATTCCCAAACGGGTAAAAAATGTAAACCACAGCATGGAGGCCAGACAGATGGCCGGCTGGGCATTTTCCGTTCGGGAAAGCACGTTGAGCCAGCGATCCCGCTCTTCGGGACCAGGTGCCCGGTCGGCGTCCCGAAATATCAGCCGGCTCACCGGAATACCGGTCAGGTCCCGGGTAATCTGATCCGCCTGGTCCAGCAGCGATCGGGCCCACGGGAACCGCTGCACCAGCACCCGGGTCATATTGAGCTGCTGGGAACCCTGGCCGGGAAAAAGGAATCCAACCCGAGGCCTGGTCTTCCCCCTTCCCAGCCAGATGTCGGGCCCCAGAGCAATGACCGGCCCGGGGCTATGGTCCGTGTCATTGCGCCTGAGGGATTCCTCCAGTTGGACCAGCCGGGCGGTAAGCTCGTCAGGATGCCCGGCAACAATCGCTGCTCTGAAGGAAACGTCGGACGGCATCTGCCGGTTCAGGTCTGCGGACAGGTCGGCCAGTTCGGCCATGCTGATGCCGTCGGCGGTATTGATCAATTCCGCTATTTTTTTCAGCATCGCTTCCCTGCCGCCGGCGCCCAACACCAGGAGTTCGCTCTCCTGAGCATGGGCCAGCAGCGCTCCTTCATCCAGGACGGGCTCCAGTGTATCGTCGGGTTTGTCTCCGGAAACCAATGTGATGTGGCAGTTAATGCCGCCAAAGCCCATGGAAGAGACACCGGCCTTCAATTGCCTGTCGGCAGGTTCCTGCCGACCCAAACGAACGGGGTAGAGGCGCCTGGCCGCGGCGTCGAAGGCCTGGTGGGGTTCGGTGCAGGCGGCGGTCGGAGGAACTACCCGGCGGTTGACTGCCATCACGGCCTTGATCAGTCCGCCGATGCCCGAGGCCGCCTTGGTGTGGCCGAGGATGGACTTGAGGGAGGTGATGCCGCAGGGCCGCAATTGGCCGCGGGGCACCGGTATTCGTCCAAGCACCCGGGCGATGGCTTCCAGCTCCGTGCGGTCTCCCACGGTGGTGCCGGTGCCGTGGCCCTCGATGAAATCCAGATCCTTGATCCCATGGGGTGCATGCTGATACGCTCGTTCCAGGGCCAGGGCCTGGCCGGATACGCTGGGAGCGGTAATGCCTGAACCGCCGCCGTCCGACGAGATGCCCCAGCCGTGGATCACCGCGTAGACACGATCGCCATCCCGTCGGGCTGCGGCCAGGGGCTTGATCACCATGAAACCGCAGCCTTCGCCGGGAATGAAGCCTTTCCCGCCGCGGTCGTACACGGTCATATCGCCGTCGGTGAGAGCCCCGGTCTTGGCAAAACCGATCAATTCGAACGGGTCCAGGCTGATATCCACGCCACCCACAATCGCCATGTCCAGATCCTGTTCCACCATGCGCGAGGCGGCGTGGGCCATGGCCAGAAGAGATGAAGAGCAGGCGCCGTCAACGGTGAAACCCCCGCCCATGAGGTTGAGATGGTTGCAGATGCGACCGGCAATCGTATTGGAGAGCCCGCCGGCCAGGGTGTCCTCGTCTACCGGTGGGAAGACGGCGGTGTATCGGTCCTTCAGGGTCCGGGAGAGCAAGTCGATCTGCCGGTCATCCATTCCCTGGGCCCGCGCGGCACTGTGCAGTGCCCGTCGGACAAAGGGCCAGCGCAGCCGCATGGTATTGGCGCGAGTCTGCTCGCCGGTGAGGGTGTTGCCGATGATGACGCCGGTGCGCGCCCCGGGCAGGGTTTCCCGGGTGTACCCGGCGTCGGCGACAGCCGCCAAGCTGGTTTCCAGGGCCAACCAGTGTACGATATCCGTAGTGCGTGCGGTGGAAAACGGGATTCGCCGTGCGGCCCAGTCGAAATCGAACCCGTCGATGACCGCGGCCTGCCGGCCATAGGTCTTGTCCGGCACTTTTTTATCGGCATCGTAATAGTCGGCAAGCGGCAGCCGGCAATCCGGAATACGACGGAACTGCCGCCGCCGGCCCAGGATATTTTCCCACAGCTGTCTGGGCGTGGCTGCATCTGGATATCGACAGGCCAGTCCAATCACGGCAATGGCCGGTGGGGGTGACCGGTGCGTCATTTTCGCCTCACTTTCTCGTCAAAAAAATCGCTAACGGTTAGACGCTGCTTGAAGCCCTGCCTGGCAAAACGGGTGGATATAGAAAGAGGTGATCATGAAATATCCATGCCAGATTGGTGAAACCAGCAGATATCGTTACAAAATGGCGGAATACACAGCTTTCGGTCGCATCGTTTCTCATCCATCCGGGTTTCGACGCTCGCAAAAAATTGCTGATTATGAGATAAACGAATCACGCTGTAGGTTGCCGTCGACACATGTGTTGACAACTAGTGTATATTTTAAAGAACACCATTTTCATTCAGACAACAGGGACAACGACCATGACACTGCGTACCTGTGTTTCGGCGGAGGGGCGGTTTATCTATGGTGTCCACCGCCCGCATTTCACTGCTGACAATTTTCGCGAGACGGATCGCCTGGCCGACCTGGGAGCGCTGCCGGACGACACCCGTCACCGCAATGCGGCCAACTTTCCCTGCGGACCAGTCCACGAACCCGCGGCGGATTGGGTCTTCGAGGTTCCCAATGCCTTCCCTTTCCGGGGCACCACCTACATCGGCAGAACCTGGGCCGATGCCCGTGCGAGCCGACCCGAAACCATCACCTTGCCGGAGGCACCGGAGATCTCTTTCTTCGAGGGGCATCCCGATGAACGGGCAGCCAGCCAGGCTATCCGCAACCTGCCCCGGCCCCTTCAACTGGCCCTGGCAGTGACTTCCACCGATGCCCGGGACCTGTGCTGCCTGGCCCATATGGCCTGCACCTTATGCATGGACGAAAACAGCATCCACCCCTGGGGTCTGGCCTATGAGAGGCGATCCGACGGACGAATCAAGGCGGTGATTGCGGATGAATCCCTGTTCGAAGCGGTGGCCAACAACCGCCATCTGCCCTATGCCTATCAACAGGCCATGGTGCTTCGCCCCGGTGCTCAGGGAGAGAGTGAGATTGTGGGTGAATGGCGCCGATCGAACCCGGACAGTCATGTGCTGGAATACCTGCGCCGCAACTCCTACATCCCCTGGGGTCACTATGCGGCCAACATGGCCGACGTCGCCGTGCGATACCGGATTCAGGATCTTTCCCTGCAGGATATGATCGGCATGCGCCACCTGTATTACCAGCGAAGCTATACCCGCTTGGCCAACCTGCTGGATGTGCCCTCCGTGTCCGGCGGACGCGCCCTGACCGGTGATGAATTGGAACGGCTGAGACTGGAAATCAGAGCGGAATTGAAAAGGAATAAGAAAATTGATTTTAACCGGACCCTGTGGGGATGGAATTTCGGGTTTGACTTCGCCCCCAGCGGATACCGTCTGCACGCCTCCCACCAGCAGATCCACCAGCAGTTTGCGCTGATCCCGGCCGAGGTCTCCCTGGCAACGGAAAAGGGATCTCTTCCGGCATATGCATGCGGGGATCAGGTGGGCGATTTCGTCAAGGCGTTCCGTCATGAAACGGGAAGGGGCTTTTTTGAATGCTATCAGCAGGCGATTATGGAGAATCGGAGGATGGACGGGAACCCGCAAGGCGAACGGCGCCTGATGGTTTTTGAAGACGACCGGGTAATGGTATTCGTGCCCAAGGCCCAGACCTCCCAATGGGAGCTGCAGCTGATGCCCAAAATAGCGGTGGGTAATATCGTTGAGGCCGACACGCCCATGCGCCGATCTCTGGACCGGGCCATCCTGACCGCCGTCAAGGTGCTGGAGAGCATGGGGGCCCGCATGATCACCGCCATTGAATATTCGAAATCCATCGGAAGCGATGACGAGGATCAGCGGCTGCTGGTGGCCTTTTTGCCCAGACTGCCCGAATCTCCCGGAGCATTCAGCGAAGCCCAGCTGCGCTGGATCAACGGGCACTACCCGGAGGATTTTGCCCTGGCATGCCGCCGGCATCTGCCTGAAGGGAAGGATGCCCGGCAAAACCGATAAATGCCCAAGGGGTTTAGCGGAATGGTCATGCGCCTGATACGATATAAGAAGGCATTCATCAACTTTTTTACCCCCGCCGCCCCCTGTCTTCCACAACAAACGTCTGCACGAGGGCGAAAAGATCACTGATACCGTATGGTTTGAGCACAAAGGCATCCGCACCGGCCTCAGTCGCCCGTAATTCATCCGCCGGGTTGCCCGATGCCAGGATGCAGATGATTTCGGGTTGGGCCGCCTTGATTCGGGCGGTCAATTCAAGGCCGTCGATTTCGGGAACGTGGATATCGGAAAAAACAATGTGGATCGGATTGGATGTCTGGATGTACTGCCAGGCCGCAAACCCGTTTTCAAAGGTGTGGATTTTGCGGTTAACGCTGAATTCAAGGGTGTCTACTACAAAATCCCGAACCAACGGGTCATCTTCCACCACAGCAATTTGAACGTTGGGAATGATTGCCTGCCTCGCGAGGTCATAAAAAAATTCGAATCCTGAACGCACCTGGAAGATCAGGAGGACCGGCCGGTGATCCCCGGTTGATCCTTAAGGTCTCTGTTACCAGGCCCGCCATGGAGCACCCTGCGGCAACAACATGTAACCTGATCCGGGATTTTGGTCAAGAAGATCCTGGTCACAAAAAAGCATCGTGATTAGCGGAAAATGGCCGGCCGGTCAGGGCTTGCCAGGCCAATGTTGAGGGCCTGAATTGTCTTGACATTGACTATCTCCCGACTTAATTTTGCCGGGCGACCGGACCGGAAAACGGATAAGATTCCGCAATCTGAATGGGAAAGGAGAAAAATTTGCCGCCTGTTATCTCCATCGTAGGCAAGTCGGAATCCGGCAAAACCACACTCATCGAGAAGCTTATCCCCGAGTTGAAGCGCCGGGGCTATCGCATCGGCATTGTCAAGCATGCCCATCACGGTTTCGATATGGATCGGAAAGGAAAAGACAGCTACCGCCACAGACAGGCAGGTGCCGATACGGTGATGATCGCTTCGCCCGGCCAGATCGCTATGATCAAAGATGTACCCGGTGAACGTCTGGACGATCTAATCCCTTTTTTCAATGATATGGACCTGCTGATCACGGAAGGATTTAAAAGAGACCGCGCCCCGAAAATTGAGGTTTTCAGGGCGGAACGGCACCAGCATCCCGCCTGTTTGGAAGATGACACACTGATGGCTATGGTTTCCGATACGCCCCTTGACGTGACGGTTCCCCAGTTCGCAACCACCGACATTCAGGCGATCACTGAATTTATCGTGGCCAGATGTATCCCCAGCCCGTGCGTGACCCAAAGCGGATAGATGAGCATTCAGACCTGATCTTATGCGCCAGTCAACCGAGAAGGGGCGGCGCCTGGTGGACCGGTTTCAGTTCCAGAAGGTGGAGGTGGAAATGAAGCACCCGCCCCCACCGCCGCCGGATGAAGCCGGCGACCAACTGCCGGTAAGCGAATGAGAATCGCCTTCGGAAGAAGTGGCAGCACCGGTGGCGACACCGAATCCGGACGGATCGATAATGATGCCGTTTGCCACCCCGTCGGCATCCCCGAATCCACCATCCTGAAACTCGAACTCAACCGACAGGCGGTCGGCGGCGAAGACCGCATGGGCAGAGTAATCCTGCCATCCGTTGGTAATATCGTATTTGAGCCACTTGGCCGTCTGGGGCGCCGGTTCTGAAAAATATGCCTGGACCCTGGCGATGCCCCCCACCTGTTCCATCTCCAGCCGGAAACTGATCAATCCCAGGGGAAGGTCTAAGGGAAGCCGATCCACGGCGCCGATGGTGGTCAGGTCCGTAGACGCTATGGCCGAAATCCGCGTCACGCCGCTTCCGGCAGGCGCCTCGACGGCTATCTGCCCCGCGCCCTCAAAGACATTCACGCAACGAAGGTCGTTCTGCTCGGCATCGGCAATACCGTTGTTGTCCAGATCGATTGACATGCCCACTTCCTGGTCGTCCGGAATGCCGTTGCCGTCCTGATCCAATTCGGATTCACCGGTGGTGAACCCCCTGGGAGTCGACCAGTCCGAAAGAGCCCCCTTGACGCTGGTGTAACGGACCACCCAGCTGTATCGGGTGTTTTCTTCGAGTACCAGCGGGGGCACATCCAATTCCGTCAGGCAGGTTGAACTGGTGACATCCAGGATGTCATAGGCCATCGGACGCCCGGGTGACAACCCACTGGGTCTGCAGGTGGCGGTCATTGGGGTCCGGTGAAGTGAAAACGGCCGTCTGGAGAACGGGGGTCAGGAAAAGATCGGGGAAATTGTTTTAAGCGAGGTGGCTTCCGGCTGGCTCGGCATGGCGGTCCGGCTGTATACCACACCTCCTGAGAATCGGCGCTCTGGTTGCCGGAATAATCGTAGGCCCGAACCACGAAGGCGTAATCGGTGTATTCATCCAACCCGATTAATGTGCAGGTAGTCGCTGTACTATCCCATATCGGATGACGGTAGTTGTAACCGTCGCTGGCTTTCCTGCAGAACACCCGATATCCAATCACGGTGGTTTCTTGATTGGCATCCCAGGCCAGGGTCACCTTCCGGGTTGCATGACACAGACCGGGCAGTAAGAGGAGAAACCCCATCAGCAGGAACGGTCCGAGCCATATCCGGGTAGTGGATGTCAGGTTGTCTGGCAACAAAGGCAGTTTCATGCGGGTACGAATCACTCCAGGTGCTGCCCAGGATCATTTCCGATCAGGTACCGCTGCAGAACGGTTGCCAACCTCATCGTCATTGCCCGGGGTAAGGCCTCGGGATAAGGGTAATGACCGCCGGTATTACCGGCAGGCCAACCATTTTTCGTTGATAGATCGAACCGGGGAAAGATCACTGATGTGGGCCAGTGAAACAGCATCCCTTCGGTCCTTGCCGGTTCTTCGTTCAGGAATGAAGTTGGCATAGGAAAACCGGCGTTGCTCAAAGGCAATTCGCCGCTCTTCCTGATTGACGTAACCAGCGCGAAAGCCTCTTTTCATCGTCACTTTCAACTTTCTTTTTGTTGGGGAACCGAACTCAACAGGGTGTTCGCGGTCAGCCGGTCGCGATGGGCAGAGCAATGGCCGTGCCACGTTTCTCGACCCCATCCCATCGGGTGTTTATTCGATCCGCACAGGACAAAATTTTGTGATTGGCTACGATTTTTGCGCACCGGGTTACGATTTTTGCGCACATCCGACGATGTTTGATTTGCCTTGGCAAGTTGTGTTAACGAATTAAAACGGCCTGAAAAGAGACGGCCCGTACCTTTTGGGAAAGCGCTGCCGACCATGAACTTGAGATTTGGAATCACCGGGAAACTGCTGGTCTGGTTTCTCGTCATCATCGCTATTTTTTATGGCACGATCCTGGTCCTGTACATCAATGTTCAGCAGGTGGTCAGGCTGTCCGGATCCATCGTGGCAAAAAATTATGCCATCGCCTCCGGGACGAAAAAGATGATGGAATCCCTGCTCAGCATGGAGGAAAACAAACAGAAATACCTGCTGCTCAAGAAAGCCGACTACCTGGGCTTTTTCAATGAAGCGCAGCAAACGTTCGAAGAGAACCTGGCCCAGGTCACCCGGTTGACCGCCATGGGCCATGACATTTCCGATGTATGGCAGGAAATCAGCGATGATTACAGGACCTATCCCAGCGCGGCGGAGGTCTCGGCCTATCTGGCCGGTGAAGTCAAAGACCCTGAAGCCGTAAATACGTTCTGGATTCCCGAATCGATCGTCAACGTGTGGATCAGCAAAATATCCGGAGAACGGCTGAAAAATGAACAGGAAATCGAACAATCCACCCGGGAGCTGAACCGAAAAGGCCGGCTTTCCGCAAAAAACGGGCTCATCGGGCTGGCGGTATCCAGCCTGGTGGGATTGTTGGGCATTTTCTACCTGGCCTATTCCATGATCCGCCCGTTGCGGGAACTGATGGACGGTATCCGGGAGATCTCCTCGGATCGACTCAGCACCCCCCTTAAGGTTCGCAGCCAGGATGAGTTCGGCGAACTGGCCCACGCCTTCAACGAAATGTCCAATCGTCTGCGCAAAGAGGAGCGCATGCGGTCGGATTTCATCTCCATGCTCAGCCACGAGATCCGTACGCCGCTGACCTCCATTCGCGAGTCGGTCAATATGATCCGGGAAGAGGTCATGGGGCCCATCAACAGCCGACAGGAAAAATTCTTGGGAATCGCCGGCTCGGAAATCAGCCGTATCAGTGACCTTCTGAGCCACCTGATGCAGGCGTCCCGGCTGGAGCCCGGCTTGTTGAACATGCAGTTGGAACCCATCGATCCACATACCTTTGTGTCCGAGTGTACCAACAGCATCAAGCTGGCCGCCGAAGCAAAAAGCATTGAACTGCGTATCCAGGTCCCTGACCAGTTGCCTCCGATCGTCGGCGACCGCAAACAGCTCCAACAGGCGATGTTGAACTATCTGTCCAATGCCGTAAAATTTTCCGAACCCGACACTCGGGTCACCGTCGGAGTCCGCCAACACCGGACACAAAATCGGCTCTCTTTCTTCGTGAAAGACAACGGCCCCGGCATCCTGGATGAAGATCAGGCATTTTTGTTCAACAAATACTATCGGGGTCAGCGCGAACGCGAACGTCTGGAAGGGGTCGGCCTGGGGCTCAGCATTGTCAAAAATATTATCGAATCCCACCATGGCACCGTGTGGGTCAGCAGCCAGGTGGGCAAGGGAAGCACCTTCGGATTCACTCTACCCAGCGCACCCGAGTGATGGTGCCGGCTTGTCGGTGCAGGCAGGAACCGTTGAATTTTCTTGAATTGTCGCCCGATGACGATTAAATAGAGATCGGAAATGATCGAAGATCGCTTGAAAAAAAATGGGAATCACATGACACCTGCATGGAGCCAATCATACCGCCTGATGATCATCCTGATCGTCGTCGCCAGTCTGTTTACGGGCTGCGCGTCCGTTTTTCAGAATCTGGATGACAGGATGCATCGAAAGCGATTCAAGTCGGACTACGAGTCCTTTGAAAACGCGCTGTCGGTGTACAAAAACGGCGATTACGAAGCGGCCATGGGTCTGTTCAAGACTATTTCGACGGCCAGGACCGATGCAGAATTGGCCCGAAAGGCATGGCTGGGTGAAATCTGCTGCCGGATAATGATAGCGGACACCGAGGATGACTTTACCGCCGCCATTGGCCTCTGGCATGATTTCGGAAGCTCTGCAGCAGATAATGATGCTGCCTGGGATATGACCCTGCTCGACCCGCTGATTTCACGCAGACCTCCCAAAAGCACCACACAGGTGATCTATATCAACCCGCCGGCAGCGAAGGTAACGGATAAGACCTCAATGTCTGCAGTCAGGCAGCAGGACAGCCGGCAGCAGGACAGCCGGCAGCGGGCAGACAGGCAGCCGGACGACAGGCAACTCCGGACCGAGATGGCCGACCTGAAGAAAAAAGCGGAACAAGCGGCTCAGCTTCAGCATCGGTTGGATGAAGTCTTAGCCGAAAACCGGTTGCTCAAGGAAAAAATCAAGGCGCTGGAAGCCATTGACCAGAATATCCAAAAGAAAAAAACCGAAATATCGGCACCCAGCGAATGAAACGATGAAAAAAAATGATCCCCCCAAATCCGTCCTCGTTGTGGACGATGATCACAATGTACTGGAAGTGCTGGATGCCCGGCTTTCCAGTTGCGGACTGACCGTTTACAAAGCGGATGGCGGCCGGAAGGCGCTTCAGATCCTCAAAACCCGCCGAATCGACCTCGTGGTTTCGGATGTAAAGATGCCCGAAATGGACGGCATGGCGCTGCTGTCGGAAATCATCCAGACGCAGCCGGGTCTGCCCGTCATCTTCCTGACCGCCTATGCCAATGTTCCCGATGCGGTCAAAGCCGTTAAATCCGGTGCTGTGGACTATGTCGAGAAGCCCTTTGACGGCAGGGCCCTGACCGAGAAAATCCAGATGATGCTAGATGAATTCGAGGGTACGGACCCGGCCAGGCCAGCCGACCCATCGCCAGGCAGGGACCTCGAAGAGGATGTTAAAAGCCCGAGCATGAAGAACCTGCATGGCCTGGTTAAAAAGGTGGCCCGCAGCAGCGTCAATGTCCTGATTCTGGGAGAGAGCGGCGTGGGCAAGGAGCGCATCGCCAAACAGATTCACCAGTTGGGCCACCGCCGGGAAAAACCATTTGTCGTGGTCGATTGCGGGGCCACCCCTGCCGGCCTGCTGGAAAGCGAACTCTTTGGCCACGTCAAGGGGTCGTTCACCCATGCCGTAAGCGACAAAAAAGGGCTCATCGAAACGGCGGATACCGGGACGCTGTTCCTTGACGAAATCGGCAACATCTCCCACGAGATGCAGATCCGCCTGCTTCGGTTCATCGAAGACCGGACCATCAGGAGAATCGGCGGGCTGAAGGGGACCCCCGTAGACTGCCGGATCATCGCAGCCACCAATGCCGATCTGGGCGAAGCGATCAAAGCCGGCCGGTTCAGGGAAGATCTGTTTTTCCGCCTCAGGGTGGTGACCCTGACCATCCCCCCCCTGCGGGAGCGAAAGGCGGATATCCCCATTCTGGTCGACCACTTTACCGAGCAGTATTGCAGCCAGCACGGCGTGGAAAGGGTCAACGTTCTTAAAGAAACCATGGACTGGCTTTGTGACTACTCGTGGCCCGGCAATGTCCGCGAACTGAAAAACGCCATCGAGGGGGGCATCGTCATGTGCCGGGACCATGTGCTTCGGCCGGAGGATTTCCATGTGGCAGGCATTGCGGAGACCTGCAGCGACAGTATGGCCGATGCCGACTGCCTTTCTCTGGAAGAGAGCGAAAAAAATACCATCCTCCGGGCGTTGGAACAGACCGGGGGGATTCAAAAAGAAGCTGCCGAGGTGTTGGGCATCAGCCGGCGGGCCATCCACTATAAAATCAAAAAATACGGCATCGATGCCGGCAGTATCAAGGCCAGGCACTGACCCCCCATTCCTCCTTTCCCCCAGGAGCTATAGGAGGGTGGGGCCCAGGATTGGCAGAAAAGGCAACCGTCGTTCACGCCAAACCCATCGGGCAGATATTCAATTAGTGCATGTTTTAAGGATACGCTATCAATTACCCCCGTCTGCCGGCGATCGGAACAGTCGTCCCTCTCGACCCAACCGCCCCCGCCTGTAACCAAATCCTCCCGCCGGTCTCCATAAAGTCGTGCCAAAAAGCAATGGACATCTCCTCGATAAACACATATGAAAGGTGAAAAGATGAAAGAAATACTGATTTTACTGGCAGTCGTGGGCGTATGGATCCTGATTCAGGCCTATATCCTGCCGAAACTGGGTGTCTCTACATGAATGAGTGATGCCTGTCAGGTGACAGACAAGAAAACCCATGTCGAACCCGTCGGAGAAAACGAAAAGCGACGATAAGGATACCGAACTGATCCGGGCGATCAACAGTGGTCGTCAGGATCTATTTTATGAACTGGTCAAACGTTACGAAAAAAGCCTGTACAACTTCGGCCTGAGAATGTGCGACAACCCCAGTGACGCAGAAGACATGGTGCAGGACACCTTCTTAAATGTCTTTAAATATCTTGAGGGGTTTCGATATGAGACCCAATTCAGGAACTGGCTGTACCGGGTCGCCACCAGCGCCTGTCTGAAAAAAAAACGCCGGTCCAAGTATGCGCCCGACCGGGAACTCTCCCTGGAAGCGTTTCTTCCGGAAGATGAATCGGCCGTATCGGTGGACCTGCCCCGCTGGGCGTCCCAACCTCTGGAGCAGGTGCTTGATGGAGAACTCAACGGCATCATCCGACAAGCGCTGCTGGAACTTCCGGAAAAGTACCGGCTGGTGATCGTTTTGCGGGATGTGGAAGGGTTTACCACGCAGGAGACGTCGGAAATACTGGGCCTGACCCCGACAAACATCAAGGTACGCCTGCACCGGGCGAGGCTATTTCTCAGAGAAGCATTGAAAACCTATTATGAAACCGACTGACCCACACCATTCCCACGAAAACTGCCTGGCGCTGTTCGAACGGCTTTCCGAGTATATCGACAGAGAACTGGACGCCCCCGCCTGCAAGGACATCGAAGCACACATCAAGGCGTGCAAACCCTGTCAGGTCTGCCTGGACACCCTGAAAAAGACGGTGGATTTTTGCAAGAACCTTGAACGTCACCAGGTGCCGGAGACCTTTTCCATGAAATTGAAGGACACGATTTCCGAACTGGTGAGAAAAAAATCCGACTGAATGCCCTGCATTTTACTTCCCGGTCTTCATCGTTATCCGATCTTTTTTCACCTTTCGCGCTGGAAGCGCCTGAGGTCCATTCACTCCTTCCACCCTGCACAATTTGATCGTAGGGGGTAAACCGACCCGCCGGTGGAGTTAAAACCGCCTGACCGCGGCTCATCCTGAAGCACCGAACCGGAATGGGCCTGGCACCGTTTCAGACCGTGCCGGCTATGAAAATTTTTACATAGTTAAAGGGACGGTTGTGAAGTACGCACCATAATTTTTGTGATGGAATCCCCTGTTCCCGGGTGACGGAAAACTGCCAAAACCACCCCCTGAAAAATATTAACCCACATGAATCATTAAATTTAATTCAACTCCAACTCCAAAACCCATTTGTTTTTTTTCGTTGGCATCTTCATTGCTCTAACAACAGAGAGTTTTGAAAAATTAGATACTTATTCGATTTTTGGGTTCCGGCGAAAGTTGTTCCGGAAACCTTGGCGCTGGACAGGTCTTGGGTGCCGAGACTGGACGCCGGTGAAAGTATGGTGGACCCGGTAAAACCGCGTTAGCATCAACGACGGTGTTTTTCAGGACCCAAAAACCTTGAACCCGCTTAGGCGAAGGCAGGCCATCAGCCGTCTGGGATTATGCAAGGGTCTCGTTGACAAATCCGCATAATCACCATAGAGTCAATCCATTTTTGCCTGCTGAACAGATGAGATATTCCAATGGGACTGGCAGTCGCTGTGCGCATCGCTTCAGAACTCACTGGCAGGTTACAACTTTCCGTTTTTCCCTGTCTGTTAGAAAGACTCATTCACTCCCGTCATGAGTCATCGGCGGAACTGCCGTCGCTCTCCCGGCTGATCAGAATGGATCCTGCGTTATGCTTCATGACCATGCGTCTCGACCGAACCATGAGTTTGAATGCTCAAGCGGCGGATGACCTCGGAGTTGATGCCGTGGTCAGGCGTATTGGGATGGCCGGCATCGATGCCATCACGACCCAGGCCATCGCCGACCAGGCGCTGAACGGTATCCACCATCGACAGGGACTGGCCCTTGGATGGTTGTGGCGGCACTGCCTCACCACGGCCCTGATGGCCCAGGGAATAGCCCTGGAACTCGATTTTCGTCCCGTGGAGGAGGCCTATACCGCCGGCCTGCTTCACGACATCGGTAAGCTGGCCCTTTTCGCCCGCACACCGGCAGCATGTGCCCCCATGCTGACCGATCCTGACCAGGCGAGTCAATTGCTCAATGCAGAGGAACGGGTTGCCGAATCAGACCATGGCCGAATCGGGGCACAGTTGATCCGCAGGTACACCGGTGCTTGGTTTGCGTCAGATGCAGCCATGTATCACACGGCCGCATCCGCAGAGGTGATCAATGCCCTCCCCCTGGTCCAGATCGTATGGGCGGCCAACCGACTGGCCAGTGATCCGCATCCATCATCCGAGGCTTGTCAAACCGTTTCAGAGCTTTTGAATCTGGATCCCCGACAGCTCAACCACCTATTGCACACAGCCCAGGAGCATGCGCTGGCGGCGGCAGATGAACTCGGCGTGGTTGCCGATATGCCGGAAATAGACCAGGCAACCGGTACGCACACCGTACCCCTGAGCCAGGAGATCAGGACCAGCACCGTCCTGTCCAGCGTCTATGGAGAACTGCTGACGGCAACCGACCCTAGCGCCATCATGCGGGTGTTGCGGCAAAGTCTCAGTGTGTTTATGGGTATCGACGATCTGATCCTGTTTGACCATGATCCCCGCAGCAATCTCTTGATCGGACGTTTCCCCGCGGACAACGTCTTCCCCATCCCCATAGACCGGCTGCATATTCCCCTGACCGCATCGGACTGCCTGCCTGTCGTCTGCCATGTCAGCGGTGAAGCGATGAATTCATTTTCGCCTGGCCGCCAGGGAAAACTGACGATTATTGATCGGCAGCTCATGGCCTACATGCACAAGGACGGCATCGTCTGCATGCCGGTTCGATCGGGCACCGGCCACGGAACGGCGGTTCTGCTTTTAGGAATCGATGCCAGTGACAGGGCATGGGTCGAACAACAGACAACGCTTTTGAAATCCATTGTCGCGGCCGTGGCCGGGGCGCTGGAAAGAGAACGACAACGCTGCGATCAGAAAAACAGCCAGGCGGCGGACCGAGTTGCATCGATCGAATCAAAAACACGCAAAATCGTTCATGAAATCAACAATCCGCTGAGCATCATAAAAAACTATCTCAAGGTCCTGACCCTGCGCACCGATGAGAAATTATCGGAGAAAGATGAACTCCGCATCATCGATGAAGAGATCAACCGCGTGACCGGGCTGATAAAAGCCCTGACATCCCCATCAGATAAAATTCCCATAAACCTTGAAACCGTCGACGTGAATGCCACGATCACCGATATTCTGAGCATCTTCCATGAAAGCCTGCCCCAAAAGGCGTCCATCCGCCTGAGCCCGGATCTGGATGCACACATCCCCGTCATCCCATCTGATCGGAACCGGTTGAAGCAGGCATTGATAAACCTTCTGAAAAATGCGATGGAAGCAATGCCCGACGGGGGAACTATTCATGTGAGCACCCGCATGCTGAGAAGCTCACCCGGACATGCCGGTAACCAAGACGAGGCTGGCCATATCAAAATCAGCGTCTGTGATGACGGCCCGGGTATTGACGAACGGATTAAAAATGACCTATTCAAGCCTAATGTGACTTCGAAAACGGGTCATGACGGTCTGGGGTTGTCCATCGTCCATGAGGCAGTGACTCGCCTCAAGGGCTCCCTGGTGTGTGAAAGTGCCCCCGGACGGGGAACCTGTTTTCACATTGAACTGCCCGCAGCCGATAGTGGATCGAAAAACGGAACTGCACTGGATTCAGCCACTTAGGAGCGTTTCATGAAGAACCGCCCGCAAATATTGATCTGCGACGATGAGCCATTGATGACCGCCAGCATTAAAGCGGTATTAGGGGCCGGCAATTACCGGGTTCAAACCACCAACAGCCCCCGCCATGCCCTGACCCTTATCCATGCCGAATCGCCCGATCTGGTCATCCTGGATGTCATGATGCCGGAGATGACCGGTTTTGAATTGCTCGATGCCATTGACCGGGAGCACTGCGACGCCGCCTTCATCATTGTCACCGGAGAGGCCTCCGTCGATTCGGCCATCAAGGCCATCCGCAAGGGCGCCAGCGATTATCTGAGAAAGCCCTTCGAGCCCGACGAACTGATCATCCGCGTGGAGAACGTGCTGAAACAACGGCAGATGAAACACGACCACATGTGCGTCGAAGCCGAGAAACGGCAGCTGGAAAATCAGTTGCGCCAGTCTCAGAAGATGGAAGCCATCGGCACCCTGGCCGGCGGCATCGCCCACGATTTCAACAACGTTTTGAGCATTATTTTAGGCAATGCGGAACTGGCCCTGGCCGACATGTCCAGCGACCACGCCGCCCACCTGAACCTGGAACGGATTCTCACGGCCAGTCTGCGGGCCCGGGAAATGATTCAGCAACTGCTCAGTTTCAGCCGCAAGGAAGAATCCGGCCGCAAGCCGCTTCGTCTGAACAGCGTCATCACTGAGTCGCTCAAGCTGATGCGTGCCTCCCTGCCCACCAACATCTCTATCGAGCGCGATATCTGTGCAGCTGAATGCACCACCATCGCCGACGCCACCCAGATTCACCAGATCATGCTCAACCTGTGCACCAATGCCGCCCATGCCATGGAACCCGGCGGCGGCGTACTGACCATCCGTCTGGATCCCGTGACGCTGGATAGCGCCGCCGCCGTCGATGCGGATCTTGCCCCGGGCAACTACGCCAGGCTGGTGGTCGCCGATACCGGCCACGGCATCGAAAAAGATATCATCGACCGGATTTTCGACCCCTATTTCACCACCAAGGAAACCGGCAAGGGAACGGGCATGGGGCTCTCGGTCGTTCATGGCATCATCAAGGGCAGCGGCGGTGCCATAAGGGCCTTCAGCGGACCGGGGCGGTTCACTGAGTTTCACCTTTACCTGCCGAGGGTGGACGCGATCATTGACGCGGAACCGTCCATTTTCAACCAGCAGCACCTGCCGGGCGGCCATGAGCATATCCTGATCGTGGATGATGAAGAGATGCTCGTGGACATGATGCGACAGGTGCTGGAGCAGCTGGGGTACACGGTCAGCGCCTATACCGACAGTGCCGATGCACTCAAGGCGTTTCTCGCCTGCCCCCGGGCCTACGACCTGCTGATCACGGACATGACCATGCCCGGAATGACGGGCACCAGCCTGGCCAAAGCGGTAAAAGCCGTTCGCAATGACCTTCCCATTATTCTTTGCACCGGATTCAACGAGCAGATCAGTCAGGAGAATTCCCAATCATTGGGTATCCAGTCCTTGATCATGAAGCCGGTGGGCATGCAGCAATTGGCGGAAACCATCCGAAGCGTAATGGTGCCGAAACCAACGGAGCGCCGCAAAAATCCACGGTTTGGGGTTCCTGCGGGCACCTTCGTGATCTCCCGCACCCACCCCTACGAGCGCTTCAGCCTGGTAGACATCGGCGTGTCCGGACTGGCTTACAGCCATGAGATGGAATCGATGTCGGACCATCCATCGGACCAGCTGGCCATTATGACGCCCGACGGTGAAATTTTCATCAGCGGCATCCGCTGCCACAAGGTTTCCGATATCCCCGCCGGCAGCGGCATTCCCCTCCCCGAAAGGGGCCAGGCCCGACGCGGTGTGCGCTTCGAGGACCTGACCCTGCTCCAGACGGAACTGATCGACCAGTTCATCCATAACCACGCCACCGAACCGTTGCACTGATCCACCAGTCCGATCACCCCGCATCTGCCGGCCACACCCCGGGGATGGGGGTGCGGCAGAAGCGGCAGCGCCCCTCCGCGATATTAAAGGTAGGGATGTGGTAGCCCTGCCGCTCCACCAGCAGTCGTTTGCAGTGGTGGCAGAACGTGTGATTGCCCGCGTGGCCCGGCACATTACCTAAATATACATATCTGATCCCTTCGGCCATGGCCCGTTCCCGGAACCGAATCAGGGTATCCACCGGCGTGGGGGCCAGACGGTCCAACTGGTAACGGGGAAAAAAACGCAGAAAATGGAGGGGATAATCGGGCCCGAGATGCTCAAGAATCCAGCCGCACATGCGTTGGATCATGTTATCGCTGTCTCCGTAGCCGGGAACCACCAGGTGGGTCATCTCAAAATGGACCCCCTGCCGGTGCAGGGTGACAAACGTGTCCAGCACCGGTTTCAACCGCCCGCCGTTAAGTCGTCGATAGATATCGTCGCTGATCGATTTGAGGTTCACGTTGGCCCCGTCCAGCACCCGGCACAAGTCCAGCAGCGGCTCAGGATTGATATAACCGTTCGACACCCAGACATTGTTGAGACCTTTCGCCCTGGCCATACGCGCCGTGTCGATCATGTATTCATAAAACGTAGTCGGCTCACTGTAGGTGTAGGCGATGGATTGACAACCGCTTTTCAAGGCGGCGCTAACCACTGCCTCGGGAAACAGGTCAAGGTGGCGCACATCTTCGGGGCGGACCTGGGAAATTTCCCAGTTCTGGCAGTTGAGGCAGCGGAAGTTGCACCCGGCCGCCGCTATGGAAAAGACACGGGTGGCGGGCAGAAAGTGGAACAGGGGCTTTTTTTCGACCGGGTCCACATTGGCCGAACAGGCATTGCCGTATGCCAGGCTGTAAAGGGTGCCGTCCAGATTCACCCGGCTGCGGCAGACACTGCGGTCTCCCGGTAAGAGCCGGCAGCGGTTCGGGCATAAGGTGCACATGACGGCGCCCTGGTCCAGCCGGCTGAAGTGATAGGCCTCCTTGGACCATTTCCACAGGGACGCGGGGGCATCGTGGCGGAAGATCGTGCCCCGGATGTCCGACGGCGGATTGTCATCGGAGCCGAAAAAAGACCAGCCGGCATGGCCGGTGGCCGTACTGCACAAGCTGCACGCGGCGGCCAGCATGAATTGTCGCCGGCTAAGACGTTTCATGGATCGATCCTGCTACCAGGAAGCTGGCCAGTTTAATACCGGCCAGGCATAAGGTCGCCCACACAAGCCCCAGAAAAGGGATCAGCACCAGGCTGACCAGCAGAACGCCGATGGCTGCGCCCACCAAATCCGCTGAAAAACTTTTCGCGGCGGCGGCGGCGCTGTCCCCGGACACCTGGAGGACCAGGGGGAACTGGAATCCGCAGCAAAAGGAGACGGCCAGGCCGAAACCGTATAGAACCATCGCCGGCATCCCCTGCCGGGCAACGACAAGGACCAGGGCAAACAGCACCAGCAGCAGGCAAAGCAGCAGATCGCCGGTCATCAAAGCCCGGCGCCGGTTGCCGGTAAAACGCCCGCCGGCCCATGCACCGGGGAGCAGCCCGGCAAGAAACACGGTAACCAGCACTCCGATTTGAAGGTAGATATAACCATAAAGCGTCTGGAAGGTAAAGATCGTCACCATCTCCGCACTGATATTGACGCAGCCGGTAGTCAGCAGCACCCACTGGGGGCGGGAGATTCGAATCAGATATGCCAGCACCGCAGCCGACAATACCAGGGCAAACCAGCCCGGCGACTCGCCGTGGCGCGCAAACCATCCAACGAATGCCAGCCGCATCAGGCGGGGCGACAAATCCAGATTCTGCCCGATGCCGGGATCCACGGCGTCGTTGACCTGACTGATCCGCTGAGCGGTCAGGTCCCCGGCATAATATCGGCGGATATAGCGGGTTTCGATTCCCTTTTGTTCCAGAAGCATCGGAATGTCGGTCCGAATCGGCCGGTCACGGCAGATGAACAGCAGCCGCTGCCCCGGTATGAGCAAGACATGGTTAAAACAGGTCCCGGCCGTGTTGGCCAGCGATGACAGTTGGTGTTGCCGGGTCTTGGAGATATAATCGGCCACCCCGTCCATCCCGAAACTGAGCACGCCGCCCGGCGCAAGATGGTTTTTCGCCAGTTCGAAAAACCCTGCCGTATAGAACCGGTTCAGCTGATAGGTTTCCGGTTCCGGCAGGCTCACCAGGATGGCGTCGTAATGGATCGGCGTCTTGGAGAGGTATGCGCGGGCATCCTGGGTGATGATGTTCATTCCGTCCAGGGGCGCCACCAGGCCGAAACGAATCTGCAGCCTTGCCGCCAGCGGGTCCAGTTCCACATAATCCACCCTTTCGGGGCGGTACTTGGCCACCTCGGCCATCATCCCGCCCACGGCGGAGACCAGCAACAGGCGCCCGGGATGGTCAACCTGGGAAAGCGGAAAATGAACGATCTCCTCTGCCAGCTCAGGATCCTGGGAGAAAAGGCTCGGGACGCCATCACTGAAAAGGCTGACCTGACCTCCCGATTCGACCACTTCGATGCGGCCGTAGCGGCTCTCCGCGTAGTAAAGCCGCCGGCCTTCCCGGACCGGCAATAGCCGATCTTCAAAAGCGGCGCCCGCCACCAGGGCAGCCACCGCAACGATTCCGGCGGCAGCGCGGCGGCGGTTGCATGCCGACTCCAACCCTAACAGTGAGGCCAGCAGTGGCAGATGGACCGCCAGCAAAACCTGGAACGGGCTCAGCCAATGCACCAGGACGAAGGAAAAAACTGCCGCGCCGGCCACATCCCCGGCGCTGTCGGCCATATAAATCCAGTTGCCGGGATATCCGGCCGACCGCTGTCTGGCAACCGACAGGCTGTATGGCAGTACAAAGCCCACCAGCAGCGCATAGGGAAGGATGGTGACGGCAACGTATCCCAGGGTGGGATAAAATCCCACCGACCTGCCATGAAGGAAAACCAGGTCCCGCAGCCAGCGAATGGCAATGACCTGCCCCACGGAAAAAATGACCAGCAGGCAGGAAAGAATCGTCAGGATGGTTGGCGACGGCCGCAGGATCCGGGTCCGAAAGCCCCTGGCCGCCGCGGCGCCGGTGCCGCCGAAAACCAGCCAGCAGAAAAAGATCAGGGCAATGACGATCTCATTGCCCTGGAATTGAGTCAGGTATTCACGGACACACACCAGTTGGACGGCCAACGCGGCAAATCCCGTGGCGACCACCACCCTGCTGACGCCGCCGTCATCGAACCTCTTCAAAATATTGAACCTGATAGACCTTCACCTCAAGGTCCCCTTTCCGCCATTGACCGGCAGGCAGACCGGCTTTCACGCAAAGGTGGGAGAGGAAGTGTTCCGGCCCGGGCAGCTGCTCCCACACCTGGGGCAAAAAAGTGGCACTGGCGAATCCCTTTTTGATGATCACTCCGTCGATGCCGGGCCTCAACCGGGTCAGCAGGTCCTCGGCATCGGTGTAGGTCAGCGGGACCGGCTCGGAAAGCACACTCACCTCGATGTGCACGGCATCCAGTTCCGTTTTACCCAACGGCGGAAACCGCGGATCGTGGAAGGCCGCATTAAGCGCATTGTCGCGCACCCCATCGAGAAGGGGTGCGGTGGCCGACAGGCTGCCGATGCATCCGCGCAATTGATTGTCGATTTTCAAGGTGACGAAAGTGCCGCTGCGGACCTGAAGCGCCTGATCCGCAAGAAGCTTCTCCAGTCGGACATCGACCGGTGCGGTCGTAACACCGAAATGGCGGAGCAGGATCTGCCGGGCCAGAGCCACCAGGGCGGCCCCCTGCTCAGGGGTCAGCGGTTGACGGTTGTCGGTTCGGTTTTGCATCGGCTCGTCTCCGTAAAATGCCACGGCGCCATATCCCACCACCGCGGTCTTGTCGCCGGCGGTATCGCCGCTGTTGCTGTAGTTCAGCAGTACCGGTTGCCAGTGTTGTTTTCGGGCCAGTTCCAGCAGCACGCCCATCGGGTAGCAGCCGCAGGTGCGGTTGTCCTGATCCTGCTGCCAGTTTGGATCCAGTGAAAGGATTCGATCCAACGTCTCCCGATCCCTCTTAACGGCATCGTCATAAGGCAGATAGTGGGAAAGGTCGGCGCTGACCACCAGCAGGGTCTGCGGATTCCGGAGCATGGTCGCTATGGCCTGCGCCATCGTTGAGGCATTGCAGGCCCCCATCACCACGGGAATCAATTCGAATCGCGACAGACGGGCCTGTAAAAAAGGAAGCGGCACCTCCAGGCTGTGCTCCTGCCGATCCGATGCCGCTACCGTCGCGAACAATTCCGGCCGGACGCTCAGCATTGGGCTGAAATCCCCGACAGGAACCTCGCCCAGGGGGGTTCGCCAGCATGAGGCCCCGGTAACCGAGGCGTTGCGAAATCCCACCCGATGATCGGGTCCCAGCAGAACCACCCGATCGAACCCATCACGCGGAATGGCCAGAGCGGCATGGGCGGCGGTGGCACCGGAATAGGCGAATCCGGCATGGGGCATCATCAGGGCGCGCAGCCTGGTGGGTGGGCGGTGGGCGGCCTCCGGATCCTTTTCGGCGGCCTCGGTGAGACTTCGAATCAACCGGTCCAGATCCTCCCGGTTTGCCGGATAAAATTTGCCGGCCCAGACGGGTTCACGCACGGCCCCACCGCTTGCGCCCACCGGTGCGATGGAGCCCCCCAGGAAAACGGTCGCTGTTAAAAATAGCAGACACCGCAGAGCAGACACGAAGAGAACCCCTTGCCGTTCATTCTCTGATGGCAACAAAAAACGGTGGATAGAAGAGATCGGCTTCAAACGGCCTGAATAAGAAGTACAATGGGGCAAAACCGTGTGTCAAGAAATTTGCCGGGGATCGAAAACCGCCTCATCCGGCGGCAGGGGGACCGACCGGCGCCGATTGACTCTTTTCGGCACCGGCCAGGGGATCATGGGACATGAAACCGGCATCGGCATCAGATTTCAGCCAGTATCCGAGCAGGCCCGTGTTTTCCGGATCAATTCCGAAGTAGTACCCTGCCGGCGCAAGACCCTTCATAAGCGGCAGAATCCGCGTACGGAAAAGTTTTTCCTTGAATTCACAACCCGCAGGGGTTCGGCCTAGATAAACCATATCGTACAGGACCGATTCAATCCGGCCGGTCTCCTTGCGCAGATCATGCCCCAGATCGATGGAATAGAGAAACCCGAGGCAGTTGTCGATCAGGACACCGATATCCCGGTCCAGCCTGCTGATCAATTTGAAACGGTTGATGATAAACTTTTTCACGACGGCATCTCCGACCCTATAGCGGGCATTGATGGTCTGCTCTCAATTAAATTTTCCGGCGGCTGAAAGGGTATCGGCAGTTTCCGGCAGGTGCTTTAGGGACGCAGCTGAAAATAACCGTGCCGCTTCAGGGATGATCCATCACCAGCACCTTGGCACCCCGGATCCGTCTGTTTTTCAATTCCATAAGCGCTTGATTGGCCGCCTCGAGGCTGAAGATCTCCACCTCGGGGATGATGGGGATCCGGTCGGCCAGTTCCAGAAACCGGGAAACGTCTGACCGGGCCACGTTGGCGACACTTTTTATTTCCTTTTCATGCCACAAATGAGAAGAATAGTCCAGCCGCAGAAGTGCATCCTGGTCGGCCGCTTCCTTGCGAATGGCATTAACGACCAGCCGCCCGCCAGGTTTGAGGTTTTTCAAGGCCGCGACCACCGGCGTCCAGGCCGGCGTGGTGTCGATGATTCGGTCCAGCAGCCGAGGGGCGGTGTCTTTCGTATGCCCGGCCCACACGGCTCCCAGGGAACGGGCGAAGGCCTGTTCGCCGGAGCTTCTGGCAAAAACATAAACCCGAATTGCAGGGAACCGGTGCCGCACCATTTTGAGTACCAGGTGGGCGGAGGCGCCGAACCCGGTGAGCCCCAAAAGTTGCCCGTCCCGCAATTCGCATAGGGCCATGGACCGGTACCCGATGGCGCCGGCGCAGAGCAGGGGGGCCGCCTGGGCATCGGAAAACCGGTCCGGAATCGGAAAGGCGAATGCCTCGGGCACGGTCATATACTGGGCGTATCCCCCATGGACATCCCGCCCCGTGGCGACAAATTCAGGGCAAAGGTTCTCCCGGCCTTCCAGGCAAAAGTCGCAAACGCCGCAGGCCCTGTGGATCCATGCCACCCCCACCCGCTGCCCGCCGGAAAAACGAACCGCACCGGATCCGGTCCCGGCGACCCGACCCACCACCTGATGCCCGGGTATGACGGGAAACCGCGGCGGGGGCGTCCGGCCCTCGATTTCGTCCAGTTCGGTATGGCATACCCCGCAGGCTGCCACCCGGATCAGAATCTCGTGGTCACCCGGCGTCGGGATGGAAACCGTCTGCGGCACCAGCGGCGCTTCGGTCTGGTTCAGATCGTGGATACGCATCAGCATCATGGCGTTCATCGGGTTCATGAGGATGTCCCCTGCATCAGGGTTCAACAGGTAAAAGAAACGAGTTCAACCGGCTCCGGTCTGCCTCCGGTCCCGCCCGGTCCGTCGGTCTTTCTGATAGGACAGGCTGACCACCACGCCATCCCGGACACTTTTACGCCGATCCGTTCGGTTGCGACGCTTTTCCACGAAATTGGATCTTTTGCCGGGAACCCGCGTCGCCCGCTTTTTCGGTTCCTCGTTTCTGACGAAGGCGCTGTTGATTACGACGATATCCATGGCAGATTCTCCTTAACCAGGGATATCGGCAACGATTGCAATCACTTTAATGAAAAATACACCTGGCCGGGTCGGTTTTTCTGAAAAAACGCTAAAGGTGAAGGCCGCGATGGTCGATAACGGAATTAACCGAAACCAAGGAGCAGATGATGGACGTCAGTGCCGCACCCGCAATCAGCACGGCCATGACCGCTGCCTCTCAGCAGCTTCAAACCGTCATGGAAACCCAGGTGGCCATGTTGCGCGAAATAGCCGAAAGTCAGCAGCAGGTTGCCCAGATGCTCGCCGAAGGCGGTCTGGGTCAAAGCATAGATATCAGGGCATAGCCTTTCTTTCCTTGCCCACCAACCCGAAAAAGAGGAGACGGCATCGCCCGTCTCCTTTTCTATTTCTCACATCCCCACCGGCTGCCGATAAAAAAAGGAAAGTTCCGATTTTTCGCATGTGTCGGCCCATTTCACCACGGCTGTCGAATAGCGGCCGAGCTTGGCAACCCGGGTAAAAAAGAAACGGGCATGCGGGTCCGGCATCCGCCCGGAAAAATAGAGCAGTCGGGGGCATAACAGGGCGTTGATGTGGGGGATTCCATGCCGGCGGCATACCCGCACCCCTTTGCCGTCGTCGATAATCACAAACCGGGCCGCACCGTTCAGGTAGTGGTGCAGGGTATCCCGCTCTCCCCGGTGAAGGCGTTGAACATCTGCCGCGCCATTGGGCAAGGCTCCGGTCGGGTGGTCCAGAACGTTGACTCCCGGCTGTCGACCGGCCAGTGCATGCAGTTCACCGGCGCCGGGCTGCGCTGGGACGGAGACTTCATCAAAGACGGAACGGGTCATGAGCAGGGAAAACAGCTCGCAACTGGCCTTTATCAATCCTGATTTAAACAACAGGATGGCCGATGATGCATCGATGAGGGCCCGTGGTGTCATGTCGGGTGGCCTTTTCAACTATCCCCACTGCTCCTTTGCGCCGAAAAGAATGAACACCCGGCTAATCGAAGAGCGCGCCGACGCTCTCTCCGGTGTGGATGCGCCGGATAGCTTCGGCAAAAAGCGGGGCGACCGAAAGGGTGTGGATCTTCTCGGCCTGTTTTTCCCGGGGGACGTGCACCGTATCGGTAACGGCCACGGATTCGATGGGACTGTCCACCAGCCGGTTTACGGCCGGGCCGCACAGCACGCCGTGGGTCGCTCCTACATGAATGCTCTTTACACCGGCCGCCGCCAGGGTTTTTACCGACGCGGCCAGGGTGCCACCCGTGGAAATCTCGTCTTCAAAGATGATGGCGTCACGGCCCTTCACTTCACCCACCACCAGCCCCTGAACGACTTCGGTATCGGCCACGCGCCGCTTGTCGATGATGGCCATGGGTAGATGCAAGCGTTGGGCAAGCCGGCCGGCCCGTTTGGCACCGCCGGCATCCGTGGCCACCACCACGGCGTTGTCCAGATCCAGGCGTTCCCGGAAGTGATCCACAAAATAGGGAATGGCGGTGAGATGGTCTACCGGGATGCTGAAAAAACCATGCACCGCGTCCGAGTGCAGATCCATGGTGAGCACGCGGTCGGCGCCGGCGGTCCTGATCAGGTCGGCCATGAGGCGGCCGGTGATGGAGATGCGCGGGGCGTCCTTCTTGTCCGAGCGGGCATAGGAGAAGTAGGGTATCACCGCCGTGATGCGCCGGGCCGAGGCGCTTCTCAAGGCATCCATAATGATGAACAGCTCCATGATGGTGTCGCCCACCGGCGCAGTGAACGACTGGACGACGAATACATCCTTCTCCCTGACGTTCTCCCGGATCTGGACAAAGAGGTTGTCGTTGGAAAAGCGGGACACCGCCAGGCGGCTGAGGCTAAGTCCCAGGGTTTCGCAGATTTGGGTGGCCAGTTGCAGGTTGGAACCGCCGCTGAAAATTTTCAGGTCGGAGGACATGGTCTTTTCTTCCCGTTGAAACTTTGACGGATAAGGCCGGTCTATAAACCGGGACGGCCAGCCAAAGCAGCCCCTGAACCCCATTGAAGATCCGTTTTGGCCAGATGTCAACGTGTTTTGACGGGGCCGGCCCCGACCAGGTAGAGCAGCGCGCCGTCGGCCGTCAGATCCAGCAGGTCAGCCGCTTCCCGGTCGTAAATGGCACCGATGCCGCAGGCGCCCCATCCTAAAGCGGTGGCCGCCAGGTAGGCTTGCTGGCCCAGGCGACCGGCCTCGATCATGGCATAACGGTAGCCCCGGGCGCCCCGGGTTCGGTCCAGGGCAGCCGGGTCGGCCATGAACAGCACATGCAGAGCGGCATGCTTCAGCCACATCTGATCCAGGCAGGCCGCCGCCATCGGTTCAGTAAACCTGCCGTCCGACACGCGTCCCAATCGTTTCGCCGCCGGATCCAGCAGGTAAAAACCGGGAGGAATCGGTAATCCCGCACCCGCCAGAAACCCGATGGCCATGGCGGATCGGCACGACGGGGGCTGAGTCGAAACCGTCCGCATGTTACGGGCCATCAGATCCAGGAACGTCATTGGGTTTTCCACGGGCCCTGACGCGGGAATGAAGTTCCGGCGCGAACGGCGCTGCCATAATATACGGGCATAGTCCGCCGATCCCGGATGATCCGGCCGGTTAAGATCAACCCACGCAGACGGCGCGTTGGCGAGCACATGCAGCGCCGGGAGGTCTTTGGCAACGGTGTTGTTGACTCCATTTCCGGCCCGATGAACCGCGAGGATATCCGCATAGGCGACCTCTCGATCCGACACGGTGGATGCCAGAAGGATTTCCGCGGAAAGGGGTTTCAGGTCGCAGGCGGCTCCAGGCTGTTTCTTCCCGGCGTTGCCATCATGCAGGTGCACGCAGGCCAGGCAGACTTCCCGCTGCGGGTCCAGACCCAGCAGGGTCGCGGCCCGTTCGTCGTCGAAATCCAGATGGATGGAAAAGGAAAGATCCAGGGCTCCCAAAGCCAGCCGCAGGTTCTCCAGCAGGTGGCCGGCATCCAGCAGCACATAGCGGTAAGCGCGGCTGCGGTACTTCCATGCGCTGCGGAAAAAGATTCCGGTGATGTAAAAGGTGGCCGAAACACCGTGATCCACCGGCGGGATCTCGGGCACCGGACCTTGGCGCAAGGCGGTCAGGCAGAAATCGAAAAGATGATAGTGATACACTCCCGGATCGATCCCTTGGATATGATGGACCGCCAGGTAGACTTCAAACGGGTACAGGGCGCCGGCCGAGGCCACGCTGCGGTAATAAAAAGGCGTGCCCGCGTGCATGGTGCGGGCGGTAATATTGTGGGTCAGGCTGAAGGCCGTTGAAAGTTTCCGAAGGTCCGGTGTTTCCGGGCGGCTTGAATCAAAGGCCTGACGGCGATTCGTCAATTCGAAATAATCGATCGCCGGCGGCTTCGCGCTGCGATCCAACGGCACTCGGGGCCGTTCCGGGTAATGCTTGACCGGCATCGGTTGATGGGCCCAGTCCAGGGTGTGGGGGGTCAGTTCATGGCGACGGTAGCTGGTGGCCCGATGATAATCAGTCGCCATTAACTTCTGTTCGGTCATGATGGGTTCACCAGGTCCGCCAGGGCGCTGTCGATATCCGCAAAACGGAAGGCGAACCCGTCGGCGATCAGCCGGTCGGGACGCACCTTCTGACTGGCCAGCAGCACCCCGGCGACCTCCCCCATCATCAGTCGCAGGGCCAGGGAAGGCGCGGGAACCACGGCCGGCCGGCCCAGCGCAGCACCCAGGGCCCGGGCGAAATCCTTTTGGCGGACCGCCCCCGGCGCACAACAATTATAGGGTCCCCGCGCATTTTCCCGATCGAGGAGAAATTGAATCGCAGCGAGAAGATCGGCCATGTGAATCCATGAGAACCACTGCCGGCCGCTTCCCAAAGGTCCGCCGGCAAACATGCGAAAGGCCGGCAGCATCTGTGCCAGGGCACCGCCGCCGGCACCCAGCACCACGCCGAAACGCATGATGGCGACCCGGACACCCTGCTTTTCTGCTTCCAGTGCGGCTTCTTCCCAGTCCACGGACAGACCTGCCAGAAAATCGGTTCCAGGGGTCGAGTGCTCGGTGAGCGGTTGGTCACCCCGGCTGCCATAGAAGCCGACAGCCGAGGCGCTGATCAGGATCTTGCCCTCACCGTCCATGGCGCTGACGATGTTGCGGGTGGTGAGGATGCGGCTGTCGACGATCCGCGCTTTATAGGCCCGGGACCAGCGTTTGAAAATAGTGCGTCCGGCCAGGTTGACCACGGCATCAGCCTGGCTCACCGCCGTCTGCCACGTTCCGGCAAGGGTGGTGTCCGCGCTGACCCAGGTGAAATGCGCAACCGACTGCAGGGGATGGGAGGTGGATGTTCCCAGCCCGGTCACCCCATGCCCGGCGTCCAGCAGCAAGCGGGTCAACGCCGTTCCCACGAATCCCGATGCCCCGGTGATGGCAATCTTCATTTCAACTCCTTTGGCATTGGGCGGACGCTAACTATTCAGAAAACGCCACAGATGGCGCTCGATCTCCAGTCTCGGTAAGGCGCCGGCAGCCGAATCCACAATCTTTCCATCCCTGAAAAACAGCAGCATCGGCAGGCTCATGACATTGTAGCGGCTGGCAGTCATCGGGTTCTGATCCACGTTGAGCTTGGCGACTTTCAATCGGCCCGCGTAATCCCTTGCCAGGTCGTCCAAAACCGGGGCCATGGCTCCGCAAGGGGCACACCAGGCCGCCCAGCAATCCAGCAGTACGGGCAGGGGGCTGGCAATCACTTCGTCGGCAAAGGTGCGATCGGTCACTATCACCGGTCGCCTGTTGACCGGGATGGGAGGGAAGGGTTTTTTACATCGACCGCAGCGGGGACCGTCCTGCAGTTTTGCTGTGGGAATCCGGTTTCGGGTGCCGCAGCTGCGGCATCTTATCAGCACACGCTCATTTGCCATCGCCCCTCCTTAACGGGGTCCATCGTTGCCGTGAACAACCAGACATCTTCTAATCCACCGATTCCGTTCCACCGGCAAACACCGTGCCTTCACCGGGGAATACCATCCGCTGGTCGCCGGGGGTGGCTCGTTCGACCGCCGGCCAATTTCCCGGCTGCGGATCCGGTCCTTCAAGGGCAATTCGTCCCGGATGCCGGTCCAGCATCCTCGGCTGCCGATGCAGATCCACCCCGGCCACCGGTGAGCTGAACTCAATAGGGATGGTGTTGGGATCAAAAGTGTAGATGGAGTGGATAAATCCGTGATCGATCACTTCCGACACCCAGAATCCGGCGGCTTCCAGACGGTCTTTCAAGTCCCACAGGTCATCCTCGCCCTCGACGCCAAAAGCGATGTGGTCGAAAGCAAAAGGTCCCTTCACCGGTACGCCGTGATCCTTTTCAGGTATTTTCTGTACATCGGGCCATTCAAAAAAAGCAATCATGTCACACTCGGAAATCTCGAAAAAATAATGCCGGTAGCCTTTGCCGCCCAGGCCGGCCACCAGCCGCATCCCCAGAAGATCGCGCCAGAAACGGATGGTGCCGTCCATGTCACCGGTGGCCATGGCCAGGTGATTGATTCCGGTATATGAAGGCATGAACCCTCCCGGGCTGTTATGGTTGTCGAGGATTGAAACCACCGCTCAATGCAGATTTAGGCCAAAATGGGCGACTGGGGACGGTCTCATCCACCGGCACGGCCGTCATCGCAGGGACCGTCATCGTCCATGCTCCGGGAATGTTCCGCCGTAAAACTGGCCTTACAGGCCTGCATGACGTCTTCACTGGACAGGCAGGCCATGGCCTTGTCGTAATCCGGTTCCTGGGAGATCTCATCCACCAGCTGCGTATAGACCACCTTCCCCTTTCCGTCGATCACCACCACCGCCCGCGCCATGAGACCGGCCAGCGGCCCGCCGGTGATGCGCATGCCGTAAGCATCGCCGAAACCGGGGCTGCGAAAAGTAGATGCGGAGACCACGTGATCCAGTCCTTCGGCCCCGCAGAACCGCGCGTGGGCAAAGGGAAGATCGGCCGATATGCACAGCACTACGGCGTTGTCGGTGTTGCCGATCTCGCTGTTGAATTTCCTCACCGACATGGCGCATGTCGGTGTATCGATACTGGGGAAAATGTTGAGAACAACCGTTTTGCCGGCATAGTCCTTCAGCGACACATCGGACAGGTCGGTGCGGGTCAAGGTAAAATCCGGAGCAGCCGTCCCCCGCCGGGGAAGATCGCCGGACAATTGAACGGGTGATCCTTTGAATGCGGTTTGAGCCATAGGGTCCTCCTTGGGTGGTATAGGTAAATGTCGAACGGGTCTGGTCCGGGAGTATTGACCCGGAGCGACTAACGACGGTATGCTGTATATTCAGCATAATCAATAAACATGCCAAGGCAGAAAACATACAACGCCCAATGGCATTAATATTGCTTTTGTTATCCAACAATAAGGCATTTTTCACAAACTTCAAATCATCGGGAGGCTATCCATGGGTCATAAACGCTACCACGTCAAATCCGCCTGCCCCCAGTGCGGGTGCAGCTTTGCGCAGGTGTTGTCCAAAGAAGAGATCAAGGCGCGCTATGGGGATACGCCGAACATTGAACTGGAATGCGGTGAATGCATGCTCAAATTTGAAGCCGAACGCAAAAGCGCCTGCCCCGAGTGGGATGATGAGTGCCGCCTGAATGAAGAAAAGGCCTGATCCGCAAGGCGTTTCATGCATTTTTTAGGTTGACAGCGCACCGGTGAAGGGGGCATGTATCGGACATAAACGATTCTGGTAAATACCCATTTTGAGACACCCCTCACGTCTGGAAAGAAAGGCAGATCCAATCATGAGCTACGATTTTAATGCGGATGATGTATTTGAAATGGCCGAGCAGATTGAAAGAAATGGCGCCGTCTTTTACCGGAAAGCCGCCGCTGATATAAAAGACCCGGACGCCAAAAAATTTCTCACGGACCTGGCGGTCATGGAAGACAGCCACGAAAAGACCTTTTCCGCCATGAGAAAAAAGCTCACCGAAGCGGAGAAAAAATCGACCGTATTTGACCCGGGGGGCGAAGCGGCATCGTACCTCAAGGCGCTGGCCGACACCCGCATCTTTTTCGAAAAAGAGATCGATACCACATCTTTGAAGGCGATCCTGAAGGCCGCCATCCTGGCTGAAAAAGACTCCATTGTTTTTTACCTGGGGATGAAAGACCTGGTTCCGGAAAGCCTGGGCCAGTCCCGGCTGGACGGCATTATCAAGGAAGAGATGTCGCACATCAACCTGCTCAGCCGCCGCCTCATCGCCACCAAGTAGACGGTTGCCGCGGTCTATCGGTTAAAAAGGGGAAGCTCCCTCTGCTGACTGGCTGTAGAGCTTCCCTTGACCTTCCTCTGTTTGCGGTGTTTCGGCTGTTGCATGAGACACCAGTGTGCCACATTCGCACCTGATACGCATCACCACCCTGCCGAACACCAGACGGTGACCCTTCGCATCCTGTCAGCGTGGAGTTGGAAAAAGTTATATGCCCGGGCAGGACAAGGCAAAGGAAGTCCCCAACGCACGGTTTTAGTCTGATAAACGGAAAGGCAATGCCATGAAAACCTTTTGCCTGCGGTTGACGGTCGTTCTGCTCCTGTTGGCCCCGCCCGGTATGGCGACATCGGCGGAGAAGGCACCGGCAGCCGGAGACCTGCTGGTGGATATTCGCCTGGACGCTCCCGAGACACCCGACCAGCGCGCCTATCTGGGACTGTCCGAAGAGGGCAGATTCGATCCCAGGACGATCACCGGCCAACTGCTCGTCATCGAGATTTTCAGCATGTACTGCCCCCACTGCCAGCGTGAGGCGCCGGCCGTCAACCGCCTGTATCAGGCCATCGAAGCGTCGGAGACCTTGCGGGGCCGGGTAAAAATGATCGGGATCGGAGTCGGCAATTCCGCCTATGAAGTCGACCATTTTCGCAAACACTATCAGATCGCGTTTCCCCTGTTCCCTGACGAAGACTTTATTATCCACAAATCCGTGGGAGAGGTTCGCACCCCGTTTTTCATTATCGCCTCCATTGGACCCAACGACAAGGGGCGGGTCTTGTGGACCGGTGCCGGCACCATGGACAAGCTGGAAGCCTTCACGAACCGCCTGAACGGATTTTTAAGTCTGGATTGAGCAATTTTCGAGTCTGGCGGACAGCAGGCCTTGCCCTGGCGGTCTCACACCGCCGGTTGGGCAAGCCGTTTGGGGAAATTGAGAACCCTCAACTTAAATTAATGAAACGGTGAAGCTGATGAACCCTTCAAAGCCGCTGATGCAGATGATGGCTTGTGCCGCCATGCTGCTGGCCGTAGTCGCTCCTGGCCCGTGCATCGCCCAGAATCAATCAATCACCACTATGATCTACGACCCCGGGCCCCTCAAGCCGGTGGACAGTGTGCTGAAGGTCAAGGTCGGTGATCCGGCCCCGCCCTTTTCCCTGCCGTCCCTGACTGGTGAAATCATTTCCCTGGCGCAATACCGGGGAACCCGCAACGTCGTGATATCTTTTGTCCCTGCGGCGTGGACGCCGGTCTGTTCGGATCAATGGCCCGGCTACAATATTGCCGGAGATATCTTCAAGCAGCACGATGCGATCCTGTTGGGCATCACCGTCGACAATCTGCCCACCCTGTATGCCTGGACCCGGCAGATGGGCGGGCTCTGGTTTCCCGTGCTGTCGGACTTCTGGCCCCACGGTGGGGCGGCCCAGCGGTTTGGTGTGTTGCGCACGGACGGAACAGCCGAACGAGCTCTGTTCATTATCGACAAAGCCGGAATCATCCGCAACATAATGGTTTCCGATATCAATCGACGCCCCGACCTGAAGGACATCGTGGATGCGTTACAGGCAATTCAGTGACCCATGACCGACCAAAGCGTCCCATACGTCCTGTCTTGCGAGACGATTATGTATCATAAAAAACATGAGACCTTGAATCAGGGACCATTCCCTTGGTAATCGCAAGAAAAACAGGCAGCCTCATTCACCGCACCGGTTTCCAATGTAGCAGGCAGGGCCGTCCGGATCGCCGTCCCGTGGACGTAAGAAACTTTATTTTATTAATATTCTCCTTAAGTTGGTTCGCATTTTAGCCATCACCAATACTTTGGCACGCATCTTGATATTCTCTGTAGTGATGCTGTCGGCTCTGCCTGAACGACCGGCGGCACCCAACCCCTTCGGAGAGCATCAATCCGTGAAACCGTGTGACCACAATCTCAGACAAGTTATGCTGCTGGCAGAACGCATGATCAAGCTGGCCAACGATGGCGACGACGACCGCGAGGACACCGGCTGCGGCATTCTTTACGGCATGCTTCGCGACTCGGGCTACAAAATCAAACAACTGGCCGAAGCGGAAAAAATCAAGCACATCGCCAAAGGCTGGTGGGATGAAAGTTGCTGACGGTCACTATCGTCCATATGAAAAACCCTTAACATCGTAAAAGGAGGAACACGCGTGGCATCGATCAAAGGAACGCAAACGGAAAAAAACATTTTGACGGCTTTTTCCGGAGAATCTCAGGCGAGAAATCGCTACACCTATTTCACCAAGCAGGCCAAAAAAGAAGGTTTTGTACAGATTGCCGACATCTTCGAAGAGACCGCCAATCAGGAGAAAGAGCATGCCAAACGGCTGTTCAAACTGCTGGAAGGGGGAGAAGTGGAAATCACCGGCGCATTTCCGGCCGGCGTGATCGGCACCACCGTCGAGAACCTCAAAGAAGCGGCCGGCGGAGAGAACTACGAGTGGACCACCATGTATCCCGGTTTTGCCCAAGTCGCGCGCAAAGAGGGCCTGGATCACGTGGCATTCATCTTCGAGGCCATTGCCGTGGCTGAAAAGCAGCACGAAAAACGTTATCTGGACCTTAAAGCCAACATCGAAGCCGGGCGGGTGTTCAAAAGAGAGCAAAGCGTCACCTGGCGCTGCCGGAACTGCGGCTATCTTTTTGAAGGCACCGAACCCCCCGAAATGTGCCCGGCCTGCGCGCATCCCCAGGCCCATTTTGAAATTCTGGGTGAGAACTGGTAAACGACACCACCCCTTTATCAACCGTTTAACGAAGCGATAGGGAGAAAAAAATGGCTGAGAGATATGAGGTTTACAAGTGCGATCTTTGTGGAAATATCGTTGAGGTGCTTGCCGGCGGCGGTGGCGAGCTGGTGTGCTGCGGGCAGCCCATGAAGAAACTGACGGCAAACACCGTTGATGCGGCCAAGGAGAAGCACGTGCCGGTCATCGAAAAGATCGACGGCGGATACAAAGTGAAAGTGGGCGGTGTTCCCCACCCCATGGAAGAGAAGCACTGGATTCAATGGGTCGAGCTGATGGCAGACGGCAAATCCTACTTCCAGTTTCTCAACCCGGGCCAGAAACCCGAAGCCGTTTTCAAAATCGATGCGGCATCGGTTTCAGCCCGAGAATACTGCAACCTTCACGGGTTGTGGAAAGCCTAAAGGTCTCGACTTTAAAAAATCGGAAGACGGGGGCCCACCGCGGCCGCCGTCTCCGGTTAACCCCGAATCCCAGTCCGGCTCATCCGGCAGGGACTGCATGTGACCCGTGCCCGTTAAATAGCCCTTTTTTGCGGATACCGGCCACATGATCAACATCCACAAGGAGGTGCCTCATGGGTAGCTGGAAATGCGGAAACTGCGGATATGAGCTGCAGGCAGACAGGCCGCCTGAGAAATGTCCGTCATGCAAGGAAAAATGTGATTTTCTGGACAACACCTGTTACACGCCCGACTGCCAGTACGAAGGCAAGGATCCCAGAATCAAATAGGACCGAAGGGAGCAGGAAATGGCTAAAACGCTTATTGTGTATGCCACCCGCACGGGTGAAACTGAAAAAATCGGCGACCTCATCGCCGAAGGGATTCGTTTCTCCGGCCATGAGGCGGAAGTTGTGAAAGTGACCGACATTAAAAAAGAGGAGGATCTGAAGGGGTATGATGCCGTGGTCCTCGGCTCTCCCACCTACCACGGGGAGATGGTTCAAGGGATGAAGACCCTGCTGTTCATGGCCGAAAAAGCGGAACTCGAAGGCAAGGTGGGTGGAGCCTTCGGCGCCTTTGGATGGAGCGGCGAAGCTCCGGACCGCATCTTCGACACCATGAAAAACATCTTCAAGATGAATATGGTGAGCGTGCCGTTGCGGCTCAAGTCGGCCAATCTGGGCGGCGGCATGAAAATGGCCCAGGATTACGGCAGGGAGATTGCCGAAAAATTCGCCTGACGCGGAGCACCCATCGCTTTATGAAAACACACCAATCCTGAAAATAAAAGGAGGCTGCTATGTCCACACCCCAACATTGCCCCGGCTATGAGAGCTTCAAAAACCTGAAATCCTTTATCTGCAAGTGCCCTGAATGCGGTGAGAGCAAGGAGATCTTTTCCGACGAGTTCAAAAAGAACCACACCTGTGGGAAATGCGGCAAATCCATCGACTTTACCCAGTGCACCCTGGATGGGGGCGTATAACCGGCCCCCAAAGGCATCGTTTGCCGCCCCATTCGACCTGCACCCCCATGGGTCCCCCCCACTAGGGTTTAGCTGTTTCGCCGGAGATGCGCCCGGGGGGTCTGGAACCGCCGGAAGGAACACAATCAATAACCAACATGTATAGAGGGCAGCCGACCCGGTCGGTTGGCTGCCGGCTTCTGTTCAAGGAGGAATGGGTATGGACGTTGTCATGTTATCCCGGCTCCAGTTTGCCGCTGCCACCATGTTCCACTTTCTGTTCGTCCCCCTGACCCTGGGGCTTTCTGTTCTGGTGGCATACATGGAGACCCAATATGTGCGGACCGGGGATGAAACCTACCTGCGCATGACCAAATTCTGGGGCAAACTCTTTCTGATCAATTTTGCCCTGGGGGTGGTCACCGGCATCACCCTGGAGTTCCAGTTCGGCACCAACTGGTCGCGCTACTCCGCCTACGTAGGTGACGTCTTCGGGTCGCTCCTGGCCATCGAAGCGTCCGTGGCATTCTTCCTGGAATCCACCTTCATCGGCATCTGGATATTCGGATGGAAAAAACTGTCCAAAAAAGCCCACGCCACGGTTATGTGGCTGGTAGCCGCCGCCGGCAACGTTTCGGCTGTCTGGATTCTCCTGGCCAACGGGTGGATGCAGCAGCCGGTGGGATTCACCATCCGCGACGGCCGGGCGGAACTGACCGACTTTCTGGCCGTGATCACCAATAAATTCGGCCTGCTGGAAATCGTCCATACCGTCCCCTCCGCATTCATTCTGGCCGCCTTTTTCATGATGGGTATCAGCGCCTGGCACCTGCTTAAAAAACAACATGTCGAATTTTTCACCCGCTCCTTCAATATCGGCCTGGTGGTTGGCCTGGTCTCCTCCCTCGTGGTGGCCGTCACCGGTGACATGCACGCCGTTCACGTCACCCGGACGCAGCCGGCCAAACTGGCCGCCATGGAATCTCACTGGGAGACCCAGACCCGGGCCCCCATCGTCATGTTCGCCGTTCCTGACGAAAAGAACGAACGCAATGCAATCGAAATCGGCCGGCTGCCCGGCGCCCTGAGCTTCTTGGGACATCACGACGTCAATGCGGCGGTGATCGGACTGAAGGACATTCCCAAGGATGAACGGCCACCGGTCCTGCCGACCTTCATTTCGTTCCGGACCATGGTGGCGTTAGGCACCCTCTTCCCCCTGCTCACCATCGTCGGACTGTTTTTAAAAAGCCGTCTGCTTGAATCCCGCTGGTACCTATGGGTCATGCTTTTTGCCATCCCGCTGCCCTACCTGGCCATCGAGATGGGATGGGTGCTGGCCGAAGTGGGCCGTCAGCCCTGGATTGTTTACGGCCTGCTGAAAACCGCCCATGCCTCGTCTCCGGTGGCGGCATCCCAGGTGATGACGAGCCTGTCAGGCTTCATTCTGGTGTACGGCCTGCTGGGAATCGTCGGTTTTTACCTGATTGCCGACTTCGCCAAAAAAGGCCCTCAACCGGCCACTGAAAACGAATAATGGGTTGCGACAGAAGTTGACCAAATAAAACGAAACACGGGGGTCATAATGGTATTACAATCCGTATGGTTTTTTCTCTGGGGCCTGCTTTGGGCCGTCTTTTTCATGACGGACGGCTTCGATCTGGGGATCGGTTCGCTGTATCCCTTCCTGGGCAGATCGGAACGCGACAAACACATGATGATCCACGCCATGGGGCCGCTGTGGGACGGCAACGAGGTGTGGCTGCTCACCGCCGGCGGCGTTACCTTCGCCGCCTTTCCCCTGGTCTACGCGGTGATGTTCTCGTCCTTGTACTCGGCGTTGATGCTGATTCTTTTCGCCCTGATCCTGCGCGGCGTCTCCTTTGAGTTCCGCAACAAAGTGGACAGCCCCGCCTGGAAAAAGGTGTGGGACGCCTGTATTTTTATAGGCAGTTTCCTGCCGGCCTTACTGTTCGGTGTGGCCTTTGCAAACATTTTCAAGGGAATACCCATTGACCAGAACGGCGTCTACCTGGGCAACCTGTTCACCCTGCTCAACCCATACGGCCTGTTGGGGGGCCTGCTCTTTCTGTGCCTTTTTCTGGTCCACGGCGCCCTGTGGCTCACCGTCCGTACCGACGGCAGCCTGGCCCAACGGGCCGAAAGCCTGGCCGGCAAGCTATGGCCGGTGCTCACCGGCGTAGCGGTGGTCTTTTTGGCGGCAACTTACATATTCACGCCGCTGTACGACAATTACCTGGCTCACCCGGTCCTGTTTCTGGTACCGGCTATCTCCGTCGCCGCGATCGTGGGCATCAAGGTCTTTCTGATGCAGAAAGCCTTTTTCAAGGCCTGGCTGGCTTCGGCGGCCACCATCGTGTCCTGCACGTTCTTCGGGGTTATCGGGCTGTTTCCCAACCTGTTCCCTTCCAGCATCGATGCCACTTACAGCCTGTCGGCCTTCAACGCCTCGTCCAGCCCCCTGACCCTTAAAATCATGCTCATCGTGGTGCTGCTTTTCGTGCCCGTGGTGCTGGCTTACCAGATCTGGGCCTACAAACTGTTCAGCGTCAAGGTGACCGACGATGACCTGGCCCATGAGGAAATGTATTGATCCATGCTGATCTTAGGACTTCAGGGCAGCCCCCGCAAAGGCGGCAATACCGACACCTTTCTGGCGGCTTTTCTGGAAAAAGCCGCCCAGGCGGGCGCGGCCGTTAAAACCATCCAGGTGGCCCGGGCCGGGATCGTCCCCTGCAAGGGCTGCGGGTACTGTGAAACGCACGGCACCTGCGTCATCGCCGACGATCCCATGTCAACGGAAATATTCGGCCTGCTGCGGGAAGCGGATCTGGTGGTGGCTGCGACCCCGGTATTTTTTTACGGCATCTCCGCCCAGCTCAAAGTGCTTATCGACCGCTGCCAGACCCTGTGGTCACGAAAATACGTGTATAAATTGAAGGATCCGTTGGCGGCCACCCGGAAAGGGCTGCTGTTCAGCGTTGCGGCATCACAGGGGCGCCAGCTGTTCGACGGCATCCACCTGACCGCCAAGTACTTTTTCGATGCCATCGACGCGCAGTTCAGCCACGCACTGACCTACCGGGGCGTTGAATCCAAGGGCGCCATCCGCCAGCATGAAGGCCTGGCCGCGGACATTGACCAGACCCTCCAAAAAACCGTTCTTCCCCTGGTCAACCGTAAAAAAGTCCTTTTCATCTCACCGACGGGCGCCTGCCGGGCACCCATGGCAGCCGCCATGGCCCAGCAGCGCTACGGTGACAGGATCCGCACCGGTTTTGGGGGGTGTTCTCCGGGGGATGCGCTGCATGAGCCGATGATCCGGGCCATGCAACGCATCGGTGCGGACATGGGCTACCGCACCCCCCGGAACGTTGAACAGGCCTTATACGGCACCACGCCCGATCTGACGATCGCCATCGGCAACGGTGTCGATGAGATGCCGGTCCCGGGTAAAAATGTGGTGCGCTGGTCCCTGCCCGACCCGGTTTCATCCGATGATGCAGCCATGGACCGGCTGCGTCTTGAAATCGAAGCGCATATCGACACGCTGATGCCATTGATAAAATAAACCGATATCGAAAGCAAAGGAGTCAGGAATGGCCGAGCCTCATGAAATGTACCAGTGTCAGACCGCCACCTGCGGTTATATCTACAACCCCGATAAGGGCGACCGCAAAGGCAAGATCGCCAAGGGAACGTCATTTGACGATCTGCCCGACGACTGGAAGTGCCCCATCTGCGGTGCCGGGAAAAAAATGTTCAAGCCGCTTGGATAATCGCCCTCAATTTCGATTAGACACCGCCAGGTTCTTCATGGTAGAAAGAGACACCCTTTTTTAACATGAATGCTTCATCCATGGCGACACTCTTAACCATAACGCATAACTTACGGAGGTAACAATGGACAGGTATGTATGTACGCTTTGCGGCTATGTTTATGACCCCGAAGCAGGCGACCCCGACAATGGCGTGGCTCCCGGCACCAAGTGGGAAGATGTTCCCGGCGACTGGGAGTGCCCGGTGTGCGGAGCGAGTAAAGACGATTTCGAAAAGGAAGAATAATCCTCTCGGTCCTTGCGAAGCGTTCTTTTTTTTGCGACTGGTTCCGGATGCCCTTTTTCTGTTCATGGGAAAAGGGCATCTCGATTATGGATCAACCCCTGTAGAATGAGAACACCCGGTCGACCCGGCCTGTTTGGCGATCTCGACCGGCGCTGAACCACAAAGCCGCCCAGGATGGGCAGATAATAACGGCAACAGGAAACCGCACATGAAACCGACTAAAATTGCAGACGGCATCTATGATGTTGGCGTCATCGACTGGAATATCAGAGATTTTCACGGCTACTCCACCGATCGTGGAACCAGCTACAACGCCTATCTGGTCATGGACGAGAAGATCGCTCTCATCGACACGGTGAAAGCCCCCTTTGCCGACCAGCTGATCGGCAATATCTCCCAGATCATCGATCCGAAAAAGATCGACGTGGTGGTCAGCAATCATACCGAGATGGACCACTCGGGGGCATTGCCGCGCATCATGCACCGGGTGGGCGAGGACAAACCGCTTTACTGCTCCAAGATGGGCGCAAAAAACCTGGCCAGCCATTTCCCCAACGCCTGGAACTATCACCCCGTCGCGGAGGGTGAGGAGCTCTGCCTGGGAAAGCGCACCCTGACCTTCATGGAAACCCGCATGATCCACTGGCCGGACAGCATGTTCACCTACCTGAAGGAGGAGCACATCCTCTTTTCCAGCGATGGGTTCGGTCAGCACTACGCGGGGTTCGACAAATTCGACGACCAGGCCGGCACGGACCTCATGGTCCAGGCCAAGAAATATTTTGCCAACATCCTTTTGCTTTACGCGCCCCGCATTCTGAATCTGGTCGAAAAAGTGGTGGCCTCGGGCCTTCAGATCGACATGATCTGTCCGGACCACGGCGTTATCTGGCGCCAAGACCCCGGCAAAATTATCGACGCCTACCTCAGATGGAGCCGGCAGGAACTGGAAAAGAAGGCGGTGGTCGTCTATGACACCATGTGGAAAAGCACCGAGGCCATGGCCAACGCCATCGCCGAGGGCATCTCACTCACCGGCGTCAAGGTCAAGCCTATCCACATTCGCAGTTCCCACCGCAGCGACATCATGACCGATGTACTGGATGCGGCGGCCGTGGTTGTGGGTTCGCCCACCCTGAACAACCAGATGTTCCCCACGGTAGCCGATGTACTGGTTTACATGAAGGGGCTCAAACCGGAAAACCGGATCGGCGGCGCCTTTGGCTCCTACGGCTGGAGCGGCGAATCGGTGAAGCTGGTAACGGCGGAACTGGAGGCCATGAAATTCACGATGATCGAACCGGGTCCCCGGCTTCAATACGTTCCCGATGGCGCCGGTATCGACGCCTGCATCGAGTACGGCAAAAAAATCGGTGAAGCCGTAAACGCCAAACTACTGTGAATATCGATCGTCCACCGTCGAATGCCGACTAAGGCATGCTGACTATTTTTATAAGCTGACCGTGCGAAGCGGGCAAAATATTCGAAGTTCAACGTTGGATGTTCAAAAGAGTGTTTTATGAAAATACCCGTCGTCGATATCGGCACGTGCACACTGTGCATGGGCTGTGTGGCCGTCTGCCCGGAAGTGTTCCGCGAAAACGATGCTGGATACATCGAAGTCATCGAATTGGCCGCCTATCCCGAAGAAACGGTGAACGAGGCCATCAAATACTGCCCTGAAGACAGCATCAGCTGGGAAGAGCAAAATAGTGAGGAAAAATGAGAAAAGCAGCACTTTTCGTTTTTAACGGGGACCCGGTCTGTTTCATCCATGTACTGCTCAACGGGCTGGACATGAAGGCAAAGGGTATGGACGGCCGTATCATCGTGGAGGGAGCGGCCACCGCCCTGCTGCCCAAACTGGCCCAACAGGAAAATCCCCTTCACACGCTGTGGGAGAAAGCCAAATCCCAGGGCATCGTGGAAGGGGTGTGCAAGGGGTGCGCCCTCAAAATGGGCACCGCGGATGAAGCCGTCAATCAGGGCCTGTCCCTGCTGGACGACATGTCCGGCCACCCCTCCATGTCCCGCTATATGGAAGAAGGCTTCGAGGTCATCTCCTTTTAGGGATGAAATCATGGGCAACCGTGAACTCAAAGCCCGCATCGGGCAACTGCTCAGGCAGGACGATTTCCAAAACGCCCTGGAAACCATCCGGTCGATCCCCGGTCGCCAGGCAGTGAATCCCCTCTTCTCTCTATTTTATTCGGGAGACGAAGCAATCCGCTGGCGGGCCGTAACGGCCATGGGTGCGGTGGTTGGCCATATGGCCGACTCCGCCATGGAATCGGCGCGGGTGGTGATGCGCCGGCTCATGTGGAACCTGAACGACGAGTCCGGCGGCATCGGCTGGGGATCACCCGAAGCCATGGGTGAAATCACCGCCGTCCATGCCGGTCTGGCGGGCGAGTTTGCCTCCATCCTGATTTCCTATATCAATCCGGATGGCAATTTCCTCGAACACGAATTGCTCCAGCGGGGATCCCTGTGGGGCGTGGGGCGCTTGGCCCATGCCCGGCCGCTGCTGGCCAAACCGGCGACCCCTTTTCTGACCGCGTTTTTCGATTCGCCCGACCCTTACCTTCGTGGAACGGCGATTTGGGCGGCCGCCCCCATCCTGAACGACACCATGCGCCCGCTAATTAGAACCAGATTGTCCGATACGGCACCCCTTCGGCTCTACCGGCAGATGCAGATTATGGAAACCACCGTTGGCAACCTGGCCAAGGCGGCCCTGGCCAACAATGCGCTCTGACAAAACCCCGCCGGTGACCGGCGCCTTTATTCGACGGACAATATAACGGCCGCGTCACTCAAAAAACTTCAAAAATATTGATGCTTGTTTTCGGTCGGCGGCAATGCCGATATCGGGAGTGATCAGCCAGATACCCTGGTGAATACTCAACCTATGTACACGAAAATCCGAGATGGCGCATATCCACCGAAAGGAGACGCTTCTTTCCCCTTTGTGTTCCGCCGGATTTGACAAAACAATAGAACCTACCCCAAAAATAAGGATCAGGGTTCCGGGAAAGGCATGCAACGGCGAAAAAGCGCAGCATACATGTGGTATGTGCGCATTTTGAGCCGTTTCATAACGCCGCCGTGGCCACTCAGACTATTTTTGAGATAGGTTCTGGTCGGGCAGCACCGTGCGGCCGCCGCAGGCAGCATTTCCCCCTCTGGATTCGGGTCGAGTGCCACGCCTGTATTCTGGAAAAAACCGATGCCGGCAATCTTGAGCGTCTCGCCGGCCTTTTCATCCTGGCAGGCCGCCAGGCAAGCTTCTGCCAGCAGGTGTGCCCACAATGCAGAGGTCGTCGATTTGCCTACCATCGCATGCGTTTACGCATGGTAGGTCAATGCGTAAACATACAAGCACCTGTTAGAGCAGCCATTGAAGAAGGGTCTTCGACGTCTCCGGATGTCGAAAATAGGTCGTATGAGTCACTCCCTGATCGCTTGCGAACTGCAGTGTCTTTTCCGCAGGGATGGGAAACCCGGGGATTCCCTCGGCACCCGCAACTCCGGAAGTAGGCACGACCAGGTCGTTGGGCGCCTCGGCAAAGACGCGGTCCATTACTTGATCGACCACCACTTGCTTAACCAGTTCGCGAAGGCTCCCCTTGGGTTCAAAATTAGAGGTTACCGCAAACGGCTGGGAAACCTTAAACGGTTCTCGTTGAAGTTGGGCCAGAAACTGGCCTTTCGGATTCATTGCGGCCAGACCGTCAAGTCCTTTAAGCGAGGCGCTTCCCAGTATTTTAACAAGCACCGCAACCCCTTCGAGCACCTCCGCAACCACAGAAAGAGGGCCTGACGGAGCCAGATTCAAGATGCTGGTGTAACGGTCAATAAAATCAACCATGTGTTTCGGGTCAGCAAGGGGGGTCCCCATGTTAGGTGCAGCCACAAAGATGAGCTTGCCGACGCGAAGGCCCGATACCTTCTGGGCCAGAGTTCGGGAGACAAGCCCCCCTCTGCTATGGCAAATGATGTCTGCATCCATCGTGGCACCCGGTGGCATCTGCTTTTGAAACCATTCGGCATTCTGGTTGGGATCCTCCGAAAGGGAAAAATGGTTGAAGGCGAAAACGCGTCCCTGGTACCCCTGATGAAGCTTTTTCATGGTCTCGTAAGGGATCCCGCCAAAGCCGCCATGGGAGGTGCTGAAGGTCCCATGCACGAAGAGCAGGCAACGGTTTCCAGCCCACAGGTTCAGGTCGCCAGCCGTTAAAGGGGGCCCTTGTGGGTTTTGGTAATTATCTGGAGTAAAATGCCTTAAACCGTAAGGACGGTTCTTGGCTTCCCAGCGCCCGGCAAAATAGTCGGAGATTGATCCAAGCACCGGGTCGATCAGCGGGAAGACGATCACTTTGAGGAGTTTGCGACCCAGGCGACCGATCAGGCCTCGTTTGGTCCCTTCGGACGGAGGTGGAACGGGCGGGACCGCTCTTCGTATGACAAACCGTTTATAGCCCCCCGCACCACGCGTCGCCGAGGATTCTGGTTGGCCCGTCGTGTCGAGGGGAAAGTTCCAGGTGACAACCCCTTCTTCATCGACGGCCAACACAACCTGCCCGACAGTGGCTCCAAGGTCGGGAACTTCTAGTATCAGAGCATCCTCGCCCTGCGTCGATCTGATCGGCGTTTCTGCAGGCAGGGGCCTCACTTCAGCGACATCGAGTTCAATCAACTTGACCTCCTTCATGCCGACCGCCGTAAGGGCCTCATCCAATGCGGTAGTTGCCAACTCGAGTCCACCACCGCTTCGTCCGGTTTGTGCCCCCTCATGTACCACTGCGCTACCCTTTAGGCCTTGGGCCGAAATCCGATATCCAGGAGCCAGTTCGATAATTTTTCCGCTGCCGTCTAAAATCGTCATTTTAACCTCCTATGGTGCCTGTACTGGGCCGCCGAAGAATTAGGCTGGGATGACCATAAAAAATGTAAGCGACAAACGTAGAGGATGGGATGTCTTGTGTTAGATCAAACTTTGAACGGACGTCCCGCATCACCTCCCCAACTTCGATTCCATCATCTAGGGTTCTTTCGTAAAAATTTATAGCGATGTCATGAGCCAGCTGGTCGTCGATGGACCAAAGGGGCGCCATGAACCCTCTGCTCCCCGCCCGTAGAAACTCCCCGGCCATCCCGCCATAATCGGCCAGCAGCTCCGACGAAAATCCCAGTTGGCAGGCGTTAAGGAAGACGAAGGGTTGTTTGTCCTGGCAGATTTTCGACCCGGATACGATGTTGGGAGAAAGGCGAATGGCTTTTTCACTCAGAACGATGCCATTGTAGCGGTGATTGGTGGGATCGACTTCACCATGACAGGCGAAATGGAGCGAACTGACGGCTACCGGTTGACCACCTTTCTGCAAGGTGTCGCTGAGCAGGAGGTTCAGGTCGTTTTCGGTTGCCGTCAGGGGGACTGTTTCGTAGCGAAGCGCCAAAGTTTTCCCCTCCTCCTTTGCCAGGGGGAGGGGGCGCTGCCCATTTTCCGCATAATAATCGCCGATGACCAGCGCCATGCGACCAATCTCTATGGTGTGGGCAGGAGGCAATGCCGGTCGTTGGACTCCACGTGGACGTTTGGGTCCAGGTGGAATCCAACGACCCACGCGCAGCTGAGCTCCCATAAGAGGAGGGCGGTTCGGATCAATCAGGGCCGGATCGATCCAGTCCTCTTCGGTGGAGGCGAGTTCCCATGGGATATAGGCTTCGGAGCTTACCACCAACAGAGACGGCGCCCGTCCGTCATTTTTTTCGTTCCTGCGTTTCCAGACCTGGTCCAGCACGTTCCAGAACTCCAAAGGGATGACATCCGAGATGTGCCGGGCGATCCCCAGAATCTGTTCATCGATGAACTTGGTCCCATCCTTTTCCGCGACGGTCTTGATCTCGTTCAAGGCAAAACTTTGAGCATTTTTTCCCTTCAAAGTGGTGAGAACCTTGCCTTCGGGGAGCATAACATCCAGAGGGGAAGTAAAAAGCCATTCCAAACTTGTTTCTTCTATCCCCGTGTTGATCGTGACTTGAAGATCCGGTGCTTCCACCTCAGGGGCAACAGCCAGACCGGTTGTCGTCGTTTTCACCGGTTCCGCCGGAGGGGCTGTGCCGACGGAGACCACTCGAATCTCTCGCCAGGCCCTGGCAAGCAGATGTCCCTCGTAGGTGAACTCTACCTCGAGATGACTCAATAGCAGCTCTGCGTCGGTGGCTGGGGCAATGAGTGTTACCCGTGCCTCGGCTTTTTGCGGCTGTGTGCGATCCACGTGTAAAAAACGACGGATACCATTGGGGGCTTCGAACTCCGGGGCCATAACCTGAACGATCAGGTCGAATTCATCCTCTGCCGTTACCAGCGTAAACTTGCCTCCCGCAACACCCGCTTGTTGCTCAAGGGACAGGCCGATGATCAGCTCAAACTTTTGTTTTGGGGCGACGTTATCGGGAGCCTCCAGCCGCGGGTAAGCGGAAAACGGAGTGGATGCTTTGGCGGGAGCTGCTTCTTTCGGGAAGGAGGATGGGAGCGCTTGGTGCACGGCTGCCGAAACTCCGCCGCCGCGGGTTGAACGCACAGCGGCCGCTTTGGGTTCGGGTTCGAGGACTCCGAGAACGTCCTCTCCATCCAGCAGAACCCCGCTGACATCCTGGTAACTCTTTGGAGAATCCACATCCACAGCGTAGGTACCTGAAGCCATTCCCTCATGAAGATCCAATGATTCTCTCAGGGATACATCCAGCTTTTCCGGTTTGTAGCGCGCGAGACTCCGGATGTCTCCTACTCGAAAGGTGTACCAATAGATCTCCAGCCTCTCTCTCCGTCGAATCACCAGATCGGTTTGATCCGGATAGCCGGTCAATGCATCCATGGCGGCTCTCAGGGTCATGCCGGCATCAAGGGTAATTGCACTTCTCAACATAGTCACCTCCCTTAGCTTTCGATGTTTCTGTTCCTAACGCAGTTAATTTCATTTAAACTTTCTTTGGATTAAATCATGGTTCAGCCGGCCACCCCGCCGAACTCCAGGCTAAAGGTAGGATCGCCGTGCAATCTTGGAACGCCCTATTCTGCAACGCGAGCAGCTTGAACCACTGGTTGAGCCTGCTCCTTATCCGCATTGAAAGCTATGTCGAAGACTCAGGGACTTTTTTCATGCCCGTGCAGGTCCCCCAGGGTCGGGTAACGGGAGATGCCCACCAATCCAGCATAATCCTTTCCTGCCATCAAAACATCCTCTCTTTATAAATCGATCCAAATACCGGTGCTCGGTTCTGAAAAAGTTTTTTCCGGTTTTCATCCCTATTTCAATAAATGGCTGGGACGTGCTGTGACGAAGCCATTCAACCCCTTCGCTTCCAAACGGCGTTGAACCAAGTTGGTCTTAGGTAGTCTGGGGATCCATCCCTTTTGTCCCACATCAGTCGATGTTCTCTTTAATAGCCGCGATCGCTTTTTCGACGTATGGTGTAGTGTGTTTCTCATAACGCCGCACAAGGGCATCAACAACTCTAGAGCGTAGTCCTATGCCATCTTGCCCCGAACGCCACAGGGTTGCACGGATCTCGAAGTCATAAGGGCAGTCAAAGTAAAGCTCAAAGTCTGGCTCGTCAGGACTGACGGTGTTGAACTCATCTTTCTCGTGATATTCATCCAACTGATATACGACACAGAAGGTATCGGAAGGAACATTCCCGATCCAAGCCCGAACCTCAAAGGCTTTCTTGTCATCTTTGCTTCTCAACGGCTTGTGTGCTTTATCCACATGGAATTCACACATGAGCTCCGGCCTGATCACAACGTGAGTATCGGCTGCCCCTGGTGAACGTTCCAGAAGCACCGGCAGGGCTCCTTGATCTCTATCGATCACGCGCATCATTGCGCGTCCTAATTCAAATGCTTCCCGAATGGTCCTGCCATTTGCCAAAGCCTCGTAGAAAGATCCTGCAAACTGAATGGCGGCGTCATCACGAACTGCGCGCGTCATGCCGACGACACAATCCACGAAGGGCCGAATAGCTTTGGCTTGCGCTTCTGAAAAACAGGCATTAAAAACAACGCACCTAAGGTCGCCCTGCAAGACCCTGAAAATATCATCGAGAATATCCGGGGCCACAGGAACGCTGGTGCCGTCAGAATTCTGGAGTACAATCTCACCAACCGCGGTTCCATGCCCGGAAAAGTGAACGATCGTTGGTTGGTGCTCCTGAAGGTAGGTGATTAGGTCAGTTGGGCTGACCGCCCATTCCTGCTCGATTCGAATTTCCCGAAATGCAGCGGCCCGGATCTTTCGGCGAATATCGCGGATTTCTTCACCAAGGTTGAGCGGGTTAGTCTCGGTCGGATTGGCAGCCAAGAAAAGAATTCCGAACATTCTGTCTCCTTTCTGATGGGATGGCGGCTAATAGCTTAATCAGCGATGCAACTATTTGCAGCTACCGAAAAGGGGGAATCAAACGAAGGCACTACCTTCAGGTCTAATAATATGATCCCTATCCTTACCCTGTTCCCGCTTCCCAACCTATCGATTGAAGGACGATACGACCTCGTTGCAACAAAAGCGACCTTGCTACAAATGAAATTGCTGTATCATGACTGCACACACCTAAATAAAGGGTCTCGGCAAGATCATCGATCTCAGAGGGGGTAATGTCTGCTTCAAAAGTCTCGCCTTCTTGGGGGAGTAGTTCGGTAGCCAAATTTTTAAAGCATACTGCTTTGGGAGAAGGTTAACGCGATTGATTTCATTCATGGGATAGAAACTCCCAAGTGAAAGATTTCATGCTGTTTGGTAAAAAGCGGAAAGGTACGAGCCAGGCGGAGAAACAGCGCAACAGACTAATGGTGCCATTTCCATTTCAATGAAAATCAGAGGGAAGAGAACAATCAGGATATCGCATTATCATTAAAAAAGAAAAACAAGCATCCGTCAACACAAAACACGGGGCAACCCGTCTATAATGCCACTTGGCGCCAGGCTTTAATGCGATGCCTTCATTTCGCTTCGTGCCTAAAAGGAGCTAAGAGAAGACAGTCCAACCGCACCAATTCCTCTTACATCCGGCACAATTCAGGCTTGCATCTGCCCGGCAGCAACGCTATCATAAACCGAATGGAATCATGCCGGGCAATGCTGCAACGGCAAGTCATGTCGATTCGCACCGGTACTTGACCGTGGGAGATAGCGCCGGTTTTCAGTCTGCGGTTCCACCCTGATAAACAACCACATGTACCAATGCCAGAAATCATGATCCGGCCGCTGGGCAGAATTTTGGGCATCCGCTCTTTTTTGACAACGGGAGCAGTAGGTCAGTAACCTGAAAGCGAAATGGGGCTCTATTGGATATTGAAACGAGATACCCGACCATCAACCATGAGGAGGAGGAGGGAATGCCACGTTCCCCGTTTCTGACCACGCTGGTTTGCACCCTGATGTGCGCGGCAGCGGTTATCGGATGTGCATCGAAAGATGTCTACCGCTACGACACCATCAAAACCGAGTATGCCGAAATGGCCTGCAATCTGGGCCGATCGCAGGCGGCCGACACGCCTCCGGCCACCTGTGCCGTCAACAGCAACCTGACATTGCAGGATGTGCTCGACATTGCCCGGGACAACAACCCGGATCTGCTGATGGCAGTCGCCCGCATCGAACGGGCCCGGGCAATGCTGGAAAAATCAGCCGCCCCCTTCTATCCCCAGGTCAGTGTCTACTCCGAATACCTTCAGGGGGATGCCCCGTCGGCCTATCTGTTCAAATCCATCGACCAGCGCAAACTGCCCCCGGGCACCGATTTCAACGACCCGGGATGGTTCGACAATTTTGAAAGCGGTGTCAGCGCCGGCATCAACCTGTTCAACGGCGGCAGAGACGGACTCAATCGGGAGATGGCCAAGACCGGCCTGACCATTTCTCAACTGGACCGTGACGGCATCGAAAACCAGGTCATGGCCACGGCCATCGGTGCCTACTACGATATCCTCGCCGCGGCCAACTACACCACCGTGGCTGAAGAATCCGTGGAAACGACCCGCTCCCAGCTGCGCATCATGGAGGTCCGTTTTCAAGCAGGCGGCGCCTTGAAAACCGATTTGCTTTCCCTGCGGGTGCGCATGGCGGAAACCGAAGAAGTTCTCGTCCAGAGTCGCAACCGGCAGCGCCTGGCCAAGGCCGCTCTGGCAGAAATTCTTGGCGTGGAGCCCGATGTGCCTTTCGGTGTCATCGATGCGCAGGCCCACGCCGTCGATATCCCCGAAGACCCTTTTTCAGCACTGGACTACGCCCTGATCCATCGGCCCGAACTGGCCAGCGTCCGCGAAAAACTGCGCCGGTCAAAAATGGCCGTGGATGCCTCCCGGGCCGGCTACCTGCCCCAGGTGGATTTCATGACCCGCTACTATGCCGACGACCCCGACATGAAATACAGCGCCAACCGGGACAACTGGACTGCCGGTCTCTACCTGAACTGGAAGATCTTCGACGGGTTTGCCACGGCAGGCGACCGGGCCGATGCCCTGTCCCAACTGCAGGAAACCATGGCCGCCGACCGCAAGACCCTGCTGGCCGTCAAGTTCGACGTCAAAAGAGCCTACCTGAACCTCAATGAAGCCCAGGAACGGCTGAAAGTGACCGCGTCCAATGTACAAACGGCCAAGGAGACCTATGAGCTGGTCAAGCGCCAGTACGAGGGCGGATCGGCGAACATCACCCGCTACCTGGAAGCTGAACTGGCCTACAGCCGTTCCAGAATGAGTGAAACCGCCGCTTATTTCGACCGTGAAAAAGCCCGCGCCCAGATCGCCCGGGCCATCGGCCACTGGACCGGCAGCCGAAAGAGCAGCGCCAAAGCGGGGTAAACCGATGAAGGCGAAAACCCGTCAGGCGCAACCTCCATGATGCGATTAACCCCTTTGCGCCGGCAGGCGTATTAAGTCAAAACGAGACAGGTCCTTGACGCCAACGCACTGCCAATTTATGCCTCCTTGAGGACATTGAGGGAAACGCCCTTCACGAGGTCCTTGACCTGCTCCCTATAAGCCAGCATGTGAGCTGATTTCAGGTGCGCGTGAAGGGCTTCCAGGCTTGCCCACTGCTCGATGATGGTGACCCGGTCCTCGTCCCGGTTCTGTGCCGGCAGCCCGGCGTCCGCATCCACGGTCGGAACGTAGCCGATGCACCCATGCTCTTTTTTCACACGGGGAACGTTTGCCTTGAATATCTCGAGAAACGCAGGGACTCCACCCGCCTTCACGCGAATCGACGCAATGACATGAATCATAAAAATTCTCCATCGATGTATGTTCTGTTAACTTATCTGCCTTTTCCGCTCCAGCACCCACGCCTGCGGATGCCTTTCCAGGCCGATGCGCGGATAATAATCGACCGCTTTAGGGGCCGAGAGTAAAATGATCGTGCAGCGCCGCCCCAGTTCCGCCTGGGTCCTGGCAATCAGTTCCCTGCCGATACCCTGCCGCTGATAATCGCGGTCAACGGCAAGATCGGAGAGATAGCAGCAGTAATGAAAATCCGTAACGGATCGGGCAATGCCCACCAGGGCCTCTCCGTTCCACGCCGTGACCGTGAGATTTCCGTTGGCCACCATTCCGGCGATGCACGCCGCATCGTCGACCGGACGACGCTCCGCCAGACCGGATCGCCCGAGAATGTCAACGAACTGCCCGGGGGTGATTTTCGCGTTGATCTGGTATTGTATCATCTCACCAACTCTGTTTTGCCCTTCATTTGGACTCATCGACCATCCGCGGGGTCCGGCAACACTTTCGACCGCGCGTCAACGAAAGCGTCCACGGACCGATCCACATCCTCCGGGGTGGTGGCCCATGAACTGACACTGATGCGAATGGCCGGTTCGTTGTCCCATTGTGTTCCGCCGCACCAGCAGACACCTGACGCCTGGATGTTCGCCAGTATTTCCCGGGTCTGTTCGGGGGTGTCCGCAGCCACCAGGACCTGGTTGAAGACCACCGCGTTGAGTATGCGAAACCGGCAGGCGGCCAGCCGTTCGGCAAATTGCGCGGCGCGCTCGCACATCCCGTCGATCAGTTCGGCAACGCCATTTCTGCCCAGGTACCGGAGGGTCGCCCACAGGTCGACGGCCCGGGCGCGGCGGGACATTTCGGGGACATGCATCATCCCGTCCCGATGCTCGCTGTACTGGATATAGGCACCGCTGGCCTGCATGGCGGCCGTCAGGGAGTCCCGCTGCCGGCACAACACAATGCCGCAGTCATAGGGCGTGTTCAGGGTCTTGTGGCCGTCCACGGACCATGAGTCGGCCAGTTCGACGCCCTGTGCCAGCACTTTTCGTGCCGGGGATGCTTTCACCCACAGGCCGAAAGCGCCGTCCACGTGCACCCAGGCATCATTTTTTTTAGCCGGGTCGCAGATCTCCTCAAAGGCATCGAAAGCTCCGGTGTTGACGTTGCCCGCCTGGAGGATCAGCAGGCATCGGCCGTCCAGAACGGGAATCCGGGAGGCATCGATCCGGCCCTGCCTGTCTGCCGGCACGCGTTCGATACGATCTTTGCCCAGTCCCAGCAATGCCAGGGCCTTGAACACCGAGCTATGCGCCTGTTCGCTGACGATCACCCGGATCGGCGGGGCATCGAAAAGGCCGCGCGCATTGACATCCCAATCCAGCCGTCTGAGCAGCTCATAGCGGGCCGCGGCCAGGCCGCACAGGGTCGCCGTGGAAGAGCCGCTGACATAGCCGGCCACAGTGCCATCGGGCATTTCCAGCAGGTCGCGCAGCCAGTTGTCGCAGACCTGCTCCAGTTTGCCGACAACCGGGGAAATCACGTACAGGGCAGGATTCTGGTCCCAGGCATCGGCCATCCAGCGGGCGGCCAGGGCCGTGGGAACCACTCCGCCGTTGACGAAACCGAAGTATCGTCCACCGGTCTGGGCCACCGTGGCCGGTGCGCCGTAGGCGTTGAGCAGTTCCAGGGTGCCGGCTCCGGATTGCCAATGTTCCGGCAGCGGCTCGTCGAATCGATCCAGGTTTTCGATGGCCTTTTCATCGGGAAAAACCGCCCGTTTTTCAATGGCATCGATATATTCGAAAGCATATTGTCTGGCCTGATCGAGAAGTGCCTTGCTATCCCGTTCCCTGCGCATGCGAGCGTGTAGGTCCGATCTTTTCATTTTTCACCACCCGCGTCCCCTGTGTTAATCGTGCCGGAGCGTTCGACAGGCATCATACGGTTGAAAACCACAGCAACGGGGTTCATCTGAACAGAATTTCTGCGGTCGCCGGACACACCACCGTCCACTATTTACGCTCTAAATTATTGGCCACGTCAATTAGCAGGCTTGCAGTCAGACGCGAGCGGTTGACGATGCCTGCGAAGCGCTCTTTTTCCTGCACCACGGGCAGCGTGTCCAGGTTGAGCGCCTCCATTTTTTGCAGTGCCTGGCGCTTATCGGTCAGTTTGTTCAACGCATTCTGAGATCCAATGAATCCGGGCAATCGGGAGAGCGCCTCCCGGTTGCCCCGGTTCAGCCACTCGGCGAAATCCTTTGGGGTGAAGGGCGGACGTTGCGTCTCAAAAAGGGCGGTGAGCCCACGCGCATTGGCCATCCCGAAAAAGGTTCCATCCGGGTTTTCGAAAATTAAGTAATTCAGGAAGGGCTCCCTGGTGAGCTGTATCAGGTACTCTTGAATGGCTTGTCCGTAATAGCCGCCATGGCCAAGTCGGAACAGCAACCCTTCGGTCTTGTGCTCAATAAGCCTCGGAATTTCCCCCACGGCCCTCTTTTCATCGATCTCCAAGGGTTCAGCGGGCAGCCCCGTAAGAGGCGTTATTTGGGACGCAATCGCAGATGTTGACGCTTTGACGAAAGCCGTCTCAATCTTTACCCCACCTTCTCCGATCTCGAATTTCTGCAGCTTGCCGGTCACCAAAAGAAAGACAATGACGGGCACAACCGCGACGACAATGTCGGCCGGTTTCACCTCGAAGCGGCTGTTCTTGGCACGAATGAGCACCAGCATGGCAAGTATGAGGACGAAGCTGCCCACAGAGAGCGGAATCATGATATCCATTGATCACCTCCTTGCAATTAAGGACGCCTGGTCCATGCCACCGTCCCCCCCGCCCCGCATCGGGAATGTGCATCAATTGCGGTCACGAGGGGTCGATCCACCTGATCCGGGTGGATTCCGGTTCGGCCTGTCGTTCTTTACATAAGCGCCTGGCGGACCATTCGCGCCAGATGATCCATGCTGAACGGCTTCTGGATGAAATGGACACCCTCGTCGAGCACCCCGTGCTGGACGATCACATTGGCCGTGTAACCGGACATGAAAAGTGTCTTGACTTCAGGCCGGATGGCAGCGATCCGGTCACGCAATTGCTTTCCGTTCATTACCGGCATGACCACGTCGGTCATCAGCAGATCCACCGTCAGGCCATCGCCTTCAAACAAAGCCAGCGCCGCCTCCGGCGTCGACACGGCCTGGACCGTGTAGCCGATGCGTTCGAGCATTGCCCGGGTCATCATGCGCACCATCTCGTCGTCTTCCACCAGGAGCACGGTTTCTGTGCCGGCAGCCATCGGGCACTCATCCGATTGGGCGATGATGGCACCGCCGCCATCTTCCCTGGGAAGATAGATGGTAAACGTGGTGCCCTGGCCGGGTTCGCTGTAGGCGTTTATGAACCCCCCACCCTGCTTGACGATGCCGTAGACGGTGGCAAGCCCGAGACCCGTTCCCTTTCCCACCTCCTTGGTAGTGAAAAAAGGCTCGAAGACATGGGCGAGCGTTTCCGGTTCCATTCCGGATCCGTTGTCACTCATCGACAACCGGACAAAATCACCGGGGATGAATCCCGCATGCTCCCGGCAATAGGCATCGTCTATCCGGGTATTCACCGTTTCGATGGTCAGCTTGCCGCCGGCCGGCATGGCATCCCGGGCATTGACCGCCAGGTTGATAAGGATCTGTTCGATCTGAATCGGGTCGAACTTGACCGTCCAGAGTCCATTCCCAGTGAAAACCTGCAAATCGATGTCTTCCCCGATCAGTCGGGCAAGGGTCTCCTGCAGGTCGCGAATCCGGACATTCAGGTTCAGCACCTGCGGCGAAACGACCTGTTTGCGGGAAAAGGCCAGAAGCTGGGTGGTGATGTCCCGCGAGTGATTGGCCGCCTTTTCGATTTCCAGCACTTTTCTCAGAAGCGGATGGTCCGCGGCAAGATCGGCTTTCATCAGATCCGCGTAACCCAGAATGACACCGAGCATGTTGTTGAAGTCGTGGGCCACCCCGCCGGCCAGGCGCCCGATCGATTCCATTTTCTGGGCCTGGTAGAGCTGGGCTTCTAGTTTGGAATGTTCGGCCTCTGCCTGCTTTCGATAGGAGATATCCCGAACGAAGGCGACATGGTGGTGCTCCGTTTTATTATACATGATATGATTGGAAGACACTTCGACCGGAAAGTCGGTGCCGTCTTTGCGCCGGTGGATGGTTTCGAAAATACGATTTCCGGCCACCATCATCTCCTGCCACTGAATCGCCCATCGATCTTTGGGAAAGTGGGGGTCGATGTCCCACAGGTGAAGCCCCATCAACTCCTCCCGGGTGTACCCCAGGGAGCGGCAGGCCTGATCGTTGACATAGAGAAAATCGCCTTCGCGGCCCATCCAGAAAATCGCATCCGATGCCCGGTCAATGGAGAACTGGGATCGCAGCAGCGTCTCCTGCGCACGTTTTCTTTCGGAGATGTCGGTCGAGAAGGCACAGCTGTAGTCCATACCGCCGAAGGCCACATAGTTGGCCGTAATCTCGACGGGGAAGGTGGTTCCGTCTTTGCGTTGATGGGTGGTTTCGAAGGTGCGGACGTTGTCCCGAAGAAGCAGCGTCCAGTAATCGTCCCAGACTTGCATGTCGAACCCGGGGTCGATGTCCATCACCGACATCTGCAGCAGTTCCTGCTGGCTGTAGCCAAGGGACCGGCAGATATAATCGTTGACATAGAAAAAACGTCCGTCCCGGCGGATCCAGGAGCAGCCGAGCGACGCCCGGTCGATGGTGAACTGGGTCAGCGCCAGGGCTTCTTCGGCCTTTTTGCGTTCGGTGATGTCGCGTATGGCCGCGATGCGGGTCTCACGGCCATCGATAATAGACGTGCGCACCCGGATTTGCACGGGAAACGTCGTTCCGTCCTTGCGCAGTGCCAGATGTTCGTACGGTTCCAGTCTGCCTTCGGCCATGAATGCGGTCACCCGTGAACGATCCTCAAGGGCTACACAGTCCGCCACTGGCGACCCGATCAATTCGTCACGGCGGTATCCCAGCATTCGGGCGAGCCGATCGTTGAGATCGACAAACGTACCCCTCCGGGTGAACGCGATGCCTTCGAAGGCGGCGTCGGCCAAAATCCGGAAGCGCCTTTCATCCTCATTACCCGTGACTGTCGCAGTCCTGCCGCCGTCGGCAGGATCGGCAAGGGTGAGAAGAATGAAGCCCGGTGCATTGCCTTCCGCATCGATCCGACGGGCGCTCATGCGCATTGGCGGGGAGCCGGAAAGATCAAACGCCACTTCCGGCGTTTCTTGATCCGGGCCGGCAGAGGATTCAAGGAGTGGAGCAAGAATTTCATTAAGCGTTGGCGCCGACAACTGCTCCGTAAGTTCATCCAGCCTTCGGCCTTCGGTTTGGTCCGGGGATCGACCCCAAAAACGGCAGAAGGCAGGTCCGGCGTTGAGGATGCGGAGGCTGGTGTCCAGGACGGCGGCTGGCTCACGCATGGCGTCGAGGATGCCGGCCGGAAGCACCCGCCGCCGCGCTGCGTTTCTTTTACTTCCCGGAGTTCTCATAAACAAGCTCCATTTGCCTCATCAAAAACAAAAATCAATGGTTTGGCGGGAAAGATCAGCGTCTGCCGGTTAAGGGTTAACCTTCTGGTTGAAAAGAATATATAGATCGCCGATGCTTAGCGATTAGCAGAATAATGGTGAAAATGCAAAAACGATAGCGGGCGGTCATTCGATTCCATTCGGACCACCCTTTGGGGTTTGTGATTTGTATTTGGTGGACATTATGAAACCCATTCCGACACCGCCGCTTTCATGCTGACGATCCCATAAGTGAGTCGCGGTCTGCGGTTATCCGTAAATTTTGATCTTCTGGAGAAGCGCTCTTGTTTTATCAGTATATCAGATTTCCGCGAACGCATCTATAGACGCATCCTTTCGGCGCATCATCT
>JAHLLR010000125.1 GCA_020444075.1 Deltaproteobacteria bacterium
GCCCGGATTACCCACTCATTGCGGATTGAAGTCCCGTAATCGATCGATACCGCGACAGCCCGTGAATGCAAAAGCCGGTTGAGCCCTCGGAGGTGATGGTGTATGAAAACGACTTCCCTGGATTTTTCAACCGGAAACGGACGGAGATCAAATGATCACTCTACTGGATTATGGTGCGGGGAATGTGCGCAGCGTAATTAACGCCATCGAAAAGCTGGGCGAACGGGTCGCTGTCGCCAAAACCGGGCGGAACATCCTGGACGCCGAAAAGCTTCTGTTTCCCGGAGTGGGCAGCTTCGGAAGCATGATGAGTATCCTGCGGCAAAAGCAGTTCGTGGAGCCGCTGCTGGCTTATCTTGGCTCCGGGCGGCCGTTTTTCGGGATCTGCCTGGGGATGCAGGCCCTTTTTGAAGGCAGCGATGAAGCGCCGGAGGAAAAGGGGCTGTGCATCCTGAATGGCCGGGTGAAAAGGTTCGAGATCGATCTGGCCGTTCCTCACATCGGATGGAACGGCATCAGTGTCAAGCAGCCCACCGACCTGTTTTATGGGCTGGACGGGGACGAGAAATTCTATTTTGTGCACTCCTATCACGTGGTGGCCGACGATCCGCCGGTGGTGCTTACCACCACCGATTACGGGTACCCGTTTGTCAGTGCGGTCCAAAAGGGAAGTATCCAGGGCACCCAGTTTCATCCGGAAAAAAGCGGGGCTTCCGGGTTGACCCTGTTGGAGAATTTCATCCGCAAGGACCGCCGGATGGCGATTCCCGGGAAAAGTCCGTCTCAGACACGGTTGGCCAAGCGTATCATCGCCTGCCTGGATGTGCGCACCAACGACCAGGGAGACCTGGTGGTGACCAAGGGCGACCAGTACGATGTGAGAGAAGCGGGCAGTGTGCGCAACCTGGGCAAACCGGTGGAACTGGCCGGCCGCTATTTTCAGGAGGGGGCCGATGAGGTGACCTTTCTGAATATCACCGGGTTTCGGGATTTTCCCCTGGAAGACATGCCCATGATCCAGGTCCTCAAGGAAACATCAAGGAACGTGTTCGTGCCGTTGACCATCGGCGGCGGTATCCGGGATTTTACCGACAAGAACGGCCGCACCTACACGGCCCTCCAGGTGGCCGCCGAGTACTTCCGTTCCGGGGCGGATAAGGTTTCCATCGGCAGCGACGCGGTCTATATCGTCGAAGCCTACTTGAAGACCGGCCGCAAGACCGGCCAAAGTGCCATCGAGCAGATCTCCTACGTATACGGCAATCAGGCCGTGGTGATTTCCATCGATCCCCGCCGCGTCTACGTGGATTCACCGGATCAGACAACGCATGCCACCATTGAAACGACTACCCCCGGGCCGCAGGGAGAACGTTACTGCTGGTTCCAGTGCACCGTGAAAGGCGGAAGGGAAGGACGGGATGTCGACGCCGTGACCCTGGCACGGACGTGCGAACAACTAGGGGCAGGGGAGATTCTGCTCAACTGCATCGACCGTGACGGCACCAACATGGGCTTTGACATCGAATTGATCAACGCTGTGAAACAGGCCGTCCGCATCCCGGTAATCGCCTCCAGCGGCGCCGGTTGCGAAGCCCACTTTGCCGAGGTGTTCGAAAAGACCGGCGCCGAATCGGCCCTGGCCGCCGGTATCTTTCATCGGCGTGAAGTGCCCATCTCCGCCGTCAAGGCCTATCTTAAAGGCAAGGTGGAGATCCGCCTATAGCAGGGCGATGAAAAACGCCATATGTGCCTGCAGGACATGGGCGAATTCAGTATAAACCCCGGTCAAATGAATTGATATCGATCCCGTAAATTGACACGCAGACGCTGAATGCGGGTATCTGCTATTTCTTCCCTACATAGCACCCCTCGTAATCCAGCGTACAAAGGGGTGTCTTTTCTCCATTGAAAACGGCATTGACCACTTCGCCGACAAACAGGGTGTGGTTGCCCGGCACCAGGGTTGTCTGAATGCGGCACTCCAGGCTGCCGATGCAGTTGGATAGGATCGGGCACCCGGTCACACCGTCGCGCCAGGCAAGCGAAGCAAATTTTGATTCGTGGTCCGGGCTTTTGAATCGGGCCAACAGATCCTTCTGCTCCCTGGCGAGGATATGCAGTGCGAAATAACCGCTTTTCTCCAGCAGATGGTGAGAGTAGCGGTTGGGATGAACGGCCACCAGGATCAGCGGCGGGTCGTAGGATACCTGGCTTGCCCAGGAGACGATCATGCCGTTGATGATATCTTCATGCCGGGTGGTCAGAACATAAATCCCATAGGTCATGTGTGCCATACTGTTCAGCAGTTCTTTGTTCATGATCCATGTCCCTGTATGAAATTTTATCAAAAGAAGATATATCCTTCGTTGCCGGCAACTGAAAACCAGGCTGGTCGAAGTTAAAAGATGTGCGTGGGGCTCAGGATTTAATGGCATGGCGCTGCCGTTTTAATCCCCGGCCTGCACCATTTCCTCTCAAGCCGTATTCAAGTATGGTCAGATACCGACCTGTTGCCGTATAGGACCGGAACTTCATGCTTCACAACCGGGTAGTGCCCGTAAAGACGTTTTTAGTAGCCAGGAATCAAAACAGTCCAATCTTTCCGGGTGCCGGGGGTAGGGCGCTTAATTCACCGTGCCTCTTGATATTTTCATCGAGGTCCTGCCGAATTTTTTTATAGTTGATGATGATGGTTGCCCCCGTTTTTTTAATTTCATCGAGCGCCTGAACGGAAAGGTAATTTTTAAAGTGCATCGCAGCCGCAGTTTCTCCAGGCTCAGCGGAAGATTTGAGCAGGATGAAATCATAAGGTTCGTTACAGATGAATTTGACGATTTCATTGGCATGGCGTTTAGTCAATCCGATTGCGTTGAGTCGATAGAACAGCGACATCCAATATATCTCCTGCCGGGAAAAGACCGTCCGGATGGTTTGGCCCCATTTCAATTTGGTACCGGCCGGCAGGTAGCCCTGCTTCATGTCGTTGTTGATGACGCTCCGTTTAACCTTTAGAATATCGGCCGCTTCAAAAGAGCCGAATACCTCCTGCCCGGGCAAGAGTCGGTTGTAAAATACTTTCTGTTTAACCATCGATATATTCCGGACCCTTGAAAATTACTATAGTAATATAAACTATAACTGTAGTTAAACATGCAACAGCTGATAGAATCAAGATATAAATGATTGATTACAGAATATGTTCACCTACCCGTCTGGCAACCATTTCAGGCGAACTCCACGAATTGGAGGAAATTCGACCGACCGCTGTCGAATCATGCGATCAATCCGGGAGTTGCCCGGCCTATCGATACCCCCTGCTGCGCCGCAGGGTATCTTGCTTTCATCAGTTGTATCGGTTAGGGTGATTCCGGTAATCAATCTGAGGCAATTCGCACGAACAAACACTGAAAGGGATCGGATCCATGGCACAAATCTCATTGCTGGAAAAATTCAAACAGGCGGCTGGCGTCATCTGCAGGCAGGGATTGATTCAATTTCCGGTTACCGACACGGCTGTCACCATCATCGAGCGTGTCGTGGGTAACAGTGAAGACGAACTGGACCTGATCTATGCTTTCCGCGAAAAGCCTTCCCAGACCATCGACCAACTGGTCACGTCGAGCGGATTCTCAGAGGAAATCATCGTGCGCCTGACCGACAGCCTGGCTAAAAAGGGGCTTGTCTTCAACCAGCCCAGTTCCAGTGGGATAATGGTCTATCGGCTTTTACCACTGATGATGGTCGGGTTGATGGAATATAAATTCATGGGAGTACTGACCGGCAGCGAAGCGGAAAAGGAACTCGCCAGGCTGTTCGAACAGTTGCTTGAAGAACTTCGGGACCAGACCCAAAACCATTACGATACGCTTGCGCCCCTCTTCGCAGCGGCTCCTGCCGTAGACCGGACCGTGCCGGCAGAAAAAACTGCCGATGGGAAGGCGATCCGGGTCATTCCGATTGAAACACCGTTGAATTCTTCAGAGGAGTTCGTTCTCCCGAGCCAGACCGTCGAAGCGATCATCAACAAGTTTGAAGATATCGCTGTCGGGCACTGCTTCTGCCGTCAGCGGAGGAAGCTGCTGGGAGATACATGCAAAACGAATGCGCCTGTGTTGAACTGCTTTTCCTTTGGCAAATCGGCGCGCCATACCAGCGCCCAGGGATTTGCCAAAAAAATCACCCGTGAAGAAGCCCTGAAAATCCTGAAAGAAGCGGAGCAGGCCGGGTTGATCCACAAGGCCTTTCATCCGGGGTCCCGGGAATCCAACCCGGAAACCAGCATCTGCAACTGCTGCAAGGATTGTTGCGATACCCTGAGAATCTGGCGGGACGGGACGCTGCCGATGATCAATTCCACCTATCATCTTTCCGTGATTGATATCGACGTGTGTACGGGGTGCGGCACCTGTATGGATTGGTGCCCTACCGATGCGATCGTCCTGAACGAGGACGGGGTGGCCAATAGAGATGAAAGCGCCTGCCTCGGCTGCGGGGTTTGCGCCCGGTTCTGTCCGGAATCGGCAATTTCGCTCAAGGAGGGTTTGAGGAAGGTTTTTATCTTGCCTCCCCGATTGCGCAGTGCGTAGAAGCGATCAGTTGGCGCAGCGTGGATAGAGCAATGAAAATGACAAACAGGGCAACCCCTTAAGGAATCTTGCGGTATCCGACATCATCGTAATACTTCATTTTTGCTGGCGGGCTGTATCCATTTGTTTCAATCGCCTGGGCTAAGGCGTCCTCACTGTCGTTTGGCTCTGGACTGATAGTGGTCACGTTCCGCAATTCATTGGGTTCCGGTTTCGGTTCCCCAACCAGTTTGTACTCGTCCAGCGGTTGGAGGGACAGGCCCGCCGGGGCTTTCGGCACATGCAATTGATAAGGTTCTCCAATGGTGGTCATGTCGGATTCATTGCCATCTTTATCCACCGCTGTTACACCAAACATAACCGGGCCATCTGCCAGGGTAACATCATCGGGAAGTGCGATCTCCGTGACGTTTCCGATCTTGATGTATTTGGAATCGTAGCTCACATCCTTTGTCTTTGACCAATAAAGCTTATAACCGATCACATGGTCAGAATCAGAAGCCTCCCAGGACAACTTGCACTTTCGGATCTTTGCCATTTTGCCTCTCGCTCCATCAGTTAATGGTAATACCAGGCGCTGGTAGGTTGAAATATATAAAGGCGGCGATTTTTTCAGGTCCCCGAAGAGACCTTCGAGATGTAGTATGCCGGTATTTCATTGTCAACCATGTACCTTGTCCAATGCAATCCGGTTGAAAGCCGATCACATTTTACCTGCAATGCGGTGTTCGTATGGGATGGGTCCGAAAGGGCTATCGGGAATTTTTCAGGGTCGCGGATTTGATTTGACGAATGGTGAGGGAATCAACCAAGAAAAAGGGCATCCTCGCAATATTGAAAGGATGCCCTTTTTATTCGGAACATGGACTTAAATCACTGTGACATTCGTAGCCGAAGGGCCTTTCGGGCCTTGCTCGATATCAAAGGATACACGGTCGCCGTCATTGAGGGATTTAAAACCGGTCGCATTGATTGCAGAATGATGAACGAATACATCTGCTCCGTCTTCCTGCTCAATGAACCCAAAACCCTTTGAGTCATTAAACCACTTAACTATTCCATTAGTCATGATAACATCCTCCTTTCTTAAATTTTTCAACGTCTCAGACTGGAGGGTGCCACTTTTACAAATGGAATTTTCCTACAGAAAGGAACTATCCCACAAATCACGTGGGACTTGATTGATTTGGCGTATAATAATCCTAATTATAGGAAAATCAAGCTAATTATTTATTTTTTTTAAAAATAATGGAAATTGTGAATCAGGATATGAAAAAAAAGCAATGACAGGCCAACATTCTTTCGCTTCCGCTAAGCATCAGCTTGCCTCGCCCTATCAAGTAGCCGTTGATGAACCGATGCGGATAGGTGTCCAACCAGGTCCTGAACCGGTCCAGTACCGGCTTGGCCCTCTCCTGTCGCAGGTTGCGGATCTTTTCATCAGACAAGTCGTTTTCACGGGCAACCTTTTCGATGCCGTACAACGCGCCAATAAAATCCAGCGCTTCATCGGCAAGCCCTTTGGATGTTTTTTTTCTGCCGCGCGCTTTACGCCCCTTGTTCACCTCGATAAATTTGCGTCTGGCATGCGTCAGGCATCCGAGATGGATAATGCCCGGCTTCCGGGACAGTTGGTCATAGCCGCTGTAGCCGTCGCTTTGAACATAACCCAGATAGCCGTCGGGCATATCATGCACCATCTTCGCGCTGCGCGTGGGGTGGTACTGATATAGTATTGCCGGTGCATCCAGCGGGCCGCCGCAAAACACCCACATATATGATTTTGTGGTATCGCTTCGGCCCGGTTCCCGAAGCACCTGAAACGGGGCTTTCAACATTGATCAGTGGCCCGCTTCGAATTTCCTGCTGCAGCAATTCGATGATCGGTTGACAGCAACCGGCGGCCTGGATCATCCAGTTGGCCAGGGTTGCCCGCGACAAGTCAACGCCCAACCGGCTAAATATCTTTTGCTGGCGGTGCAAGGGAAGCGCATCGGCGAACTTGGAAACGGCGATGTGGGCCAGCAAACCCTCGGTGGCGATGCTTTTGGGGATCAGGTGTACCGGCGGCGGCGCGATCCTGACCGTCGGGCCATCGCCTTCAACGCCCTCGCAGCGTTTACACGCATACTTGGGGCGGATATGACGCAGGACCTGAACCTTGGCCGGAACGTAATCGAGCTTCTCGCAGGTGTTTTCACCGATGCGGCTCAGTTCAGCGCCGCACGCGCACCGCTTCTCATCGTCAGACAGGTCGTGAAGAACATCTACGCGGGGCAGATCCGCGGGCAGCGGTTTGCGACCGCGCTTTTTGCGGGTGTGCGCCGGAACCACAATTTTATCGTCATTTGAAACCGGTTCGACTGGCGCGTTCGATTCGAATAACGGCAACTGATTGGCATTGACTGCGGGAAGGGCTTCGCTTTTACGGCCGAACAGCTCGTTTTTCAGCAGACGTACCATCTCCTGCAAATAGTCGATCTGCTGCTGCTGAGAAGAGATGATCTGCTTGAGTGACTGCGCGTCGGCGGGCAGGCTGGTCGATTCCGGAAACATGCGCTGAATATATCATAACCAATTGAATTTGTATATACTTATTATGATTTTAAAAAGTCGTTGTCAGCTTGCGAAACGGTAGCTTAATTGCGCATGCGCACGCGTAAAATCCAGCCCGGCGAGAAGCCATTCCAGTTGTTTCGTTCCCAGGGAAACGACTCCGTCTGTTGTTGTGGGCCAGTGGAATCGATGCTTTTCAAGCCGTTTGTGCCACAAGGCAAAACCGTTTTTGTCCCAGTAAAGAATTTTGATCTGATCGATTTGGTCCGGCATGAGGCCTCCTCCTGTTTTTGAGGAGCATATTGCCACGACTCGCCGGAACTGTGAAGATGGGGTTTATAGGACGTTTACCCTGCTACGGCACCCTGGAGCCGCACAAGGCCACGGGGGTGGATGGTGTAACTGAGCGAGCATATGGTGAGAAACTGGAACAGCGTCTGCAAGACCTGTCTCAAAGGCTCAAGGACATGAGGCATCGTCCACAGCCCAAAAGGCGAAGCTTTATCCCCAAGCCGGGCAGTGCCAAAGGCCGGCCATTGGGCATCAGCAGCTTTGAGGACAAGCTGGTGGAAGCAGCGGTCAAGCGGGTGCTGGAACCTATTTGCGAGCCGATGTTCGAAGACAGCAGCTATGGGTATCGTCCCAAACGGGGTCCACATCAGTGTCTGGACGAGCTGGGGCGCACGATTCAGCAAGAGCGCGTCAGTTATATAGTGGAAGCCGATGAGGAAGGCACCCCTCAAGGATCGATTCTGTCGCCGCTGCTGTCCAACATCTATCTGCATTATGCGCTGGACCTTTGGTTTGCCCGTCGGTTCAAGAATCGTTGCAGCGGTCCAGCGCACTATTTTCGCTTTGCCGATGATTTTCTGGCCTGCTTTCAGTACAAAACCGATGCAACGGCGTTCCGGGAACAACTGGAAGACCGATTGCAAGGATTTAGCCTGGAGCTGGCGCCGGAAAAGACGCAGTGTATTGAATTTGGCCGGTTTGCACGGGAAAGTGCGCGTAAAAAGGGTCGAAAGCCCCAGGAGTTCACCTTTCTCGGATTTACGCACTACTGCGGCAAGACCCGCAAGGGGTACTTCAAGCTCAAAAGGCGGACCAGTCGCAAGAAGTTCGGAATAAGTCTTCGCCGGTTTACTGATTGGGCACGCAGCAGGCGGAACACGCTGAGCAAGGGAGAGATGTTGGGCCGGGCCGTCATACGAGTACGCGGCCATCTGAACTATTATGCCATAACGGATAATTCGGACAAATGTCGCAGCTACGTTCACTATGCGAGACGAATTCTGTTTAAATGGATCAATCGCAAGAGTCAGCGACCAAGATACACATGGCAGGGCTTTCAGCAGGCGTTACATCAGTGTCGCTGGCCCAACCCGTATATTCGCAAAGACCTGAATCCGTGCCGTAGGATGCAGGCAGTCTGAACGGTTAAGCCGAAGAGCCGGATGTCTGCGAAATCCGCTTGTCCGGTTCTGTGAGGGACCGGGGTACAATCGAAAGGTATGGCTCGAAACTTGGGACACCGCGAGGAAACTCACGGAAACAGAAAATCTACGCAGCCTTTAGCCACGAGAGTCCTCGGTCTACTCGACAATGCTGACGCTTTGCTCGACGCAGAGGGGGGATAGATAATTCTGAATTTTTAATGTTGAATGTTGAATTGTGGCGGTCTATATGCATAATTTTAGTTTACATCGTCATATTTACAGTATATATAACGATAATGAACGTTGATAAGCATATAAACAGGCTTCTTGCCGAACTACTTCCCCAACCATCCGTCAGGCGAATTGTCGTTCTGACAGGTGCACGCCAAACCGGAAAAACAACCCTTGCCAAGCAGCTCTTCACGGATCTCAATTATATCAATCTCGATGCCCCGGAAAACAGGGACGCATTACGCTCGTTATCGACCTTTGCATGGGCCAAAACCGTTGGTAACGCCGTTATCGACGAAGCCCAAAAGGTGCCGATAATTTTCGAGAAGGTAAAATATGCCTATGATGAAGCTGGCATTACGTTTACCGTCCTTACCGGTTCCAGTCAACTCCTGCTGCTGAAAAAAATCCGAGAATCATTGGCCGGTCGGGCCTTTTTTTATGAACTCTGGCCGTTGATGCAGTGTGAGCTCAATACGCCTTCCGGCAGTGCAGATGCATCTTTCCCATTGCTTGACACCCTACTGACGGAGCGGTCCGTTTCCTCCGTGTTAACGGACCTCGCACCGATGCGCCTGGGTTCCCAATCCTATGCTTCCCAGGCGGCCGAAGATTATATTCTCAAGTGGGGCGGGATGCCTGCATTGTTGAACCTGTCCGAATCGGACCGCTGGCAGTGGTTGAAAAATTATGAATATACATACCTGGAGCGGGATCTGGCTGATCTGGCAAAGCTGGATGACCTGATGCCGTTTCGCAAATTTCAGCAGATTTCGGCCCTTCGCTCCGCTCAGTTGCTCAATTATTCAGAGTTGGCCCGTGACACCGGAATCAGCGTCGATACGGCCCGGCGCTACCTGGAATACCTCAGACTTTCCTACCAGGCAGTGTTATTGCAGCCGTATTATCGAAATTTGACCAGTTCCGTTGTCAAAACACCCAAGCTTTACTGGATGGATATCGGCCTATGGCGCCATTTGACAGGAGTTAAAGGTGATTTGTCCGGGCAACTGTATGAAACCATGGTGGTTGCAGAGATCGTCAAGTGGGTGCGAACACGGCAGCGAGATGTGAATGTCTATTTTTACCGTACGCGATCCGGAAACGAGGTGGACCTCATATTGGAAACCTCCTCCGGCATCATTGGCGTCGAGATCAAATCGCGCACCGTTGTTGTGCCAAAAGATATTCGTCCACTGCGCATGGTGGCTGAACAACTGGGGGAACGCTGGTGTGGGGGGATGGTGGTCTATTCAGGCGATGAAATCAAAAGGCTCGGCGACCCCGACATTTTTGCCATACCGTCTAAACGCCTGCTTCAAGCGGCTGCTCCATAGGTAAGAATCAGATTTACCCTTGTGCGAAGGATGTTTTAGACTGGTCTAAATATAGTCTAAATGGAGGACTATCATGGATACGGTTGGGGCATACGAAGCAAAAACCCATTTGCCCAAATTGCTTGGACGGGTGGCCAAAGGCGAACACATCACCATCACCAGACACGGTGTTCCCGTTGCCGTTTTACACCCTTTTGATTCTGAGAAAAATGCTGACGTCAAGGCTGTTATCGCTAAACTGAGAAAATTCAGGAAAAGAAACAACCTGTCAGGGTTGTCCATCCGTGAAATGATTGAAGAAGGCCGGCGCTAAACGGCACAGACAATGGTGATCGACAATTCCGTGGTTATGGCCTGGTGTTTTGAGGATGAAACCAACGCTTATGCGGATGGGGTATTGGAAAAGATGGCCGAAACCACAGCCTTTGTTCCATCCGTATGGTCCTTGGAGGTTGTTAATGTCCTTCTGGTCGCCGAGCGTCGCAAACGGTTGAAACAGGCGGAGAGTGTACGTTTTATTGCCTTGCTGAACCAACTTCCCATCATCGTTGACCAAGACCGGCCGGAAAAGATGCTGAGTGAATTATTGGCATTGGGGCGATCAACCGGCCTTTCGAGCTACGATGCTGCCTATCTCCATCTTGCCATGAAAAATGACTGCCCGCTGGCAACCGTCGATTAAAAACTTTCGGAAGCAGCCAGGGCGGTTGACGTTGCCCTAGGTGCGTTTTAAAAGGAAACCTCAATTTTTTCTCCGTGACTCTGCGCGCTCCGTGTGAGGCTGCTTTTATCCTGTCAGTTCCTTAAATCCTGCCTTCTCCCACTAAGT
>JAHLLR010000126.1 GCA_020444075.1 Deltaproteobacteria bacterium
TAAATCTCAAGCTGGGACTAAGCGTCCCGAACCGATTGTTTAGCTGCGGCTCAGTGTCATCATCGTAAGCCTTCGGTGGCCTGTAAACAACCCTTTCGGGGTCGACATCGCTATCGAAAGCAATGACGCGTTCGTGTTTGTCGATTTCGGTAGCGATCCCCATAACGATTTCGATGGATGCTTCCAATGATGAATCACGTCGTTCAACCATTGATCAAAAAGTGCGTCTTCAGCTGTATGTATACCCGGTCAGTGTTCATTCAGAATGGGTAGATTTTGGTTCAGGCCGAGGCCGCAGCGACCTGGAAACCGCAGGCGGTGCAGTGCACCGTTGAGGATTTCCAGGGAGTGAGAACGAAGGCCTGGGCCGAAAGATGCCCGTTCTGGATGAACATTTCAGCGGCGGTCGAGGCCTACGGCATACCCGGTGCGCGGATCGGCCTTGATTTTCTCAAGCTGGCGGGGATCGATGCCGGCCAGCATCTCCTCATGATTCGCTGATGACAAGACGTCCGTGTCCAGATACGCCTGGTAGCGCTCATCGTCCAGAGCCGCGTGCCGGTATTGGTGCAGGCGGGTCGGGTCATAGTCGTAATGCCGGTAGCAGGCGGTAGGCCAGGCCCCCATGGGGACATGCACCACGGCATCCACGCAGAAAAAAGGGATCTGGTTCCTTTCCGGCGCTCCGCGCAACAGGTCGTCGTCGACCAGGGTCTCACACGTGACGATAAGGTGCCTGGCGGCTTTGGCCTGCTCCACATCGGCAAAGGGCAGCCCGTTGATGCGGGCGGTTCCCTGTCGGTCGGCGGCCTGCACGTGAATAATGGTGACGTCCGGGTTGATGGCCGGTACCAGCACCACCCGGTCGGTATCGCACCAGCCGTCGAAGGGGTTGTCCATGACGGCCAGTTTGCGGTTGGGGACACGCGGGTCCGCATGACGATCCGTTTCCGAAAATCCCCACCGGTTGACGATGTCCGACCCCAGCGAGGAACGGGTCGGCAGAAAGGGGACCCCCATGGCTCCGGCCATGAACCGCAGCGTCATCTGGTAGTTGGTGTAGTCCTCGACGGGAAGTTGTCCGCATTCGACGGCTTTGCGGAAACGGATGCAGGTGGACGCGAAGCGCCCGCTGCCGGCATAGGCGATCTCGAGCCGGTCCACGCAGCCGGCGCCGATGAGTTCATCGACTCCCTGGCCGTTGGAATGGGCGTAAAGATGCAGGCCGCGCTTTCGCTGGCGGATGACTTCATATACTGCCGCCATGGGGTTCCGGTTGATGGTGAATCCGCCGATGGAAATATGGGCGCGGTCGGGGACAAACCGGGAAACGGCCTCCGACAGGGGCATCAGCTTGTTGGCATCGACATTCATACGCGTTTTTTTCCTTTAAGCAGCCGCATCGGAAAGCTGGCCCGTTTCACGCCATCCTCTCAGGCGGTAGTAATCGTCCACCAGCCGCCTCAGATCCGCCGAATCGATCCGGCGGCCGTCCGGCAGGGCCTCGTTCAAGAGCCGTTTGGGCAGCCAGTCGTCTGTTATACGCAGCCCCTCCCTCAAATTGAAACGGCGGGCACTGTCGGTGACGCGGGCCGCCAACGACTGAAGCCCCTGCTTCTGCAGGGTCTCACCGGTAGTCAGGGCGATCATCTTGCCGATCTCCTCCCAAGGGTACAAATCCCGGTAGAAACGGCAGACAATCAGGGTGTCGAAAAGGGTGCAGCGGTCTTCGAAATCGATGAACATGGCGGCTTTGTCTTCAATCTGGTCCGGATCGATGAGGCCGCTCAACTCCGGTTTGTAAAAGGTGGTGCGCAGGTGGCAGGCACCCCGGTCGGCCACGGCGTAGGCCAGGCCCATGCCCTTGAGCACCCGGGGATCGTAGCCGGAGGGTTCGAGCCCCTTGACATGAACGGCGATATCTTCCAGCCCCAGCTCCTCGCTGGCCGGCCGGATCCCTTCGGCCAGCAGTCCGCCCACATCCTGCCGCAGAACGATTTTTTTCAACAGCGCGGCGATCCGATCGGGCTGGTTGTAGTCGATCTCCAGATCGATTTTTCCCCTTCGCCTGGCTTCGATGGCAAAAGCGGCCAGGTTTCCCGAGCTCATGGTGTCCAGTCCCATGCGGTCGCACAGATCGTTCAGGTAGACGATCTCCTCGATCTGATCGACCATGCACAGCCCGCCAAAGGCGTAGATGGTTTCATATTCCGGCCCTTCCAGGGTCAATCCCTGGTGGCGCCCCTGCTGGACCCGAACCGATTTGCCGCAGGCCAGGAAACAGGTCCGGCAGGCTTTGGGCTTGGGCTGGCAGCGATCCTTGATGCTCTGGGCGTTGATGTTTTCATATTGCACTACCGATCCCCGGGACCAGTAGCGGCTGGGAAACCCTCCGGCCTTGTTGAGAACATCCACCATCATGGGCGTACCGTTATTGCGGTAGGCCTGGGTGACCGCGTGGTCCTTGTACAGCGCCAGGTTCTCCCGGGCATAGGCTTTAAGGCCTGCCGGGTCGGCAAAGGGGCGCTTCCGGCTGCCGTGAAAAACAACGGCCTTTATTTTTTTGGAGCCCAGCACCGCCCCCATTCCCGTGCGGCCGCATACCCGCCAGCCGTCATTTTTCACGACGGCAAAGCGCACGCGGTTTTCGCCTGCCGGGCCGATCACCAGAATGCCCGGCGAGGTCGCGGCCACCTTTTTGCGGACGGCCGCCTCGGTTTCGAAGGTGTCCAGCCCCCACAGGTCGTCGGCCGCATGAAAAAAGACCCCCTGGTCCGTAATCTCCAGCCACAGCGGGCGATCCGACGCCCCCTTGATGATAAAGGCATCGAAACCGGCCCGGCTCATGGCGATGGCCGCACTGCCGCCGGCATAGGACTCGCTGTAAAGGCCGGTCAGAGGGGATTTGGTGAACATGCCATGGCGGCACGATCCGTGGATGGGGCTGTCCGTGGCCGGTCCCAGGGCCAGCACCAGGTGGTTGTCGGGTGAAAAGGGGTCCACGCCTGTCGGGTTGCGATCCAGCAGCAGCCGGGTTCCCAGACCCTTGCCGCCCATGCAGGATTGCAGAAATGCATCGCTCAACATCTCCGCCTCGCAGGACCGGTTGCTCACGTCGACTGTCAGGGCCTGTTGAAAATATCCATGCATCATTTTATTTCCTTTGACCTTTCCATCAATGATCTGATTGCCTGTATTCGGCCGCATCCTTCCAGAAGTGGCAGACTGCAGCTCAGGTCAAGGCCGCAGCGTTTTTGAAAACGCAGGCGGTGCAGCGCTACGTCGAGTATCTCGAAAATGTGAGAACGCCGGCCTGGGCCGCAAGGTGCCGCTTCCGGATGATGTCAGGAGATCTCTTCAAGACTCTCTTCAAGTATGGCCAGCCCCCTGTCCAGCTGTGCATCGGTGATGACCAGCGGCATCAGGGTGCGGATGACATTGCCGAAATTGCCGCAGGAAAGCAATACCAGACCTTTTTCAAAACAGCGGCTGACCAGCGCCTTGGCCTTGTCGGTGGCCGGCTTTTTGGATTCACGGTCCTCTACCAGTTCCATGGCCAGCATCGGGCCCTTGCCGCGCACGTCGCCGATGAGGGCATAGCGTTCCTGCATGGCGGTAAAACGTGCCTGCAGAGTTTCACCCAATACCACCGCCCGGTCCATCAGACCGTCTTCAAGCAGGATCTCCATGACTGCCAGCGCCGCCCGGCAGGAAACGGGGTTGCCGCCATAGGTGCCGCCCAGTCCGCCCACGTGGGAAGCATTCATCATCTCGGCCCGGCCGATCACCGCGGAAAGCGGCATGCCCCCGGCGAAGCTCTTGGCCATGGTGATGATATCGGGGGTAATGCCCCAATGGTCGATGGCAAAGAATTTTCCGGTGCGTCCGGCGCCGCTCTGCACCTCATCGAGGATCAGGGCGATGCCATGCTTCTCGCAGATGGCTTTCAGTTTCGGGAAATACTCGGGGGGCGGCGTAACGAACCCGCCCTCCCCCTGGATGGGTTCGGCGATCACGGCCGCCGTCTGTTCCGCGGCCACATGACTGATGAAAAATTCTTCGAGGTAATCGGCACAGGCGGTCCCACAGCCCGGATAGGTCAACCCGAAGGGGCATCGGTAGCAGTAGGCGAAGGGCATGCGATAAACTTCCGGCGCATACGGTCCGTATCCGAATTTGTATGGCTTGACCTTGCTGGTCAGGGTCATGGTCAATAGCGTGCGGCCATGAAAGGCATTTTCAAAGCAGATCACTGCAGGTCGTTTGGTGGCGTACCGCGCCACCTTGACCGCGTTTTCCACGGCTTCGGCGCCGCTGTTGGCAAACAGGGTCATTTTGGCGAAATCCCCGGGCGCCAACTGGTTGAGACGCTCGGCCAGTTGCACATAGGGTTCGTACATGGCCACGTGGAAGCAGGTGTGGATGAATTTACCGGCCTGGTCCCGGATGGCCGCCACCACCTTGGGATGGCAGTGCCCGACGTTGTTCACCCCGATGCCGCCGGCAAAATCGATCAGTTCCCGGCCGTCGACATCCACCATGACCGCTCCGTGGGCTTCCTTGATGAATGCGGTGGTGGTGTTAAAGGGTCCCTGGGGAACATGCGTTTTTCGTTTTTCGAGCAGTTCATGATTTCGGCCTGGCATATCGGCGACTCCTTTGTTGGATAGTGGATAAAATAAATCAGCACACCAGTGCATCTTCGCAGATCATCGAAGGCTCCGGATCGGGCCCGACAGAACGACCGTGGCCGGAGCCGCCCGGAATATGCAGTATGGCATAAAAATATTCTGTTTGTCATCAAACAGAATGGCAGGCACCGCTGCCAAAATCGGCCGGTCATCGATAAAAATCTGATATATCAAGCTTTTTTGGTGCCTTTACCTGTCATATTCCATTTTTTTGGCGACAAATAAACCTTGCTGAATACAGGCCCGTTGCGGCTTCACAGGCTGTGGGGTTATCCGGTTTGCCCCATCGCGGAGCAGTGGTTTCGAGGCACCGAATGCCCCTTCGTTGTCGTCCGAGTTCAAAATTTTTCTTGTCATCAGCAAATTAATTGAATATGCAGTTAATAAACAGATGCGGCACTCCATCGGCATGGAAAACTTCAAACGCATTAAAATGACGTTGATCAATACAATATCATCGTCGAACCGTAAATAGAGAACTGAATGGGCCATGAGAAAAAATAAAAGCGCGGCGCTCAGAAAACCGGATATCCTCGAGAGCTATTATCAAGTGCTCATCCAGGAGGGACTCGAAGGCACCTCCATCAGTAAAATTGCCAACAGGATAGGCATTCATCCCAGCCTGATCATCCACTACTTCAAGAACAAAGAAAATATGAAGCTCGAGCTCGTTGATCTGCTGATTGAAAAATATCAATCTCCGACAATGATCAATTTCGACCACCTTGAGGATGATGAAGAACACTTCAATGCGATTATCAGTGTGCTTTTCTCATTTAAATGGAGTCGAACCGTGGATCCGAGTGTGCATTTCGGTTTTTATTATCTGAGTTTAAGAAATGAAAAGATATTAACGCGCTTCAGGGTCATGTTCAAATGGCTGAGAGACTTCCTGTGCGAAAAGCTGGTGTATTTCAGCGATAAGGGTATCATCAAGGTGAAAGACGAGATTAAGGCTGCCGATTTTATTGTTACCCTGATGGAAGGGCTGGAATTTCATTCCCAGTTTTTGGCCAACGGAAAGCATTTCGACGATTTTGCCCAGTCTGCCCGGAAGATCCTGGTCAGCGCATTGAAAAACGGCGAATTTTAAAAACCGATGTAACCAATGAGTCAGCGACCGCCGCTTGTTCCCGCGGTCGACCCATTCCAATCAAGGAGTATCGCATGCGTGATTACGAGGAGCATTTCAAAAGCGACTACCAGGGAAGAGACATTCAATCGGCTTATGCCGAGGCGCGCAAGATGGTGGATACCATTTTAACGCCTGCGGACCAGACCCCCCTCGATGTCCGGCAGGACATCGCCAGAAAAACGGTGCGCAATTTCCGGGATCACATCAACAAGGGATTTCTGGAATACCGCAAGTCGGTTACCGAGTCCGGCGACTTCGCCTATACGGAGTGGACCGGCCAGGGGTCGGTTCTGGTGGATGCGCTGGGGCGTGAGTTTCTGGACATCCTGGGCGGCTTCGGCCTCTATTCCTACGGCATCCGGCACCCCAAGATCGTGGCCGCGGTCAAGGCCCAGCTGGACCGCTCTCCCCAGTACAGCCAGGAACTGCTCGATCCGCTCCGGGCCGAGTTGGGCCACGTGCTGGCCCTGCTCACACCGGGGAAGATTCAATACGGCTTCTTCGCCAACTCCGGTACCGAGGCGGTGGAAGGGGCCATGAAACTGGCCAAGCTGTATACCGGTAAAAAGGGATTCATCGCCATGCTCAAGGGCTTCCACGGCAAAACCCTGGGCAGCCTCTCGCTCATCGGGAAAAAGGTTTTTCGCAAGCCCCTGCTGCCCCTGCTCGACGGGGTGCAGCATGTGCCCTTCGGGGATGCCGATGCCGTGGAACGACTGCTGGCGGCCGCCAAGATCGTAGGCCAGGACATCGCCGCCGTGGTGGTCGAGCCGGTCCAGGGCGAGGCCGGCGCCATCGTGCCCCCGGATGATTTCTGGCCCCGGTTGAGAGAGGTGTGCAACCATTACGGGGTGTTGCTGATCGCCGATGAAGTCCAAACCGGATTCGGCCGCACCGGAAAAATTTTCGGCGTCGACCACTGGGATGTGACCCCGGACATCATGTGTTTCGGCAAGGCGCTGGGTGGCGGCGTCGTGCCCATGAGCGCCTTTTTCTCCACGCCCGAAATCTGGTCGTGCATGGAACCCAACCCGTTCATGCATACCACCACGACCGGCGGAAACCCGCTGGCTTGTGCATCGGCCCTGGCGGCCATCACCGTGCTGATTGAAGACGATCTGGCCGGACAGGCCAAGACGAAAGGGGAATACGTCCTCAAACAGTTGGGCGTATTGAAGGCACGCTACCCCGGCGTACTGGCCAAGGCAAGGGGATTGGGGCTGTTGCTCGGCATGGAGTTCCCGACGGACGGAATCGGTTACAAGGTTGCCTCCGGTTTGTTTTCACGGGGCGTGCTGACCGCCGGAACGCTCACCAACGCCAAGAACATTCGCTTCGAACCGGCCCTGAACATCCCCCAGGAGACCCTGGACGAAGTGCTCACCCGTCTGGAGGATGTGTTCAAATCCATCGATCTGCCCCAACGGAAAAAGGTCAGCAACCTCTATGCCGGCCGCATGCTCCATGTGGACCTCTCGGCAGGGAAAGTGACGGAGGAACCGTTGAACGACGACTGGGTCAGGGAATATATCGGCGGTTGGGGCCTGGGGGCCAAATACTACACCGAATCCGTCGACCCAAAGGTCGCTCCCCTGTCACCCGAGAACACCATCGTGGTCATGACCGGTCCCATGGCCGGGACATTGGCACCCACCGGATCCCGTACCTGTGTGGTTTCCAAATCGCCCCACACCGGGACCATCTTCGAATCCAACATCGGTGGTGCATTCGGACCCGAGCTTAAATTCGCCGGTTATGACGGCATCGTCATCAGCGGAAAGGCCGGCCAGCCGGTCTGCCTGCAAATTGAAGACGGCTCGGTCTCCCTCGAAGATGCGACTTCCCTGTGGGGGATGGGCATTTTTGAAACCGAGCGTGCCCTGGAAGATAAACTGGGCTGCGACATGAAGAGCCTGGCCATCGGGCCTGCCGGTGAGAATATCGTCCCCTTTGCCTGCGTCGGTTCGGAGTCCTACCGGCAAATGGGCCGAGGCGGCGTCGGCACCCTGTTCGGCAGCAAAAACCTCAAGGCCATCGCCGTCAGGGGAACCGGAGGTATTCAGGTTGCCGAAATCGGCGAATTCTGGGCCAAGGTGTCCGAACATCTGGAAAACAACCTGATGACCATCGACAACCAGTGGGCCAAGGAGCAGGGCACGCCCATGCTGGTGGATGTCACCAACGAGATGGGGATCCACCCCACCCGGAACTTCACCCTGGGGGTCAATCCCAACCGTCGGAAACTGGACGCGGACGCCGTGGCGGACATCAGAATCGGCGACCGGGCCTGCGCCACCTGTCCGTTGGGATGCGGCAATTTCACGTCGGTAAACGGCGTCGAGGTGGAGGGGCCCGAATATGAAACCCTTTGCCTGGGGGGATCCAACTGCGACATCAACGATATGGAACAGGTCATGCGCTTCAACCGCACGTGCGATGACCTGGGCCTGGACACCATATCCACCGGCAACGTCATCGGCCTGGCCATGGCGTTGACCGAATCCGGTGCCGCCGACCTGGGACTGACTTTCGGTGACGCGGCATCCTACCTGAAGGTCCTGGATGAAATTGCCCGCCAATCCACCCCGCGGGGCCGCGATCTCGCCATGGGGTCCGCCAAACTTGCCGACAAATATAGCCAGCCCGACCAGGCGGCCCATTCCAAGGGATTGGAAATGCCGGGCTACGACCCGCGCGGCAACTACGGGTTAGGCCTGGCCTATGCCACCAGCGAGCGGGGCGCCTGTCATTTGAGGGCCTTTCCCCTGTTCGCCGACGACCCCTTTAATCTGAAAAGCCTGGCCAACGATGTCGTTACCATGCAGAACGTCAACGGGGCCAAATGGTCCATGTGTTTCTGCGACTTCTGGGGATCGGTGGATACGACGATCATGGCCGATCTGCTGACCGCCGGCCTGGGGCGCCAGATATCGTCCACCGACCTGGACAAAGTCGGAGAACGGGTGTGGAACCTGGTGCGCATGTTCAACCTGGCGGCGGGGTTCACCGCGGCCGATGACACCCTTTCCGAAAAAATAACAAAACGCGCCCTTGAAAACGGACCCCACGAGGGGCGGACGCTCAGCCCCGAAACCCTGGAAGAGCTCAAGGGTTTTTACTATCGCCAGCGGGGGTGGGATAAAGCCGGGCGGCCGAAAGCGGCAAAACTGCGCGAGTTGGGATTGGCCGAGCTGATTGAACCGGCTTGAACTGAAAAATGAAATCAACCGGGTGCCGCCCTGAAACGGAGCGGCGGCCCCCCGGCATAATGGAGGAACCCATGGAAAAACACCTGATGGCCATTCCCAATCGATGTACCGGATGCAACCGATGCGTGTACGCCTGCTCAGCGGTGAAGGAGGGAATGTTCATGCCTTCCAAGGCGCGGATTCACGTCAACAACATGTCCCACGAAGGCTACTCGGTTCCCAGCGTCTGTTTTCAATGCCCCAAGGCGTCATGCATGGAGGCCTGTCCCACCGGCGCCATTTCCAGAAGCACGCGGGGGGTGGTGGTGGTGGATGCCAAAAAATGCGACGGGTGCGGGAACTGCGTTTCCGCATGCCCCTACGGCATGATCGAACAGTATGCTTCCGGCACGGCCTACAAATGCGACCTGTGCGGCGGCGCACCGGCCTGCGTAGCCGAGTGCCACTATGGCGCCCTGGTTTTCAAGGAGCCCGACAAGACATCCCTCAACTGCCGCAAGGAGCAGATGAAACAACGCAGCAAATCGGGTGAGCCGGAAGAAAAGCGACGCGCCCTGGCCATTGAAGTGTTGAACGGGGCCGAACGCGTGCCCCGCTCTGCCGGCTATATGCGCTGAAATACAGCGGTTTAAAAAAGGGGAGACGGAAGCCGCCGTCGGTGATACGGTTCAGTAAACAAAAACAATGTCCAAAACACACAACAGCACGCCGTTGGAAGACGGCTACCGGATGCCTGCCGAATTTGAACCCCATCGGGGCTGCTGGATGCTGTGGCCCGAGAGGGGGGACACCTGGCGGATGGGAGCCAAACCGGCCCAGGCCGCCTTCGCCAGGGTGGCGGAGGCCATCTCTGCCTTCGAACCGGTCACGGTCGGGGCCGGCCGCCGTCAATGGGAAAATGCCCGGGCCCTGCTGCCAGAAGCGATCCGCGTGGTGGAAATCGCTTCCGACGATGCCTGGATGCGCGATGTGGGCCCCACCTTCGTAGTCAACGCCCCCGGCGACCTCCGTGGGATCGACTGGCAGTTCAATGCCTGGGGAGGACTGGACGGCGGCATCTACTTCCCCTGGGCGCAAGACAGCCTGGTGGCCGGGAAAGTTCTCGAGATCGAACGGGCCGACCGCTACCGTGCGCCGTTGGTCATGGAGGGCGGTTCCTTTCACGTAGACGGCCAGGGCACCCTGATCACCACCGGAGAGTGCCTGCTGAACCGCAACCGCAATCCCCATCTGACCCAGAAACAGATCGAAGACAACCTGAAAACCTACCTGAATGTTCACAAGGTGATATGGCTCGACAAAGGGGTGGTCATGGACGAAACCGACGGCCATGTGGACAACCTGTGCTGCTTCGTCAAACCGGGAGAAGTGCTGCTCACCTGGACCGACGATACCGATGATCCCCAGTACGACCGATCCAGGCAGGCCCTGGAGATGCTCAGTGCGGCAACGGACGCACGCGGGCGCAGGCTTGCCGTCCACAAGATTCATCAGCCCGATCCCATGTTCATTAAAGAATACGAATGCGAGGGCCTGGACGCCAGCGAAACGGCCAAGCCCCGCAGAACCGGTGACCGGCTGGCCGCTTCCTACGTCAATTTTTACATCGCCAACGGCGGGATCGTCATGCCGCTTTTCGACGACGCCCATGACCGCCCCGCCCTCGACCTGCTGAGCCGGCTTTTTCCGGATCGCCGGGTCGTCGGCGTCAGAAGCCGCGAAATCCTCCTGGGAGGCGGCAACATCCATTGCATCACCCAGCAGATCCCGACGGGTTGATTTGAGATCCGATCAAACGCAGATCTCGGGTTTTTTCAGAATAGTCAATGTTGAATAAGCCGCAAAAAACATCTTCGACGGTTTCGTAAAAAGCCCGAGATCAAGGCTTGCAAATCCCGAGGAATGAGGAGTACTTACCGTACTCCGAAGTGACGAG
>JAHLLR010000127.1 GCA_020444075.1 Deltaproteobacteria bacterium
ACCAAAAACCGGTATTGCTCAGATGGTCCAGTTCAAACTGCACCGCTTCGATGTGATTGTCCTCGATTTCCAAAAATCGCGCAAACATGGCCTGGTGGTCCGACGCCACCTGCTCGACCAGATCCTTGTAGAAACGGCTGGTTTCGATCTCCATCTCCAGCGCCCGGGAGAGCATCTGCTGCTTGAGACCGCGGGCATCTTCACTGATTTTCGATTGAAGGGCGGCGGCCTCTTTGCGTATCGCCGCTTTATCGGGAACCATTGAATCCAGTATTTCGGCACTAATTTCTCCCCGCTGCTGCCACTCATCGAGCCTGCTTTCCAGATAATCCACATGACGCTGTTCATCGTCGGCCAGGGTTTGAAATATTTTTTTTCCGGCAGGGTCCTCGGTACGGGTTACGGCCTCGAGGTACAGATCCCTGATTCGGTTTTCAAATTCCAATGCCGATTGAATGGCTGCTTCCAGTTTCATGGGCTCCTCCTTTATCTTGAACAGTGACTACGGATTGACACGAATACCGTTAATTATAGGGGTGACGGTCCTGAAAAACAATGGTTCACACCAAAACAGCCGACATCCTATTCTGACGCCCGATCAACGGGATGGTTTGCCGATGGCATCGAGGATATACTGCGGAAGGGCAAATGCGCTGCGGTGAATGTCGGGGGTGTAGTAGCGAGTGGTAATGCCGCTTCGGGAAAAGCGCTGCTGAACTGTCTGTAAACGATGTTGCCTCAGTTCCGGGTTGTCACTGGCCCATCCGAAAACCATGATTCCCCCGGCATAGGTGGGAATGGCCGCGGAAAAGAAGTGCCAGTCCCGGAACAGGGCTTTAAAATGTCTGGCCGACGACCGGACCTCCTCCAATTGCAGGAAGGCCACCCCGTTCTGGGTAACCAGGACACCACCGGGCGTCAGGCAGCCTTTACACGCTTCGTAGTACTGCTCGCTGAAGAGCATTGCAGCCGGTCCCTCGGGGTCCGTACTGTCTGTCAGAATGACGTCGAAGCGTTGGTCGCTTTGTTCCAGAAAGTGCAGGCCGTCATCGATAACGAGGCGGGTCCGAGGGTCATTGAAGGCGCCGTTGGAATGGTTCGGCAGATATTTCCGGCACAATTCGATGACCGACTGGTCGATTTCTACCTGGATTACCTGTTCGACTGAACGGTGGCGCAGCACCTCCCTGAGCATGGCCCCGTCGCCGCCGCCGATGATCAGCACCCGTCGAACGCTGCCGTGGGCCAGAATGGGCACGTGCACCATCATCTCGTGGTAGATGAACTCGTCCGCTTCCGTAGTTTGAATGACGCCGTCCAGGGCCAGGACCCGACCGAATGCCCGGTTTCTGAAAATGAGCAGGTGTTGATAATCCGTGCGAACTTCGCAGAGTCGTTCGTCGATCGTCAATAGATGATCGTAACCGTTGCACACCCGCTCCCGGTACTTATCGGTCATCAGTTAGGCCTCTCCATCGGAACATCATTTTTCAACGTTGAAAATACGGACCAACGATCATAAGCGTCGGCTGTCGGGCGCCCAGAGGACGCTATCCCAGGTCGATACGGGCAGGAATGGTGCAGACCGGGACCGGCAGCATCTTGTGACGATTGATCCGGTTGAATTTCCTGAAGATGGCAAGCACTTCCCGCTGCCTGGGGTCCAGGGACTGTTCGTCTCCCTTGCCGGCGTCGAATACCATGGCCCATTCCAGTTCATCGTAAGTAGCACCGATCTGGCTCTCGTCGGACCGGTTATCGCTCCACAAACCGTCAGTTGGCGGCGCCTGGATAATTTCGTCGATGATGCCCATCGCCTTGCCCAAAGCATATACCTCTGACTTCATCAGGTCGGCAATGGGCGACAGATCCACCCCTCCGTCACCATACTTGGTAAAAAATCCCACGGCGAAATCCTCCACCTTGTTGCCGGTGCCAGCCACCAGCATGCGAAAATGGGTGGAGAAGCCGTAAAGGGTGAGCATGCGCAGGCGGCTTCGGGTATTGGCCATGCTCAAATCATCCTGAATGGCCTCGGGAAGCGCATGTCGCAGGGATTCGAAAACCGGGGTCAGATCTACGGTAACGCCTTCCACGTTGGTGTATCGCGCCGCAAGCCACCGGATGTGATTGGCGGACCGGCTCACCTGATCCGGTGCCTGGCATATCGGCATATTCAGGGCCTTTACCGGATAGCCGGTCCTGGCACACAACGTTGACGTCACCGCCGAGTCGATGCCGCCGGAAACGCCCACGACAAAACCTTTCATGCCCGACTGGTCAAGATACTGGGAAAGCCATTTGACGATATGATCAATGACAGCCCGGGTTTGCATAGATCGATCCCTTCGTTGAAAAATTATGGGGAATGTAAATTGCCTTTATTGGGTTGACGGTTGTCAATCCGGAAGCAGGTCATAAAAATACATCATCGCATCGGAGCGGGTAATGATTCCGATGATTCGGCCATCTTCCACCACAGGAAGCCGACCGATATCGTGACGAACCATGACCTGAGCCGCCTGGATGGGACTGTTACCCGGTTCGATGCTGATCACCCGGGTGCTCATGAATGCCTTGACCGGGGCCTCAAGCTGATCTTCCTTGCGGATCTTTTTGAAGTCGCGTCTGGAGATGATGCCCACCAGCATGCCATCGTCCACCACCGGCAGACCGGTACAGCCCTGCTGGCGAAGAATTTTGGCCACCTCGGCCATGGACGTGTCCGTTGGGACGGATATGACCGGAAAGGACATAATGTCGCTGATTTGAACCGACGATTGCTGGTTACCCTGGATAAGATCGACGATCATCTGTTCGGCGATTTCAGGATTGACGCCTTTCAGCATGGCACTGCCGGCCCCGGGATGGCCGCCGCCACCCATGCTTTTCATCAGGGTGCCCACATCCAGCCCTTCGTTGTCGCTCCGGCCGATGACCATGCATTTATATTTACCGTTTTTTTCTTCGCTCACGAACAGGCCGAAAGCGGCATCGACATTGACAATGTCCCGGAACATACGCACCACCAGGGCCAGGTTGTTTACGTGACCGGTGATGGGGATGCGGCTGATGCTTACCGAATAGCCGTTTATTTTCATCCGGTTGTTTTTTTGCAGCATCTCGAAGAGCACGTCCTTCTGTTTTTCCCCGTAAGCGGGTCGAAGGAATTTTGAGACCAGAGCGAGGTCCGCTTTTCGATCCAGCAGCCAGCCGGCGGCATAGGCGTCTTCAGCCGTGGAGGAGGAAAACGTCAGGTTGCCGGTATCCTCGTACAGACCGGCCAGGAACAGGGTGGCCTGGATGGGTGTGATCAGCTTTCGCATGGCTTTGAGTTGCCTCACCATCAGGGTGACGGTGGCACCGACGGATTCCTGGCATTTCCACGCCGCATCGATATCCCCGCCGGTATGGTGATCCCATACCAGCACCTCCAGGTCCGTTCGTTGCTTCAGTTTGGCAATGGGACCCAGCCTGGCCCAGTCTGCCGTGTCGACAACGACAAGCCGAGTCACCCTGCCAGTTTCGATGCTCCAGCGGTCCACATAGTCGAAGACATCCTTGTGAATGGACATGAAGGCCCGCACATTGGGATTGACGGTGCGCGGAATGGCGGCAACGGCTTCGGGATAGATCAAGGTGGCGGCCACCAGAGAGGCAAAGGCATCAAAGTCGGCATTTTTATGGGTGGTGACAATCTGGGTCATGGATTAGCCGGTGAGAAATTTGTGCATAGTTTCTGTAAAAGGGTTATTTTTCCGTTCAGCCGAAACATCCTGCATTGATATTCCTGATGAACCCTTTTGGCGGAATTGGCCCTTCAGTGCGCATCGGTGGATGAGGGATGGTTTTTGTCGGCAGGATTTCCCTTCTGTGAGGGGGGGCCGTTTTCCGCCGAAGGTGCATCCAATCGCAATGGCAAGGAGTTTTGGGATTTATATTCCAGCGCCAGCCGGTGCTTCTCGATTTCGGTATGACTCTCGATGCTTTTTTTGGCCAGCAGATATCGGAGATAGACAATCCAGACCCCCAGGCCCGCCACCACGCCCCCCAGGATGATGAACACCCACTTGAAACGGATGATGGCATCAATGCCGGTACGCCCGATATAGGTTATCATATTGGGTATAATCCAGTAGGATATCACCCCGACGAAAATCAAAAATCCGATGATAAAAATGTTCATCCGGCTGATGCGGATCAGGATTGACTCCAGGCGGGATTCGTAACCCGGCTCCCAGGTGGGCTTGGACTCATCCCCATGCAGTTCGCTGCTATGAAAAATAGCGACGTAAGCTTTCACCACAAATCCGAAGAGCAGCATGGCGCCCACCGGGATACCGATAGCCGCCACGAACCAGGCCCGAAACGGAAACGGGTTTTCCCGGGTTTCCAGCCGCACCTGATAGTTCTCAAAGGGCCCGAAGGTCTTTTCGAAATAGTACTTGTTGAATTCGCTCAGGTTGCTGCCGCTGGTTTCGTGGATCACATTGCCGTTGGCATCGATTACCTGCAACCACGATTTTCGACCTGACTTCATGGCAGCCAGGGCGAAGATTTCCAGTTCCAGCAGAAACAACCCGACTATGATAATGACAAAAAGGGTTTTGTTTTCCTGGATCAAATTACTGATGTGCGTCGTTTTCACAGCAGGCAACCCTGCGACCCTCTCACCGGCACCGCCAGGCGTTCGGATGGCTGAATTCTTGTTTTTCCGATGGCTGCCATACGAGCCGGACCCAAAAGGATGTGTGTTTAAATTGAGCGCATTATTTACCACAGCGTCGCTTTTATGCACAATCTTTTTTCATTTTTGCCGGATGGTGCTCCTCATTCTCCGTGTATTGACAGTCCCCTCCAATTGTTCCATAAGAATGCTTCATTGCCATTCGCCAACCTTTTTGGAGCCTGTTTAATGAAGAAAATGATCATTTCGGTCCTGGGCCAAGACCGGCCCGGCATCATCGCGGCCGTCACCCATATTCTGTTCGAGCAAGACTGCAACATCGAAAACGTCAGCCAGACCATCCTCCAAAATGAATTCTCAGGCATTTTTATTGTCAGTGTCCCTGAAGCGCTGTCGGAACGAGATCTGCACCGGCATCTGGACGCCGGACTCTCTCCCATGGGGTTGCATGTTTATGAAAAGGGGCTCTCGGAAATCAACGGATCCCAGACCGCCGTTGAAAGCGAACCCTTTGTGGTGGTAACCAAGGGACCGGATCGCAAAGGGCTGGTGGCGTCCATTACCGCCATCATGGCCGCCCACCGCGTCAATGTGACCAACCTTCAGGCCGTTTTCAAAGGCGGCGACGATCCCAATGCCAACATCATGATCTATGAGGTCGATATCCCCAGTGATGCCAATCACCAGGCTCTTCGACGCGACCTGCGGGAAAAGGCCATGGCGTTGTCTCTTGACATATCCATCCAGCACAAACTGATTTTCGAAGCGATCAATCGCGTATAAGGACTGATGCCATGTTCAGTGACCGAGAAATCCTCTCCGTCGTGGAGATGCTCAAAAATGAAAATTTGGACGTTCGTACCGTCACTTTGGGATTAAACCTGCTGGATTGCGCCAGCGACGACGTCGGCCGTTTTCGGGACAACATTTATGCCCGCATCACCGGTGCCGCTAAAAATCTGGTGAAGATTTGCGACGAGGTGGGGGACAAGTACGGGATTCCGGTGGTGAATAAGCGGATCTCGGTAAGCCCGATTGCCGTGGCCGGCGCCCCCTTCAATGCCCGGCAGATGGTGAAGGTTGCCGAAACCTTGAACGAAGCGGCCGGCGCCGCCTGTGTTGATTTTATCGGTGGGTTTTCCGCTCTGGTGGAAAAAGGCATCGCCCGGGGCGATCGGGCGTTAATCGAAGCCATGCCCGAGGCATTGACCGGCACCCAACGGGTGTGCGCATCGGTAAATGTGGCCTCTACGCGGGCGGGCATCAATATTGATGCAGTTCTGCTCATGGGGAAAACCATTAAAGAGGCGGCCCGCCTGACCGCTGATCGGGACGGCCTGGCTTGCGCCAAACTCTGTGTATTTGCCAACATTCCCCAGGATATCCCGTTTATGGCCGGCGCCTATCTGGGAATCGGTGAAGCCGACGCGGTCATCAACGTGGGCGTCAGCGGCCCCGGTGTGGTGAAAAAGGCCATCGACCGTGCTGTGGCATCCAACCCGGATCTCAATCTCGGCCAAATCAGCGAAATCATCAAACACACCGCCTATAAAGTCACCCGCATCGGGGAACTCATCGGCCGCGAAGTGGCCCAGCGCCTGGGCATCAAGTTCGGGGTCGTGGACCTCTCCCTGGCCCCCACCCCCAATGTGGGAGACAGCGTGGGAGAGATTTTCCAGAGCCTGGGCCTGGCCAGCATCGGCGTACCCGGCAGCACGGTGGCGCTGGCCCTGTTAAACGACGCGGTAAAAAAAGGCGGGGCCTTTGCCAGTTCCAAGGTTGGTGGGCTGAGCGGTGCGTTTATCCCGGTGAGCGAAGACCTGAACATCTCCCAGGCAGCCGCCCAGGGCCACCTGTCCATCGAAAAGCTCGAGGCCATGACCTGCGTGTGCAGTGTGGGCCTGGACATGGTGGCCATACCCGGCGACACCAGTGAAGAGACCCTGGCGGCTATCATCGCCGATGAAATGGCCATCGGGGTGATCAACAAGAAAACCACGGCCACGCGCCTGATACCCGTGCCCGGTAAAAAAGCTGGTGACCACGCCTTTTTCGGCGGCCTTTTAGGCGAATCCATCATCATGCCGGTAAACAACGCCACCGGTGAAAACCGGTTTTTACGGCGCGGGGGGCTGATTCCGTCGCCGATTCACAGCCTCGTAAATTAAGAGATTCGAAACTGCGAATGAAGCGGATGCCAATTCCAGCAGCCCCCTATTCCCAATCCCACTATTCTTTTTCATTTGTTCCATGAAAAAAGCGCTGCCCCAAACAATAGAAACACCAGGGTCATGGCGTACAGGATTGTTATCTCCGGCATCACCGCCCACAACCCCTGACCCTCGTTCATCACTTGTCGTGCCGCCTTCAACAGGTGGGTCAGCGGGAAGATCTTTGCCGACGCCTGGAGCCACGCCGGTGCCCCTTCAATGGAAAACCACACTTCGGACAGAAACATCATGGGCCAGGAGATAAAATTAAGGACGCCATTGGTAAACTCTTCGCTGGTCCCGCGGGAAGCGATGACCAGGCCCAGTGAAGTCATGCAGGTGCTGCCCGCCAGAAACACCAGGAAAAGATTCAGCAGGCTGCCGTAAACCCTGAAACCAAGAAGCAAATCACAACCTACCCAGACGATGACCAGCGTGAACATGAGCAGAAAAATCCGGGACAGCAACTGGGCCGCGAGATACTCAAAAGCGGTCAACGGGGTTGCTTTAAGCCGTTTGAGTACCCCGTTTTTGCGGTAGCGTACCACGACCCAGCCAACCCCATAGAGCGCGCTGAACATCATGTTCATGCCCAGTACTCCGGGAAACAGCCAGTCGATGTATCGAACCTGTAACCCCTGAATGTCCTTTTTTTCAAACCGGTTGCTGGTTTCCGGCGGTGCCAGGGCGCCTTTCAGGAGCCTTTCGGCGATCGCCCCGGAAGGGGATGAATCGCTGACCCAATATAGGATCGGTTGGGTCCCTGCCTCGATCAACAGGTCTATTTTATGGTGTTTGAGCTTGTCCATCCCCTGGACCCGGGTTTCGAATCCCACAAAGGAAATGGCCTTGAATGTGGCAAAAGAATCGGGGAGGAAATCTTTTGACGAGTTGACGGAAGCATCATGGGGAATCGGGAAGAGGCCCACCTTGAACTGAGATTGATAATCCCCTTTGAAGATGACACCAAATCCGAGAATGATCAGAAACGGAAAAAGGAAGTTCCAGCCGAATGCCGCTCGGTCTCTGAAAAATTCACGATTTCTGGCATTAAAAATGGCCCACAGTCTCTTGAATCGCATACATTCTCCAGATTATTCCCGCAGGCTTCGCCCGGTCAGCTTTAGAAAAACATCCTCCAGGGTGGGGGTTTTCACGTTCACGCCACGCATATCCACCCCCATTGACAACAGCTGCCCGACCACCGCATTGACGTTTTCCGTTCGAATCTGAATCCGGTCGCCCCGCTCGTTGATAAAGCCCTGCAAGGTGTCCGGCTTTTCAGGAAACTGATCTTTGGGTACCGAGAGGGTCGCCCGTCTGCAATGGATTTGAATCAACGCCTGGGGCTCACCACGGGCAATGACTTTACCTTTGTCCATGATGGCGATGTCATCGCAGAGCTTTTCCGCCTCTTCCATATAATGCGTGGTGAGCACGATGGTGCGCCCCTGGGATTTGACCGTTTTGATGATGTCCCACAAATTCCGTCGGGCCTGGGGGTCCAGACCGGTGGAGGGTTCGTCCAGAAACACCAATTCAGGCCGGTTTAATAGGGCCAGGGCCAGCAGCAGCCGCTGTTTCTGTCCACCGGATATTTTATCGTTCAGCTGACCCTTGACCTCCTCGAGGTGGCATAGTTGAATCAAGTGGCTGATGGGCTCGGTGTTGTCGTACAAGCGGCTGAAAGTTTGCAGGGTTTCGGCAACGGTTAAAAATGAAAGCAAGGCGGTCTGCTGAAACATGATACCAACCTCCTGCCGGAACTGCGCCGCCCTGCTCGCACCTTTATACAAAATGGTTCCGCCGGTGGGATCAATGATGTCTTCGATGATCTCAATAAGGGTTGTCTTCCCGGCCCCATTCGGTCCAAGCAGGCCGAAACAGCTCCCCCGCCCGATGGAAAGGCTGACACCATCCACGGCGCGAAGCCGCTGGTAATGCTTTTGAATGTCGATCACTTCGATGAGCGGGTCGACGGTGTCCGTCATGTTCATCTTCCGGTTCCCGTTCCTGACCAGTTTGACAGAATCTTATTTAAAAAAAAGGAGTTGCAAGTCTTTGTCAGTTGACACTGCACAAAGCTTTTTTTATAGTCGCAAAGCGAAATCAAATCAAGGCGGATCGACCCGCACAGACTGTCTTGGCCGATTCAGACAACGGTTCAGCCCCGGCAGATACGCCGCATGGCAATTCGAAGGTCTATGGAACGACGCGTTCATCTCACAATATCTATCCTATTGACAGTGGCGCTGGTATTCGCCGGTTCCGCCGGTTACATGATTATCGAAGGATGGGGGTTGAGCGATGCGATGTACATGACGGTGATTACGCTGGCCACCGTCGGTTATGGAGAAGTTCACCAGGTCAGCAATGCCGGACGGCTCTTCACGATCATCCTCATCTTTCTCGGAGTGGGCTATTTTCTCTATGTGGGGGGCAACATCGTACAGTTTCTGGTGGAAGACCGCATCAGAATCATTCTCGGGAGACGCAAATTGGACAAGCAGATCGCCAAGCTGAAAGATCATTATATCATCTGCGGGTATGGTAGAATAGGCCGCGTGCTGGCGCGCTATCTTACCGAGCGATACCTGAATGTGGTGATTATCGAGAAAAATGTATCCCGCCAGGCAGCCATGGATGAAGACGGTGTGCTCTACCTGGTGGGTGAAGCCACGGATGAAAGCCTTCTGCTCAGGGCCGGCATCAAAGAGGCCAAAGGTCTGATCACGGCCGTAGCCACCGATGCGGACAACGTGTTTCTGACCCTGATCGCCAAACAGCTCAACCCCGGCCTCTTCATCGTGGCCCGGGCGATCCAGAATACTGCCAAGCGGACCATTCAGGCCGCAGGGGCCAACAAGGTCATCTCACCCTACGACCTTGGCGCCCGGCGAATGGCCCATGCCATCTTGCGTCCCACGGTGATCAAGTTCCTCGAATTGGCTTTTACCGATGAAAGCACGGACATCCAGGTCGAGGAAATCCGTGTGCGCTCCACCTCCCGTCTGCTGAACGTGGCTCTTAAGGATTCGGGTATCCGCCAGCATTTGGACCTGATTATCCTCACGATTAAGAAGGCCGACGACACCATGATTTTCAACCCCAAGGCAGACACCCGCATCGAAACTGATGATACCCTGGTCGTCGTTGGCCGGGCGAAAAGCGTCAGCCAACTGGAACAGATGATGCGAAGTTAGCTTCCATTTGGCATCTGAGCGGTGACATGGCGCTCGCCGATGAAGGGTTTGACTGGCGCAATCGTTTCAATTACCCTGCTGCAGGAGGGAGGCAAAGATGGCGCTTCCTGTGCCAGAATACCTGAAGGCGTTGAAAAGCGGAACCCTCGAACGCCGGGCAAAACAGGCTATCGCCGCAATGGACAGCTGCACCTTATGTCCTCGCCAATGCGGAGTGAACCGAACTGCCGGGGAAACCGGGACCTGCAAAACCGGCCGCCGGGCCGTGGTGGCCTCGTATAACGCCCATTTTGGCGAAGAGGCGCCCCTGGTGGGACACAACGGATCGGGAACGATCTTTTTCAGCAATTGCAGCCTGCGGTGCAATTTCTGCCAGAACTACGAAATCAGCCACCTGGGCGAAGGCCGCGACGTGGATGATGACCAGTTGGCCGAAATCTTGCTGGACCTTCAACAAGCCGGATGTCACAATATTAACTTCGTTACCCCCAGTCATGTGGTGCCCCAGATTCTCATGGCGGTCTTTCTGGCCGCCCAACGGGGACTGACCCTTCCGCTGGTGTATAATTGCGGCGGATATGATCTTGTGGAAACCTTGCAGTTGCTGGACGGCATCGTGGACATCTACATGCCGGACTTCAAATTCTGGGA
>JAHLLR010000008.1 GCA_020444075.1 Deltaproteobacteria bacterium
TTTTCCAGCAGCACCTTGAGCACCTCGGCGCATTCGAGGGAAGCGATGAGATTGACCCCCGGTGCCAGACAGCCCAGTTGCGTTTCCGCCCCCTTGGTCAGTTTCGTCTGATCTTTGGGTCCGTAGATGTTTTCGAGCCCCTGGTCCCCGGGAAAGATGGTGGTCACATGTCCGGAGATGCCGGCGACGGCAGCGGAAACCATGGGGATGCCGGCTCGTCTGGCTGCCGCCTCGAGGGTGAATCGGGATCGGATGTTGTCCAGGCAGTCCACCACGAGGTCGCATGACCCCACCACGTTGTCTGCATTTTCGGGAGTCAGATAGGCGGCGGTGGCAACTGCCTCGAGGCCGGGGTTGATCGTTTTCAGGCGCATGACCGCTGCATCCGCTTTCGGCATGCCGATGCGGTCAGTGCTGCTGAGCAGCTGGCGGTTGAGGTTGTGGGTTTCAAACACGTCGCCGTCGACCAGGCGAAACCGCCCGATGCCCATGCGGGCCAGTGTTTCCGTTACCATGCCTCCCAAGCCTCCCAATCCCACGATACAGACAGTCGATTCGAGCAGACGGATCTGATCGGATTCGGAAAGGGTTTTCCTGTTACGAAGGTAACGATCCGGAAGGATGTGCTGCCTTAACGCCGCCAGTTCGACCATCCGTCCAGTGACGCCGGATTCGTCTGCCAGGCGGATCACTTCCCCTGCGTCAATCGTCCGGCAAGGGGTGCCATCGGCGAGGGATGCGTCCACGGCCAGGGTGTCGAGACGGTGGGCAAGCGTTTTACCCATGGATCAACCACCAGCCACCGGCGGAAAGATGCCTACTCGCTCTCCGCCGTTCAATCGGGTATCAAGGGGTCGTTTGATGCCATTGATGAAGATCAAATGGGCTTTGACGATGGGAATGTCCAGCTGGTCCAATAATTCTCTGACGGAAATGCCCGACTCGATGGGCACCCGGTCGGAATTTTCAGGAGACAGGGGGGCCAGAGAGGCGAACAGCTTGAGTTGAATCTGCGACGGCGTCATGGGATTCTTTATCCAAAATAAGAGATCGGGTAAATGTATAACATTATAAAATTGAAGATAATACAAAGGCTTCGTCAAGTAAAGCGAAGTGGACATCAATGGGATGGCGCCCGTTGCTTTTGGAATCGTCATGTGGCATCATCGCCCAACTTTAGACGCAATCCGTAAAGATTGCGGTTTTCAGCTTTCAGGTCAGCCGCGGGAAAAGATTCGTTTTCATGGGCCACATTGTAACCACGATCATTCCGATTTTCAGCCTCGTGATTCTCGGCACCTTTGCCCGGTCCAAAGGATTTTTGCCTCCCGAGTTTCTGGGGCCGGCGAACCGGCTGGTTTACTATCTGGCCATACCGGCAATGATTTTCAGGGCGATTGCCAACGCTTCCTTGACCCGTCAGTTCAACCCGACGGTCATCTGGCTGACCCTCGTCGCCCTAGTGGTGCTGTTTTTTATCTGCTGGGCAGGCAGTCGATTGTTGAAACTGCCCCCTTCCATTCAGGGGGCCTTTATTCAGTGCTCCTTCCACGGGAATCTGGGGTATATCGGTCTGGCGGTGGCTTTTTATCACCTGGGTGCCGACGGCCTGGCCCGGGCCAGCATCATCGCCGCCTTTGTCATGATCCTCCAAAATTTTCTGGCGGTGGCGGCGCTCCAATCCCACCGGCAGAGCGATGTGGCGGGAAACCGCCTCAGCGCAGTGGCGGGCAAGATTGTGGCCAATCCGGTGATCGTTTCGGCGACCGTTGGCCTTTTGGTTTCCATGGCCGGCATTACCTTGCCGCTGGTGGTCGATCGCAGCCTGCAGATCCTGAGCGGTCTGGCTTTGCCAATGGCCCTGCTCATCATCGGGGGGTCACTCTCCCTGGGATTGATGCAGTCACGCCTGACTGCCATATTGGGGGCCTGCTTGCTGAAATTGCTGATACTCCCGGCTTTAGGGGTTGCGCTGTTCCGCATTGCCGGACAGGACCTCGAGGACTATCTGCCGGCAGTAATCCTGCTGGCTTCCCCAACGGCGACCATTGCCTATGTCATGGCCCGGGAGATGGGTGCGGATTCGGATTTTGCAGTGGCTGCCATTTCAGCGACGACCCTGTTTTCCGCAGTCACTTTTTCTTTCTGGTTGAGTTTAGGGTGACCCGGGTCACGGATCGCTGTCGCCTGTCTCATTTTTAAGGGTATAGTGCAGGCAGTCCTGGCCCGAGCTCTGACGGACGACGAGACTGGGCGGACGGCGACTTTTAAAATTCATTGCCCGGCATCCGTGGGGCCGGCGGGAATCCCAGGTGATGTAATAGAATATGCATTTTCGGCAGACGATGGGCTTTCGTGGCTTCATGGCAATGGGTTTTCGAGTGAATGGATGAGAATGGTTGTTTCTTAGCCCACGGGCCGGGAATATGGCAAGCCCCTTTTTCCCGGTCGACGGGTACCAATGAAAGGATCGCTTTAAATGGAAGAAATCAGTCATGCACTGGTGACCGGTGGTGCCGGGTTCATTGGCTCTCACCTGGTCGATGAACTGGTCGCCGGGGGATGCCGGGTGACGGTGCTGGACAATCTGTCCACCGGCCACCGCCACAACATCGATCATTTAGGAGATCGGATCGATTTCGTCGAGGGAGATATCCGGGACGAGGGATTGCTGAACCGGGTGGTCAAGGGGTGTGAGGTGGTGTTTCACCAGGCGGCGGTGGTGTCGGTCTCCCAGTCTGTCCAGGATCCTTCCCACGCCTGCGAGGTCAACGACCTGGGAACGGTTCGGGTGCTGGATGCCTCCCGGCGAAACGGCGTGCGGCGAGTGGTGATGGCCAGTTCCAGTGCGGTTTACGGTGACGACCCCCGTATGCCCAAAACCGAGGATATGGCCCCCATGCCTCTGAGTCCCTATGCGGTGCAAAAGCTCACCGGAGAATTTTATGCCTCGGTCTTCGGGGGGCTGTATGGGCTGGAAACCGTTTGCCTGAGATATTTCAATGTGTTCGGCCCCCGACAGGATCCGTCGTCTCCTTATTCCGGGGTGATTTCCATTTTCATGAACAGGGCCGCCGCCGGGGAGGCGCCCACCATATATGGTGACGGCGGCCAGTCCCGGGATTTTATTTATGTCAAGGATGTGGTTCGTGCAAATGTGCTGGCCGCCACCGAAGCGGAGGCAGTCGGGCAGGTGTTCAACGTGGGCACCGGCGCGTGTATCCGCATTCTTGACCTGTGGAAACTGATCGGTGAGCTTTCCAGCGTAATTATCGATCCGGTTTTTGGCCCGCCTCGAGCAGGTGATATCCGTGAGTCCGTCTCGGATATCGATCGGATTCGACGATCACTTGGTTTCAGGCCCCGGGTTGGGCTTCGCCAGGGGTTGATCGATACCCTGGCCTGGTACCGGGATCCTTCATAACAGACACGCCGAACGATCTGCGCGCGAAAGGGCGTCATCGTTCAGGATTTAGTCCAATTGGATGCAATCCGTTGAAAAGAGAGCGTGGTGAGTGCAGACGGGGTTCAGGAGCCGGTGGCTTCGGCATTGGCATCCCAGAACTTTTTTATGGCCGGCCCGCGCCATTTCCCTTTGCCTGAAACGGTAGGAATGTTCTGCTCGTCCATATGGCGGGCGATTTTTTCCCAACTGTCGCCTTCGTTCCGCATGGCAGCAATGATATCCAACAGCCTGGGTTTGTCTGCCCGGCTAAGTTTTCCGCTGCCGCGATCGATGCCCGCAAAGTTGTCCATGGCTTCATCAGGTACCCGGCTGTCCCCTGCATCCTCGTTCGGTTCCCCCTCAATCGGTTCATTGGGGTGGGGCAGATCTTTTTCATAGCCCAGGTGACGCCCCATCATGGCGGCGATGGCCTCAAGCGCATCGGCGATGCGGGCATCTGTTTTCTTGCTGGCCGCCATTGCATCGGCAATGCGTTTCTGGTTCTCCGCCAGAAGGTCCAGGCTGTCCTTGATGAGGGCAAAATTCTCACTGGTCACTTTGGCGTAGTAATCCGGTTTCCGGCGCTCATTTCCCGCGCGACGCTGGGGACCTTTATAGTCCGTGTAATCACGCCTGCCCCGTTCCGGTTGCTTCAGCTTTCCACTTCTCAGATTGTGCAAAAAATCATCCATGGGTTCTCCTTTGTTTTGCTGTCAGATATAAACCAGCCCTAATAAAATTAGTCAACGATGTTTTAGCGGAACGGTTAAAAACCCGATTACGCTTGCACACAAATATCATAACGAATGCAAATTGGAATTGCCCCCACGCCTTTTGCCGAAAGGGGATGGCACCAGGCCTTACCGTTGCAGGACAGTATATGGAAAACACGGTGAAGTAAAGATCGGGCGTGTTTCTATCCAGGCTTATCGGCCAGGCCGATGGGCGACTTTAGCCTGATCCTGAAATTTCCGATGTATGCAGGTGAGGAGGTGCCACCGCTTTTATATCGGAGCGTGGGTCGCGAAGAACGGAAAGAGCCGGTCAAAAATAGTCCCGTCAATTGGCCAGGTGCCAGGTTTTCTCCAGAGGGGCGGCGGGAAGTTTGTCAGGGCTGAACGAAAGGGATGCAAAATAATCTTCCAGGCGCTCTTCCCGTCGGATCAGCTCAACCGTGCCGTCCAATTTGAGCAACAGTTCTTTGGGCCGCAGTTTTCCGTTGTAGTTGAAACCCATGGCGTGGCCGTGGGCTCCGGTGTCGTGAATCACTACGCGGTCCCCTTCGGCGATGGGGGGCAGCGGCCGCTGGACGGCAAACTTGTCGTTATTTTCGCAAAGGGATCCCACCACATCGACAACCTGCGATGGATCGGCTGTCTTGCCCGGTACGGTAATGTGGTGATAGGCGTTGTACATGCCCGGACGCATGAGGGCTGACATGCAGGCGTCCACCCCCACATAAGTGCGGTAGATCTCCTTGCGGTTGATGGCGGTGGTCACCAGTGAACCGTGGGGACCGGTCATAAAGCGGCCACTTTCCATGTAAAGCCTCGGCATGTATCCGTTTCGCCGGGAAAAGGCCTTGAACGCGGCGGTGATGGCACCTGCCATGGCCTCCAGATCCAGGGGGGAATCGGCAGGCCGGTAAGGGATCCCCAGGCCGCCACCGATGTTGATGAACTCAAACCGGATGTCCAGCGCCGAGCTGATCCGTTCAACCTGCTGGAGAAGCATGTCCGCCGTCTGAACCATGTAGGTGTAGTCCCGTTCGTTCGAAGCCAGCATGGTATGCAACCCGAATCGCCTGACTCCACGGTCCCGCGCGGTTTGGTAGGCGTGGATCAACTGCTCGTGGCTTACCCCGTATTTGGCTTCCACCGGTGTCCCGATGATGGCATTTCCCGACCGCCGTTCGCCGGGGTTATAGCGGAAACAGATCAGATCCGGGATGGCGGGGAGCTTGTCGACCAGCGAGATGTCATCCAGATTGATAATGCTGCCTCCGTCTTCCATAGCTGCGGCAAACTCATGACGGGTCGTGTTGTTGGAAGTGAACATCAGGTCTTCGCCGCTGCCGCCCACCCGGCGGCTCAGGACCAGTTCAGCGATAGAACTGCAGTCGAAACCGAAGCCCATGTCGCTCATGATGGCAAGTATGGCAGGGTTGGGCAGGGCCTTCACCGCAAAGTATTCCCTGAAGCCGGGAATACCGGAAAAACATTTTTCAAGCCGATGGCCGGTTTCCCGGATACCGGTTTCATCATAAATGTGAAAGGGCGTGCCGAAATGGGCGGCAATGCTTTCCAGCAGGGGGTAAAGTCGATTCTCAAATGCGCTGGACATGGGCATGGGACAGTTCCTTAGGATTTCAGGGCACAACGGATACGGGTCATGGCGGTGGCCACATTTTCATGGCTGTTGAAAGCACTGATTCGGATATAACCTTCACCACAGGTGCCGAAACCGGCTCCCGGGGTGCAAACCACGCCGGCTTTTTCCAGCAGCATGTCGAAAAAGGCCCAGGACTCTTTTCCCGTGGATACCCAGATGTAGGGTGAATTTTCGCCGCCGATGCAGGGATAGCCTAATGCTTGCATCTCCTTACGGATCAGGTCGGCATTGGCCATGTAATAGCCCACCAGGTCGGCCGCCTGGCGTCTGCCGGCATCGCTGTAAATGGCTTCCGCGGCTCGCTGGACCGGGTAGGAAACCCCGTTGAATTTGGTGCTGTGGCGCCGGCTCCACAGGTTGTGAACCGAATGGGCGTCGCCGGATGCGGTAAACGCCATCAGGGATGTGGGCACCACCGTATAGGCGCATCGGGTGCCGGTGAAACCGGCTGTCTTGGAAAAACTTCTGAATTCGATGGCCACCTGCCGGGCTCCCTCGATTTCGTAGATGGAGTGGGGCAGGGAGTCATCCCGGATAAAGGCTTCGTAGGCGGCATCGTAGAGGATGATGGCCTTGTTGGCTGCCGCGTAGTCCACCCATGCCTTGAGTCGATCCGCCGTAATGGTGGCACCGGTGGGATTGTTGGGAAAACACAGATAAATCAGGTCCACCGGTTCCCGGGGAAGATCGGGAATGAACCCATTTTCTGCATGGCCGTCCAGATAGACGATGCCGTCGTAGCGTCCGTTGCGGTAAGGCCCGGTGCGGCCGGCCATCACATTGGTGTCCAGATAAACCGGGTAGACCGGGTCGGGAATGGCGATTCGGGCACCGTTGTCAAAGATTTCCTGAATGTTGCCGGTGTCGCATTTGGCGCCGTCGCTGACGAAGATCTCATCGGCATGGATGTCAGCCCCACGGGCTTTAAAATCGTTGGCGGCGATGGCTTCCCTCAGGAAACCATAGCCTTGTTCAGGGCCGTATCCGCGGAAACTGCCGTCGGCGGCCATTTCATCAACGGCCTTGTGAAAGGCGGCGATACAGGCCTCGGGCAAAGCGCGGGTCACATCCCCGATGCCCAGTCGGATGACGGCCGGGTCAGGATGACGCTGCTGGTGGGCGGTCACCCGTTTGGCGATGTCGGAAAAGAGATAGGACGCCTTCAGTTTGAGGTAATTGTCGTTGATGCGAATCATGAAGAACCTCTTGGGGTTAGGGTGATACGTGGTGATGGATCACCGAATCAAATCCTGATCGTCGATGGGGATCCGGGCCGTTTCTTTGAATGTGTTCATGACAATGGTGGTGCTGGTGGAGACCACTCCCTTCAGTGGCGCAATCCGCTCCCTCACCAGACGCCCCAGCGCCTTTGTGTTGGTTTCACGTACTTTGAGCAGGTAACCGTCCAGGCCGGCCACATAATGGATTTCCTGAACCTGGGGAATGGCTGCCAGGGTTTCAACCAGACCATGCTCCTCGCCTTTGCCGGTGGTGCGGACATGGATGAAGGCCACCTGGCTTTTCCCAAAACGTTCGGGGTTCAGGCGGACTTCATAACCATCGATGAGGCCCATCTTTTCCAGTTTGCGGATGCGCTCCAGAACCGCCGAGGGCGCCATGCTCACCTGGCGGGCCACCTCCACGTTGGGAATTCGCGCTTTTTTTTGAAGAATCTTCAGAATTTTAAGACTTACATCGTCAATCATTCGTTAAATATCCCTTTAAATGTTAAAATATTCTTATTATTAAATGTTGTCAAGAATATAATTCTGAAGAAAGTGGCTGAAGATAACCCCCTCCTTCCTGGTTGCCGGAGAAAAAGATTGAAGTCTCCACCCATTTTATCTATTCAGGGAAAAGATTTTTACCCGGCTGTCCAAGCGACGCCCTGGCCGTGAAATTCGCCCCATTTATGTCTGCCGCAGGAGTCTGTGATGCTGAAAATTGCCATTATCGGCCTGGGCGGTTGCCTCGGCGCTGTCCTCCGATACCTCGTGGCCGGCGGGGTACATACGCTGGCCAAAACCGCATCTTTCCCCGTGGGGACCCTGGCGGTCAATGTTGCCGGTTGTCTCCTGATCGGTATCGGCGGCGGCCTCATGGAGAACCGTCAGCTTTTTTCTCCGGAATGGCGCGCGTTTCTTTTTGTGGGCATCCTTGGAAGCTTCACCACCTTTTCCACTTTTGGCCTGGAAACCTTCAACCTGGCCAAAGAGGGGCAGTGGCTGGCTTCCTTCGGGAATGTCGGCGTCAGCCTGATCCTGGGACTGGCGGCGGTTCTGGCCGGTCATATGTTGTCCAGGCTGCTTTAAACACTGTGCTGCAAAAGTCAAAGCTATTCATGAACAGGGGGAGGGGATGACCGTATTCAAAGAAGCAGGACAACTGCTGCGGATATTCATCGGGGAAACAAACAAATATAAGCGAATGCCCCTTTATGAATGGATCGTTCAGCAGGCCCGTTCCCAGGGCATGGCCGGAGCCACGGTGCTGCGGGGGATTCAGGGGTTTGGCGCCAACAGCCTGATTCATACCACCAAAATTCTGCGTTTGTCCGAAGACCTGCCCGTGGTGGTGGAGATTATCGACACCAAAGAGAAGATCGAATCCTTTCTTCAGACCATCGATCACGCCATTACCGAAGGAATCGTCACGGTGGAAAAAGCCCACGTGCGTTTGTACCGGGCCGGTGGGCAAAAAGGCGGTTGAAGGTCGAAGCGCTGGTTATTCGCAAAGATCTGAAAACAGTTTAAGTGAACATGGCAGCTTTATAAAACGACTTAATCCGCTCACTTTCGACCCGCATGTTCCCCTTTTTTGCCGCTGCATGACTGCCACCGAAAGCGGATCCTTATCTTTGATGTGCGGTCTATTTCCCCTCATGATCGGTCATGGGCCGGTTGATCAGCAGTACCCGCCTCATCCGAACCACGAATCCCAGGACCATCACCCCACTGATCAGAATGATCAGGCTGGCTGCAAAAAAGGTCATTATGAAGGAAAACGGGTCCCCGAGCCTGTAGGATGCCGCCAGCAGGGAAATCCCGAAAAAGACAAAAAAACAGGCGATGCCGGTGAGCAGCAATTGTCCGAACCACCACCAACGGTCAGGTCGCCCCTTGATCTGACAACTATCCGCGCGCCGGCGGGTGTCATCCGACATCGGATCAGAACCTCAGAGACAGGCAGGTCAGGCCCCCGTCCATTTTTCTGAATTCGCTGGTATCCAGTTCGATGATCGGCCTGCCCAGCGTCTCCAGTTTTTTTCTGGTGTCGGGAAATCCCGTGGGCATGATCAGGTGGCCGTTGACCCACAGGGTGTTGCCCGCATATTCTTCCTGCGCTGAAATCACGATCCGATGAAAGCCGGCCAGGGCGGGATGGTCGGCAAAGGGTTGGGTGGTCAGCAGGGTATCGGAGCCTACCGCATTGACGCTGGATTTAAAATGAAGCCCGGCGGCAACGCGTACCGGAGTCCAGGTGCAACCGAATCCGGTTACGGCGTCACCCAATTGTCGGGCACCCTGTTCGTTGGTCCGGTCTGAAAGGCCGATAAAAAAATGGCGATCGACCATCAGCACATCACCGCCATCGAGGGTTCCCGGAGGCTGGACCCACACGATTTTGCGAAAGGGCTGCAGGGCGGCCGCGATTGACGGCACTTCCCCCTTGCGCGGCGCGGCTCCCGGATTGGTGATTACCGCTATATCCGGAGTCACCACGGCCGCATCTTCCACAAAATGGGCATCGGGATACCCGTCCAGCGGATCGAGGACGGTCACCGAAAGGCCGCACTGTTTCAACGCATTGACGTAGGCATTGAACTGGTCCAGCGCTTTTATGTAGTCCGGAGGACCCAGGATGGATGTGGTAATGCCGGCAGCCAATTCTTTGACAGGCCGCCTGGTAATGGCATGGGTAAACGTCATGACTGTTCCTTAATCGATGTTTTTTTAATAACCGACAGGCAAGTTGCCCATGAGCTTGGTGCCGGGACACTCATAGCAGGGTTGTGGAGTAAAATAAACCGCCTTTCCATGATCGATTGCGTCAAGAAAAATTTAAAATAAAAGAAAAATATTCATACAAGCGAAAAAAATTAAAAAATTAAGAAATTTTTAAAATTAAAAACAGCCACTGTGATTTTGAATTCCACCGTAATCGTCGTTGTTGATGACGACCTTATTAATCTCTCTATCCGATCCAACCTGAAAATTCAGAACTGACTTGAAAGTCCTTTGGCGCCATCGGCTGTGGTGAAGCCTTGTGCCATCCCGGTCGGCATTCATGGATGACAATTTTTGTCTCCGCGCAAGCCAATTTATTGCCAAGCGTCGGGTTGAAAATCAGGTCGCTTCGGACGGCAAATAAATTTACGGTTCAGTGATTTATGGCGGTGAGCGGTATTTCTTTTGATAAAGGGCCGATGGCACCACACTTGCAAAGAGGTGGACGGAGGTGCATCCATGTCTACGCTGATCCAACTTCTCGAAAACATACCGCCGACCGGAAAGGATTATTCTCCGTGCTAAAGTTTATGGCTTATCGGTCGATACACTTAAAGGAGTTTCCGCTGGATGGGAATACCCCACCCGAATTGGTAAAGGGAGCCGGCGGATTGGAATGGTTTAAGAAAGGTCATGGATGCAATGCGGCTTAGCCGGTTTTTAGATTGGTGATAGTGAGTTTTACTCGCCGATGATTACGTATCGATATGGAATTATAACATGTCAGCAAGAAGGAGATGGTAGTATGAAAATAGCGCATTGGAAGCTGATTGTCGTGTTGACCCTAGTGATCGGGCTGTGCGGATCAACCATGGCTTACGCCCAGTCGGAAATTAAGATCGGTGTTCTTGCCAAACGGGGAACCGAAAAAGCTTATCAACAATGGAATCCCACAGCTGCTATTCTATCTGAGAAATTATCTGAAAAATTTGTAATCGTTCCTCTTAAATTTGTTGATATCGAACCGGCGCTGAAAAACAATCAGATCCATTTCCTGATCGCCAACTCGGGTTTTTTTTCTTCGATGGAGGAAAAATACAATCTGAAAGCTCTCACCACAATGGTCAATCGCAGGCAGGATGTTGCGCTGCAAGAGTTCGGCGGTGTGATCTTCGTTCGTCAGGACAGCCGGATAAATTCGATTAAAGATATCCGGGGGAAGCGATTCATGTGCGTGAAATATTCATCGTTTGGAGGAGGGCAGATGGCATGGCGCCTGCTGCTGGATAGAGGGATCAACCCGAAAACCGACTGTTCTGCCTTTTTGGAAGGGGGAACTCACGACAATGTCGTGATGGCGGTAAAAAAAGGCGATGCCGATGTGGGTACGGTCCGATCCGACACCCTTGAGAGGATGCAGTCCGAAGGAAAAATCCATATGGACGACTTCAAGATAATTAATAAGGCAGAAGACTCCTTTGCCTTTGTGCATTCCACGAGGTTGTACCCGGAGTGGCCCTTTGTTGCCTGCCAGCCGGCTGACCGGGACCTTCGCCGGAAGGTGACAAAAGTGCTGATGCTTTTGCAAAACAACCACGAGGCGTTGGACGCGGCCAAAGTCTACAAATGGACCTATCCGGGGGATTATGCAGCTGTGACCGAATGCCTGAGAGTTATCGAGAACTCAAAATAGAGGTGAATGTTTACCCCTGAGACTATTGACGCGTTTTTACGAAAGATCAGGTTGTCATTTAATCGAACATTGCCATTACCGGCTTATTTTTTTGTTAATCCTTCTAGGAGGCCAAAACCATGTTGCAAAAATTCCGTAACCTCAAGCTGAGAACAAAATTGTTGCTTTCCATTTGTTCGGTGGCCTGGCTCGCCTTTACGGTGACCATCACCTACATCGGCTACAATGCCAGGAACCTTGCCGAAAGAGAAGCTTTGGACAAGGCCCGAGAAACCGCCTACCGTTACGCCAACCAGGTGAAATCGGAGCTGGGGCAGCCCATGGATGTTGCCAAGGCCCTTGCCCGTTCATTTGAGGGGATGAAGCAGCAGGGCGTACCGCCGCGGGACATGATGGATGGTATCCTCAAACGGGTTCTGGAGGACAACCCCGGTTTCCTGGCCGTCTGGACCTGCTGGGAACCCAATGCCCTGGATGGAAAGGACTCTGACTTCATCGATGCTTTTGGCCACGATGAAACCGGCCGGTATGTCCCTTACTGGAACCGGCTGCCCGGCGAACTTGATATCGAACCCCTAACCGACTACACGGATCCGGTAAAGGGGGCTTACTATTTTGAATCGTTGAATTCCGGCCAGGAGGTGATCTTCGATCCCATGCCCTACTCGGTGGGCGAAACGACACAGCTTAAAACGGTCGTTACGGTTCCCGTCCGATTCAAGGACAAAACCGTTGCCGTGGTCGGGATTGACGTGCCGGTCGCCACCTTCACACCCCTGGTACAGCAGATCAAGCTTTTTGGAACCGGTTATGGGTTTCTCATCGCCAACAACGGCATCTTTGCGGCCCACCCCACCAAACAGTCCAATGTGGGCAAACACATGGACTTTTTTGCGTTTGATAAAAAGGTCATTCAAGACGTTAAGGCCGGTCGAGAAACCAGCCAATACAAAGTGTCCAAAACTACAGGCCTGAAAACCTATTACATCCTGGCCCCTATTTCCGTTGGATCGGCGAAGAAGAAATGGAGCCTTGCCATCAACATCCCCCTTGATAAGGTTCTCGAGCAGCCGCGCAAAGTGTTCTATACTACTCTCATCGTTGGAAACCTCGCATTGCTTCTGCTCCTGGGCGTCGTCTACCTGGTTTCCGGCGGAATCTCCCGGCCGGTTGTCGAGATTGCCAGCGTGGTCAACAAGGTGGCCAGCGATCGAGATTTGACCCTTCAGGCACCGGTCAAGACCGGCGACGAGGTCGGGTTGATGGCCAAAGCGTTCAACAACATGACCAGTGCACTGCGTGAATCGCTGAAGGTGGCCGATATCGCGGCTTCCGAGGTGGACTCCTTTTCCAGTGAGGTGTCCAAACGGGCTACCGCCAACAAGGACCGTGCCGCCGATGAAGAGCGCCAGATGGGCGTTATCCAGGAGACGGTGAACCAGATGGGCGCCACCGCCGGTGAAGTGGCTCAGTTTTCCCACTCTCAGCGTGACGCGGCCAATCTGTCTTACCGACGGGTGGAAAATCTCATTGAGAACATGCGCCAAATGGGACAGGCGTCGAGCGAACAGATCCAGGAGGCCAGTGTCGCCAGTGAGCGTGTGACGGTGATGGGTGAAACCGGTGCAATGGTTGTGGCCACCGCCGGCAAGCAGGGCGAGCAGGTAAGCAAGGTTACCGATGCCGTCAAGCAGATCGACAACATTGTGACGGAAATGACCCGCGCTTCAGGTCGGGCCACCGAACACGGCCAGGAAGTATTGACCGCTGCCCAGGAAGGTGCTCGATCCGTTAAGGAGACCGTTTTGGGTATGCAGGCCATTGCCGAGTCTTCAGAGAAAATTACCGACATCATCTCAGTGATCACGGAGATTGCCGAACAGACCAACCTGCTGGCACTCAATGCAGCCATCGAAGCCGCGCGTGCCGGTGTTCATGGTAAAGGCTTTGCCGTGGTCGCCGATGAAGTGGGCAAGCTGGCCCAACGATCATCGGAGGCAGCCAAAGAGATCGGGCAGCTCATCAAAGAGTCCACCAACCGCGTTCAGGAGGGAACCCGACTGACCGAACGATCAGAACAGTCCCTGGAAAAAATTGCCAAGGGTGGTCAGATCAACCGGGAGGCCATCGACAACATTTCCGAGATGACCCAGACGTTGAACCAGCAGACGCGTGAGGTGACGATCCTGATGGAAGGCCTCAACGCCCTTGCCGTGGAAATCGGTGGTATGGCTGGTCGGCAGGGTAAGCGCCGTGAGGCCGCCCAGGCTGCGCTGGAAGCCCTGACCGCCAAATCAAAAGCAATTTCGGAATTGGTTAAGAAGGCTGAAAAGAGTGCAGAGGATGTGGGAACGGAGATGCGCAGCGTGGTGGAACGAAGCGAGGAGATGAGAGGCCTTACCGACCTTCAGTCCCAGCGTTCCAAGAGTCTGATCGAAATCGCCACGGCATCGGCGACCCGTGCCACCCAGACGGTGGCCGGTGCCAGCGAGGTTGTGGGCATCACCGAGGAATTGAAGCAGCTGTCATCGAGCCTGACGCGGCAGATTGCCCTGTTCCGGATCGACGAGGAACAGGCAAGTTAAATCGCGATTGCCGGTGCGGGAGTGTTGCAATAGAGGGATGCGGTAGGCCATCGACGAGCCATGGCAAACCGTATCCCTCACGAAACCGCGGATCGATGGTGCTGATGCACCAATAGTCAATACGCCATGCAGCCCGCTGGCCGGTATTGGAGAATAACCAAGAAATGATCATATTCTGTGAAGAATGCGGTGCCAGGAACGATCTGAGTTCGGACAACCTTGGCGAGCATCTGCATACATTTGAATGCAGCGAGTGCTGCGAGCTTCTGATGGTCTCCAAGCCTTCCATGGGAGAAGGCGGGCTCAATGCGTTTGCAAAAATGACGCTTGAATGCGGGTCACGGGAACTCTCGGATAAGCCGATTTCTGTCATGATCGTGGACGACTCGACCCTGCTTCGCAAGATTATCAAAGAGATGTTTTCCACCGACGACCAATTGCAGGTTGTGGGCGAAGCGGAACACGGTCTCAAAGCGCTGGAACTGATCCCCCAACTCAAACCCGATGTGGTGACACTTGATGTCAACATGCCGGTAATGGACGGTCTGACCACCATCAAGCATATCATGATCAAGTGTCCAACGCCGGTGGTCATGTTCAGCACACTCACCGGCCAGGGGTCATTGGAAACCTTCGAATCCTTGCGTTACGGAGCCGTTGATTTTCTGCAGAAACCTTCCAGCCTGCTTAAAGAAGATCTGAAAAGCCAGCACGAACTGATCATCAGCCGGGTGAAAAATGCCGCCCGGGCCGGAATCGACACCATCCGCTACCTGCGGCCTGCCCAAGTGGCCCAGGACAAGAAAGAGATCGGCATGCAGGACTGTCAGCGGGTTTTTGCCATTGGAAGTTCTTACGGCAGCTACGGCTCATTGCTGGGGTTGATCCCCGAAATCAAACCGCAATTGCCGGCGGTTTTTTTATCCGTACTCTATGCGTCGGCACCTCATGTCGACGCTTTTGCCAGCTACCTGGACCGACACAGTCGGATAGCCGTGCGTCGCGCTGTCGATGGAGACCCCCTGCAGTCCGGCACCTGCTACCTGGCATCGGCTTTTGAGCAGGTTAAGGTGAAAAATGAATCGGGGAAGCTGTTGATACACCTGCATCCGTTAAAAAATGGTGATCGCCCCGGACAGGCTTGTGACACGCTGATGACGTCCCTGTCGGATACCCTGAAAGAGCACGCGTCTGGAATCCTTCTTTCCGGCATCGGAGAAGATGGCGTCGCGGGTATTGGAGCAATTCTCAAGGGTGGCGGAAACGCCATCATTCAGGACCCGAGAACCTGTCTGTGCAATGACACCACCACTTTGACCGTAAAACAATATGGTCTGTCTGCGGTACTTCCCGGGGTCACCATGGCAGAAGCAATCCAGGCACACTGTCTGGACACCAGCTACTAAAAGGAGAGAGCGCTGATGAATGAACCGTTTGCGCAAACCAATCGAGAGTCAACCGAAACAATTGCATCCAAGCAGCTTGTGGGCTTTTTCATCGGGGAAGAGATGTTCGGCGTGGATATTCTCACCGTTCAGGAGATTATCAGGGATACGCCCATTACCCCGATTCCGGATGCCCCCGATTTTCTTGAAGGGGTGATCAACCTGAGGGGCAGCATTATTCCGGTGATTGATCTTCGGAAACGGCTGAAGCTCGTCCAGCCGGCCCATCTCGATCCGGACGTCTGGATTATTATCCTCACCGTTGAAGGCCGTGTTACCGGGTTTGTCGTGGATCGGGTCACCAAGGTGTTGAACGTCCCTGAAAACAGCATCAAACCCCCGCCCGATATCGTGGTGGCCGGCTTGAAAAGCCAGTACATCCAGGGGGTGTGCAAGTTGGATCAGCGGCTTTTGATTCTTCTCGAATTCAGCCGAATTCTTATGGTTGATGAGATCAAGAAATTAAAATCCATGAAACGATCAAAAGTGCCGGCAAGCATTTGATCCGGTCCGGCGGCATGAACGCGTTTCATTCCGTATCATGTGAAAAGGAAAATGGTGGATGGGAAAGACGATTCTGGTGGTGGACGATTCGTCCATTATGCGAAAAATGATCAAGCAGACCCTGATCGGAGCCGGCCACACCGTCGTCGGTGAAGCCAAGAGCGGCGACGATGCAGTCGTCCTGTACCAGAAATTGAATCCGGAACTGGTCACCATGGATATCACTATGCGCGGCATGGATGGAATCGCGGCTGCCAGAGCGATCCTGGAATTCGACGCCGGTGCCAGAATCATCATGCTGTCCAATCTGGATGAAGACAAGTTCAGTAAAGAAGCCGTTCAAATAGGGGCAAAAGGGTACATCAATAAGCATAAAACCGCCGATATTCTGGAGTTGATCGATCGGCTGTAAGCCTCTCTGTGCTGGCATATGTGAATAATGCACGATGATCCACCGATGGAGAGAAGGAGCATTCCATGACAGACAATTCTCTGCTTGAGGATTTTGCGGATGAGACCCGGGAACATTTAGAGGAGTTGGAGAGCAGCCTGCTGCGTCTGGAGTCTGATCCGGCAGACCGGGAGCTGTTGAATACCATATTTCGGTCGATGCATACGATCAAGGGGGCGTCGGAGTACCTGGGTTTCGAGCGGATTGCCCGGTTGACCCATCGTCTGGAGAATCTTCTGGATCTTTTTCGTGACGGCAGCCTGCGGGCCGACAAGGTGGCCGTGGACCTGCTGATCGACGCCCGGGATCGGATCGGAGATCTGATTGCACAGGTCGAGGATTCGGGCCAGGAGTCCGCTGAAATCGACGATTTGCTGGAACGGGTGGATGCCGTTGCTTCCGGCCCGGCGCCGACCGGCGGGGAAGCGGCACCGGCCACGGTTTATGACGGTGAAGCGGATGCGGAGTTGTTCGGCATTTTCATGGAACAGCTGGCCGCAGGGCTTGGCCAGTTGATTGAAACCGCCGTGCGGATGGCCCGGGGAGAGGCTGTCGTTGAATCTGTCGGGGCGTTGACCGACCAGGTGGACCGACTGGCGGCAACGGCCAATTATATGGGCTACGATGCCCTGTCGGCGGTATATGACGACATGCTGGCCGTGCTGGTGGCGTTTTCTTCCCGATCGGAAACGGCCGGGGCGGACGACATTGATGCCTTGTTGCAATCAACTGTCGTCTCCGGCGTCAACCGCATTCAGGACCTTTTCCCCACTGCCGAAGCGATAAAAACGATCGACACCCGGATTGCCGTTGAGATGCCGGATAGTGAACCGGCCTCACAAGAAAATGATGACCTGATGCTCGATGAAGAAAACCAATCGGCTGGGGCGTTAACCGAAGAGATGGAAGCGGATGCGCACCTCTCCCTGGAAGTGGAAAATGACCTGGATCTGGAACCGGAAGAGGAATTACCGGGAAAACCAGTCCTGCAGGAGGCAGACGATTCTCTGCTTGAGGATTTTGCGGATGAGACCCGGGAACATTTAGAGGAGTTGGAGAGCAGCCTGCTGCGTCTGGAGTCTGATCCGGCAGACCGGGAGCTGTTGAATACCATATTTCGGTCGATGCATACGATCAAGGGGGCGTCGGAGTACCTGGGTTTCGAGCGGATTGCCCGGTTGACCCATCGTCTGGAGAATCTTCTGGATCTTTTTCGTGACGGCAGCCTGCGGGCCGACAAGGTGGCCGTGGACCTGCTGATCGACGCCCGGGATCGGATCGGAGATCTGATTGCACAGGTCGAGGATTCGGGCCAGGAGTCCGCTGAAATCGACGATTTGCTGGAACGGGTGGATGCCGTTGCTTCCGGCCCGGCGCCGACCGGCGGGGAAGCGGCACCGGCCACGGTTTATGACGGTGAAGCGGATGCGGAGTTGTTCGGCATTTTCATGGAACAGCTGGCCGCAGGGCTTGGCCAGTTGATTGAAACCGCCGTGCGGATGGCCCGGGGAGAGGCTGTCGTTGAATCTGTCGGGGCGTTGACCGACCAGGTGGACCGACTGGCGGCAACGGCCAATTATATGGGCTACGATGCCCTGTCGGCGGTATATGACGACATGCTGGCCGTGCTGGTGGCGTTTTCTTCCCGATCGGAAACGGCCGGGGCGGACGACATTGATGCCTTGTTGCAATCAACTGTCGTCTCCGGCGTCAACCGCATTCAGGACCTTTTCCCCACTGCCGAAGCGATTGCGGCTATTGACATGACTGTTTTGGCGGCCGCCCCCGCTGGCTGCGTCCCAGGGAATCAGTCGTCGGAAACGGGCTCGTCCCCTACTTCGGATATTGCCGACCTCCTGGCCGGGCTGCCTGCGATCGCCGATGATGAGCGGGAATCCCTGCTTTCAAAAACACTTGATGAAACCTTCTCATCCATGCGAAACAGTGATGCCGATGACTCAGGTGATGCACAAATCGACGGTGATCCCATTGCCATGCAGTTTTCATCGGAAGCGGATGGGTCTGATTTCAAGCTGCCGCCTTCAGGGATGAAGGGCGACCGGGACGAGGCGTTGGCCATCCTGGACGACTTTGGTGTGGATCGGAACGATGCCGGCGAATCCCCGGCCTGGATGCCTGCCGGCAGTGAAGGTGATGGTGATGGTGATTTGTGGCCCGAGGCTGCAACGATATCCATCCCGGAACCCCAAATGCCGGTAATAGATCCCGAAACAACGGCGCGGGCCATTGATTTCTCGACGCCGGCAACACCTCAGCCGACAGCTGCTGACGAACCGGAGCCTGAAGTCTTCAGCGCTCGGAGCACCATCAGAAAGAGTATCCGCGTCGATGCGGACAAGGTTGACGACTTGATGAACCAGGTGGGAGAACTGGTGGTCAACCGATCTTCATTTGCTCAACTGTTTTCTGAAATGCGTGAATTGACTCACTATCTCAACCATCGATTTCCCATGGACAAAGCCGATCAGCGGTTGGTTTCCGGATTCAGCGCACGGCTTAACGATGCCACGACGGTGTTGGGACGAGTATCCAGTGAACTCCAGGAACAGGTCATGAAGGTTCGGATGTTGCCGATATCAAGGCTCTTTAACCGTTATCCACGACTCGTCCATGACCTGCTCAGAGAGTCGGATAAAAAGATCCAGCTCCAATTTCGTGGCGAGGAAACCGAGCTGGATCGGATGGTTATCGAACAGCTGGCCGATCCCATGATCCATATTATCCGGAACGCCGTGGATCATGGCATCGAATCCCGTGACGACAGAAAGCGAAAAGGAAAACCGGAAAGCGGGGTGCTGCTGCTGGAGGCTTACCATGAAGGAAGCAACGTCATCATCGAGGTGACCGATGACGGGAAAGGCATTGATCTTTCCCGCATCCGCCAAAAAGCAGTCGAAAAACAGATGGCTGACCGGGAGACTCTGGAGCGGATGGACCAGCAGGCGTTGATTGACATGATCATGCTACCTGGTTTTTCCACAACGGATCAGGTTACCCATACCTCTGGACGCGGAGTCGGCATGGATGTCGTCAAACGCAACATCGAAAAGATCAATGGAACTTTGATTGTCGATACCCGACAGGATGTGGGCACCCGTATCAGGATAAAAATCCCGCTGACCCTGGCCATCATACCGGCCCTGATGATTCAATGCGGCGGCAGTCACATCACGGTGCCCTTGAGCGCTGTACAGGAGACCTTTCGACTGGACCGGGGAGAGATTTTTACCGTGGACGGCAGCGAGATGATGCATCTGCATGACGAGCCCCTGTCGCTGGTCCGGCTGACCGACCTGTTGAACATGCCGGTCCAGCCACAGGCCAAATCGGATGGCCGGTTTTTCGTGGTGGTGGTCAAAGCCGCTAACGGTCGAACCGGTTTTATTGTGGATAAGCTGCTTGGACGGCAGGAGGTGGTGATCAAACCCCTGGAAGATTACCTGCAGGAAAACAGCGGGTTTTCAGGGGCGACCATTTTGGGTGACGGCAGTATCTCACTGATCCTCAATGTAGACGAACTGGTGGTTATGGCCAAGGAACGGGAGTCCGAAAGAAGACTGGCCGCTGCCGTGCTGTGACCGCTCAACGCGAATTAATTTCATCTCGTATTCAACATGATACCGAGCGGCAAGGCGGATCCCACGGCATTGAAAGCACCGATCTCGAGTTTGAATGCGAATTGTGATTAGAAATGGACTGACACGCGGAACATGGGAACCAAAGCCCCTTCATCCTTAAATCATCCGCCGGACGCGGATTGTGGATTTGCCGGGACGCTGAAGAACATTCAGCTCAACGACTTGATCCAGATGTGCTGTCTGTCGGCTTCCAGTATCTGTATGCGGGTCACCAAGGACGAGCGTATCGGTACGATCTTCATCGTTGACGGCGAGATCGTTCATGCCGCCTGCGAGGACATCGAGGGAGAAGAGGCGTTCTATCGGATTTTGGGCTGGCAGACCGGTAGCTTTGAGTCCATTGAAGTGTCGACGGTACCGCAACGGACCATTCAGAACAACTACCATTATCTGATTATGGAGGCGGCCCGGCGTGTCGACGAAAAAGCCGAATTCGAATCAGAGCGATCTGCAACCGAGCATCGCCCACCCGAAGATGCCGCCGATGACCGACTGCGGGTGCTCATCGTCGATGATTCACCCATGATGCGTAAAATTCTATCCAGCATGTTGACTACCAGCAACCGCGTCAAAGTGGTGGGCATGGCCAGCAACGGCGAAGAGGCGATCTCCCTGATCGACGACCTCTCTCCGGACCTGGTGACGCTGGATGTGAATATGCCGGTGATGGACGGCACCAGTACGATCAAGCACATCATGATCAAAAAGCCTTGCCCGGTGGTGATCACGTCCAATCCCGGTGACGGATCCCCGAAAGCGATTTTCAATTTTCTTGAACTGGGCGCTGTTGATTTTATGAGCAAACCCACCAAGAACCAGGACATCCTTGTTCAACAGCAGAAAATCATCGAGCGGATAAGGATCGCCGCCACGGCAAAGGTCGCCAATTTCAGGATAGCACGGATCCCTAAGGTAAAAACAGCAGTCATCCCGGCCGGCAGCCAGGCAGACTGGGCGTGTAGCCGTCTGGTCATTGTGATCTCCGGTCCCGGTGGACATCCGGAGCAGATGAGCCTGCTGTCCGGTCTGGTTCCGGCCATGGCCGACGGTGATGGTGCTGTTGTGGCCCTTCAGAGCCTGCCGCCATCTTTCAGCGAGGCATTTGCCCGGTATCTGTTCGAACGGTGCGGATGCCAGGCGTCGCCCATCGATCAGGAGACGTCCCTTTCGACAGGTCACTGTTATGTAGGCATTCACGGTTGTCCCCTCACGGTGAAAATGAATGGCCAACGACCGGTCATCGTACCCGACGTCCCTGAAAACGGGGGATTCCATGTGGACCGGCTCCTGTTAACCGCCGCATCAGTTTTCAAGCAACGCTTGACGGTGGTTTTGCTGTCCGGTGCCAACACGGGGGAACAATCGGGGTTAAGGGCGGTGCATGAAAACGGGGGGCGGATCATTCTTCGAACGCGGTCATCCGGAATGGTTGCCGAACCCCTCGATCATGTGATTGAGGCCGGTCTGGGCGATGAAGAGGTGAACCCCGCCGACCTGATAAAGACTGTTTTAAACGGGTTTGACCTGAAACCCTGACCCGGTACGCTGCCGCGCTGGTGGCCGGCAAGCTGCCTTCATATGGCTATTTGCCCGAGGAAAATAAATAATGATCATTGTATGTCAGAAATGCAGAACCCGCTTTCATCTCGATGACGATGCAACCGACAAATCATCCTTCGTGGCGCGCTGCACGGTTTGTGGTCATCTCTTTTCCGCATACAAGCCTAACCGTGTTCAGGAGATCACGTTTCTCGATCTTGAAAAGACCCGGCGGGATGACGCCAGCGATCATGTGATGACCATCAGCAACCGAAAAGGCGGGGTCGCCAAAACCACCACCTGCCTGAACCTTGGCGTTTCACTGGCTCTGCACAATAAGAAGGTACTGCTTGTGGACTTCGATGCCCAGGCCAACCTGACCCTTTCATTGGGGCAAAAAAAGCTGCCCACGTTTTATGATGCCCAGAAAGCAATCGGCAAACCGCTGGACGATTTCATCATTGCGACCCAATATCCCAATCTCTGGCTATTGCCTTCCGGCCGGAACATGGTTCTTCTCAATAAATTGTACTTCGGGGCACAGCATTTCGAATACATGCTCAAGGACCGGCTGAGAAGCATCAAAGATCAATTTGATTTTATTCTGATCGACACCCCCCCTTCAATCGAATTTTATACGTTAAATGCCCTTACCGCGTCGAACCGGGTGCTGATTCCCTGCCAGTGCGATTATTTGTCCACCCATGGAGTGGACCAGGTGATGCGGCTGATTTCGCTGATTCGGAAAAATTCCAACCCCCTGATTCAGTCCCGTATCCTGTTCACCATGATGGACCGGGCCAGCCGTTCATCCCGACTGATTCTTTCCAAAATCAAAGACCTTTACCAGGGTCAGACCTTCAATACGGTCATCGAGATGGATGGGGCCCTTAAAGATGCCCAGATTTTGAGTATGCCGGCCATCCACTACAGCCGGAAAAGTGTGGCCGGCACCCAGTATATTGAACTGGCCAAGGAGATCATTTCAAACCTGGATGATTCGGTGCCGTCAGTGCCATGACACCCCCCAACAGTTATTCGCTCCAGCGTACCATGATAATTTACATTCTTTTAATCGGGTTTGCCGCCTTGCTGGTGGCTTCCGAGTTTGTGTTGGACACGCATTCGACCGCGCTGAAACTGGAGCTGACACGAAATTTCCAACAGTATGCCAGCGGGAAACTGGCTGAGGACCAAGTATACGAGCCACTGGTGAAAATTCGCAACAAGGCCATGATGATGGTGGGGGTGATCCTGGCGGTGGTGGTCATCGTACTGACGATGTTCATTAAAACCATCACTGAACCCCTGCAGCATATGGTGGAGGTATCCAAGGCCATATCCGCCGGAGACCTGAGCCAGACAACAGGAGTCGAGTCCAGAAACGAACTTTCCCAGTTATCCGCCGCCATCGACGATATGTCCACCAACTTGCAGGAGATCATCATGCTTTCACGGTCGGTATGCGACTCTGCCAATCGCGTGACCACCAACACCATGGGGTTGATGAAAAATAAGCAGTTGGCACGTGGAAAGTCAGAGGTGATGGAACAGCAGCTCGCCCGCCTGGAATCCGAACTGACCATGCTTGGCCAGGTCATTGATTTTTTCAAACTCTATTCGGTGGACGACCAGCCATGGCCGGGTTGAATCTTCTGGCTTTCCCGGCAGGGGTGATCATCGCTTCGCTGGCATCCGCTGTCGGCATCGGCGGCGGCATTTTGTGGATGCCCTTTTTTATCATTTTTTTAAAGCTTCCGCCGGAAACCGCGGTGGTCACCTCGCTGCTGGTGCAGACGGCAGGCATGGGATCGGGCAGCGGCGCTTACATTAAAAAGAAAACGACGGATCTTCGGCTGGCCGGTTTTTTTCTGCTGCTGGCCCTTCCCGGACTCGGCCTGGGAGCGCTGTTGACCCGGTTGCTGTCATCGGCCAACCTGGAGTTGGCCCTGGGGATACTGACTCTGACCACGGCCTTTATTTTCGTGTCGGCGAACCAGAAATACACCGATACGGGCCAGGACCGGGTTCCAGTAATACGAGCCCGTCATTATGGGTGGATCGTGTCGATAATGGCCGTGGCCAGCGGTATGCTCAGCGTGAGTATCGGCGAGTGGTTGGTTCCTCTCATGCGCAACCAGCTGAAGCTGCGCATGCGAGTCGCCGTCGCTACCAGTATTGTCACCATTTTCGGTACCTGTGTTGCCGGTTCCGCGTTCCATGTGATATTAGGCTCATCGGCCGATCTGATGGCCCTGGTCTGGGCCGTGCCCGGCGTGATCATCGGCGGGCAGATCGGCCCATGGTTTACCGAGAAGATCAATGAAAGAATGCTCAAGGAGGTTTTTATATTCCTGCTCACGCTCATCGGCATTCATTTGATCTACAACAGCTATTAATCCCAAGGATTGTGACCTGGTTTGACTACAACGGTTCGGAGAAAAGGGGAGAAGCAACCCTACGCCTACCTGATGCCGTTTCTGGGCTTTTTCGCCCTGCTGCTGATTTGGGACGTATTGGCCCGTTTCAGCGGCTGGAGCCGGGAGGTGTTTCCGGGCCCTGTGGTGGTGCTGGTGAGCATGGGGGAACTGCTGGCCGACGGCACCCTTGTCAGGCATACCGTGGCCAGTCTGTTCAGGGTTACCGTGGGGTTTTACCTGGCCGCCGCATTGGGTATCCCCGTGGGCATCGCCCTGGGTATGATGAAGGCCACCAGATCCTTGATTAATCCGCTGATTCAATTTTTGCGTCCCATATCACCGTTGGCCTGGATTCCCCTGGCCATGCTTTGGTTCGGCATCGGTGACCCGCCGGCCATCTTCCTTATTTTTCTGTCCAGCTTTTTCCCGCTGGTGGTTTCCACCACCATTGCCGTTGATGGTATTAATCCTACGTATTTTCATGTGGCGGCCAACTTCAATTTCTCCCGGACCGAGATCATTACCCGACTGGTGATCCCCGCTATTATCCCTGAGGTCGTGACGGCCCTGCGGATGACGGTGACCATTTCCTGGCTGGTCGTTGTGGCCGCAGAGATGATTGCGGTGCAGTCCGGCCTGGGGTTTTTAATTTTGGATTCGAGGAATGCCCTTCGCATGGATTACGTCATGGATGGGATGATCGCCATTGGCCTGGTGGGATTGACCCTGGATTACCTGATGCGCCAACTGGGCGACCTGGAATCCGCCAGTTGGCGCAAAATGACTCATTAAGGAGCAGCGCGGTGGGCCGCATCACCATCGAAAAGCTTAACAAAACCTACGCCAATCGCCGCAAGGATCCCCGCAGTGATGATGACCCGTTGCTGCGCCAGGGTGATCGGGTGGTCGTCCTTTTTGATATCGATCTGAATATCATGGATGGTGAAATGGTGTGTTTCCTGGGGCCGTCGGGCTGCGGGAAATCGACGTTGCTCCGAATCATTGCCGGGTTCGAGGCGCCGTCGGATGGCCGTGTGCAAATTAACGGGAAACCGGTCAGGGGGCCTTCCGCCGACCACATTTTTGTGTTTCAGCACAGTGGCCTGTTCCCATGGATGACCGTTGCCGAGAATGTCGGCCTGGGGCTACGTCATCTGAAAAACCGCCGGGACAGGCAGGAGCATGTGTCGGAATTTATCGAGATGGTGGAATTGGATGGCTTTGAGCAGCACTATCCCCGGCAACTGTCGGGCGGGATGCAGCGCCGGGCGGAACTGGCCCGCGCCCTTGCCGTGAATCCGGATATCATGATTATGGATGAGCCTTTCAGCGGGCTTGACTTTCTCACGCATATGAAGATGCGCGAAGAAGTGGTCAATATGCATGCGTTCATTCAAAAGACGATCCTGCTGGTGACCCACAACATCGATGACGCATTGATCATGGGGGACCGGATCGTTATTTTAGGAGGCAGTCCGACCCGGGTGATCATGGATCGAACGCTGGACTTTCCCCGACCCCGCGATTTTGAGAAATCCCCTGAATTGAGTTTGTTGAGAAGTGAGTTGTTCCTGATGATGGGGGTCAACTATGCGGTTTAGCCTAAAACCACCGGCCGACTCCCGTCCGTTGACGCTGTCGACGAAACTGGGTCTTTTTTTTCTCGTCTGGCTGGTATTCATCTCATGGCTTCATTACCGGTTGAACCAGCGGCCGGTGAACCGGAAGATCGTCCGTATGGGATATATGCCGGTGGTGACGAACCTGGCGGCCCCTCTTTTGGACTATGTTACCCGCCATGGCGCCGATGTTCATTTCGAAGCTGTGAAGTTTTCTTCCTTTGCTGAAATGGCCGAAGCCTTGCGAAACGACAGTATTCAGGCGGCGTTCATCATTGCACCGCTGGCCGTGGTACTTCGTCAGCAAGGGGTTGACGTGAAAGTGATACTGATCGGCAGCAGGCATGAAAGCACCCTGGTGGCGAGAAAAAATCTGAATGCGAAAAGGCTTGAAGACTTATCCGGCTGCACGATTGCGGTGCCCATGCGATATTCCGGCCACAATCTCTGCCTGCTGAAGATGATCGAGGAAAAGGGGCTTGGCGGAAAAATACGCGTGGTCGAGATGAACCCGCCGGACATGGCGTCGGCGCTGACCTCGGGTGCACTGGATGCTTATTTTGTCGGTGAACCGTTTGCCGCCCAGACCGTGCTGAGCGATAACGCCGACGTGGTGGCCTATGTGGAATCCCTGTGGCCGAATTTTATTTGCAATCTCGTGCTGGTGAAAAACAGCTGGATTGACGCCGATCCGTCCGTTGCACGAAAACTGGTAGAAATGGCCGCCCGTTCGGGGATCTGGGCCGGAAGCCATCCCGATCAGGCAGCCCGGATCGCTTCCGGTTACTGGAACCAGTCCGTTGAACTGGTTCGCTACGCCCTGACAACGCCAAAGGGGCGGGTGGTGTATGATCGATTTGTTCCAAAGGCAGCGGAAATCCAGATCCTGGCAGATCTCATGGTCCGTTATAATCTGGCGCGACAAGCCGATATCACGGGCTTGGTGGACGACCGTTTTGCTCTGGCTGCGTCCGTTGCAGGTATCGACGGCCTGGACAGCATCCTCTTGAATAAATAAAAAGCCTCCGCGGGAATGCCACGGAGGCTTGACGGTTTCAGCTTTCATGTGACCGGGTTGCCGGGACCGCAGTACTACTTCTTGCGCAGCTGCCCTAGTTCTTCCCGAATGGCGCCCAGTTCCCTCGCCATCAGTAATTTCAGTTCATCGATGGCGCTGATAACTGCATCAATGCCGGACGTTTCTCCCGATTTTACCGGTTTCTGCAAGGCGCTGGGCAGGTAGGGGGGCGTGGATGAAACTATTTTTGCCTTCAACCGCTGGAACTGCCTGACCTCTTCCAACACCATTTTTTCTTTTACGTCCCGTCCCATTCCCTGGTTGGTGACGGACTCCTCCAGGGCAGAATAGACCGCCATGATTCGCTTGATGGTATCCGGATGGGCATTGGACTTGTGCGTACGGACATATTTACCCAGTGATTTTAAAAGCTTGAGCAGGGTGTGGATTACCTTGTCATCTCGAAATCGTTCCAGCAGTCCATCAAGTTGACCAATTAAGGTTTCGAGGACATCGTCGGTGATTTCCCAGTCAATGGCCAGGATTGTGGATTTCAAATCTTTTAACGGAAGGTCGGGTTTTGACGTCTGAGGCACATCCGCAGGCGGTTCATTTTTAGGAGGCAATGAATCACTGAAAAAATCATCGAGACGGTTTTCCAAATCGAAGGCGAACGTATCATTCGCTTTTTTGTCCACGGTGGCACCTCCTATAGAAGCTTATCTCGAATACCCACAAGCGTTATCGAAATGGCCTTTTTAACAGTTGGGATTACATTATCTCCCTTTAGCGCACTGGCTGTGAAACTGGGGGCCTTGAGCTGTGCGTTGAGATCTTTTTCCATGCTTTCAACGTCGAGAATGGGAATTCCCTCGGTTGCCAGGTCCCGCTTATTATATTGGAACACCAGGGGGAGGTCGGCTATGTCAATATCGTAGAATTTAAGATTTTCCGTGAGATTGTTCAGTGCGTTAATATTGTTTTCCCTTCGGTCGACCATGGAGTCAGCGACAAAGACAATTCCATCCACACCTTTGAGCACCAGCTTGCGGGTGGCGTTATATTTGACCTGGCCGGGAACCGTATAAAGTTGGGTTTTAACATTGTACCCTTTTATCGCCCCCAGTTCGAACGGCAGAAAATCGAAAAACAGGGTCCGATCACCCTGGGTCTTGATGCTGACCATGTCCGATTCGATACGGTGTCGGATTCGGCTGAAGATATATTCCAGATTGGTCGTTTTCCCGCCTCTGCCGGGGCCGACAAAAACAAGTTTGACCTGAACTTCTTTGGTTTTGGTATTGATAAAGGCCATGCTACCGTTTCGCTTGTCGATAAGTTCGGGTGGACCAGACCGTTAAAGCGCAGGCCGACTGTCTATGTTGATCGCGTCTGCTCGATCAGCACCTTGATTTTTTTGATTACTTCATCGATCTTCAGCCTGAGGTAGCCCAGTGATACGTCATTTCCGAAAATGGACACCAGCAAAAAATCATCCATGATTTTGGTAAAATTGATGTTCTCGCTTTTGCCTTTGTGGAACAGCAGCGAAAACTCTTCTTCACCGATGATGGAGGCCATAGCGCTCACCGCTCCGAAATTCCCGGCGGCCAATGCTGCCAGAGAATAGACATCGTGGCGAACTTTTCCGTCATCGAGGTTGACGATGACATTGCCGGCCATGTCGATGAGGATCACGGATTGTATGCCCAGCGTCATCAGGTCAGTCGTCAACGCTTCTTCCAGACCGTCCAGTTGTTCTTGATCCAGGATATAAGACAATGTCTCTTCCTCCTTGGTAAATCAGCGCTTTCCCGGGCTGTCAGCCATTTTGAAAACTCCCGAACCGAAAGGGTGCGGGAAATTGAATAATGGTTCGCCGCTGCGGTGGCGATTTCGCTGCCCGTTGAGCGGATGCAGAAAGATTCCTCTTCAGTGGCAGCCGCAGGTTCAATCATTCGGAAACGATTTTACCGGTTCAACTGCGTCTAATACCCTTTTTTGCTTTGAGTTTTCAAGTTTTTTCTATGATTTTAAGTACCTTTTTTTCGGATGGCTCATTCCGATGGACTGCCGCATACCGATGCTGGCCATACCCCCACTTTTTTGCCGGACAGGAGCGCCTCGATATCCGGTTTGTCCACTATTTTGCTAATATACCGTAACTGTTAATTATTCGACATTATCACCATTAATAGAGACTTGATTTTTCCCTTGAAAGAGGGATACAGTGTCGAAGACGAATCTTGCCATGCAGCACCTCTGGGTGTCGTTTCATTTACCGTGGCTTAATTCCACCACGTTCCGAGCATGCTGCGGTGGACCCGGGCGTCGATCGGGACAACCCCGATGGAAGATTTTTCCATGCCTGTAGGAACCCGGAGCAATCTGGGGTCGACACATGTAGGAGACAACACCGATGCAGGATCCCATCTGGCAGGCGGAAAAAAAGAAAATCCTGACCCGTCTTTCCATTGCCATATACAAAATGACCGACGAACAGCTGATCTCCCTGTTGCATCTGTTCAAGGACTTGAAACTCAAGGACAACGAGAAACTTCTGGAGATCCCGAAAGCCCATTCAGAAGGCGTTGTCGCCGCCAGAGACAGGCAGCTGCTCATCGCGCGGTTCTTTTTGATGATCAATCAATTGTCCGAAACGGATCTGCTGAAGTTCATGAACCGATATGAGCAAAAACGGTTTTCCATGCTTCGTGAATTCCCTCGGGTCCCCTGCAATATTACATTGGATCTTGCCGCTGATGGACGCGCCATCAACTGTTCCGCCATGGATATCAGCGCCGGCGGGATGTTTGTGGAAAGCTGCGAGTCCTTTACCATGAATCAGCTCGTCTCTATCTGCTTTTCGGTGGCCGATGACCAACTGGCCCTCAAACTCAAAGGCCGCGTTGTCCGGCTGGAACATGGTGGCATTGGAATCAAATACGAATCCCTGACCAGTTATCAGATAGAAATCATGAAGAATATGATTGACCGTCTCCATCGTCAGGTCCGCTCGCGATTTCGTATAGACTGAAAAAATTCTCCCCGGGTGTCTTCGAATCGAGCGCCAGGCTCCTGACGGGAAGGATGCTTGGGGCTGCCTTTATCCGGTTTTCCGGAAGATGAACCATTGAAATTGGATCCCACCGTGCTATATTATCAGGGTGGACCCTGAGTGGGCTACTAAAGGAGTCTAACTGGAAATGATTGATGTTCGAAGCCAGCACCTTGAAGTCAGTCGGGAGCGGCGGCAACACCCCAGGTTGGAATTTCGCTGCACGGCGCTTTTCGGTCACCTGAAGGATGTGCTCAAGGTAACCGATTTAAGCCTGAGTGGCCTGTTTGTGGAGGTGGCGGATAAATCCGGCCTGGATCCGGGGCGTGTGGTCAGCCTTGCGATTAAGTTCCCCACCGAGGAAAAGGCAGTCCTTTTAAAGGCGAAAATCGCCAATGTCAATAAACGGGGCGTGGGATGTCATTTTGTAGATCTTGTCCCCAAAAATTTCGAGGCCATAAAAAACTGTTTCGAAACCTTCCGGGACACCCTGCCCCTTCGTTGACCCTTACCCGGGGGAGACGGTTTATCCTCGTTTGCCGGATCCTGATTGCTCCCCATTGCCCGCACCGGAGCTTTCCAGATGTGACACGATGGCCAACGCGGACTGGATGGCACTGCATTCGCGGTCTACCCGCGTGAGCGGTTCCATGGCCGAAACCATGGCATTGATCTGAGGATCGAAATAGATGCCGCCTCCGTTGTGTGCTTGAATCATCAGATGCTTTTGCGACACCATCTGGATAATCCGCCCGGCATTTTTATCCCGGGGTTCCCTGGCCATATTGGTGATCAGCGTGGGGCGAATCCGCTTCAGGTGAGTTTCCATTTCGGTTGCATCCGCCGGCTCCCCGTTCGCGGCCACCCGATCGAGCAGAGTCCTCACCGTTCTTACCCGCATGTCGTTTCTGGGGTCCATGGCGGCTTTTACCAGACCTCCCAGAGAGGGACGGCGGCTCGTCAGCCGGCTCAAGGTCCGATAAACGGCGTTTCTGATGAAGGCATATGCATTTTGAATCGCTACGGGCTGGGGAGTCATCACGACAATCTGACGATGGGCGGATAGAAAAAAATCAAGGGTGTTGAATCCGGTGCCGGCTCCCAGGTCCAGGATGACATGGTCAGCCTCGATTTTGGAGATGGCCTGAAGGATTTTCGTTTTCTGGGCAAATTGAAGATTAGCAAGGGTCAACACCTCGCTGGCCCCGCAGATGATTCGAAGCCCCTTCTGCTCTGTGCCCATGCAGACCTCATCCAATGTCGCATACTGGCGGCTGATGAAATCATTCAAGGTTCTGCTGGGTGTACGGATGCCCATGAAGGTGTGAAGATTGGCTCCGCCCAGATCGCCATCGATGACTACCGTGTCTTTGCCTTTTTCGGCCAGCGCCATGGAAATCAGAATGCTGAGAACGCTCTTGCCAATGCCCCCCTTACCGCCACCGACCGCCCAGATTTGCGGTGATTGAGCCCGTTCTTTCGCAGTGTGCTTTTTTTGCATCTGTTTTTTATCCCTTAAATTTCAGTGCCTCACCAGATGGTTCCACAGATTCCAGATCATGTCTTGTTCGTCGTTGGATATGGTACAGAATGCATTCAGGGCAATTGCCGTTTCTTCAGCCATCGGATCGAACCGGATGCCGACAATGTGGGTTGGGCGGGTTATCCTTCCGACTGTTTTCTGCCAGGTTACCATGCCGTTCAGTCCGTCGAGCACCGTTCGATTCCCCTCAAGGATGGTCAGCGTCGCTTTTTGTTTGAGCAACGCCTCAGTATCGGAGCGGGCGGTATCATTTTTCAGGACCACACCAATGCCGCCGGTTGAAAGGTCTCTGGTGGTGCCGTAAACCACCCGCTTAAGGATAGTGTCATCCGGAGTAAATTCGATTTTGACGTCCGCAGGCAGGCAGTACCGGCAGGATCGGCGAACCGTCTGCCAGGCCCGGTCGCTGTCTTGGGGCTTCCGGGTCCGGCTCAATCGTTCGAGGAGTTCGCGGATTCGCGGATAGCGGTAGCAGGTGGCCTTGAGCACAGGCTTTGAAATCTTAACCAGTTCCACGGCGGTGGTGGCCGTGATGCGTGCGAGACAGCGCGATTCCTCTTCCAGGGGAAAAATGTCCCCGAAGATGTCGTTTTCCGCCAGCGCAATAGGGGTAGGTGGTTCAGCGCCGTTTACTTGCGGCAGTGTTTCGGTCAATTCACCCGATACAATGAAGTATATGCCCGTGGACACCTGACCGGTGTCGTATACTGCCTCGCCAGGTGACAGGCGAACACGGGTCAGGCGAAGCATCAGGGCCACCACCTCCTCGTAGTTCAGCTGGGAAAAAAGGACCTGCGAGGGCATATCGCCGCTTCCCTTGCGTCGGACCATGGCGTGGAAGTCGACGCCTTCGCGATGGGACGGTTTGACGATGCTCCACTCTAAAATCTTAGCCACCATGGACTGGAGCACCATGCCGGCGTCAAGATAGAGGGCGGCCGCTTTGTGGTAAGCCAGCAGCGCCCTATCCCAATGCTTTCTTCCGGCCAACACGTCGGCAAACTTGCGATACAGATCCGGATTGTCGGGAAAGACTTCAAGAAGGTTTTCAAACTCCTCCTCCGAATCGATATCGATTTGGTCATCGAGAATCTGTTCGATGATACTGTCCTGGTCCGGGTTCGTGTAGTGTTCGATTCCATTCATTGTCAGAGCATCCGTCCTTTTTTAAGTGCCGCAATGACAGCGTCCAGGCGTTGGTTCAACAATTCACTTTTTTGGTGTGACAGTCGGATGACCTCCATCAGGGTCGCCATCTGACGGTCGGTCTTTAAAATCATTGCGGTCAGATCGGCCATTCTCCGGGCGAGGCTGTCAACCTGGCTCTGGACCGGCTCTCCGGCCTCTCTGCCAGCTTCATTCGGGCGGTTCCGGCGGAATTCGCCGATCATTTTTTCAAGATCATTCTTTTCGGCCTCAGACAGACCGACCGCAAACGTATCACCTTTCTGTTGTGGCATGAGGCCCCTGGTTTGCTGTTTTATCGGTAGTCATGGCTTTTCAGATGCTTGCCGATGATCGAGTCAATGTTTTCGATATCCCGATCCTTTGCTGGCGGCAGCTCTTGTATCCAGGATGGCGCTATAGGTTTTTTTTGGCGGCTGCCCATCCATAGCAGATAAAAGAGCAGGACAACGATGATCGACGTAACCCCGATCAGGGCGGCGATCAATTGCTGCTGGAACCGGTTTCGGCGAGAATCGCCAGCGTTACCGGGATGTGGAGAAGCGGAGCCGTAGTCCTTGATGGATGCCTCCTCGATGGCCGGCGACTCTTCATCCGATATCGGTTTCTCCGGCTCGCTGTAAGGTTCCGGTGAAGACATGCTTTCTTCAATCGATTCAATCTGCCGCGCTTTTTCGACGCGCATCCCGGTGGCGGCCGGAGAGAGGGGACGGAAAGCATCGATGATGAACCGGTGAGGTCCGGTGAGTGAGAATGTTTTGACATCTACCGGAACGAAGGAAAAGCGTGCGTCAATACGCATGTCGTCCGACGTTCTGAAAACCTCGACGCTGACGATGTCGCCGAGGCGTTTTCCGTTTTGAAGGGCAGGCGGGTCGCTGGCGATCCCTGTCATGACGACCCGCAGGGTGTCGCGGTTGATCGCAACCGACGGGGGCGGGATCAGGGGCCGGTCAAATTCGAGCACCATGCGCACGAAGGCTTTGTTGTCGCCAAAGCGAAGGTCCTTGATAATCGTTGCTTCTGCCCGCAGGGCAGGCACAAACAGCATGGCAAGGAACATGATCAGTAGCGGCGTCGCTTGCAGCGCAGCTCCATTTTTAAACTCAGTCATCGTTATGCCGCAGGGTGGTCGAGATCGGATGCTTGTCCGGTCAGGTTAAAAAAACGGTTTGTCGGGCGGACTTCAGGCTGAAAAAATTAGAAGAAAAACAGTCTGATGTCAAGGCCCGTTGTGGCGCTTCCCAATCTATGTTGCAGCGCGTGGCGTGACCGAGTCGAAAAAGAGGATGATCCGCCTAATCCGGCGGAGGAGAGGCTTTCTCCGGTTGAAAGGCGCACAACGGCTCCTCAGCCATGTAGTTGCCGCTGGCTTCAAAAGCCCTGGCGCGACATCCACCGCAGACCGCCCGGTACTCGCAGGCACCGCATTTTCCTTCCAGTTGTTTGAAGTCCCGAAGTTTCAGAAATACCGGCGAGTGGCTCCAGACCTCGCCGAAGGTGGATTTGGTGATATCTCCACATTTAACATCCGTGTAGCCGCAGGGTTGCACGATACCGGTGTGGGAAATGAAACAGAACCCCGTGCCGGCCAGGCATCCCCGGGTCACCGCATCGAGTCCATGGGTTTGGAAAGAGATGGTTTTCCCTTCTGCTTTCGCCCGTTGACGCAGTATCCGGTAGTAGTGGGGCGCACAGGTCGCTTTGAGTTGCAGCGGTGTTTTTTCGCGTTGGTCATAAAACCAGTTCAACGTGGTTTCGTATTCCTTGGCGTCGATGGCCTGATCCACGATATATTTTCCCCTGCCGGTGGGTACCAGCAGAAAAATATGATGGGCTGCCGCGCCCAGCCGTTCGGCCAGTTCGAGAATCCGGGGAATCTGATCCAGGTTGCTTTTGGTAATGGTGGTGTTGATCTGAAATTCGATTCCCGCTGCCTTAACATATTCGATGCCGCGGATGGCGGCATCGAAAGCACCGTCAACCCCACGGAATTTGTCGTGGAACGCTTTGGTGGCACCGTCAATGCTGGCACTGATCCGCCGAATGCCGGAGGCCGCCATTTTTTCGGCTACTTCCGGGGTGATCAGGGTCCCGTTGGGGGCCATAACCATCCTCAACCCCAGATGGTCTCCATGCCTGGCGAGGTCGAAGATGTCATCCCGCAGCAAGGGTTCACCGCCGGTGAGGATGATGATAGGCTTTCCCACTTCGGCGATTTCGTTCAGCAATTTGAACCCCTGGTCGGTATCCAACTCTCCCTTGTAGGGGCCGTTGGTGGCGGCGGCACGGCAGTGAACACAGGAGAGATTACAGTTCCGGGTCGTCTCCCAGGCCACCAGGCGAAGGGTATTGCCCTTGCCGTGACCGTGGGGCTGATTTCCTTTTTCGGTGTGGGGATGAGCATTCATCAGTCGCATCTATCCTTTGACGGGTACTGTTTAACAGGGGTGAGGGTACCCGCTTGCCGTCACCCGTTGATCAGGGCGGCGGCATCCATGGCGAAATAGGTCAGGATCATGTCAGCCCCGGCCCGCTTGATGGCGGTAAGGGTTTCCATCATCACCTTCTGGCCGTCAATCCAGCCCATTTTTTCAGCAGCCTTGATCATGGCATACTCGCCACTGACATTGTATGCCGCCACGGGCAGGTCCACTTCATCCCGGATCCGGCAAATGATGTCCAGGTAAGCCAGCGCCGGTTTGACCATGATGATGTCGGCCCCTTCCTCCACGTCCATGGTGGCTTCGCGGACGGCTTCCCTGGCATTGGCCGGGTCCATCTGGTAGGTGCGCCGATCTCCGAACTGGGGGGCGCTGTGGGCAGCCTGCCGAAACGGTCCGTAATATGACGAACAGTATTTGGCAGCGTAGGACATGATCGGAATTTGGGAATAATCGTTTTCGTCGAGTACATTCCGGATTTCGGCGACCCGGCCGTCCATCATGTCGGACGGGGCCACCATGTCGGCGCCCGCCTTGGCATGGGAAAGCGCTGTCCTGGCCAGAAGATCCAGGGAGGCGTCATTGTCTACGGTATGGCCGTCAACAAAGCCGCAATGGCCGTGGTCGGTATACTGGCACAGGCACACATCGGTGATCACCGCCAGTTCCGGCACCTTTTCCTTGACGGCGCGGGTGGCCCGCTGGACGATGCCGTCTTTGGCGTAGGCCTGGGTGCCCAGGGGGTCTTTTTTTGAGGGGATACCGAAAAGAATAACGGCCGGGACCCCCAGGTCGAAGGCCTGTCCGGCCACCTTGACCAGGTTGTCAATGGATAAGTGATATTGGCCGGGCATGGCCTCGATGGGCGCTTTGACTCCTTTTCCGTCGACGGCAAACAACGGCAGGATGAAATCGTTGACGGAAAGGATCGTTTCGCGGATCATTTTGCGAAACGCTTCGCTCTGGCGCATTCTTCGGGGACGATAATCGGGAAACAGCATGTCAGCTCCTGGTGGTGGTCGTGTAAGGTAAAATGAATCCTGTCGCGGGTGTGGTTGCGGATCAGAATTTATTGCCCCTAATACGGTGGGGGGTCATATGGTTTGGGCTATCTCTTCATCGGTGAGATAGCAGGCCGGATCCGGTGCCCACACATCATCGTGGATCGCCTCTGCGCGCACCCTGAAATTGCCGCCGCAGACGTCCAGCCACGCGCACGTCGAGCAGCGTCCCTTCACATGGATCTTTTTTTCTTTTAGCTTCAACAGCAGGTCGTCTTCCGGCTGGGTCCAGATCTGGGAAAAAGGGCGCTGGCGGACATTGCCGAAGCTGTGGTGGCGCCAGAACTGGTCGGCATAGACCTCGCCGTCCCAGCTGACGCAGCCGATGCCCCGGCCCGAGTTGTTGCCCTCGTTCATTTTCAGCAGTTCAAGAACCTCAGCGGCCCTTTCGGGGTCCTCCTTGAGCAGTCGCAGGTAGAGATAGGGGCCGTCGGCGTGATTGTCCACGGTGAGCACTTCCTTGGCGATGCCTTTGGCGTGGAGCGCCTTGGTGCGGTCGATGATCAGGTCAACCGCCTTGCGGGTGCCTTCCAGGCTTAGGTCCTCTTCCACCATCTTGGATCCCCGGCCGGCGTAGACCAGGTGGTAAAAGCAGACCCGGGGGATGTCCATCTCCTCGAGCAGATCGAAAATGGCCGGGATATCAGCCACATTGAACTTGTTGATGGTAAAACGCAATCCCACTTTGATGCCCGCGTCCTGGCAGTTGCGGATGCCTTCCAGGGCCTTGTCATAGGCGCCGGGGACACCCCTGAACTCGTCGTTGATCCCCTGCATGCCGTCCAGGCTGATGCCTACGTAGGAGAGCCCGATGGATTTGAGGGTTTTGGCCAGGCCGGCGGTGATCAGGGTGCCGTTGGTGGAAATCACCGCGCGCATGCCCTTTTCGACGGCATAGGCGGCCAGTTCGGGAAGATCTTTTCTGACCAGGGGCTCACCACCGGAGAACAGCATGACCGGTGCACCGAACCGGGCCAGGTCATCGATCAGCACTTTCCCTTCGTCCGTGGAGAGCTCGTTGGCCGTGGTTTCTTCCGTGGCTTGGGCATAGCAGTGAACACACTTGAGATTGCATTTCCGGGTTACATTCCATACCACCACCGGTCGTTTATCCCTGGAGAACTGGAGCAGGTGAGAGGGCAGGGTGGATGAATGACGCCCATAGCGCAGGGCATCGGAGGGCTCAACGGTTCCGCAGTAAAGCTTGGAAATTCCGATCATATGGGGTCAGCCTTTCAGCAGGTTTTCAGGTTTCGGGGGGAGCTCGAGGCGGTCGTCGCCGGATTTTCTGAGAAGGTCAGCGATGTAGTTGTCCGGTTTTTCCAGCGCTTCCCGGGTGATAAAAAAGCGGGTTCGTCCTGTTTTTTCACGAACGAGCTTCAGACCATGTTCGAAATCGGCGGTCAACTTCCGGTAATAGTTTTCCGGGGTGCCGCGGGCGTTGAAGCATTGCCCGATGATGTGATCGATGGCCTCTTCTTCCAAGACAATGTTAATACCATGATTTTTGATAAAGTAAAGCTCTATGCTTTTGGTTTCTTCATAGTAGGATTTAATCTTTTTAAGCACTTTTTCAATGTCGGTCACTATGCGGCAGTAGGCTTTTGCGACCAGTTCAATGCGGGATTCGGTCAGTTGGATACCGTATTTGTCACCAAAGGTTTTCCGGTTCGCCGTCACATAGTCTACAATACGTTGACGCTCTTCTTCTGCCAGTTGGAAAAATGCCTGCGTGAATGTCTCGGCATCGGGCCGCTCAAGCAGGTCGCCCAGGCTCTTGTGCGGTCGATCAATCACCTGGCGGGTGGCGGCAAACCGGGTGATGGTGGTGGAGGGCAGGGTTTTTTCAAAAGGCAACAGGGCGCTCTCCACGGCGCTGACTAACCCGCGGGCGCCGGTGTTTTCGTCATAGGCCCGCCGGGCCAGTTCCTCCAGGGCTTCGGCCTGAAACTTGACATCGATGCCGTAGGCGGCAAAATCCAGCTTTTTGCCCAGAATGATGGGGTTGTTGGGGTTTTTCAGGATGTCGCAAAGATCCGACTCCGTCAGTCTTTCGAATATGGTGCGGACGGGTAGCCGACCGACAAACTCGGATTCAAACCCGAATTCGACGAGATCCTCTGATTTTAACTTGGTCAAGATGTCCCCATCCTTGGACGGGTCTGAAATCGAGGCCCCGAAACCGATTTTCTGGTCGGCGATGCGCCGGGAAATAATTTTGTCCAGCCCGGCAAAGGCGCCGCTCATGATAAAAAGAATGTGTTTGGTGTTGATGCTGCTTTTTTCTTTTTTGCCGGTTTTCCTGAACCGGTCGATCTCCTGCAGCATGGATACCGGATCGTGGGGGACTTTAAGATCCACTTCGGTCTCTTCCATGGGTTTAAGGAGCGCCCGCTGGACACCGGTTCGGGAAACGTCCGCACCGATCAGATTGTGGCTGGAGGCAATTTTGTCGATTTCATCGATATAGACAATTCCATATTGGGCCAGTTCGATATCCCCGTTAGCCTCTTTAACCAGGTCCCGAACCAGATCCTCCACATCACCGCCGACATATCCCGTCTCGCTGAATTTGGTGGCGTCTCCCTTGACAAAGGGCACGCCGATTTTTTTGGCGATGAGCCGCACCATGTAGGTCTTACCTACACCGGTGGGGCCGAGCATCAACACGTTGTTCTTGATAATGCCGACCATGTCGACAAAGTCGTCGGGGGCGCTTTGAATATGCTTGATCCGGTTGAAATGGGTACAGATCTTTGTGGCCAGCGTGTCTTTGGCTGCCGTCTGCTTGACGATATACTGATCCAGATAGGCAACCAGATCCTGGGGCTTCAGATCGAAATTAATTGTTTTCCGGTTTTTCGGGGGTGCCTCACCCTCATCGCTTTTGGCAGTCTGGGGCATGACGATGGGGGTTGCCAGTTTCACGCTGCTACCGAATTTTTTGGCCAGAAAGTCACTGAGTTCTTTCTCTAATTCTTTGGGGTCGGGAATTTTTTCGCTGTATTCGTTCATGATAAACTCGTAAATTAGGTTCACGTTTTGACGACTTTGGAAAACCTTTAAAATCAAGGCTCGCCATGTCCAGGCATTAAGCAGTGCATACCAACTGTCGCAGCGGTTATCCATGCCGAAAAACCTATAGGTTGGCTATTCTACCAAGCCGTCGCTTTCACTGCGTGACTATAAGCACCTGGCCCGATAAATTCAAGTTTATCCAGGGGGAAATGGTCTTCAGAAAACCCGCTGCCGGCGGGTGTCCGTCTGCGGATGAATGAATCGGGGTGGGTTCAAGGCGGACGGCAGGCGTGAATCGCAGAAAAAGATGCCGGTGATGGTAAAGATTCAAATCAGGGTGTCCAACGCTGAAATTGCGTAAAAGAGCCATTTAAAGATGGAGACAGCTTGTAAAACAGGGCTTTAGAACCCTGATCAACTGCCGATAATAAAGGTTGGCTGGTGTGTCAACAGGCGCCCGGTAAAAAGGCTGCCGACATGTCGAACTGAAAATAATTGTTGACACAGGATTCAGGTAGATTAATTTTACGTGTTGGATCTATCACCTATAACAGAACCCGGTAGTTGAACAGGATATATGGACAATTTCAATCGAATTCAATTTGAAACTCCCAAACTGACTGAGCTGACCAACTGCAATACGGTTGTTGATCTTCATTTCCATTCCCGTTTTTCAGACGGTGCCGATACAGTGGCAGACATTGCTCAACGGGCTCGCCAGTTGGGGATTGGTATTGCCATCACCGACCATAATGCCATTGACGGGGCCGTGGAACTCGACGGCCATGATGATGTTTTCAGCATCCCCGGAATCGAAGTTACCTCCCGGGAAGGGACCCATGTATTGGTCTATTTTTACCGGATCGATGATCTCAAGGCTTTTTATAATGCCGATGTCAAGCCCCATATGGGGGCGACGGTGATGTCATCGATCGACCTGGATGTGGAATCCATCGTTCGCCGCGCCAGAAAATACAACAGTGTTGTTATTTACCCGCATCCTTACTCGGCCGCCTTCACCGGCATCTGCAACCACAGCTTTTCGGATATGCAGCTCGACCGACTGCTCCGGATGGCCGATGGGGTCGAAGTGATCAATTCAGAAAACCTGAAGCGCTGGAACCTGAAAAGCGCCCTGCTGGGTTTTAACCTGAACCGCGCCATTACCGGTGGAAGTGATGGTCACAGCCTCCAGGAAATGGGCAGTGTGGTGACTTATGTCGCTTGTGGACGCAGCCGGAAAGCCTTTTTGGATGCCGTGAACCGCAAAGAGGCAAAGGTGATGGGGACCGAATCGAAACTGTTGAAAAAAATCCAGTCCAATGGCGCCAAACTGAAGAACAGTATCAACAACTATCCGGACATGGTGGAAAAGAACATCCGCTTCGGCAAAAGTGTGATCCGCTTCCGTACCCGCAGAGCTGCTGAGCAAATCTGGCAGCGGATCAACGATAAGCATTTGAGAAAGGCATTCTATTTCGTTGCCGGGATGACCTTCCTGAAGATCAACTACAACGCCCTGCCCTTAATCTTGTTCTCCTTGATCACCTGAGTTTACTGGTTTCCCAACCCCTTCAGCAGGCCTTTCACGCCATCCTGCAACAATTTATTTGTTTCTTCTTTTGAAGGCACCATTTTTTTCAGGGTCTCTTTGTCCGGCAAGGGCTGGCCGAGCTGCTGCCCCAGCATGCTTTGAAGATCCGGCTTGAACGTCGGCGATGCAAAGCTGCCCGACACCAATACCGGTACGATGATCCCCGATCGCTGGGCCGTGTCGCCCTGTCCCTGGATTGTGGCCACAAATTTGGGTTCAACGCGAAAATCCAGGGTCTCTTTGGCCAGGTCGGCGCTGCCGGCTGCCAGTACACGAATCAGGGGTGAGACCAGTCGGGAGGCATCGGTTTTAAACAGCCCGTTGGTGATCGAAAACGGTACCTGCAGTTCCGCGAAGTCGGTGCGCGGTTTTTCCGAGGGGGTTTGGGCCAGGCCAAAGGCAGTCTGCACATTGCGCACCATGGACGCCAGGTCAATGCCGACAATGGCACCATCGTTGAACCGCAGATCGCCCTTGCCGCTGAGGGTCTGACGAATCAGATCGGGGGCGTCGCCGGTAAAATTCAGGCCGATTTCGGCGGCCAGAGCGCCTTCGATCAGTTCTTTGGCCATCACATCCTTGATCAACTGGCCGGCCTGAATGCCGTTAATCGCCACCTCCATGGCCGTTGCGGGTTTGTCCTTCTGGACATTGACCGTCCCGGTGCCGGCAATATTTCCCTTGTACAGGTCCACTTTTAGAGGATCCATCTGGATGATACCGTTGCGGGCACTGACCCTGACCTCGAGGTTCTGCATGCTGGCTTTTTTGACTTTCAATTCACCGGCCTTGAAGCGTGCATCCATCACCAGGCGGCGAAGGGGGGTGTAATCGGTTTTTTGCGCAGCCGCATCTGTCGGTGTTTTCTTTGAGGTGTCAGCACCGGCCTTGTCTTTGGCAGGAGGCGGCAGGTAGCGGTCCAGATCGATACGGTCCAGCGTCAGGTCAACCTTGAGATTGGGTTTGTCGAACTCACTGGCCTGGACGGAAAAGGTGGCCTGGGAGTCGTCCAGTTTCAATTTGCCTTCGGACACGACCACGTTTTCCGGGGTGCCCTTGAGTTTGAGTGACACGGCGACGGCGTCAAGCACCTTGGCGTCTGCTGTTTCAAGGGGCAGTTTCCGGCCCAGTTGGTCCATTATTTTACGAGGAGAAAATTCGGCCACATTCACGGCCAGATCAAATTTCGTCGGGGTCGCGGATGGGTCGATACGGCCGGTCAGCTTGACATCCAGTTCATTGAGGAGTCGAATGGCCAGTTCCAGGGGCACCGGTATTTTGCCTGGCTGAGCACCCAGCGGCCCGATTGAGCCGTTAAGTGTAACCGGCTTTTGATCCGCCAGCGCCGAGAACGCAACCCCGATAGGTTTGTCAAAAGAGACGTCCGTCATGACCAGATCGATATCCTTGACCTCTTTGCGTACGCCGCCGGCCTCGTCCAGCCATACGATCAGTCCGTTGGTAATGGCAAATTCTCCCACCAGCAGCCCTTTGATGGGCAGTTCTCCGGTTGATGCGGGTGCCGGCTTTTCTTTAGCCTGCCCCGGTGATTTTCCCGCGGGCTGTCCGAGGTCTTCCCAGCCGCCTTTGCCGTCCTTGCGTTTTTCCAGCACAATTACCGGTTTGTTCATCACGAAACGTTTGACTTCGATGTTGCGTGACAGCAGGGGCAGAAGTTTGACGCGTACTTCAAAAGATTCCACAGAAACAAAATCTTTTTCCTTGAAACCGGAAGGGTTTCCCAGGTGCAGGTCAGACAGCCGGACACCGATCCAGGGGAAAATCGATGGTTTCAGATCGCCGCCGAGCTTGAAGGTGCGGCCGGTGGCCTTGGTGACCTGCTGCTCGATCTGGGGTTTGTATTTTTCGACGTCGATAACCATTGGCAGAACGGCTACTGCGATGACGATCAGCGCCACCAGTGAACCGGCAATAATAAACATCCATTTCACGGCTTTGTTCATGTCCAGCCTCCTCTTTATTGACCTGGATCGGGGTTGTGTTCGTCAGGCGTTTATCTGCATTTTACCTAATACGGTTGCGTAAGTCCGGGCCGTGTCATTCGGGAGAAATTGAAAGATGATGTGTGCCATCCGTCCTGTGGCGACGTCCGTCTGAACCACCAGCCCCATCCGTTGCCTGGATTGGTTGCGTTGCTTTCCGACCCCTTCAATGTCTGAAACTTAAGTATGCCTGAATAGATGTAAAGCCCGGCGGCGGCATGAAAGGGGAGGGCCGGGTAAATGCTTGACCGGATAATATCAAGAGACATCTGCTTTGTGCAAGATCTGCTTTCCCGGTGCAATGAACACGACCCCGTCCGGAAGTGGACTGGGCTTGATCCACCGCCGGAATATGCATCTTCGATTTTTACGGAAAGCGATCATGATGGGAGATCATTACCATTATTTTTGCAGCATATCGGATAGTTTGTCAGACCGGTGGGGCGCAAACAATCGCTATTGTGATTTTCAAAACGATCCGACGGTTTTCTTTTGCCTTGATTTCCGGTATGAGATGACGATTATAAGGGTCTTGATATATCAAGGTGCCTTTACCTTCAGCCGGCTGTTGTTGCATGACCGGAACAGGTCAAGGGGACTCCACCTGCGGACCCTAATTCCGCGTGGAAGGTAACCGATCCATGGCATTGAACACCCGACCCTTTTTCAACGAGACCGATTCCCGGTTCAAGCTCTTCCACGAACTGATGGCCCGCAAGGTGCGCAATATCTTGCTGGTGTCCACCCCCTATGACGCCTGGATCATGGAAGAGGACTGCCGGCTTTCGGAGCGCATCGTCAACGAGTATCGGGGCCTCAACCTCAGCCAGCCGCCCCGCCTGACCTGGGTCTCTTCTGCCGAGCAGGCCCTTGCCGCCCTCGATAACAAACCGTTCGACATGGTTATCACCATGCCGCGGTTGTCGGACATGGGTGCGGCCGCGTTGGGCCATAAAATAAAGAAAAAGGCACCCGACCTGCCGGTTATCCTGCTTACCCACGACACGATCCCTTCACCGGAAATCAAGGAGCCGGACAATGCACCGGGCATTGACCGCACCTTTGTCTGGTCCGGTAATACTGATATCCTGGTGGCGTTGACCAAAAGCGCCGAAGACCGGATGAATGTGGAGAAGGATACCGAGTCGGCGGGCATCCGGGTGATTCTCTTTGTGGAGGACTCGCCCTATTATCTGTCGTCCCTGCTCCCTATTCTTTACCGGGAACTGGTTGGCCAGACTCAGGCGGTGATGGAAGGAACCCTTAACGAAGAGCACCGGCTGGTAACCATGCGGGCACGCCCGAAAATTCTGGTTGCCGGAAACTACGAGGAAGCCCTGGCCCTTTACGAGCGCTTCGAAGCCAACGTGCTCGGGGTTATCTCCGATGTTCGCTTTTCCCGAAACGGCATCCTGAACGGGACTGCCGGGGTGGATTTCCTCAAACACGTACGGGAGCGGCGGTTTGATATTCCGCTGCTGCTTACCAGCTCAGAACCGGCCAATGCCCTGAAGGCGGCTTCCATTCCCGCCGCCTTTGTGGACAAGAATTCAGACACGCTGCACCAGGATGTGCGCCGGTTTTTCAAGGAACGACTGGGATTCGGTGATTTCGTTTTTAGGTTGCCCGACGGAACGGAAATCGGTCGTGCCTCCAACCTGAAGGCGCTGGAAAGCCATATGCTTTCCATTCCGGAGGCGTCCTTCAGGTACCATTGCAACCGCAACGACTTTTCCCGCTGGCTGTTCGCTCGCACCGAGATGGCCTTGGCCGCAGAAGTCCGCCCCATCAGCGACGATGACTTTTCGGATGTGGAGAGCCACCGTCGCCACCTGGTTGAAATCATTGCCGACCGGCGCAAATGGCGCCAGAAGGGGGTTGTTGCCGATTTCGATGCGGCGGACGCGGACTTCGATACCGAATTTTTCAAAATTGGCAAAGGCTCTTTGGGAGGAAAAGCCCGGGGCTTGGCGTTCGTCGCCTCCCTGCTTCGTCAGAACCCGGATTTCTGTGTCACCTACAAGGGGGTGGATATTATCGTCCCACAGACCCTGGTGATCACCACCGACGGGTTTGAGTCTTTTGTAGAGGACAACCAGCTGCGCTACCTTTCCAAAACCGACCTGCCGGATGAGAAGATCGCCGACCTTTTCCTCACCAGTCGATTCCCCGGCTGGATCGAAGAGAAACTGCGGGACTACCTGAGCCAGGTGACCTATCCACTGGCCGTCCGATCCTCCAGCCTGCTGGAAGACGCCCAGTTCAGAGCCTATGCCGGACTTTACCGCACCTACATGATCACCAATGACTGTCCTGATCTGGAACTGCGTTTAAAGCATCTGATTCATGCCATCAAGCTGGTTTATGCCTCGACCTACTACAAAGGCCCCAAGGCATTTTCAAAACGGGTGGGCCACCGGACGGAAGAAGAGCAGATGGCTGTGATCATTCAAAAACTGGTGGGATCGCAGTATGGTAACAGCTTTTATCCTGCTATTTCCGGAGTTGCCCAGTCCCACAATTACTATCCCTTCGCCCGGATGAAGCCCGAAGAGGGCATCGTCACCATTGCCATGGGATTGGGAAAAACCGTGGTCGAAGGCGAAAAAACGCTCCGCTTTTCACCGGCCCACCCCCAGTTGCTTCCCCAGCGCTCGACGGTGGAAGACATCCTTGAGAACGCCCAACGCCATTTTTATGCGCTCAAAATGGAAAGATCCTGCCACTACCTGGGAACCAATGATGGTGCGAACCTGTGGCACCGTGAGGTGACCGAGGCCGAAAACGAACTGCCCATGCAGTTTATTGCCAGCACCTATGTGCCGGATGAGCATCGCATTCGCGATACTGTTCATATCCCGGGTCAGCGGGTCCTCACCTTTGCCCACATCCTCAAATACCGCGAGTTTCCCCTGGCCGATATTCTCAAGGATATGCTCGAACTGGGTGAACAGGGGATGGGTTGCCCGGTGGAGATGGAGTTTTCGGTCAACCTGACCGCCGAAGGCCACCATCCACCACAATTCGCCTTTCTTCAACTCCGGCCCATGACGGCCCGGGCCGAGCTGGAACAGGTGAATATATCGCCGGAAGAAATCGAGAACGCATTCTGTTTCTCCGGCAAGGCATTGGGCAATGCCATGAAGCAGGATATGGCCGACCTTATCATAGTAAAACCGGAGGCCTTCGACCCGGGAAAGACCATGGAGATTGCCATGGAGATTTCCAGGATCAACACTCTTTTGGTCAAAGAGAACCGGAAATACCTGCTTATCGGTCCGGGACGATGGGGATCGGCAGACCGGTGGCTGGGCATTCCCGTTTCATGGGCCGACATTTCGGGAGTCGGTGCCATGATCGAGACGGAGTCGGAAAAACTGGTTGCCGAACCGTCCCAGGGGTCGCATTTTTTTCACAACATCACTACCTTGGGTATCAATTACATTACCGTTGCCAGCGCGGACGGCGGAAGGATAGACTGGGACTGGTTGACCGCGCTGCCGCGGTTGAACGATGCCACCTTTGTTGCCCATGCGCGGCTTCAGGCACCGGTGACGCTTAAGGTTGACGGCCGGCGATCCCAGTGTGTGATTCTAAAAGGCAACGACATCGGTACACATTAATCGGAAGGCGTCTCCGTTCCACGCAGGGGCGTCAAATAAATCTATTAGGGAGGAAGGCAACATGTCGGACATTCTTCAACTGGTAAAAGACAAGGACCCCGGACAGCGCGAGTTTCATCAGGCGGTCATGGAGGTGATGGCCTCCATCAAGCCGGTGATGGACCGCAACCCCGAATACCGGGCGGCCAAGATTCTGGAGCGCCTGATGGAGCCTGAGCGGGTGATCCTGTTCCGGGTGCCCTGGGTGGATGACCAGGGCGAGGTGCAGGTCAACCGGGGCTTTCGCATCGAGATGAACAGCGCCATTGGTCCTTACAAGGGCGGGCTGCGCTTTCATCCCTCGGTGAATCTGGGCATCCTCAAGTTTCTGGCCTTCGAGCAGGTCTTCAAGAACGCCTTGACCACGCTGCCCATGGGCGGCGGCAAGGGCGGCAGCGACTTCGACCCCAAGGGCAAGTCGGATCTCGAGGTGATGCGTTTCTGCCAGAGCTTCATGGCTGAGCTGTTCCGCCATATCGGTCCCGACACGGATGTGCCGGCGGGCGACATCGGCGTAGGCGCCCGTGAGATCGGTTTCCTGTTCGGCATGTACAAGAAACTGAGAAACGAGTTCACCGGCGTGCTCACGGGCAAGAGCCTCAACTGGGGCGGCAGCCTGATCCGGCCCGAGGCCACGGGTTACGGTTCGGTCTACTTTGCCTCCGAGATGCTGGCCACGCGTGGAGAGACGCTGGCCGGCAAGACCTGCCTGGTGTCCGGCTCGGGCAACGTGGCCCAGTACACCATCGAGAAACTGCTGGATTTTGAGGCCAAACCGGTGACCTGCTCGGATTCGTCGGGATACATCTATGACGAGGCAGGCATCGATCGGGAGAAGCTGGCCTTTCTGATGAACCTGAAGAATGTGCGCCGGGGCCGGGTGAAGGCGTATACCGAAAAATATCCGTCAGCCGTGTATACCGAGGTGACGCCGGACCAGGCCTTCAACCCGCTGTGGAACCACAAGGCCGACTGCGCCTTTCCGTCGGCCACCCAGAACGAGATCAACGCCACCGACGCGCAGAATCTGGTTGGCAACGGCATTGCGGTGGTCTGCGAGGGGGCCAACATGCCCACGGTGCCCGAGGGCATAGATATCTTCATCGATAACAAACTGCTCTACGGTCCGGGCAAGGCGGCCAATGCAGGCGGGGTGTCGGTGTCGGGCCTGGAGATGACCCAGAACAGCATGCGCCTGTCCTGGACCCGCGAAGAGGTGGACAACCGGCTGCAGATGATCATGAAGAGCATCCACCAGACCTGTTTGAATGCGGCCGAGCAATACGGCACGCCGGGCAACTACATGAACGGGGCCAACATTGCCGGCTTCGTCAAGGTGGTGGACGCCATGATCGATCAGGGCGTGGTGTAGCCCGCTGCCCGGTCTGCTTTCGTGAATGCACAACGGCGCGAATGCTAAGTACCCCCATTCAAAAATGCGATGGCATTTGATCACCGATGCAGACCGACTTGCCGCGTTGCCCGGCGCGCCAATAGCGCTGCTATTGGCGCTTCTTCCGCCTTGCGATCCGGGCGCCTCGGCAATCTCGGTGCGTTACCGTATTTACGAACAGGGGCACTACGGCAGTCGCGCCGTTTGTGGTTCACCGGATTCCCCTAGTGAGCATTTGGACAGGTTGACCATCGTTGCCGAAGGGAAGATTGGCCCTTGCCGCCTCAATTTCAAAGTGAAAATTGTCACCATGCCAAAGAATAAACTCCAAAAGTACGAACGGGTCCAACATCTGCCCAATGTGACATTTTCCGTGTTCGATAAATCACCCCCGCCTAGTTCATATCCCTGGTACGAGGAGCGTTATGAAAGCATGGAAAAGGTTCTCGAACTGGGCTGCGGCAAAGGAGAGCATAGTCTTGCATTCGCCGCCTCCAATCCTCACCAATTTTATGTGGGGATCGACTGCAAGAGTCATCGCTTGTGTGTCGGCGCAGAGAAGGCGATTGCCGATGGTCTCGAGAATGTCCACTTCCTGCGTGCGCGGATTGAGCGCATCAGGGAGTTCTTTGTAAAATACTCGATACAGGAGATCTGGCTGACCTTCCCTGACCCGCACCCCAAAAAACGGGCGATTAAGTGTCGGCTGTCCGCCTCCCCTTTTTTAGACGCGTATGCGAACCTGCTCATGCCTGGAGGCACTGTCCATCTGAAGACTGACAGTGATCTGCTCTACCACTACACCTGTGAATCTGTTGACCGATGGGGCGGGCGGGTGGTTGCGGCGTCGGATAATATTCATGGGAATGATTCCGGCTCGTTTAGTGCCCGGGGGGTGGTTTCTGCTTATGAAGTTGCTGCACGTTCCCAAGGGGCAAGCATCAAATACATAGCATTCACATTGAACTGACGAGTTGCCCGAATTCAGAAGGAAAAAATAACCGGTTTCAGTCGATATGGGTAAGTTTCTTCCGGAGATTCAGGGGTACGGCATCCCTGCCATTGCTCAATCGAGGAATTCTCTATTATGAAAGCAATATGTCCCCTGTCGTTCAGACAAGTAAATGAAAGAGCCGTGCAAATTAATGCAGCTTTAGCACTGCTTTCCATTTTAATATTTTTCTTCACCCCTTATAAATGGATTATTTTTCTTCTATCCATTGATTTTTTAATACGTGGATTTCTTAATCCATCGTATAGTTTTTATGCCGCAATCAGCAAAACCATTCTCCGTATCTTCAATATCAACCCTTTAATGGTTAATGCCGGCCCCAAAATTTTTGCTGCGAAGATCGGGTTTATATTTTGTTGTGCTATTATTGTCTTTTATTTTCTGAATTATCACGCCATCAGCCTTTTTGTGGGTTCTTTTTTTGTATTTTTTGCCGCCCTCGAGGCGATTTTCAGAATCTGTATCGCCTGTAAGATATATCCTTTGATATACAAAATGAAGACAACCCAATTATTGTAAACGGACCGCCTTGCCTGCGGCTGAAAAAAACCCGGCGTTCGGGTTGCCCCCATTGTTTAATTTATTGATGGGTTCTGAAAGGATCGTTGAGTGGGGGGAAAGGATGACGAATGGATGCCAAACCCGAAGTGGTGATCCTGCAATTTGCATCACCAAAAAAACGGCATCCTGGGCTTAAGGATGCCGTTTATCATTAGACAGCTCTGGTTGTTGGTTAAATTCTTATCACATTGGCGGCAGCGGGACCACGGTCGGTTTGCTCCACGTCGAAGGTTACCCGATCTCCTTCTGCAAGGGTTTTGAACCCCTCGGCCTGAATAGAAGAAAAATGAACGAAGATATCGCCCTGGCCTTCTTCCTGTTCAATGAAACCAAACCCTTTTTTGTCACTGAACCATTTAACCACACCGTTTGCCATTTCTGCAGCCTCCTTAAAAAAGTAAACATGTTGAATCAAGCGTCATCGTTGAGTTGTCTGGCATACACGCATGACAACCCTATTAAGCAAGACTTGACTGCCGGTCCAATCAGACGGCTATACCTGTTATCCTTGAATTACAGATCGTATACCGAGTAAATTCCGCGTCCCGCCCGTTTCATTTTACCTTTTTTACAGGCGCGATGAACAATATTGCTGATCTGTTTTTCGGTAAAACCGGATTTGCCTCTCAATGCCTCCACGGAGATGCCTTTTTTAAATCGTTTCATGATGGTGAGCACTTGGTCGGTGGGGGTGAGGGCCTTTCCCTTTGGCGCCGCCTTTTTTTTCGCGGCTGGCACCATTTTTTTCTTCGGGGCAGCGGCGGTCGGTGTTTTTTCAAACGCCTTTGCCATGGTTTCGGTTTTCTTGGCTAGCGTATTTAACTGTCTGGCGACGGTTTTTAGATCTTTGGAAATTTTTTTCATAGCCGGAGTCCTCCATGTAAAGGGGTGTACAATCACTTATCCTCTTACGACACTATATATTGAGAAAGGACGAGGCACTGCTCGGCAGACAAACAGCTCAAAGCATTACATGAGCAGCAGCTCGGTTGATTTTCCTTGTTTCCGATAGCCTGAATGCCGGTTGATCCGCGGCCTTTGTGGCGTTGCCGAACTGAGAATAATCGCGGGTGAATCAAAAGCCTCCCGAAGGTATCCCTGAAAACAGGAAGCGCAGGCGCTGCAACGCACTATGAGAATAAACATAATGGATCGGTTGTCAAATGTCAAGCTCCCAGAATATCACCAAAAAATGATCGGAATGGGTGTCTGCACGGCGGTGTTAGAATGAGAACAACTCTCCTTTACGACGATTGGATAATGCGGTTCACACCCTGGCCACCAGGGAATTGGTGCTACCAGACCTTTACCGGTCCGGTATCCAGATGAACGAAATCCGATTCGGGATAGTAGCCGACACCACCGCAGTGGAGATCTACAGCCAGTTGGCGAAGTTCGGTGGTCTGGTATCCGGGGATACGGATGTCGATGGCACGGCCTTCCATGTGCAGGCTTTTTGGGGCTACGCCTGTAGTGGCTTTTCTCAACGCTGCATTCGTGCTCGGGGACCGGAAACCGGAAATGATGCTGAGGGGAGAGCGGGGTTTCCCCTCCATTACGATGCAATGCAGCAGATCCAGAAGGTCGGGGTCCACCGGTTTGATTTCTCCGGTACGGTGATCGCGCATGATATGACTGATCCGGTTTAATGCACGGTGGATTAATTTCCCGCCTGACCGGTAGCAGGTTTTTAGGGTCTCCCCGGTGTGAATATTATAAAAAGACAATACGCGGTGTTCCCGGTCTTTGGGATTCACAGCAGCGAGTGCCGGGTGGGTGAAGACGGTTGTAATAAACGCGGATACACCCATTTTCAAAAAGGTTCTGCGGTGGGTACAAAAAGATGAGATGTCGTTCATCCTCAAGATCCTTTGCGTCTATAAAAGTCTACCCTTTGCATGTTGCCGGTAAGTGATGGTTTCATCCATGTCTTCCGGGAAACGGAAGCGCAATGTCTTTTATTCTGACGGCTTTTTCGGCTGCAGGGTAAGAAAGTTTAGAAAATTTTAGGGAAAAAGAGTCTGACTGTCAAGTGGTTGTACAACAGTGGTTGTCCGACAGTGGATTGTACGAAAGCCGGTCTCATCCACGCTGCCCGGGGGAGATAATGATGGCGGATCCATTCACGAGGAAATAAAGTTTAGGTCGATTCAGCCGATAAGATAAGATGAGCAGTCTGCAACCATGTATTCGATCCCCACCGAAAGCCGGGGGACGGCGGGTGGTAATTACAACCCATTGACTGCGGCATGGATTCGGCAACGCACGAACAGGACAGATTATGAACAAGGACAAGCCCAATACCCCTAGCACCACCATCTCCCGCAGAACCGGGATCGACCGGCGTTGGATCCCTTCCGCCAATCATCAGCCGGAAAGACGGCGAAGCAGGGACAGACGGACGATCCGCAATCGATCTATCCTGGATCCCCTTGAGTTGGATGGTGCGGAGGAAACCCGAGAACTGTTTCCCGAAATCAATATCCAGACAAGCAGGCCCGAGGTGAAGAACTCGGCCTTTTCATTTGATGAAAATGGGTTTTCCGCGCCTCGGGAAGCGGTTTCTAAAAAGGACATGTCAGACGACGGATGACCTGCTCGTCGCGTCTCCCTGCGGCCTGCCATTCGTGGCCGGACCCCCGCTAATGTGGATTATCGACGGGTTTTCGCCAAACCGTGCAGATCCCGGCTGCGCTCAGCATGTTGACTGCGCCGGGCATGTGTACCCCGATCGTATCGACTCCGTGGGAATCATCTCCCGGAACGATGTCAATACCCATTTCATTCGCCATTTTCAGGATTGGCGCCGACAGGTAAGGTTCGGTTTCACCTCTTGACAGCGGACGCAGGTTAAAATCCAGGATCAGGTTCAACCGCCTGACCAATTTGAGATTCCTGACGATTTTCTCCCATATCACCGGTTTGATCAGTTGTGACCGGTAGCCGGGATCATATATGCGAATGATGTCCAGGTGGCCCACCACGCGTGGCTTCAACTCCCGAATCATTTCGTACTGCTGATCGAAATAGGCGGCATACAGCCCGTCCAGTCCGCCGCAGCAATCGGTCGCTTCGTCATAGCAGCGTTTGCTGTAGTCAAAGGGGATGTCTTTGACATGATGAACGGAACCCACCACATAGTCGGGAGAAAAGGTACGGATCAGCGCTTTTGCAAAGTCGAGGCTTCCGCTGTAATCTTCCGTTTCGAACCCGACATAGACCCGGATGTCGTTGGCATATTTTGCCTGAAGGTGACGGCAGGTGGTCATGTAATCGGCAAACCGTTCCTTAAGCGCTCTGGCGTCCAGTCCGGCACTTTTCTCTTCAGGATAGACAAAGGCATCCGACACCGGTGGCATGTGTTCGGTGATGCCCACCCAGAGGAACCCGTGATCGATGTAGGCCTTGACAATTTCTTCGAGAGAATCTTTGGCATGGCCGCAGAACTGGCCGCTGTGGCCTCCGTGAACCGACACCAGATTCGGGAATTTCATCGGCTTATCTCCTTTCGGTGCTGCGCCTGTCGGATGTCTACAATGTTTTTTTTAAAAAATCGACCGGAGACGCGTTTCGGTTAACCGATCGATGGCATAGCGCAAAATGCTTCGCCCTATCCACCGGTAATGGTGAAGTTTTGCCGGAGCAGATTGACGATGGGGAGGAAAAGGGGGGCAGGCATTTCGGACCATCGGAACCAGTCCCAGCGTTCGCATTTATCCGGCTCGTTGACCCGGGCATCGCCAGGCGTTGGATCGGCAATGACAAAAAGGGTTACGTAGTGTTTTTTCTCCTGCTCAAAGACGTCGTTGGTGAATGGCCCCAACCGCAGGTTCACGATGGACAGACCCGTTTCTTCAAAAAGTTCCCGCCGGGCACAGGCGTCGATGGATTCACCATATTCGAGATGGCCGCCGGGGAACTGCCAGGTGCCGGCACCGTGGGCATTTTTGCGTTTGCCCAGCAGCACCCGTCCATCGCGGACAACGATGACGGCCACTCCGATATAGGGTCTTTTTTTTTCGTTCATAGCATCCGTCGATCAGCGTATGGTTGAAAGCGATCTTCGGAAGGCCGTTTCCGATTTCCAACGCCGGTTTTCATATCGTATACAAAATCACCAGGCATCGCGTCATTTCCGCGGACAGGCTTTTTAGCTTGTGGGGGGTATTGGAATGGAAATGGATGGATTCCCCTTCTTTCAAGGTATGCACACGGTTGCCCAAGGTGAATTCCAATTCGCCTTCCATGACGAAGATGAACTCTTCGCCTTCATGCTTGTAGGCCACCGGCTTGTGATCGTGGTGGGGCTCGATGGTTACCATGAAGGCCCTCAGGTGGTCATGCTCAGCGCCGGATGTAAGGGTTTCATAGGAGTAGTTACGGGTGCGGTTGACGTAGGCCTGAGTCCGTTGATCCCGGAACCGCTCTTTTTCTTCCTCTCGCAGAAATGTTCCCGGATCCACGCCGTAGGCGCCGGACAGGCGCAGGAAAAATGCCACCGGCGGAGAGATGTCACCGGACTCCACACCGGCAATGAACTCCGGCGTCTGGCCGGTCGTCTCGGCCAACTGTTCCTGCGACCAGCCCTGAGCCTCGCGCAGCGTCCTGATCTTCTCTCCACCGCTCCTCTTTTTCAATTGCACCGGCATGTCCGTGCAGATGTCGTCGGCCAATCGGCGCATGACCGTTTGCCGTATTCGCGAGATCAGCATGGGCAGAAAAGTCGGAGCGTCGGCAACCACACCGATGTCCGCCAGCCGAAAGATGGGTGCGGCAGGATCCCGATTGATGGCTACGATGGTTCCCGACCCCATGATGCCGGCGGTATACTGGATTGCCCCCGAGGTGCCGACGGAAAACAGCAGGTTCGGGCATACGGTTTTTCCCGTCTGGCCGATGAGCCGATCCTCTGCGATCCAGTGGTTGAGAACCGGCGGCCGTGTGGCGGCTGCCTGTCCGGCTAAGGCGGCAGCCAATTGCCTAACCTGTCCGAAGTTCTCCATGCTTCCCAGTCCGGCACCGCCCACTACAACAGTCTGGGCGCTTTCGACATCGTTGCCGGTCTTCGGTGCCGGTCGGCTGGAAACCATCCGGATTCCTTTTGTTTCAGGAATGTCCGTCAGGGCCAGGCGTTCGATCCGGCCGCTGCGCGTCGTATCCTTTTCACCGGGTTCTCCGTGGGGTTGAACGGTGGCAAAACCGGTTCCGCGGCCGGCAGCATAGGTGATTTCGGCCAGGATCTCCCCGCCCCAGGCCGGACAGAGGCCAACGACGGTGCCGGCTTCTCCCGGTCGAAGATCCACACAGTCCGCTATCAGTCCCGCCCGCGCGGATGCTGCGGTCCGGGCGGCCAGGTCCCTGCCAAAATCGGTGAGGGGAAACAGCACCAGCCGGGGGCATTGTTCCTTGAATACCGGGGCCAGGGCATCGGCAAATAGATGGGGGGTCGGGGTTGAGAAACGGTCGTTCTCAAATAGATAGATGACATTCGCCCCCCAGGCGATGGCCTCCTCTTCCACGGTTCCCTGGATCGTACACGCCTCGTCTTCTGAAACGGTCAACAGACCGGTTCCCGCTGGTGTCAGGGAAAAATAGACGACCCGATCTCCCGTTTTTCGGGCCAGGTCCGCCGCCTTGGCCACCACCTTGAGACTCAAGTCCAGCAGATGGCGGTTCCGAAGATCGCCGAATACCCAGATATCGTTGGTTGTCGCCTTGACCATGATCGTTGCTCGTATGTTTTTCTTTCACCGTTTTCGGAAAATTGTGATTGTAATCGCTATACAGACACCCTGATCCTTCTCCCGGGGTGGATCAACCAATCAAACCCGCATCCACCAGCTGTCTGACCAGGTCATCGGCCTGCGTTGCCGGCGTCCCTTGGATCCACTGGCAGGTCCTCTTTTTTTTGACTGGCTTCATGGAAAGCACTCGCGTGGGCGAGCCGGCATCTCCCACTTGATTCGGATCGAGGCCCACTTGCCCGATGGAAAGGGTTTCGACGGGCATTTCATCGAAAGCCGCGGCAATGCCTCCCAGCGCCGGGTCCCGTGGTGCGGCTGATGCCGGGTGGATGGTGAGTGCCGCGGGCAGGTCCAACTCGTAGGTTTCCAGGAATCCGTCCACCTTGCGTTCCACGGTTAGATGTCCGGGGAACCCGTCGATCTTGACAGCACCGGTCACCATGGGGATATCTAAGCGCACGGCGGTCTGGGGGCCGACCTGGCCGGTGTCGCTGTCCAGGGTGCGCGATCCGAACAGAATCAGGTCAAAAGGCGCCAAATAGTTCACCGCGGCGCTTAATGCCGTCGATGTCGCCAGGGTGTCGGAGCCGGCCAGGGCCGGATCGCACAGCAGCACGGCGCGGTGGGCCCCGATGGCCAAAGCTTCCCGCAGGGTTGCGTTGGCGCTGGGCGGTCCCATGGTCAGAACGGTTACCGAACCGCCATGCTTTTCCTTCAATTGAAGGGCCACCTCCAGTGCCGGCCGGTCAAAGGGATTGAGGGCACATTTATCCGCCCTGCGGACAATTTTCCCCCGGGGTGCGTCGGTAACCACGGATTTGATGCAGACGATGATATGCAATGGTGGGCTCCTAAGGCCGGTTGCTTTTAACATCCGGATCAACTTCACGCATACGGTTTAACGCAAAAGGGTTCAAGGATTCGAGGGGTCAAGGGTTCGAGAGAAAACCAATACGAAATAAAACCCATTTATATGCATGCCTGCCATTTCCTTTGGATCCTTGGCCCCTGGAATCCTTGAACCCTCTGGTTCTTATTCCTCCAATACGCTTTTGGCAATGACCATGCGATGAATCTCCGAAGTGCCTTCATAGATACGGGTGACCCGTGCATCCCGGTAGTAGCGCTCCACTGGGTAGGACTTGCTGTATCCATAGCCGCCGTGGATCTGGACTGCCATATCCGTCACGCGGGTGGCCGTTTCGGAGGCGAACAGCTTGGCCATGGCCGACTCCTTTGAAAAGGGCAGACGCCTGTCTTTCAGTGCCGCAGCCCGATAAACCATGAGCCGGGCGGCATCCACCCCGGTGGCCATGTCGGCGATCATGGTCTGGATCGCCTGGTGACGTTCGATGGGGACTCCGAACTGCTGCCGCTGCCGGGCATAGCGTACCGCTTCTTCCAGAGCCGCCTGGGCAATCCCTACCGCCTGGGCGCCGATTCCCATGCGCCCGGTGTCCAGCGCGGCCAGGCCTATTTTAAGGCCCACGCCTTCCCGGGCCAACAGGTTTGTTCTGGGCACCCGGCAGTCGTTTAGGCGGATGGAGCAGACCGGGTTGGCCCGCATGCCGCAAAGGTCTTCCAGGTCTCCCACGACAAAACCGTCTGTACCCCGCTCGGCCACCACCACGCTGATGCCCCGTCGTCCCGCCGCCGGATCCGTTCGGCAGAAGATCAGGCAGACGTCGGCGATGCCGCCGTTGGTTACAAAAACTTTATTGGCGTTGACCACGTAAGTATCCCCATCGGACCGAGCCGTGGCTTCGATTCCGCCGGCATCGGAGCCGGCATTGGGCTCGGTGAGGCAGAAAGCGCCGATTTTTTCTCCCCGGGCCAGGGGAGGAACCCATTGGTCGATCTGCGCCTGGCTGCCGAAGGCCATGATGGGGTAGACGGCTACGCTGTTGTGGACGGAGACGCATAGGCCGATGGCGGCGCTGACCCTAGAAATTTCTTCGATGGCGATGGCATAGCTGACGGCGTCCAGGCCGGCGCCTCCCAGCGTTTTTGGGACCTGGATTCCGAAATAACCCAGCGCACCCATTTTTTCGATCACTTCCCAGGGGAAGCGGGCCTCCTGATCAATCTGCGCGGCAATCGGTCGAAGCTCCCGATCGCAGAACCGGCGTACTGACTGCCGAAGGGTGCGATGTTTTTCTTCCAGCAGCATTTCCATAAGATGTCTGATCCTAGTTGACAATCCTTGGGTTGATGGACGCTGTTGCAGCTATCAGAATTTGCCGGGTGCGTCAATGATCCCCCATCGGCCGACAGATAAATTTCAAATTGAAGCAGCTGGCAAATGGTGATACCACCGGTTTGGCGCAGTGGCACGCACCGGCTGGGAGATCATGAAAAATCAAACCGCAATAACCCGAAAATATCCTGACGCACCCCGACCGGCGGTGGGAGCGGTGGTTTTCAAGGACGATACCGTGCTGCTGGTTCTGCGAGGCAATTCTCCCTCCCGGGGCATGTGGGCTATCCCCGGCGGTAGTGTGCGTCTGGGTGAAACGCTTCAGGCCGCTGCCGAACGGGAGATTCTCGAGGAGACCGGCGTGGTGATCCGGGCTGGGGACCCGATTCTTGTCTTTGATGCCATTGAACGCGACAATCGCGGCGCGGTGCGGTTTCATTACGTGATCGTGGATCTGACTGCCGACTATGTGAGCGGTGTGCCCCGGGCGGGAGACGATGCCGCTGATGCCAGGTGGATAAGGGAATCGGAGTTGGGGCGGTTGCCGGTGAATCCTGCCACCCGTCGCCTGCTTGCGGAAAAATTCAATTTTGGAAGACAGGCCTGATGACAGCCATTACTGACAACGACAAAGACCGGATGCGGCAATGGGGCAGGGACGGTGACGGCGACATTAACCTTCGATATGCGACCACCGGTCATCCGATGGATGCAAGGTTCCAAGCCTTTGTCGACCAGGTGGTCAATCTGGTACCCCGTGTCCGGACGAAAAAAGACGGCGATGCGATGGTTTCCCTGCCCACCCTGTTCATCGGCAGCCATGTGGGCTATCAGGCCCTGCCTGTGGGCCGGGAACTGGTGCCGTTTCTGGCTGTATTGAGGGATGACAGCGCGTTTGCGGATCGCATCGCCCCGGATGTGCGGCAGCGGTTGGCACAGCTGCGAGCCCCGTCCCTGGTCAAGGTGTACATCACCCCCCACTGCCCCTTCTGTCCGACCGCCGTTTCCGTTCTGCTGGGCCTTGCCGGCTGCAGCGACCGGGTCCGGGTAACCGTCATCGACGGTGAGCTGTTTCCTGACGCAGCCCAAAAGGACCGCGTCACTGCAGCACCCACGGTGATCCTGGACGACCAGTTCCGCTGGACCGGATCTGTGGATGCCGGTGAGCTGGTCACCCTGATGCTGGACCGGGATCCGGTCGGCCTGGGTGCCGAGGCCCTGAGAAGCATGATCGAAGAGGGCGATGCCGAAGGCGTGGCCAGGATGATGGCCGAACGCGGAAAGATTTTTCCCGCCTTTGTCGACCTGCTGGTCCATCCGCGGTGGTCCGTTCGGTTGGGCGCCATGGTGTCATTCGAAACCCTGGCAGGGTTTGCTCCGGGGCTTGCCGCCGGGCTTGTCGACCCGTTGATGACGCTTTTTGCGGATGTGGATGACATGGTCAAAGGGGATCTGATTCATGTGATAGGAGAGTCGGGAAATAAGGCGGCACTGCCGTTTTTATCGACCGTGGCCACGGGGGACTACGACGAGGAAGTTCGATCGGCAGCCGTGGAAGCCATCGAAAAACTCAACTGATGCCTCTTACGGATAAGGTGGCGGTCAATCCGAAGGCCCTTCATCGCGGGGAAGCATGTCCTTCCAATCCTTTTAGCGGTAGAGATCCTTTCCAAGACAATAGATGCATTCCGGGAGAAATGCCGCATCGTCCAACCGCCCCGGACCGGGAATGAAGTCGCTTAATCATCCATTGAAGAACCTCGCAGCAAGCTGCGAGGAATCTTCGACCGTAAGGAATTCTGTATATTTTTTTGGTTTGCTCGCTAACCCCGCCGCAAGCGACGGGGAATGCGCTCGCTGTTGCGGTTCAAACGCGGGCCCCTTTTTTCATTTTGACAATCGGCCATCTTTACTCTTTAATAGAGCCTCCGAGATCCAATACTTTTCAGGAGATCATGGGATGAACACGCAGACGCTGATACTGACCGTTCTGGTTTTTTGGCTGATCATGGGCCTTGCCTTTTTGTCCGCATACTCTGAAGTGAAACGCACCGGGGGAACCCTGGTGGATGCCATGCGCAACAATGAAACCTTTTTTTTCATCATCAGCATCATTGTGGGGCTGGTGGCGGTGGCCTTCAAACTGGCATGATTGATGCCATTTTTACTTTCTTCCAGACAGCCGCTTCCGTTCCCCTTCGATCCAGTCAATCCGGCTCCATAATCCTTGCAGGATGCGTACCTCCCGGTCATTGAGGCCGGTGCGGCCGAAAAGCCGGCGGAACGTCCGCAGGACATGGTCCGGATTCTGGGGGTCCAGGTATTCGGCCGCCAGCAGTGTCCGGCGCATGTGCTGGAACATGTTCTCTACGTCGACGGCCTGGGCCGGTGCCTGGTCGTCATTGGAAACCGTTGCGACATCCATCGCCCCTTTGCGAAGTTCGTAAAGCAAAAGAGAGACCGCATGGGACAGGTTCATGGAGGGATAGGCGCAGTCGGTGGGAATACTCACGAAAAACTGGCACAGGTCCAGTTCGCTGGTGTGAAGGCCCCGATCTTCGCGACCGAATACGAAGGCCACCCGGCTGTTTGGCGATTGAGACAGTGCATGAGCGGCTCCCTGCTCCGGGGTCAAAAAATCCTCACGATATTTACCGAACCGGCGGGTGGTGCCGAATGCCAGGTGGCAGTCGGCCAGCGCCCGTTGCAGGTTCGGGAAAACCGGTGCATGGCTCAAAATCGATTCGGCCTTGAGCGCCATCCGCCGGGCGTCAAGTGACCGGTATGCGCTACAGGGGTTCACCAGACGAAGGTCCGAGCAGCCGAAATTCATCATGCATCGGCACACCGACCCCACATTGATCGGCCCCTGGGGCTCCACGAGAACAATGCTGACATTATCCATTCTGTTCCTCGATGATATGAAAGCCGACCCCACGTTCGCACACGGTTATCCTTTTCCACCGGCTCGCCGGCGGACACTTACCTTGAGGATCAGGATCACCAGTGGCGCCAGGTGATAGAACAGATCGAAGATGTCCAAGGGTTTAGAAAGCGCCCCTTGCCTGAGCATGATCAGCTTTTCCATTACGTGGGGCATGGGTTTGAACGGAGCCAGCAGCATGAATATCGCCAATGGTATCAAAACGGCATAAGGAATTTTTTTGAGCACGGTGACCACGGGAAGGCCTCCAAGAAGGATCGTGGGTGGTTTTCGGTGATTCGGAAAAAACTGGCGATGAAAATGGCACAGTTTACGGCTATGTGTCAACGGCGCATGAACCGGGCGAAAGCCTGAGAGGTGGCTGCCCGGGAAGAGGATGGCCGGCTCTCAACGGATGGCCGTTCGCTGTGGATGGCCCGCTTTTGCCGGATAGGCCAACAAAACCTTTAACGATTGACGATTTTCAGGTAAGGAACAATAACAAAAAAAATGGGGATTGCCTGCGAATCATAGGGTCGCGAGCCGAAATTTAAACCCGTCGAGTGGATGATAATGATGAGTCGGGGAGAAGGTGGCCCAGACAAGTTGATCGCAAAAGTGCGCAATCGCCATCCACAGCGGTAATCCTGTAACAGGGGAGAGTCTAAGGAAAAAGTATGAAAGCAGCCAAAGATTATATTGTTTTTCCCCTTGATGTGCCCGGTCCCGATGCGGCCAAGACGCTGGTTAACCTGCTTGCAGACAATGTGGGCATGTTCAAGGTCGGCCTTGAACTGTTCATCCGATCGGGACCGGAACTGGTCCGCTGGATTCTACAGGCGGGCAGCGCAAAGGTGTTTCTGGACTTAAAGCTTCACGATATTCCGATCACCGTCAAACGGGCCATGGCCCAGGTGGCCGAGTTGGGTGTTTTTTTCGCCACGGTTCACTGTGGAGAGAGCCGGGCGATGCTTGAGGCCGCCGTGGAAGGGGCCGGCGGGCGTGTCAATGTGCTCGGGGTCACCGTGCTGACCAGTGTTTCTCCGGCCGATGTGGCCGAGGCAGGCTATCGGGAGCCGTATTCAAAGGATCTTCAGCAGTTGGTGATGAAAAAGGCGGCTATGGCAAGGGACGCCGGCTGCGGCGGAATTGTCTGCTCCGGCCAGGAAGTCCAGGGCATCAAGGCGGTTTTTGGCGATGGCTTCCAGGCGGTGACGCCCGGCATCCGGCCGGCTGACGGTGGGGTTGCCGCTGACGACCAGTCACGAATCGTCACGCCGGCCATGGCTATTCGCCGAGGTTCCGATTATCTGGTTATCGGCAGGCCTATTCGGGATGCCGCTGATCCCCGGGCTGCTGCCCGGATCATAGCTGCCGAGATTCAAGGGGTGTTGAACGAACAGCGAATGCGGTCAAAACCGCTAACCTGAACCGCAACAGCGAGCGCATTCCCCGTCGCTTGCGGCGGGGTTAGCGAGCGAACCAAAAAAATAGACAGAATTCCTTACGGCCGAAGATTCCTCGCAGCTTGCTGCGAGGTTCTTCAATAATCGGTTTTTTGCAGACTATATGAAAAAAGGTTCGACAGTCCCAAGGGCCGAGGTCTTACATATGTGTTCACCTCATAAAAATTCCCCTGAACCGCTGCCTCCCGATTCCCTGGAAAATTGCTGTTTTGTCAGCGTATGTGGATATACCGCCACAACGCCAAGGCCAGCACCACGGTGCAGACCATGATAGCAAAACGGATCTGATCGGGTGAGAAACGCTTCATCCGGTCGCTGTTTTTCCGGTTGCGTGCAAGCTTCTAATCTTCTCTGTCCAGCCCGAAGGCCGTATGCAGGACCCTGACGGCCAGTTCGGCGTACTTCTCCTCGATGACGCAGGAGATGCGGATCTCGGAGGTGCTGATCATGATGATGTTGATGTTCTCCCGGGCCAGGGCATTGAACATCAGCGAGGCCACACCGGAATGGTTTTTCATGCCCACACCGATGACCGACACCTTGGCGATGTTGGGATCCCCAAGCACATCCTCCGTCCCGATTTTTTCCGCCAACCGCTTCTGCATCTCCAGGGCCCGTTTATAATCCGCCTTGGGTACGGTGAAGGTCAGGTCCGTCTGGCCGCCGGCCCGGGTATTCTGAATGATCATGTCCACCAGAATGCCGGCTTCGGCGATGGGTGAGAATATCTTCGCCGCGATTCCCGGCTGGTCCGGAACTTTTTTCAGGGTAATGCGAGCTTGGTTCAGATCATGGGTTACTCCGGAAACAACCAGCTGCTCCATGACGGAATCTTCCTGGACAACCATGGTGCCTTCCTCCTCTGAAAATGATGATCGGACATGCACAGGGATATTGTACTTCTTGGCGAATCCCACCGAACGGATCTGCAGCACTTTTGCGCCGAGGCTGGCCATGTTCAGCATCTCATCGTATGAGATCTCTTTTATTTTTCTCGCCCGCGGGCAGACGTTCGGGTCCGCCGTGTAAATGCCGTCCACATCCGTATAGATCTCGCAAACATCGGCGTTCAATGCGGCAGCGATGGCCACCGCGGAGGTGTCCGACCCGCCGCGGCCCAGTGTGGTGATGTTGCCCTTGATGTCTGTTCCTTGAAAACCGGCCACCACGACGATGTTCCGATCCGCCAGCAGGCGCTTGATCCGGTCGGTCCCGATTTCAAGGATGCGGGCGTTGCCGTATTCGCAGTCGGTGACCACTTCGGCCTGGTGGCCCAGAAGGGATTGTGCCGGGTATCCCATGCCTTTGAGCATCATGGCCAGCAGCGCAGCGGTTGTCTGCTCGCCGGTGGCCAGCAGCACATCCAGCTCACGTCGGTCCGGCGTTTCCGTCGCTTCGTTGGCCAGACCGATAAGGCGATCGGTCACCCCGGCCATGGCGGACAGGATCACCACCACATCGTTTCCCTGGTCATGGGTTTTTACCACACGATTGGCGACGTTGCGGATTCGCTGGGTGTCGGCTACCGACGTGCCGCCGAATTTCTGAACGATCAATGCCATACTTTTCCACCTTCACTGGTTAATAATCGGTATCAATATCAAGTCTCTATGGAGGGATCGAGCAAACGTCGATGTCATTTAGCAGATCCGATGGGTCAAGTCCATATGCAATTATTCGGATCGACCGGGCGGTATCGCCGGTGACCGTAAAGAACAGCTCCAGACGGCAGGTCGGACGGTCTGCCGGGTGAAGCCGCTGGGCCCATTCGACCGCGACAATGCCGTCTCCGTCGAAAAGATCCAGCAGCCCGATTTCATCCGGATCCGCAGGTTCCGGCAGGCGATAGAGGTCCACATGATAAAAAGGCAGCCTGCCGGGGTATTCGTTGATCAGGGTATATGTCGGGCTGGTTACGGTGGAGGGTGCGGGAACCTCCAGCCCGCGGGCAAGTCCCTGGGCAAAAGCCGTTTTCCCACTGCCCAGATCACCGAACAATAAAATGACAAGGCCGTGATTCATTCGTCGGCCCAGCGTGTGGCCCAAGGCGACGGTCTCGTCGGGTGCGTGGGTCTCAACTTCAGAGACGTTCCCGTCAGTTTGGCTTGCAGGGTTGACCTTCATTTCCCGACAGGGCCCGTCGCGTTGAACAGGCGATCCCGTTTGGGCCAGCGAAGGTTGTCTCCACCGGTGAGAAGCTCATCCATCGCCTCAGGAAGGGTATTCATGACTTCACTGGCCAGATAGCCAACCGGTGCCTTATTTCGGGCCAGTCGGTCTGCAGCCAATCCATGGAGATATACCCCGGCTTGGGCGGCAGCGCCGGCTTCCATCCCCTGGGTAATCAGGCCGGCAATCAGACCGGTGAGTACATCTCCCATTCCGCCGGCGGCCATGCCCGGATTGCCGGTGGTATTGACGGATACGGTTCCGTCCGGACGGGCGACCACCGTGGCCGCCCCCTTGAGCACGATATGTGCCTGGTGCCGTTCGGCAAAGGATCGTGCGTGGCCGACGCGGTCTTTTTGAATGTCAGCGGTTGAATGGCCGCTGAGCCTGGCCATCTCTCCGGGGTGGGGCGTGAGTACGATTGGAGATCGTCGCTTGGAAAGCACAGATGGCTCTGCCGCGATCAGATTCAGGCCGTCCGCGTCGATAACCATGGGAACCGGGCTGTCCTGGATCAATCGCCCCACCAGCCCGCCCGTCGATCCGTCGGTCCCTATCCCCGGCCCCATGGCCAGGCAGTGCTTTCCCTTCATCAGAGAGATGACGGCTTCGTGGGCCGATTCATCCAAAGCACCTTCCGCCGTCTCAGGCATCCCGACGGTCATGGCTTCCGTGACCATGGTTTCCAGCACCGGGTTCAGCGATTTGGGTATCCCCAGGGTCACCAATCCCGCTCCCGCGCGCATGGCCGCCATGGCCGTCATGGCGGCGGCTCCGGTTTTCCCGGGGGAACCGGCAAGGATCAACAGATGGCCGGTGTGGCCTTTGTGGGCCGCTGCCGATCGTTGAGGCATTTCTTTTTTCAATGCTGCTGGCGTGATGAGCCGCTGCCGGCAGCCTGCCGTTGCGGCAACATGCGGGGGGATGCCGATGTCGATGATTTTCAACCGGCCGGTGAGGGCTCTTCCCGGATAGCACAGGTGGCCGACCTTGGCAAAGCCAAAGGTGGACGTGGCGGCGGCCTGGATACAGACCCCGCAGACCTGCCCGGTGTCTGCGTTGAGACCCGAGGCGATATCCACGGCAAAAACAGGTCGGTGCTGCCGGTTGATGAAATCGATTGCCGTCCTGAAAAATCCCCTGACCTCCGATGTGAGACCCGTTCCCAGGATCGCATCGATCCAGGTGTGCTGGTGGCGCATCAGCGGCTTTCGGGATTCAAATGCCGCGGCATCCGCCAATTCCACCACCGGCACGCCCAATGCGTCCAGCAGTTTCAGGTTGGCAGCGGCATCCCCTTTGATCCGGTCTCTTTCCGAAAGCAGGAACACCGTTGCCGAAATGCCTTTCTGGTGAAGATACCGGGCCATGACAAATCCGTCGCCGCCGTTGTTGCCGCGGCCGGCGGCAATGCCCACGTTGCCGGGATGGTTTCGGTGAACCGCTTCCAGAAAAAATTCCGTCGCCCCCCGTCCGGCATTTTCCATCAGCACCCGGCCCGGAATACCGAACGATTCGATGGTTGCTCGATCCATCCGCTGCATTTCATCTGCGGTGACCAGATACATCCTTTCTCCCTGCTTTTTTGCAAAGCTCCTAAAGGTGGTTGATCAGATCGCGCATTTCCCTTACCGCCCGGTCCATTCCCACCAGGGCGGCTCGCGACACGATGCTGTGGCCAATGCTGAACTCATCGATCTCCGACAACCCCGTAAAGGCCTTGATGGTCTGGTAACATAAGCCATGACCGGCATTGACGCCCAGTTTGAGCTTTTTGGCCAGCTTGGCGGCATCCACGATTTTCGCGAAGGCCTGCCTGCGTTTGGCGTTGCCGGTGGCTTCGCAGAATACGCCGGTATGGATTTCGATCATGTTTGCACCAGCCTGGTGAGCCAGCTTGATCTGCTCAGGTTCCGGATCAATGAAGATGCTCACGGGAATGCCATTGTTCTGGAGGGCACCGATGGTCTCGCCGATGTTGTTGTGAACTATCAGGTCCATTCCTCCTTCGGTGGTGACTTCCTCGCGGGTTTCGGGAACCAGGGTGACTAACTCGGGCCGCACATCAAGGGCAATGCCCACCATCTCCGAGGTGGCCGCCATCTCCAGGATCAGCTTGGATTGGATCACCTTGCGAAGCAGCCGGACATCCCGATCCTGAACATGTCGCCGGTCTTCGCGCAAATGGCAGACGATGCCGTCCGCTCCAGCCAGTTCAGCTATTACGGCGGCTGCAATCGGATCCGGATACTTCGCTTTTCTGGCTTCCCTCAACGTGGCGATATGATCGATATTCACTGCCAGACCGGCCATGCTCAATCCTCCCTGCGAATCAGTTCAATGAGTTCGTTGTTTTTTAATTCCATCACTGCCGCCTCTTCCTCCGAATTGACATGATCGTAGCCTGTCAGATGAAGAATACCATGAATCAATAGCTGGTTGAAACGCTCCGCCATTTCCATGCCGGCGTCAACGGCTTCCCGATGGGCCGTGTCGGCGGAAATTACCACATCGCCCAGAAGGTCCGGGGTAATGTCTGAGAACTGGCCTTCCTGCATGGGAAAGGAGATGACGTTGGTCGGGCCGGTGTGGTTCAAGTAGGCCGCGTTTAATTCCGCAATCTGATCGTCATCGACGATCAGAATGGACAGTTGGGCATCAGGATAGCCCAAGGCGTTTAAAATGCGCCTGGCTGTCTTCTGAATCTTTTGCTTTGACAGCCTGTGGCGGTTTTGCCGGTTTTCGATCAGCACTTCCATTCTTAGCCTTTCCGGAAGTCATATAGGCACTGTCCTGATATTCAATCCGGTGGTGGTGGATGCCATTCAAGATCTTATTGAAGCTTCTGGCGATCCGGTGAAGGTCCTTTAAGGTCAGTTCACAATAGTCCAGTTGGCCATCGGAAAAAATTTTGTTGATCAGGTTCTGCACCAGCCCCTGAATTCGTGACGGGGTCGGGTTCTCAAGGGTGCGTGAAGCCGCTTCCACGACATCCGCCAGCATGACCAGCCCGGCTTCACGGGTCTGGGGCCGTGGCCCCGGATATCTGAAATCATCGATGTTGACCGCATCCTCTCCTTTAACGGATTTGGCTTTTTCGTAAAAATAACTGATCAGGCTGGTACCGTGGTGCTGCTGGGTGGTGTCGATAATCACCTGTCCCAGTTTGTGCTCACGGGCGATTTCAACACCGTTTTTTACGTGGGCGATCAGGATCAGTGCGGACATGGACGGGGCAAGCTTATCGTGTTTGTTTCTGCCGTCTGATTGATTCTCAATAAAATAAAGGGGTTGTTTCAACTTACCGATGTCGTGATAGTACCCGCAGACTTTGGCAAGGATGGGATTGGCGCCAATTTCAGCAGCGGCTGCTTCCACCAGGGATCCGACAACCATGGAGTGGTGGTAGGTGCCCGGCGCTTCCAGCATCAGCCGGCGCAGGATGGGCCGGTCCAGGTTGGCCAGTTCCAGAAGGGTAATGTCGGTGGTGTAGTGAAACACCATCTCCACCACCGGGGCCATGCCCGCGGTGATGATTCCGGCACCGATCCCTCCCAAAAAAGCCACGGTCAGGTCAAAGGGCAGCGTAGCCCACGAGGCGGTGCCTAGGTAAACATCGATGACAACTGCCAGAAAGGCATTGAGCAGTCCCAGTTTGGCGCCGGTCTTGATGATGATTTTTCTCTCGCGGCAATCCTGAAGCCACCAGGATGCCATGGTACAGCTCAAGATGAAATAGATGAACGTTTCCAGACCTCCCTGAAGCAGCATGGATGTGCATAAAGCCAGGGCCAGGGCAAAGATCAAAGCGGTTTCCCGGCCCATGAACAGACAGACGATCATGGCGCCGGCGGCAAGGGGGATGCCGAATCCCACCGCAGATGCCGGGCGGGATAGGGGCAGGCCGAGAAACCATGCATCAGGAAGAGTAGTGGAAATTTTCACCACGATGATAAATGAGACCATGATGCATGAGAGAAAGAGCAGGTCCTTGTTGCCGGTGTTGGCAAATTCAATCCGTCGTTTGAGCCGGACATGGTATTGAATAACCAATATAGCAGTCAGCAGAGCCACGGCCCCGGACCCGGCAAGAGGCACCTGGTGGGCATCGGCCTGACCTTCCATCGCCTCGAGTTTGCGAAGCTGCAACGGGGTGACCCGCTCACCTTCCCGGAGCAGCATTTCGCCCTTTTTTATCATGTAAAGGACCGGTTTGGTTTGCTGCGCGGCGACTTCCTTACGGGCTTCCGTTTCGTGGCTGTTCAAGGTGATGTTGGGTTGGATCAACTGTTGGGAGAAATCCACCATGAGATTCAGCAGGGCATAGTTCATCCCTTTGAGCAGGGGGTCGCCGACAACCCGGACCATGGTTTTGGCCTGGTCCGGTCCGTAAAACTGTTTCAGGTTCAATACATGGGTTTCTGTCAAGGTCTCCACGTTGCGCAGGGTGATGCCCCGGTCCGATTCCTTCAGCAGGATCTCTTTGTTAACGGCCACACCGGCGGAGAGGACCTGGGTAATGATGGTGGTCAACAGCTTGGGGATGTCCTTTGAGAACCCATGTTCGGTGAGGATGGAAAACGCTCCGTTACTGATTTCGATTCCGATTGCTTTTTCCAACAGACTTTTTTGGGCAAGCATTCGCTCCGCAAGCGGTACCTGCGGAAGGTCCGGGACATCGGCGGGTTCAACCGGCGCTCCGCCCGGCGTCGACTGGGGGGCAGGCGATGTCTGCGATTTCGTTTCCAGTTTTTTGGCTTCCTGCTCGTATATCAACCGCAGTTTCTCGAAGGCATCGTTCAAGCGGGTAACCGTGCCTTTCAGGATCTTCGGATTGAGATCGTAGACGGGGACTACATTGTCCACTGCCTGGCGGCGAAGGGCTTCGGTGGCGGCAAGGTCTTCAATGATAAAATCTTCCGTGGCCTTGATATCGGTTTTAACGACATCACCGATATTATAGCGATGTTTTTTGATGACAAGGCTGGGGTACAAACCGGTTGTGAAGACGACAACGATGAGCACCAGCAGGGCCCAACGGATATGGGGATTCAGGTTGAAAAAACGATTGACGGATTTTTTTTTCCGGTCACGAATCATTTTCTGGTCACTTGGTGCTGCCGGTTAACCCAATTGTCGACGGAATCATCGACCGGATCGATCGGTACGCTTATTTTTTTATACGGCTGGCTTCCAGTATCTCATAGGCGTTGATGATATCCTGGACCAGCCGGTGACGAACGACATCCTGCTTGGTAAAGTGGATGAACTGTATTCCTGTTATGGGTGTTAAAATTGCTTTAGCTTCAACAAGCCCTGAAGACTTGCCAGCCGGGAGGTCGATCTGGGTGATATCTCCCGTAACCACGGCCTTGGAATTAAAACCGATCCGGGTTAGAAACATTTTCATCTGTTCTGTTGTGGTGTTCTGGGCTTCATCGAGGATGATAAACGCTTCGTTGAGGGTCCTTCCCCGCATAAAGGCCAGTGGAGCGACTTCGATCACCCCGTTTTGCATCAGCGTGGCCACCTTTTCAAATCGCATCATGTCATGGAGCGCATCATACAGCGGCCTTAGATAGGGATCTACCTTGTCTGTCAGGTCTCCCGGCAGGAATCCCAAAGATTCGCCGGCTTCCACAGCCGGCCGGGTCAGGATGATCCGGCTGACGGTGCCTTTGGAAAGTGCGGATACGGCCATGGCCATGGCCAGGTAAGTTTTTCCCGTACCGGCAGGGCCGATACCAAGGACGATATCATAGTTGCGGATCGCTTCAATGTAGGCTTTCTGGTTCTGGTTTCTGGGGGTAATGGCCCGTTTTTTGGAGGTGATGAAAACGGTGTCCAGAAATATTTTCTTCAGGTCTGCGGTGTGGTTTTCTTTCAATATGCGTACGGCATAGTCAATATCATTGGGATAGACAGGGTATTTTTCCTTGAGCAGGCCATAGAGTTGCTCCAGCACCCGCCGTGAAAGATCGACGGCTACATCGTCGCCCTTGAGATGCACCGTATTGCCTCGGGCATGAATATGAAGAGACAGCAGATCCGCAAGGTGCTTGAGGTGACCGTCCTGCTCACCAAATAGCTGCCGAGCCAGTTCAATATCGGAAAAGGTCAAACGGGTTTGTTTGCTCTGTGTGCATTCATCCATAAAGTTTGTGATGTTTTCCCTATCGTTGATAAGATCCGATGCCGACCAGTATGAATCGACCCCGCTCATTTGTCAAACCGTTGGCCAGGCCGGTTTAGTTACTAATCTTGTCGGCATTGAAATATCCGACTTTTCAAGGGAATGCAAACGCCAAATTCCCCTTTATGACCCCGGTGAAAATGCTTGACTGAAAAATACCGCTCTGTTAACGTTACCAACTTAAAAAATTAGAAACAGTCTGTTTTTATTGATATTTTTATTAATTTGGGATTGCGCTCGCGATGCGGGTCGATTCCATTCACCCCGCAGGCAGATGCTTTATCCGGACAACGGTGTGGCTTCATTTAAAGGACCATCATGAATCCTTTTGATATCCTGATTATCACCATTCTGACCTATGGGTTGATTCGTGGGATTTTTCGAGGGCTGGTCAGAGAGATTTCTTCAATCGTCGGCGTTCTGGGTGGATTCTATGCCGCATATACCTATTATCATCCGGTGGCCAGGTTGATTTCTCCGTGGATCTCCGATCCCGCTTATCTTAATATTGTAAGCTACATGGCGATTTTTTCAGCTGTGGTGATCACTGTGGGGATGCTTGCCGTGGTCATCAAATATCTACTCAATATCGCCTACCTGGGATGGGTGGACCGGGTCTGCGGCGCCCTGTTCGGGTTGCTTAAAGGCGGACTGGTCATCTGCGTGATATTTATTGTATTGACCGCCTTTTTACCCAAAGGTGCGCGAATTATTAAAGATGCGACGCTGTCTCCACATGTGTCAACCGTATCAGAAGTGATGGCCAAGGTGATTTCAAAGGAAATGAAAGAAAATTTCATAATAAAATTAAAGGAATTAAAGAAATCTTGGCAGACACGGTAAAATCAGGCTTTTCAACGTCCATCGCGCGCCTCGAGGCGTTGATTGAAACCCTGAGAGGTAAAAATGGCTGTCCGTGGGATAAAAAGCAGACACCCGAAACCATGGCCCGCTACCTGGTCGAAGAGGTGTACGAACTGGTGGATGCCATCATTTCCAAAGACGCGGCTGCCATTTGCGAAGAAGCTGGAGATGTGCTTTTTCAGCTTCTATTTGTCATTAATCTGTTCAGAGAATCGGGGACGTTTGGCCTAACCGACGTGGTTGAAAAAAATATAGAAAAGATGATTCGCCGACACCCCCATGTCTTTGGCGATGTTACCGCAAAAACCCCTGAAAAGGTCAGTGAAAACTGGGATAAAATCAAACTTGAAGAAAAGGGCGCGGGGCGGCATTCGGTCCTCGGTTCCATCCCCCAGAGCCTGCCCGCCCTGCTCAGGGCCTCGATGGTTTCGGAACGGGCGGCTAAAACCGGATTTGACTGGGATGACATTTCAGGTGTGATGGCTAAAACCATGGAAGAGTGGGGAGAGTTTTCAACGGAAGTCAATCATCCGGATGGTGGATCCGGCAGCGACACGGCGGCCATGGAATTCGGGGACATCCTGTTTACGATGGTCAATGTCGCCCGGTTCGCCCGTATTCATCCGGAAACCGCATTGATCCGGTCTATTCAAAAATTTGAAAAGCGCTTCAATTATATGGAAGAAAAAGCCATTGAAGCGGGTCGGGACATCGACAACCTTCCTTTGCGGGAAATGCACAATCTTTGGGATGAGGCCAAAAATAAAGTGGGTTGATGGCCTCACCGACATTCCTGTCTCTTTCGGGCAGACCACGTTTTGCCAGCACTCAAAGCCGGCTGTTCAGCCGGCTTTTTAACATCATGGATGCTATACGTTAAACGTGCTCGTCGATAGGCTTCTGTTCCGGCGGCGTTCTAAACACGACATTTCCGTGTTTATCGTATTTTTCAAAGAAAACGCCTCCATCATCCACATCGTAACCACCGGTTTTTTTCTCCGCATCGGATTCAGGTTTCGCACTTTCCTGAGCGCTTTCAATGGGTCGCTCTTCCACGGCCTTTTCGACCTTTTTAAGGGCGATATCCCTATTTTCCACAACCAGATTGTTTTCCGTACGCGTCGTCGTTCTGACGGCTGATTCGCCAATTGTATCTAACATGGCAACACCCCCTTTGTTTTCTACAAACGTGTTTGCCGTTTCTGGTGATTTTGCCCTTTCCGCAATACCCCAGTTATCCGGCCGGTCCTTTAACCCTGTTTATTCAGCCTTACGGTGAACCGCCGCCTTGGCCAGTTCATCAAGCTGATTCATCAACCCTTGCGAGTTGTCAATGGCCATGGATCGGGTTTCCTTTTGATTGTCGCCAACGATGGTGTTAAAAAAAAACGCATTATCCTTCTGGGCCAAATGCAGATCCTTTTCTGTGTTTTCAACCTGCTTGATCATCTCCTGCCCAAAATCTGAATCGGGGTCAACGTTGGTGATCTTCTTGAGCACGCTGGCGACCACTTTTTCCATTATCGACTGGTTTTTACCTTCTGTCGAAATCGTGACTGCGTCAGATTTGGCGTCGTGGGTGCCTACCTGCTGTGGGTGATCCGATCTTACCTGGCTAAGCTGCCGTCGATAGACATTCAAGACGTTATGGATTTGATAGCTTTGTATATACATATGGGTTCCTCCGATAACCTTATCGGCAGGCCCTGAAAAAACCTTTAGGAAAAAATAAAAAAAGTTTTTCCGGCGTCGGCCAGAAAAAGGTGATGCGGTTTGGGTTATGCGGAAAGTAACGAATAAGAAAGACGAATAAATGATTGGTGACTGTCAAAGGCGATATCGGGCAAATCGTCGTTATCAAAGAAATCTACATCGGATGCATCGTCGCCGGCCCTCGGTGAGCCTGAAAAACAGGTCACCAGGTATCCGATAAGCAGGATGGACGTATAGAGGGTACCGGGACTCGTGGTGACGCCGATGAGGGTGTTTATCCGGCCCGTCAGGCCGGTTTCTTCATCAAGTTCACGAATGGCTGCCCGTTCCGGGGTCTCACCGCATTCCACAAATCCCCCCGGCAGGCACCACAGGCCCTGTTTGGGGGCCACACGCCGTTTTACGAGCAGGAGCCGCTTGTGCTCATCGACAAGCACCACACAGGCCGCCGGTACCGGGTTTTCATAAATGGGCGTCCGGCACCCGGGGCAATATAAGCGCATCCTCCCCTCAATATTTCTGCTTTCAAGGGGCAACGCACAGAAATGGCAGTATTTTTTGGTTTCTTTTCCCATTTGACCACGGCATTTTTTGATTGGCGGGTGAAGCCGAAACAAACAAACCACTGACGCCGGCAGCACCCGCGTCAGTGGTTTGTCGAAGGTGGGCATGATTCAGCGGCACAATCGCTGGGTGTACCCTCAATCAGTCGTCAAACTCCCCTTCGGGACCTTGGTTGTTTTCAATTAAAGCGGCCTTCCGGGTAATTTTTTCAGGCGTCCATTCTTCCGGGGATTCAATTCGTTCTGCTTTTGGGCCCGGATCATAGTTGTTGGCTTCCAGAATCGCGTCAATGGTCAAATCGGCCGTGTCGCGGGCATTGAATACGTTGACGAGCATGTTGTAGACGAACGATTCCACCCGTTGTTCCATTCTTTCCCGGATTTCCCGGGGAAGCCCCAGCAACTTGTTTTCAAAAGGAAGGTTGAGCTTTTTATAGTCGCCGCTTTTCCATCCCTTATCCTTTGCATAGGCGACCATCTTTGCCCACATGGCTTCGGTAACCCCTTGGTCTTTAACTTTGATAAAACCGTTCTTGTCATCCAAAGCGGCATTTCCGTCATCATTGACCTCAAGCCCCCACGAAATCATTTGCAGGGCCGTGGCGACGTTGGCTTTGGTGGTGTTGGTTCGGTTGGCGATTTCCCTGAGCCGTTTCGAGCTGTTGCCGGATGTGCCATGCTGTGCGCCCGAAACATGGTAGGCTTCCAGCGCCTCATGAATTTCTTGCGTCAATCCCACCTGGATTCCCTGGCCGCTGGCTTCGATGCCGTGGACAGTTCCGTTGTTCAAGGCGATCCAGTTGGGGAAAATGCCGTGGGCGTTGAGTCCCTGAATCAGGAAAAGCGCCTCTGCCTTAGTTGACAGTCCTAATTTTCCCTTGATTTCACCAATTTCGGTCTCCAATCCTGACCAGTCGGGGATAAACGGCTTCAACTCCAGATTGGCCAGCAGGTTCTCGTCGTCCGGGAGATGGGAGGCGTCAATGGCAATGGAGGTGATGCCTGCTTCGAACATCGTGGGGATTTCAATCTTGGCATCCGGGATATCGTCCTTGCTTTTAATGCCGTAGTGATCGGCATGCAGGGCCACAGGAACGGTAATGCCCAGTTCATTGCACGTGGCGTCCACAATCCGGGCCATATTCCAATAATTGACCGCACAATAGGCATTGGCTCCCCCTTCTGAACGGGCAATTTCAATGATCAATGCAGAATTAGCCCGTTGGGCCGCTTTTAGCGCACCTCTGATTACAAAGGTATTCCTGCCGTTGGCTGCCATGCAGATGGCGTTTTTCTTTTTGATCATTCCCAGGTCGATGAATTTTCCACTGACCAGCAGCGCCTTCGAATTGGGAAACCGTTGCTGGATATTGGGGGGACGGCCCACTGAAAGCGCTTTTACCAATTCACTGGATGATGTTGTCATGTTTTTCCTCCTCACGCATATTTGTCGTGATAGCGATGGTTATGATCGGGGTAAAATAATTTGCAGGGAAACAATGGCCAGCATTTACTGACGCTATAAAAAGCCCTGAACCACGATTGCCTGTTTGCGGGCTCCCTTTTCGCGCTGCGGTCATTTATTCGCTCGGCGCTGGCTTCTTCTGTGAAATTATTTTCTGGTTATAGGCACTTGCTTTTTCGTTGAATGCATTCAATTGCCGGTCGTACTGGTCCATCTTACTGTTGTATGCGGAGATTCGCTCATTCAGGTCTGCCCGGGCAGCGGCACTGAGATCCTCGGTTTGCCTCTGTTCCAGCTGTTTTCTTTCCTCGATCAATTGCTGGTATTGGGTGTCTAAGTCGGCTTTTTCCTTTTCAAGGGCATTGCGATCCAGTTCAGCGCCTTCGCCGGGTTCGGAACGATTTGGAAGCGCGGCTTCGGTTTCGGGCGTAGACGCCGGTTGGGCCTTTTCCAATCCGGCGTCGATTGCCTCCGTCGGCTTTTCTATTTCAGTTTCAATACGCTGGGCCGAGGGCCGCTGTTGCTTTGGCACCTGGCTCAGGTCGTCCGTCCAGCGTTTTTGACCATTTTCATCGATGTATTTGTAAATCTCAGCGTACACCGGTGCTGCGAGCAGCAAGGCAGCGATCAGAAGAAATGTCAAAATTGGTTTTTTCATGGAAAGGGCCTTTGTTGTGAGATGAAGGTGAAACATATCCGCGGTGATTGGTAACCATCTGAATGCCCAACTATAATGTCCTTGGCGGGGAGATGTCAAGCGTCGACAACGGCGCCAAAAACAATCCATGGACAATCCGATGCGGGATGAACTATTGTTTGACAATGAAATCGGCTTGTGTAGATTGAGCGATGCCGCATTGCGGCCTCAGGTTCACATGGAACCGCTATGTACCTATTCCTTTAGCGGGGAATTTCATAGAAAGATTACCAACATGAAGTGGATCATTCGAACGGTGATTCTGTTTTTAGTTGTTGTCTATTCGGGTTGCGCGCCTAAACCACTGCCGATAGGCATTCCCAGGCCGGTTCCCGCAATGCCCGGCAATGCGGATTTTCAGAACGCTGAGCGAGCTTTTAAAAATGGTTTATACACCGAGGCCCTGGATGGCTATAACACGTTTTTGCGTGAGGCCTATGATGACCCTTTCGTTGATGAAGCCCTGTTCAAAATAGGAAAAATATACCGGTTTGCCGGCCGCGATGAGGATGCCATGGACGTGTTGTGGCGGCTGAACCGTGAATTTCCGGAAAGCGCGCTGGTTCCCGGCGCCGTGATGGAAATTCTGAATATCCTGTTCGACGGCGGCAATTTTGAATCGGTTATCACCCACGGGCTTGCCTTTATCGACCGGACCGATCCCACCCTTCCACGGATGCCGTTTTTTATGATTGTTGCCAAAGCTTATGAGGCGATGGGGCTGCATCTGGATGCTGCCCGATCCTACTATCGGGCGTGGAACACGGCCTCCGGTGCGGATGTGGAAATCGCCTGGGCCCAATTAAAAAACACGGCCGAAAAGCTCAGTGCGGACGACCTCCAGCAGTTGATTTCCCAGGTCACGGATCGACGCCTTATGGGGCTTTTGCTGTACCGCCTCGGAATGGCATTCATTCTGGATGAAAAATATGATGATGCACTGGATGTCCTCCAGGCGCTTGTGGAACGATTCCCCGAGCACCCGGACTATCAGGATGCCACAGATATGATCCATTCCCTGACGGAACGCGCCCGTTTTACTCCCTTTACCGTCGGCTGCCTGCTGCCCCTTTCCGGCTCCTATGCCATTTTCGGCCAACGGGCGTTAAACGGCATTGAAATGGCGTTGAGCCAGTCCGCTGAGATGGGCGGTGAAATTCCATTTAACATCATTGTCAAGGATTCCCAGTCCGATTCCGATGTGGCCGTGAAGGCGGTGAATCAACTCGATCAACAAAAGGTCGGGGCCATCCTGGGGCCCTTGTACACTGCCGAGGCCGCCGCCGAAAGCGCGCAGGCCAAAGGGATCCCGATTCTCGTTTTTACCCAGCGGGATGGGATTCCGGATATCGGCACCTACGTGTTCAGAAATTTCATCACCCCGCAGATGCAGGTGCGATCGCTGGTGTCATTTGCCGTGGAAGAATTGGGTGCCAGACGGTTTGCCGTGTTGTACCCCGATGAAAATTACGGCCGGCGCTACATGAACCTGTTCTGGGACCAGGTGATTGTATATGGGGGCGTGGTCAACGGCGTTGAGATGTATGACCCCGAGGGTACGGATTTCGCGAAACCCATAAAAAAAGTGGCTGGAATCTTTTATGATATCCCCAACGATTTAAGGGTAACCGGCCTGCCCCGGATTCAGGCGCCGCTGCTACCTTTAATGGACGATTCGATGCGATCCGGGCGGGATCTGATCGCTGACCCGGTGGAGCGGATCAGCGGCCTTCCTCTGGATCGGCAGGCCATTGACGATCTTGGGCGGCGCAATCCGGACAGGGAAGATCAATGGCACCCCATTGTCGATTTCGATGCGGTATTTATTCCCGATGCGCCAAAAAAAGCGGGGTTGATCATACCCCAACTGGCCTATTACGATATCCGAGATGTGTATCTGCTTGGCACCAATCTGTGGAATTCCAGAACACTTTTAGACATGTCCGGCGATTACATGAAGGGCACGCTGATCGCCGACGGCTTTTTTGCCGAAAGCCAGTCTGAAACGGTCCAAAATTTTGTGGCGGACTTTCGGCGCGTCTACGGCAGAGTCCCGGGCATCATCGAGGCCGTCGCCTACGACAGCGCCATGATGGTTTTTCAGACGATGCGGCAAACCGCCACCGACTCGCGGCGAGACTTGAAACAGGCCTTGCTGCAGATCCATGATTTCGAAGGCGTTTCCGGCCGGACCGGCTTCGCCCAAAACGGGGAGGTGGAGAAAACCCTGCACATGCTTCGGATTAATCGGGGGCGGTTTGTCGAGGTCACGCGTACCCACAGCCCGGAACCCGCCAATAAAAGTCAGTAAGCCTGATTCCGCCCGCGACCATGAATATTTTCCATTTCGCTTATAATTTCTTAGCATCAGGACTTTCCCTGATCGTCCTTCCCGCGACCTGGTGCCACGAGAGGAAGGAACCGGAACGGAAGGCGGCACTAAGCCAGCGGCTGGGATATGGTTTACCTCGCCTGGATCCGGCCATGTCCGTGCGCCCCCTGATATGGATTCATGCCGTTTCCGTGGGCGAAGTGAAGGCGGCCGAAGCCATCGTCAGCGCCCTGGACTTCTCCCGCACCCCAGCCTCAATTCTAATTACCACCACGACGATGACCGGCCAGCGATACGCCCGCAGGCAGTTTGACGGCCGGGCCAGCGTGCGATTCGCGCCGGTGGACCTATGGGGCTCCATCGGACGCTTTCTGTCCGCTTACCACCCGGATCTGCTGGTCTGCATGGAGACGGAAATCTGGCCCAACTGGATTGTTAAAGCCCATGGGGCCGGGATTAAAACGGTGTTTGTCAACGGCCGTATTTCTGACCGGTCAATTCGCTCGTATCGGAAGATCAAGAGGCTGATGAAGCCTGTTCTGGAGAAGGTGGACGCCTTCAGCATGATCTCCGAAGCGGATGCCCGGCGGATCGTCTCCCTGGGCGCACCGGCCCATCGGGTCCAAATCAACGGCAATGCGAAGATGGACGCCCCGGAGGTTGATTGGAATGACGCCGTGATTCAAGATTTAAAGCGGCTGTATGCAGTGGATGAAACCACCCCGGTATTCATCGCGGGAAGTGTTCGCGGGGTGGAGGCGGATATTTTGATGGATGTTTATGACCGGCTGGCAATACAGGTTCCGGGCCTGGTCTTCATCCTTGCGCCGCGACACATCAACAAGTCATCCCGGATCGCGGAAACGGCGCGCGCAAAAGGGATCGAATGGCAATACCGCACTGAACTGGGAAGAACCGGGGCCGGACGGTCCGCACCGGTAGTGATCCTGGACACTATCGGTGAATTGCGCCATGTCTACAGCCTCGCTTCGGTGGTATTTTGCGGAGCAAGCCTCGTACCGCTTGGCGGGCAGAATGTATTGGAGGCCGCGGTGTGGGCCAAGCCGGTCCTCTTCGGTCCCTCCATGGAGGACTTCGAAGAAGCCAGAACCCTGCTCGAAACCTTCGGCGGCGGAATCTGTGTGAGAGACGCAGGGGAACTGGCCGACCGGGCCATCCATTTGCTGACCCATCCCGAAGAGGCCCGCCGAATGGGCCGTCTGGCGAAAAGGGCGGTGCTTTCCAACCAGGGATCCGCCCGGCGCCACGCGCAGGTGGTCAGGGAGTTGCTGCCCAGGTAACCGGTCCGCGGTCAGGAGGGTTCATTTTTAAGCGATGGCTGACCGGTGGATTCCAATACCGTTGTCCACAGCTTTCCGTTGGGACGAACCTGTTTTCTCCTGCCCGCCGTGGCTTCCATGGGTAAATGCACAAAATGGTTGTTCCAGTGGCCGATGACCAGCTTGGTTTTTCCCGCCATCCCCGCATGCACCGCATCTCTGCCCAGAAAACCGCAGAACACGCTGTCATTGGCATTGGCCGGAAGGCTGCGAATCATGTAGCTGGGATCGATATATTTGATGTTCAACGGTATGTTCTTTTCGGTAAAGTGAGCCTTGATGGCCTCCTTTAGAAATGGACCGATGTCATTGAGCCGTATGTTTCCGGAGGGATCCCGACGCTCATCCACATTTTCGAAAAATTTCTGCCCGGCCCCCTCGGCCACCACGATTACCGCATGGCCCCGGCTGGTTACTCTGGCCTGTAGAGCGGCCATCAATCCTTTGGGCCCCTCAAGGTCGAAGTCAACTTCAGGAATCAAAACAAAATTGGCATCCTGCTGGGCCAGAGCTGCCGTGGCGGCAATAAAACCGGAGTGCCGTCCCATGAGCTTGATGAGGCCCACGCCGTTAGGGTAGGCGATGGCCTCGTTATGGGCGCTCTGAATGGCCATGCGGGCGACATCCACCGCCGTGTCAAATCCGAAGGAGCGGGAGACCAGGTGAATATCGTTGTCGATGGTTTTAGGGATGCCTACCACGCTGATTTTCAGACTCCGCTGGGAGATGGTATCGGCAATCTTGGATGCGGCCATAAGGGTGCCGTCACCGCCCACCATGAACAGGATGCCGATATTGTTCACCTCCAGGCAGTCCACCACCCGATCGATGTCCTGTGCCCCCCGCGACGATCCGAGAATGGAACCGCCCATGTTCATAATGGTGGTCACCCGGGCCGGTGTCAGGTCCAGAAAATCGCGGTTGTACTCAGGAATAAAGCCCTCCAGACCGTGGCGTACGCCGTAGATGATTTTTACGCCGTAACGGTAGTGCAGTTCGAGTACAATGGCGCGGATGATGTCGTTCAGCCCGGGACACAGGCCTCCGCAGGTGGCAATGGCGCACCTGAGTTTGGAAGCATCGAAATAGACCTTCCGCCGTGGACCGGCCACTTCGAAGGCCGGTGGCGACATGCCTTTTGCAAACATTGCTTCAATATTCGCCCGCTTGATATTGATCATCACCTGATCTTCATCGGAAACGAACAGGTGGTGAATCCCGCCATGCTCTTCCTTCAACATCGGCGACGGAATTTTGGCTTCACCCAGTGTCCGAATGCGGGTTTCGATGGTTTCTTGATTCATGAAGGCTCCTTGCAGGTTATCCATTCAGATGAGGCCTTTTTTCAGGATCGACCCCATTAAACTTGAATTCCCCTTTGCCTAAAATGTCATGCAGGTGCAGGATGCCCAGCACCCGGCGATCATTGTCGATGATTGGCAGAACGGTGATTTCATGCTGCTCCATAATGGTGAGGGCATCATAGGCAGGCGTCTGGGAAAAGGCATGCAGGGGCGAGGGGGTCATCTCCGCGGTCAGCGACTGCTCGAAAACCGTTTTCTTCTGGGCAATCATCCGCCGGAGATCACCGTCGGTGAGAATACCCGCCAGTCGCTGATCTTCGCCGACGATGATCAGGGCACCCAACCCGTGCCGGTCCATCTCTTCCACGGCTTCCTGCATGGATACCGATGTCGTGGCGGTGGGAACGGACTTGCCGGTGAACATGATGTCCTTCACTTGTCTGAACAGGCGCTGACCCAGCGCTCCGCCGGGATGAAATCGCTTGAAATCACTTGTCTTGAATTGCTTCTTGTTGATCAGCACCACGGCCAGCGCATCTCCCATGGCCAGCAGGGCGGTGGTGCTGGCTGTCGGTGCCAGACCCAGGGGACAGGCCTCTTTTTCCACGCCCACATCGATGATGATGTCACTGTGTTTGGCCAGGGTGGACGCCGGGTTTCCCGTCATGGAGATGACGGTGCACCCGATGTCGCGGATGCTGGGCATCAGTATGTTCAGTTCATCGGTCTCGCCACTGTAGGACATGGCCAGAAAGACATCTTCGGGGCCGACGATTCCCAGGTCACCGTGCATGGCCTCCACCGGGTGCAGAAACAGCGACCGCGTACCGGTGCTGTTCAGGGTGGCGGCGATTTTCCGGCCGATGATGCCGGATTTTCCAATACCACTGACAATGACCCGGCCGGTTGCCTTCAGGATGACTTCCACCATCTGCTCGAAGCGGTGGTCGAGACGATCGATCAATTTTAAAACACCATCTGCTTCAATCTGCAGAACCTGGCTTGCTTCATCTAAGATCATTACTCAAAATTCCTGTTTGATGATTGCGACGGGTGACTTGATGGGTGCGTCCGACGCTTTGGTGAACTGGATTGGCAGCCCTCTGTAAATGGATTTCAGGTTGACCAACAATAGCCCATTTGCCTGAAAAGTCAATTAATCTCATGGCCGCGGAAAGGGTATGGTTCCTATGTGATTCATGTCAACCACCGGATCGAATGGCCGCCGGATTGTGGATGATATCGGGCCGCTCCCTGATGAACGTAAGGAAAAAATTTTTATTAATTTTGATCGGTCGCTGGATTTTTTTCGGAAGGCGATTATTTTGCACCTGTCCGGCTGAAATATAAAGTTGTTGATTTCAATCGGTGATTTTTGTAGTTTGAGGGCAACTTCTCTTGCCCAGCTCCATATCAGCGACTGACATTTGGCTCCTGAAGCTGAATTTCCCATTATTCCGTTCCACTGTTTTTAATCAAAACCCTGAAAAAGAGATCTATCCCCAAAAAATCCCAATGCATGGAAAGGAGTTGCCATGAAACACCCTGTTTTCAAGCTTGCCTTTATGTTGACGGTTGCGATGTTGTTGAGTGCCTGTGCCACGTCCTACGAGCCGGTACCCCCGATTACCCCGGTGGGTGTCGATGCGGGTGGATATGCCCTTAAGGCGCAGAATATGCTTGTCATTCTGGATGCTTCTTCATCCATGGATAAGGGTTATCAGCAGTGGAAGAAGCTCGATATCGCCACATCCGTGGTCGGCAGCCTGGCCCAAACCATTCCGGCGGATATGGGGATTAAAAGCGGACTGCGCATTTTCGGGGGAGATCCCGATCTGACCCGGAAAAGCTCAACGTTGATCGTTGATATGGGCGACTTTGACAAGGCCGCCTTTGCCAAGGGGCTCTCGACGGTTTCCGCGGCCGGCGGCCCGAGTCCTCTGGGAAATGCCGTTTCCGCCATTACCACGGACCTGGAAGGATTCCAGGGAAAAACGGCCTTGATCATCGTTTCCGACGCTGCGGATATGGGTACCCAACCGCCGGCATCGGCAACGGCTGTTAAAGAGCAATTAGGTGATTCGCTCTGCGTCTATCCCATTCTGATAGGCGACGACGCCGATGGCAAGAAACTGATGGACGAACTCGCCCGCATCGGCGGCTGCGGATTTGCCACCACCGCCGACGACCTGGCCGGCGGTCAGCAGATGGCCGACTATGTGCGCAAGGTTTTTATCGGCGAGATGATGGACCGCGACGGCGACGGTGTCGCCGATGCCATGGACCAATGCCCGGGGACGCCTGCCGGTGTGAAGGTCGATGCGGCGGGCTGCCCGCTGGACAGCGACAAGGACGGCGTGCCGGATTACCTGGACAAATGCCCGGGGACGCCTGCCGGCGTGAAAGTGGATTCTACCGGCTGTCCGCTGGACAGTGATGGTGACGGTGTGCCGGATTCGTTGGACAAGTGTCCGGGAACGCCTGCCGGCGTGAAGGTGGATGCCTCCGGCTGCCCCATTTCTGTGTTGGGGGCGGGAGCTGCGACGTGGACGTTTAATAACATAAATTTCGAAGTGTCCAAGGCAGATATCAAATCCTCTTCCTATGGCATTCTGGATGAAATTGTTGCAGCCCTTAAGTCTCGTCCCGCGTTGAAGGTTCTGGTCGAAGGCCATACCGATAGCTCCGGCGCCCGCGCCTTCAACATGGATCTGTCCAAGCGACGAGCCCAGGCTGTCGTGGATTATCTGGTGGGTAAAGGCATTTCCCCGTCCCGGCTTTCGGCCCAGGGATACGGGCCGGATCGCCCCATCGCCGACAATGCGACCAAGCTGGGCCGTTCCAAGAACCGTCGGGTTCAGTTCACCAAGGTCGATTGATCAATTGACTATTGTAAGTGGCTGCCGCCTGCGGCCCGGAGGTACGCTTTCCGGGTTGCGGGGCAGCCATGAATCCAACTTTTGTGGAGTAATGACGAATGCCTGACAGAGACAGTCGACCCAAAAATCCGTCCGCGTCATTCAAATGCAGCCGGGCAATGCGTGTCGCGGTGCTGATGACGGCGGTTCTCCTGTTGGCCGCCGGCTGCCAGACCACCTACTACGCCGTCTGGGAGAAGTTGGGCAAGGAGAAGCGCCACCTGCTGAAAGACAATGTTGAAAAGGTCCGCGAAGACCAGGCCGAGGCGTCTGAACAATTCGCCAGCGTCGTGGAACGCATCAAGGCCATGTATGGCTTTGAGGGCGGCGAGCTGGAAGATGTCTATGAAAAACTCAGTATGGACTACCGGGCCTGTGAAGAACGGGCCGATGCCGTGCGTGACCGCATCGATAAGGTCGAACGCATCGCCGCTGACCTGTTTAAAGAGTGGGAGGCGGAAATTGCCACCATCGAAAATGTTAAGTTTAAATCCAAAAGCCGGGTGTCTTTGGAGGACACCCGCAACCGGTTTGCCCGGCTGCAGCGTTCCATGGCCCGTGCGGAAGCGTCCATGAAACCGGTGCTCACCAACCTGCAGGATTATGTGCTCTATCTCAAACACAACCTCAACGCCCAGGCGGTCACTTCCCTGAGAAAAGAGGTGGCGGACATCGAAGCCGACGTTTCTTCCCTGATTGCGGATATGAATCGTTCCATCAAAGAGGCCGATGCATTTGTGAAAACCATGTAGGCCGTATTCAATCCATACAGGATTGCAGGTCCAACTCAACCACGGAATGGTCCGATGAAACGCCTATGTCGGAACCGGTAACAAGAGGAAAGGAATCTTTAAAATGGAAGCGATGCTCGACAAAATTTATCAACTGTTGACGGTCTACGGATTGAAGGTCCTGGCCGCCCTGGCGATTTTTTTCATCGGGCGATGGGTGGCCGGCGGCGTGCGGAAACTGGTGGAGCGCATCATGACCAAGGGCAAGGTCGAGCACACCCTGGTTACCTTCACATCCAACATGGCCTACATCGGCCTGCTGGTATTTATCGTCATTGCCGCCCTGGGGCAGCTGGGTATCCAGACGACCTCTTTTATTGCCATTCTCGGTGCTGCCGGCCTGGCTGTCGGCCTGGCCCTTCAGGGAGCCTTGTCCAATTTTGCCGCCGGATTTCTGCTGATCATATTCCGGCCCTTCAAAGTGGGTGACCTCATTGAAGCTGCCGGCGTGTTCGGCGTGGTGGAGGCCATCCAGATCTTCACCACCCAATTGAAAACCGCCGACAACAAGACCGTCATCGTCCCCAATGCCAAGCTTACCGACGATAACATCGTCAACTGGACGGTCAAGGGAACCCGCCGCGTGGACATGGTGTTCGGCATCGGATACGATGACGATATCGACAAGGCCCGATCGTTGATGGCCGATATCATCGCCGAAGACAGTCGGATCTTAAAGACGCCCGAACCCCAGATTTCCGTCTCCGAACTGGCCGACAGCAGTGTGAATTTCGTGGTGCGTCCCTGGGTCAAGGTGGAAGACTACTGGGGGGTTTTCTTCGATCTGACCGAAAAAATCAAAAAAGCCTTCGACGCCAACGGGGTGTCCATCCCGTTCCCCCAGCGCGACGTTCATGTCTACCGACATGGTGCCGAGGTGCAGGAAAAAAGTGCTTGACAAGCCCATTTGACCTGAATATATATCGCTCAATTTTGAAAAGGCCGAAGGAACCTTCTTCTTTGGCCTTTTTAATTGTCCAGACCATTACGGGAGGTGTTTTCAATGAAATGTACAACGGTTCGCAAAGGCATGGAATGTGCCTTCATGACAGCCAAAGGCTGCGGATATAACGGTGGCGTCTGCCTTGAAATCGTAGAGCAGTGCAAAGGATGCAGCCGCACCCTGGAGATCGCTTCGGGATGGTATTGCGCCGCCTGCCCTGAGCCTTCTACCAAGTGGAAAAACGGGAACTGCAATCTGGCCACGCATGTCAGCTCGAGCATGGCTGAAACTGCCCAGAAGATCAACCCGCTGAAGGCTTCCAAGCGCTCCAGAAAGTAGTCCATCTGTCGGCCATCCAATCATTGGTCGAAAACCCCGCCGGCCGAACGAGGTGGCGGGGTTTTTTGCGTTGGGTAGCGGTCGCTGGTGCCCCGGCAGGTGATCGAAAGCGATCCCGTACGCATCCTCCTGATTTTTAAAGCACTTTTCCCTTGACATTTTTTGCATTCAGGAAGTAAATATCCCCTTTATCGTATCAGTCCGTGTGTTGCCGTATCGGTTCCGGAGACTGTTTTCGGGCACTTGGAATCTTCTGTTGCCGCAATAGACAGGAAAAACCGGTACCGTGCATTCGCCCTATCCCTTTTACCGGTTCCGCGTCCGGATGAAACCCATTGAGGATGGATTTTTCATGAATCCTTTAGCCGAACAACTGAATCAGACCATTAAATCCGCCGCCCCCCATGTTTACGACATGCTGTCCGATGTGGGCAAAAAACTGTTTTTTCCCAAAGGCATCCTGAGCCAGAGCGCCGAAGCCAAAGAAAAAGCCCATGTCATCAACGCCACCATCGGCATCGCCACGGAGGATGGCCGGACCATGCGGTTTGACAGTGTTATGGCTTCCCTGAACAATATCCGGCCCAGCCAGTCGCTGACCTACGCCCCCTCTTTCGGTATTCCCGCCCTGCGCAAGCAGTGGCAGTCGGAGATGTTCGAAAAAAATCCGTCCCTGGCCGGAAAGCCGGTGAGTATGCCGGTGGTTACCTGCGGAATTACTCACGGCATCGCCACCTTTGCCGATGTCTGGACCAGTCCGGGGGATGTGATAATATTGCCCGAGATGATGTGGGGCAACTACAGCATGATCTTTTCCGTGCGCAAAGATGCCCGCATCCGCCACTACGAGCTGTTTGCCGAGGATGGCGGGTTCAACCTCGGTGCCTTCGAACAGGCGGTCCGCCAGGAGGCGGCCGACCATCGCAAGATTACGGTGGTGCTCAACTTCCCCCAGAATCCGTCGGGGTATACCGTTTCGGAGAGGGAAGCGGACGGCATCGTCCGCATCCTTACGGAAACGGCCGCCGCCGGCACCTATGTTCTGGCGGTCACCGACGATGCCTATTTCGGTCTTTTTTATGAACCGGAAACGCTTAAGGAATCCCTCTTCGCGAGGTTGTGCGGGGCGCATCCCGGTATCCTGGCGGTTAAACTCGACGGAGCCACCAAGGAAAATTACGTGTGGGGACTGAGGGTGGGTTTTATTACCTACGGAGGCACCTTCAACGGCGACACGGCTCCCCTTTTCGATGCCCTGGAACGCAAAACGGCAGGGTGCATCCGGGGTACTATTTCCAATGCATCGCACTTGAGCCAGACCATATTGCTCAATTCCATGCAAAACGAGAAGAACCCTGCCGAAAAGAAATCAAAGTTCGACATCCTCATGGCCCGTGCAAAACGGGTCAAGACCGTCTCTAATGATTCCAAGTATGCCGCGGCGTGGGAAGTTTACCCATTCAACTCCGGTTATTTCATGTGCATCCGGCTCAAAACCGTGGATGCGGAGACCCTGCGGGTTCATTTGCTGGATCGCTACGGCGTTGGATTGATATCACTGGGTGAATCGAACCTGCGGGTCGCTTTTTCATGCATGGAAGAAGCCGATGTGGAAAAACTGTTCGATACCATCTTTCAAGGAGTCCAAGACCTGGAAAAAAGCCAATAGATCATGCCGCAAACGGAAACGAAACCGAATACGTACCGGCGAATCAATGGAAAGCTGAAAAGCCTGAATATTGCCCAGGCCACCCGCTGGTCGGTCTATTTCATTGCCATCGGCCTGATTGCCGGCTTCGGCTCCGTCGTTTTTCATTACCTGTGCCAGTTGGGGCTCCATTACTTTCTGGATATGCTCGCCGGTTACCGTCCCCCGGCGCCGGCCGGCGAACACCACCTGCTGCCGCCCACATCGGTTTCGCTCAACCGTTTGATGCTGCTGTTCCTGCCGGCCATGGGGGGGATCCTGAGCGGATGGCTGGTCTACACGTTCGCTCCGGAAGCGGAAGGCCACGGCACCGATGCCGCGATAAATGCCTACCACAACAAAGGCGGATTCATTCGCGGCCGGGTACCCATTATCAAAACCATTGCGTCGGCCATTACCCTGACCACCGGGGGCTCCGGGGGCAGGGAGGGGCCCATCGCCCAGATCGGCGCCGGTTTCGGCTCCTTTCTGGCCACCACCCTCAAGCTTTCCGACCGTGAGCGCCGGATCATGATGGCTGCCGGCATCGGCGCCGGCGTGGGCAGCATCTTCCGGGCTCCGCTGGCCGGCGCCTTGTTTGCGGCCGAGGTGCTTTACCGGGATCCTGACTTCGAATCGGAGGTGATCATTCCGGCAGGCATCTCATCGGTGGTGGCCTACTGTGTCTTCTGCCTGGTGTTCGGCTGGGGCTCGTTGTTCGATTCACCGCCGTTTAATTTTAGAAACCCGCTGGAGTTGGGCCCCTACCTGGTGCTTTCCCTGGTGCTGGTGGCCACCGGTGTCTTTTACATCAAGGCCTTTTACGGCACGGTTCAGATTTTTGCATCTATCAAGAAAATTCCCAACCACATCAAACCGGCCATCGGCGGACTGCTGACCGGCATCATCGGGTTTTTCCTGCCCCATACCCTGGCCTTTGGCTATGGGTTTGCCCAGAAGGCGATTAATAATGAACTGGCTATTCCGTTTTTGCTTTCACTGGCCCTGGGCAAGGTTCTGACCACCTCTTTTTCCATCGGTTCCGGGGGAAGCGGAGGCGTCTTCGGGCCTTCCATCGTCATCGGCGGCGCCATGGGCGGATGCGTGGGCAAAATCTTTCACGATATCATGCCCTCTGTCGTCACCGAACCCGGTGCCTTCGTGGTGGTGGGAATGGCCGGCTTCTTCACGGCGGTATCCAACACCCCCATCTCCACGATCATTTTCGTCAGTGAGATGACCAATTCCTACCACCTGCTGCTGCCCAGCCTGCTGGTCTGTTCGGTGGCCTATATGGCATCGCGGCGCTGGAGCATATACAGTCAGCAGGTGCAGAGCAAGGTGGATTCACAGGCTCACGCCGGCGACTTTTTCGTGGACATCCTTCAGGCCATACCGGTCAACGACCTCATGCCCCTGGTGAAAAAAGTGACTCTGATTCCCCAGGATATGCCTTTTCTGGAGTTCAAACGCACCTTCTCCGAGACCAAACAGCACTACTTCCCGGTGGTGGATGAGGAAAAACGGCTGGTGGGAATCTTTTCTGTCAACGATATCCGGGGTGTCCTCTTCGCCCCAGAAATCGAGCAGCTGGTGGTGATGAAGGACGTGGGGACCTCGGACATCATTGTCACCACGCCGGATGAGGACCTCAATGCCGTTCTCAAAAAATTCACCACCCGGAATATCGACAGCCTGCCGGTGGTGCGGACCGAGGATCACGGGATTTTGCTGGGCATGCTCAACAGACGCGAGGTCATCTCCTTCTACAACCAGAAAGTGGACGAGATGAAATCCCGGCGCCAGGCCGCTTATGGTGCCTAGCGGATCCTCCGCGGGAAGAACATGATTAAAAAGGAAACCGCCAGCCGTTTTTCGGACGCAGGCGGATTCGTGTTTGAGCCGCTGGAGAGAACGTCCGGCAAGCCAGAAGAATACCCCAGCGGGCCAAAAAGATGCCGCAATTACACCCGGTCCTGTTTATCTCATTTTCTTTTCAGTGATTTTCCTGCATTCCAGCACGCTCCCACCGCCGGCCCCAGGCGCCAGTATTTCACGCTGGCCATATCGAACAGCAGCGGCCGCAGCCTGGACACATCGACTTTCCCATTGGTCAACACGCTGTCATCGGCGTAAGTTTCAACCAGTTCGCCGATAAATACATCATGGGGGGGAAAATCCAGCACATCGTGCAGCCGGAGTTCCATGTTTACCGGACACTGGCGGATCATGGGCGCGGTTTCCAACTGGCCGTAAAACACATCGAACAAGGCGGCCTTGTCGGTTTTCCTGCCCGTCATGATCCCGCAGTAATCCGTCTCCACCATAAGGTCCTCCGACGGCATGCAGATGCTGAACGTTCGGTTTTCATGGATGCCGCCGTTGGAGTAGTGGGTTTTGCTCAGGCCGATGGAAAGATACTGCGGCGTGCCGTGATTCAGAATGCCCACGTGGGCAACCGCAAGAAAATTCGGGCTGGCCTTTACGGTTGCGCCCACCAGGGTGGTCGGCATGGGATACAGGGCATTAACGGGTCCGATGGGATGCATGGCGTTGATCCTCCTTTTCTTTTCGAATTGACAGATTTTCAGATACGATACATCCCCGGGCGGCATAACGGGTTATCCATGGCGAGGCCGCCATGCCAGGGAAGGTCTGGCTGCCGAGTTGCCGGGATCATGGGGGTATAACGCGCCGCCACGGAATCGGGGTCGATCGCAAAAAAGTGATGGCATTCGCGGAAAGGTCTCACTTGAGCATGCATTCATGCATCGCGTTGCTCACGAACTCGAAGACATCCGTGAGTCTGAGCACGCCGACAATTTCACGCACATCACGGTCGGCAGTCACCAGCAGGGAGTGGTGATGCCCGATGATCAGCCGGTGGATGGCTTCATCCAGGGTGGCATGCTCATTGACGAATTCGCCCTTGCCGGGTGAATACATGATGTTTTTGACTTTGAGGTGAACCGCTTTTTCGCAGAGGTTTTCGAGCGCTTTTTCCCACAGGTGGTATTGCTCCAGGGTTGATTTGAAAAAGTCGTCACTGAACCCGAGGCGATGCATGGATCCATGATTTTCGGAACGCCTCAGCTTCTTGTAATTGGGTTCGAGGGCTTCGATGACGTCATGCTGGCTCAGCTTCCCGACAAAATGGTTGGATTTGTCAATCACCAGAATGGCCCGATGTCGATAGCGCTTCTGGTTAAAAGCGGCTTGCGCGGTCTCCAATGCCTTGACGGCCTCCAGGAGCGTAGCCTCTTCGGGAACCGTGGCATACTCGGAAAGTGGCACCATCAGGTCCTTTACTTGGTAAGATTTCATTTCACACCCCCTTCTCCGGTTGGTCGGCTGCTATTTAAAGAAAAATAAGCATATCCACAGGCGTCGGCAACAGGCATCCCACCCTATCCGCCGGCAGTCGCCATCGCTACCCGTTTCTTCAAGGCCGGTGGGTTGCATTACCGGTAAGATGTCGAGGAAACCGTCTGGTGGCGCTTCGATCAGAGGCCTTTTTACTCCGCGCGCAACGCCTCGATGGGGTCCAGCCGGGCCGCCTGGCGCGCTGGAAGGATGCCGGACAGCAGGCCGATGGCGGCAGCCAGGACTTCTGCGAGAACCACATAGGAAAGGGGCGTATGCGTGGGCAGTTTCGGCACCAGGATCTCCAGGAGCCATGCGCCGCCGGTCCCCAGGATAACGCCCGCGATTCCGCCGATACCGCCCAGCAGGGTGGCTTCGATGGCAAACAGGCCCATGATCCAGCGCCGGCCGGTTCCCAGGGCGCGCAGCAGGCCGATTTCCGCCCGGCGCTGGCGCACGGCGATGGTCATGATGGTCGTAATGCCAACGCCGCCCACCAGCAGGGAAATCCCGCCGATGGCCCCCACGGCCAGCGTCAGTACACCCAGCACCGATCCCAATACCTCGAGCATCTGGGTCTGGGTGACGATGGTGAAATCCTCGCTGCCGTGGCGGGACAGCAACAGCGCGTTGATCCGCTCTGAAATTTTATCCGCATTGCTGCCGGCGGCAAACAGCACATCGATTTCCATCAGGCTTTCCCGGTTGAACATCGCCAGGGCGCGGGAGGCCGGGATATAGACCGCATCGTCCAGATCGAATCCCAGCATCTGCCCCTTGGCGGCCATGACGCCGATGGTGCGGTAGCGCTCTCCACCGATGCGGATGCGCCGGCCCAACGGGTTCGACCCGCCGAAAAGCTCACGGCTGACCCGGCTTCCCAAAACAGCCAGGGCCCGTGTGCCGGCGGCATGGTCGTCGGGGAGGAATCGGCCCTGGGCCACGGCCATCTGCCAGACCTGCGGGACGGCTGCGCCGACACCGAAAACATACGTCCGACGGCTGCGCGGACCGTATTCCACGGCTGCGTTGCCCTGGACCACCGGCACGGTGGACAGAATTCGTGGAATCCGGGACAGGGCCGCGGCATCGTCGATGGAAAGGGGTCGGACATTGCTGATCACCGCACCGGAAACGCCCGTGGTGGATGTTTTTCCCGGGGTGATCCCGATGAGGTTCGTACCGAACTGGGTGAATTCCCCCAGCACGAAACGGTGAACGCCTTCGCCCAGGGAGGTGAGCAGGACCACTGCGGCAATTCCCACGGCAATGCCCAGGATGGTCAGAAAGCTGCGCAGGCGCTGGCCGGCAAGAGACTGCAGGGCCCATTTTAAGGCGTCACGAAAAATCATATGATTGATTCCGGTATGTCCGCATGTGATCTGTTCCTCAATTCCCTAATCCCCAGCCTGGTTAAACCGGAAATAACCCATTACATTTTCAGGATTAAGAACCCATCCCCCCGACCGCTCACTTTTCCGCCAGCGCCGTCACGGGGTCCAATTGCGCCGCCCGCCGCGCCGGCAGCATGCCGAAAAGGGTGCCGGTGGCCACGGCCGTGGCGGCGGCCGCCGCCGGAGACCACCAGGGCACTGCCAGGGGGAACTCGGGGAACATCTGCCGTAGCACCAGCAGACCGGCTGTGGAAAGCAGCAGCCCGACGGCGGTTCCCAATAATGAGAGAAGGGTCGACTCCACCAGAAAGAGGATCAGCACCTGCCCCCGGGTGGCGCCGACAGCCTTGAGAAGACCGATTTCCGCCGTTCGCTGGGAGATGGCGATGAGCATCACATTCATGATCAGGATGCCGGCCACGGCCAGGCTGATGGCGGCAATGCCGGCGACAGCCAGGGTCAGGGTGCGCAGGATACGGTCGAAGGTGGCCAGAAGGGCGTCCTGGGTAATCACGGTCACATCGTCTTCACCCTCGTGCCGATCCCGGATGATCTCCTGAAGGTTCCTTTTGGCCCGGGATATGGCATCCCGGTTTCTGGCCTGCACCAGAATCCGGAACAGGGATTCGGTGTTGAACAGGGCCGTGGCCGAGGCAACGGGAATAATGGCCACATCGCTGATGTCCACTCCCAGGGACTGACCTTTCCGGGTCAGTACGCCGATCACCCGAAACCGGCGCTCGCCGATGCGTACAAACCGGCCCAGCGGTGACCGGTTCCCGAAGAGTTCGTTTCTGGCCTTGTGCCCCAATACGCAAACCGCTTCGGCCCGGGATACGTCGCCGGCAGGAATGAAGCGCCCCAGGGACAAGGCCAGGTTGCGAATCGGCAGAAGTTCGGCCGTGGAGCCGAGGATGGTGATTTCCCGTTGCCGGCTGCCGACGGATACCGGCGCGGAACCGACCACAATGGGAGCCACCCGGCGTACGGCGGTGCTGCGCGTCAAGGCCATGGCATCCTGGACGGTCAGGTCACGGGGCGTCTGCCCCATCATCGGCGGCGGCCCGCCGGTGGTTTCGGATCGGCCCGGCAGGACGATGAGCAGGTGGGTGCCCAGGGAACTGAACTGCCTGGACACATAACGACGGGTTCCTTCTCCCAGGGTGGAGAGCATGACCACCGAGGCCACCCCGATGGCCATGGCCAGCAGCATCAGGCACGAGCGCAGGGGATATCCGGAAACGGCACGGCGGCAGAAGCCGATGACATCCGCGGCTCTCATGCCTGCCCCTTACGGTCTGAAACGATACGGCCGTCCACCATCCGGATGGCGCGGGCGGCGCGGCCCCCGATATGCGGGTCGTGGGTAACGATAAGGACGGTCATGCCCTGTTCCCTGAGGGATTCGATCGCCCTAATGATTTCATCGCCGGAGGTCCGGTCCAGGTTGCCGGTGGGTTCGTCGGCCAGAATGACCGCGGGATTCATGATCACGGCCCGGGCGATGGCTACCCGCTGGCGCTGTCCGCCGGAGAGTTGGTCCGGGCGGTGGCCGGCCCGGTCGGCAAGACCGAAACGGTCCATGGCATCAGCTATACGATGCCGTCGTTCATGGGGGGCGACGCCGGCAAGGACCAGCGGCAGACCCACATTGTCTGCGGCCGTGAGCCGGGGAACCAGATAAAAGAACTGGAAGATAAAGCCTATTTTAAAGCGCCGGACGGTTGCCTGCTGGTCATCGGTCAACGCGGTGGTGTCCCTGCCGTCGATGCAGTAGGTTCCTTCGTCCGGGCGATCCAGCAGGCCGAGGATGTTCAGCAGGGTGGATTTTCCCGATCCGGACGGCCCCATGATGGACACATACTCGCCCTTTTCCACAACCAGGGTCGCCCGGTCCAGGGCATGCACGGATTCTCCCCCGACCTGAAACACCCGGCTGACATTCTCCAGGCGAATCACGGGGCGTCCTCGATTTGAACGGCAGGTGCTCCGTCTTTCAGGTCCGGTGCATCGATGTTGACCACCACCTGCTCTTCCGGCTTCAGTCCGTCGATCACCTCGGTATGATCCCAGTTGGAAAGGCCGCTGCGGATTTGGCGACGTTCGATTTTTCCCTGGACGGGATTAAACACGTAAACGTGCTGATCCGCCGTGACGGCCTCGGTGGGAACCCTTACCACATCGGAACGACCGTCCAGGATCACTTCGATATCGGCGCTGTAGCCGGCCAGGAGAAGAGAGAACTCCTCGGGATGGATGAAGCTGACTTCCACGTCGACGGTGCGGGCCTGCTTCTCCACGTCCAGGACATAATCGGAAACCCGGCGCACCTTGCCCTGGAAAATCCGGCTGCCATAGGCATCCATGGTGATGCGGGCCGGCATGCCCACCCGGATGCCGGCCACATCCACCTCATCGATGGGGGCGATGACGTAAAAGCAGCCGGATGCGATAATATCCACCACGGGCGGTGTGGGCACCCCCAGCGGGGAGGGGGTGACGTACTCGTAGCGCTCACCGTTGATTTCGCCGATCACCCCGTCAAAGGGCGCCAGCAGACGGGTGCGCTGGAGATTGGCTCTGGCCACGGCCAGCTGGGCTTCACGGACCTGCACTTCGCTGCGGGCGCCTTCGCACTCGGCGTTGAGGGCCTCGGCCTCGGCTACGGCGTTTTCCGTGCGCTCCTGGGTTCCCACGCTGGATTTGAGCAGGGTCAGCAACCGGTCTGCATTTTTAGCGGCCACCTCGGCCCGCGAACAGGCGGACAGCGTCCTGGACCGGGAAGCGGTCACTTCCCGTTCGGCCAGCATTACCTGTGCGGCCAGATCGTTGTTCCACAACTCCAGCAGCAGGGCGCCTTCCTTGACGCGGTCCCCCTCTTTGACCGGCAGCAGGGCGATCTGCCCGCCGATGCTGGGAGACAGCTTGGCACGCCGGCAGGCTTTCACCGTCCCGGCACGGGTATTGGCCACCGTGCGTTCCACCGTGCCCCGGGTGACCGGCTTGACCGACACCCCTACAGGGTCCGGCCGCGTGTAATGCCAGAAGCCCCATACCGCCGCCGACACGATGAGGAGTAACAGGATCCACTTGGGCAGCCCACGGGAGGAAGCCCCCCCGGTTTTCCGGTCCGTCACCACAGCATTCACCATGCATTGAGGAAAAGCACAAAAAACCAACCGATCCGGTATCCGGATGATGATATCCTCCTATGATCTACGCCATTCTCCCGTTCGCTGGCAACCCTTATTCGCGGCCAACCGGTTTCACTATTTTGCCGACCTCAAGGTACCGGTGCAAAAAAGTCTCTGACCCGTGCGGCGATCTGCCGTTGGGTCATTTTATCGCAGGGTTCCATGAAGACGAGGCTTTCCGATATCGCTTTGGACTTGTCCATTTCCTTTTTCAATTCCACCTTTGCCTCGCCGGGTCCCATGAGAACAATTTTATAGGCGTCGGCGACCGCTTCGATGACGTTCTGGTAAAAGCGGCTCAATTGCTGCCGGTATCGTGCTTCTATTTTATTGTCCGAGGAAATCTGTTGAGGACCCCACGGTGTTCGTTTGGTTCGCGATCCACCGGACAGGCGGACATGCCGCTCCAGGTCGGATTGAATTTCACGGATTGATTTCGTTTCTCCCGCTTGGTTCAGGGTAACGATTACCGCTTTTTTGTGGTCAACCCAGATACCGATGATTTTTTGCATTGATCGATTCTCCTGACTGTTCTTCTTTTAGGGGAAATGTGAGGTAGGGGATAATGACTTCATTCTTGTTCCCGCCGGTGCCGTCGTAGGTGATGGTCGAAATAGGGGTATGCGTCATTTTCTGGATGGTGGCCGCCATGGCCTCGGTGATCAACGACGGGCAGCAGAAGGCCGGACTGGTTTGAACGAAGAGGGCGATGTCGGGGTGATACCTTTTCAGATAGTGGATTTTCAGAATGTTCTCCATGGCCTCGCCGGTGTTCTCCATGCGGATGCCATAGGTCGAGAGGATCTGTTCGGGGGATTCGTCGTAGACCGGTTCCGGTTCATTCAGGATGCGCTGGAAGTATTTATAGTACGTTTTTTCCAGGTGGGAGATGGTGGCGATCAGGGCTCTGGTGGAGAGGGTTTCCAGATAGAGGCCCTCGGCAAACCATTTGTACAGGTAGGGTTTAGCGATCATTTTGACATAGGCGCTGTAAGGTGTTGTCACCACCTCGCCGCCGTGCGCCTCGATAAAGTGAATCAGGTCCTGATTGATCAATTCGTTGTCGCGGACATAGATATCGCCAAATATGGCTACCTTCGGCCGCAGAGGGGACAGGTTCTCCTCCCGGCGTTCGATGGCTTCAAACCAGGTGATGACCTGTGCCAGGGCGTCTTCCTTGGATCGACCCCAGCGAAAGGCGCCTTCCAGCAGGGTCAGGCTCTTGCGCATGATCCGGTCCGTGGTTCCAGGGACCCTTTCATAAGGCCGCAGGCGGCATCCCATCTTTTTGAGCAGCCCGCCGAACATGTAGGCCAGATAGGTGTTGACCGGCAGGCGCATGGAAATATCGGCCAAAGAGAAACTGCCGGTGTATACGCCGGCATGCTGCAACCCGTTACCGTGGGCATGCAGGATGTTTTGAATCTGGTGGGCATAGAGCCCGATGTTGCAGGCGATCTTGGAACCCAACATCCATAACGCCGTGCGGCCGGGATCCAGATCGTTGGTTTCGATGGCATCGATAAACTCCTGGGCGACGATATTCAGGGGGATACACTGGCCGCTGTTGAAGCGCATACTCTTGCGCATGCTCGCATCGCTGCCCCGGAGCAGCCGGGCGTCAAAGCCTTCTTTTTGCAGGTTGGCCACCACCAGGCGCTGGGCCGTTTCATCCCAGTTTGGAAAAAACAGGGTTTTTTCGGTCAGCTCGTTTACCTTGCTCGGAACCAGACACGGGGCATAGACCGGCGTCGTTTTTTTGATCCGTGACGTGTGATGGCTCCTGAATGCGGCAATGGCGGCTTCGATGCGGGTCTCGTAGCCAACGCTGGAGTCGTGCTCATCCAGTTGCAGGATGAGAAAGGGTTTGTCGTGGGCGGCCATCACTTTTTTGAAATAGTCGATGATAAAACTGTCCGGAGTGCATTTGAAGGCCGTCACCAACACCGGGTAAGCCGAATCGATGCGGGCGACCACTTCGGCCGCTTCCAGAATCCGGGCGGCATAGTGCCAGTGGACCTCCTCCAGCAGCGGTGCGATGGCGCGAACATCATCCGGCTTGTAGGCGAGCATGTCCTGATAAACGGTTTTAACGCCCAGGGCGGCAAAGATATCCAGAATGCCCTTGTTCATGGAGGGAACCAAAACGGTATAGGGCCTTCCCAGCATTACCGCGTGGAGGGCCGTGGATGTCTTCAGGTGGTGTCGATACACATTTTTCAATCGGACCTGCGCCGCCTGCTTGAACTTCAACGCAGCGTCGTAGGCAGCGGAGACGTCAAGAAAGCCGATCCGGTGGTGGGCGCGGCTATTGAGCATGGTGGTCAACTGCATTTTGGTTGAAAACATATTGTACAGATAATGCACCAGCGGTGTCAGAAGTTTTTTTCCGGCGTCCGCTGCCGGAAGCGTCGACACCACGCACGGTGCGAATTGGGTGTAGTAGCAGTACTGCCGTCGGACACCTTTTTGGGGCGTCTTTTTTTCCAGATAAAAAGGCATGAAAACATAATCGCATTGCGATAACAGGTGCGACACATGACCGCAGAGGGCCGTCATGGGGGCGCAGAATTCGGCGCCGGCCAATGGTTTGCCCGCTTTAAGCGCGTTGCTGTATGCCTTGCTGGTGACCGTGCGAATGCCCAGGTCGGCGAAAAAGTGTTGCCACATGGGCAGGTCTTCGATCAGGTACAGGGCGGCAGGCAGGCCGATGGTCAACCCGTGGGGCTGGGTAGTGGGGCGGTTCTCACGAAACGCTCGGCTGCGTTCGGCCAGCAGGTCAAAACCGGAGCGGTTGCGGTCGACCCGTTTTTGGGTCTGGTAATCCCTGCCGCACAGGAAGCCATAAGCCGTCTCGATGCCTTCGACCTGGGCAACGGTGATCTTACAGTGGTTGGTGCACAGCTCGCATATTTCGGAGCGGATGGGGATGGTATGTTTATACAGACCCAACCCCTTGAAACAGGTCTTTTCCACCCCCTTGTCGGCCAGGACCAGGGCGCTGCCCATGGCGCCGGTGAGGTGACAAAAGCGGGAGACAAAGATGGGTCTTTGCAGGCGCTGTTCCATTGCCGCCACCAGGGACTCGTTCTTGGCCGTGGCGCCTTGGAAGGCGACGGTCGTACCGATGCTGCTTTCGATGGCCACCTTGCTCAAATAATTTTCCACCACCGAATGCAGCACGGCGGCCAGTACCTCATCTACCGAATACCCGGTGGACAGGTCGTGATTGATATCCCTTTCCATGAATACCGTGCAACGATCGCTGGCCAGCGGAGATCGCTGGTGGGCGGTACGCGTGGAAATGCGCTCCAGGGGGACACCCAGTTTTTGGGCCTGCTCTTCAATAAAGCTGCCGGTGCCGGCGGCACACACGGCATTCATGGTCGAAAAGGTGACCCGGCCGTTTTGCAAGGTGGTGAATTTTGAATCCTGGCCGCCGATTTCGATGATGGTGTCCACTGCCGGATGGAGGGCGACGGCCGCCATGGCGTGGGCCGTGATTTCATCGATGATCAGGTCGGCCCCCACGATGGTGCCGGCAAATTTTCGCCCGGATCCGGTGGTGGCCACGCCGGCGATTTCAAAGTTGACCTGTCGTTTCTCCCTCAAGGCGTCGATGGCGGCCAGCAGGTTCTGGGTGGCGTTTACCGGCTTTCCGGCCGTACGGGTATAAAAACCGGCCGCGATACGGCGTGCGCGGGTCATCAATACGGCCTTGGTGCTGGTGGAGCCGATGTCGATGCCCAGGTAAACCCCTTGACCGGCCAGATGCGTAAGATCCTCGTAAAGATCCACTTCCACCGGATTGGATGCATCCCACCGTGCCTCGGTGTAGGCCTGCGGGTTGGCGAACGCCGGATAGTCGGACCATTTTAATTTGATGGGTTCATGGAACAGCTGTTTTTCGAAGGATTGGGGAATGATGATATCCGCTGCCGACAACGGTTGCGGCAGCCGTTGTCGCTCCTCCTCGCCCAATAGACACAGGGCCGCCCCGACCGCCTCGCAGGGATGCTGCGCCACGATAAGCGTCAGCCCGATCAGGTCGCGGATATGTCCGGCCACCGCCGGGTTGTTGGCCACCCCACCGGTCAACAGCACAGGGCCCAGGGGGGTCTGGCCGCTGAACAGGACGTCGACCACATTCTTGGCCAATCCGAAACATAACCCATCACAGATCTCTTCTATCCGATATCCTTCCTGTTGGGCATGGGCCAGATCGGTTTTGGCAAACACCGCGCAGCGCGAGGCGATTTTGGGAATGGTGCCGGTGTTGCTCAGGGCCAGCGCACTGAGGGCGGCCGCGTCTTCGAGATTCAAACGCTGCGCCTGTTGATCGAGGAAGCTTCCCGTGCCGGCGGCGCAGCCGCTATTGGCCCGGAAAGTGCGATAATTGCCCTGACGGTCCAATTGGATCAGGCCGAATTTTTCGGCGCCGATGATCAGGATCGACCGGGCGTGGGGGTAAAAGCGCCGAGCGGCAGCCATGGTGGCGACCCGATTGTCATAGCGATGGGATACTTTGACGGTGGATGGGGTGGAGGCCGTGGCCGCGATCCCGGCGATCCGGGACAAGTCGAACTGGCCCAGTGCCCGCTTCAGGTGATCATCGACCTGGCCGTGGTGAAAACGATAGGTGGATTTGACCGCTTCGCCCGCCGGGTCGATCTCTGCCACGGCGATGGCGGAAGAACCGATATCGATGCCTAACATATTTTCAGGGCAAGCATTCACAGGTTCACCATTCACCGCTTTGGGTTTGTTTTCACCCATGGACCGCTGACCGTTCACTGCGCCGAAGTCCACCCGCCATTTCTTTCTCTCCCCAGTCGGCGGGGTTTTCCAGAGTATTCAATCCTCCTGGCCATACCCCGCCTTCCACATCCTCGGAATTCGCGAGCCGTGTTTGAGAACCTCCTGCCCAGGTATCTGAATTTGCACTTTGACAGGTCGTTGAAAACCACGTATCTGGCGATCAGGCAATGCACCCCGTTCGGTTGAGGAACGAAGCATGGTCGAGCATATGTGAGTTTTTATAAACCGGTCACTGCCGCATGACCGGCCTGTGGGCATTTGCCAACATCTTTAAGGACAACGAATGTGTCATTAAAAACGCAGATCCTGATCAACCTTATCGTGCTTGCCATCGTCGATACCGTCATTCCCATTCCTATCACGGCCATGGTGCTGATCATGGTGCTGTTCCAGAAGCCGAAATGGTTCAAGGAGTGGGTGGATAAAATTTACCGGCACTGAAACCCGTTCACGGTGAACCGGGGCGACTCATGCCGTAGATCAGCTTTTTGGCCTTGTCCGGCGTTACTTCGGCCATCTTCTGGTCGCAACAGGTCAGTTCCCCCTTGCCCCCGGTGATTACGGCGACGATGGCACCGCAGGCCTTGCATTTGAATACTTGAGATTTGGTGGTCATGACAGTTCTCCTTAGGTTGGTGAGTTTACCGGTTTATGTTCCGCTGAACACATGGATCAACCGGTCTTTGCCTTTTCCGTCATCTGCGGCGACGGTAAGGTCCCAGTGGGTCAGCGCCCCGGGGTCGGTGACCACCATCGCCGGGCAGTCCGCCCGGTAGGCGACCCGCTCCACGGCGCTGCCCGGATACCATTTGCCCGGCTTTTCTTTGGTGTGGGACCCCAGGACGATCAAATCGGCGGCATTCTCCCCGGCACAGGCGAGGATCTCCAGGTGGGGCATGGCGCCGGCCCTGATCAGATACTGGTGGTCGATACCCTTCAGGTAAGTCTCGTAAAACGACTCCAGCCGTTTTTTTGCATGGGTTACATCGGCTGTGTAGTCGATCCGGGTGTATTTGGGGAACGGGGGCACCGGGATCATATGAAACACCAACAACCGGCTGCGGCGGTGTCTGGCCAGCTCTGCCGCGAAGCAGACCGCGCACTCACAGGATCGGGAGAAATCGACTGCGACCAGCATCCGTTGAAACTGCAACTGGTCCTTTTGCGCGGGTCGGTTGACCACCATGACCGGACAGGTTTCCCGGGTGACGACGTTTTCGACCGTCGACCCGACCCGGCCGGCAATCCTCACCACCCCTTTTTCTTCCGCCCGGGTCGAATGGGGACCCAGCACGATCAGATCGGTACCGATCGCTTTGGCCCACCGCAGGATCTCTTCCCAGGGGTAGCCGGCGGCGACCCTGATCTCATGGCGGATGTCCGCCAGCTCGTCCCTGTAGGTCTTTTCCAGCGTATGCCGAATGGTCTGCTCGTAATCGGCATCGGCGATCATTTCCGCGCCGGTCTCGAAATGACGGATCAAACGGCGGTTTTCTGTCGAGGCGGATTCCATCACATGCAGCAGGTAAAGACGGGCATCCTGCTGCCGGGCCAGCCGGACTGCCGAAATTACCGGTGCGTCGGCGGTGGTGACGATATCCGTGGCGGCCACGATTCGATTAAACATGATTGCCTCCTATGCGGGTGAAACCTAACACGCCATCGGTCAGGAGTATTTGCCGAAGACAGACCGCCGGCGGGTTTTCGGTGTCCACGAGAATATGGATGGCATTGCCGGCCGGGGCGATGGGTTCGAAGCGTTTTTTGAAGGCCTCCAGGTGGATCAGCCGGGCATCGGACACCGACGGTTCGGTTTCCCGTTTCAGCAGCCGGGCAGCCAGGGAGGCTTCGGTGGCCCTGCATTCCACGAAAACAGGGGTTGCCTGTCGACAGGTCGCCAACCGCAGGGCCTGGGCCAGTCGAGATGCCCGGCTGAAGGTGGCGTCGATGATGACGCTTTTTCCTTTCTTGAGATCCTCCTGGGCCAGGGCGAACAGCCGTTCGTAGGTCGCCTCGCTGGCAAGGGGGGAGTACATTCCCGTGCCATAGTCATTTTGACCGGAGGGCGCGGATGAACCGGAAAACAGTTCCTTGCGGATTACATCCGAGCGAATCACGTTGACGTCAACTACCGCTGCCAGCGCGCCGGCGATGGTGCTTTTCCCCGAGGCGGGCAGACCGCAGACCACCCACAGGATCGGTCGGCTGAAGGCGGCGGCATATCCGCGGGCCATGGCCAGGTAGCCTCCGGCGGCCGTCTTCAGGATGTCGCTGTCCGCACCCCGGTTGCTGCGCTCCCGGAGATGGAAACAGCTCACCTTGCAGCGCACCATGGCCCGGTAGCAGCAGTAAAACGGCAGCAGCGGCAGAGCGCCGACATCATCGGTCAGTTTCACGTACCACCGGATCAGCGACCCGGCCGCTTCCGCGAAATGGTTGTATTCAAGATCCATGATCAGAAACGCCAGATCGCTGATGATGTCCAGAACGCGCAGCCGGTCATCGAATTCGATGCAGTCGATGATCTGGATACCGCTTTTGGTAAAGTAGATGTGGTCGGTTCTCAGGTCCCCGTGGCCATCCTTTATTTTGCCGTCCAGGCGGCGGCGGTGAAAAAGATTTGCATGGCTGCGATAAAAGGAGCGGGTGGCGGACCGGACGAACTCGAATTCCCGCCGGTCGATCCACACCCCGGCAAAGGCCTCGGCCAGTTGCAGATTTTCCTCCCAGGCCGGGGCCGCGGACGGGTCCACGTCGCTGACCGTTGCGGCCTGGGTGTAAAAGCCGACCAGCAGGCGGGCCAGCGATTCGATGTCCGTGTCGTCCAGCGCGGCCCGCCGCAGGCGCTGCTGCATGGAATCGGTGTCGGCAAGCTGATGCATCTTCACGGCAACCTCCACCGGCGCACCCGACCCTCCCAGGGTATACGTGCCGTCATGGTGGGTGATGGGAACCGCATCGATGTAAACCCCATGGGACAGGCGACGGTTCAAGGCGATTTCCTGCAGACAGTAATGCCGCCGCTTCTCGAGACTCGTAAAATCCAGGAACCCCAGATCCACCGGCTTTTTGATTTTGTAGACCAGCGGGCCGGTCAAAAAGACCGTCGAGATGTGGGTTTCACGCCGTTGGACAATCTCCACCGGGTGCGGGTAGAAGCTCGCCTGCATCATGGTCTCGAGAATCTCGGCCTGGTGGTTCTTATCCATGGGGATCACCCCGTGGCGGAATTGGGTTGCCGGGTGCCTGCCGCGCCTGATTCATCGGGTTGGAGAGCGAAGGCCAATGCATCTTCGACCCGGTCCGCGAGCCGGATCGTCATCTCACCGCGCACCTCCTGCGGCAATTCATCCAGGTCACGGTCATTGCGCCGGGGCAGAATCACCGTGCGCAGGCCGGCCCGGTGGGCGGCCAGCACCTTGATCTTGATGCCACCCACGGGCAGCACGCGCCCCCGGAGCGTCACTTCGCCGGTCAACCCCACATCGCTTCGGACCGGCCGACCGGTGAAAATGCTGGCCATGGCCAGCACCATGGCCAGGCCGGCGGACGGTCCGTCCTTGGGTATGGCGCCCGCCGGTACGTGCAGGTGGATGTCGGTATCCTTGAAGCGCCTGGCCTCGATTCCCAGGTTGACCGCCTGGGAGCGCACATAGCTGTGAGCGATGCGGGCGCTTTCCATCATCACCTCACCCAGATGGCCGGTGATGGTCAGTTCCCCCTTGCCGGGCATCCGCGTGGCTTCGATAAACAGAATCTCTCCCCCATAGGCGGTGACGGACAATCCCGTGGCAATTCCAGGAAGATCAATGGTCTCTGATATTTCGGACTCGAACAGGGGTTTTTTCAGCAACTGCCGGATCCTGTCCGGCGTGATCTCCGTCGGTCCCGGTTGTCCGGTGGAGATGCATACGGCCGTCTTGCGGCAGACGGCGCCGATCTGGCGCTCCAGGTTGCGCACACCCGCTTCGCGGGTGTAGTCGGCAATGATGCAGGCCAGGGCCGGCCTGCCGAAGATGATCTCTTCGGGCTTCAACCCGTTGACCCTGGTCTGGCGGGGAACCAGGTGATTGACGGCGATATGCAGCTTTTCGTGCTCCGTATAACCGTCCAGGGCAATGGTCTCCATGCGGTCCCGCAAAGGGGGCAGGATGGTTTCCAGCTGGTTGGCGGTGGTGATGAACATCACCTCGCTGAGGTCGAAGTCCACGTCCAGATAGTGGTCCCGGAAGGCGTGGTTCTGGGCCGGATCCAGCACCTCCAGCAGGGCGCTGCTCGGGTCTCCGCGCCAGTCGCTGCCCACTTTGTCGATCTCATCGAGCATAAATACCGGGTTGCGGGTGCCTGCCCGTTTGATGGCCTGGATGATCCGTCCGGGCATGGCGCCGATATAGGTTCGCCGGTGCCCCCGGATTTCCGCTTCGTCACGGATGCCCCCGAGGCTCATGCGGGTGAACCGGCGTCCCAGGGCCCTGGCGATGCTCTGGCCGAGGCTGGTTTTGCCCACGCCGGGCGGACCGACGAGGCAGAGCAGGGTGCCCGTGCCCTGGGCATCCCCTTGCGGTGCCTCTTTGTCGGGCGTCTCCCCGCGTTCCCGGAGGAGCTTTTTGACCGCCAGGTATTCGATGAGCCGGTCTTTGACATCTTCCAGATCGTAGTGGTCTTCATCCAGGATGACCCGGGCGTGGGCGATATCCAGGCGATCGTCGCTGCGGGTATGCCAGGGAAGGTCCGTCAGCCAGTTGAGGTAGGTCTTGATCACCGAATGCTCCGCCGAACTGGGGTGCATGCCCTTGAGTCGCCGCAGCTCGCGCTGGGCCTCTTCATGAGCCTCTTTGGGCAGCGCTGCCTTGATGAGCTTCTGCTCGTATTCGGCATAGTCGTCTTCCGCGTCGCTCTCTTCCCCCAACTCCTTCTGAATGGCCTTCATCTGCTGGCGCAGGTAGTAATCCCGCTGGGCCTTGCCCATTTCCTCGTGGGTTTCGGCCTGGATCTTATGGTCCAGGGACAGCACCTCCTTTTCCCGGGAAAGCAGGGAAATCAAGGCCCGCAGCTTGTCGTTGAGGTCGTCGATTTCCAGAATCTTCTGGCTGGTGGGCGTTTTAATCCTGGAATTGGCGGCAACCAGGTAGGCCAGGTAGCGGGGATCTTCGATGCTTTCCAGATAATTGCCGGCATCCTCGGGGATATTGGGCATCAGGGTGACCACTTCCTGGGCCAGAATCTGAAGGCGCCGTTTCAGGGCATCCAACTCGACGCCTTCCTCCATGCGTTCGGGACTCAGTTCAATCTGGGCAACCAGATAGGGCTCGGTGCGCCGCCAGAATTTGACGCGAAAGCGCTCGATGCCCTGGACGATCACATGGAGGTGTTTGTTGGATGTTTTTACGGCCCGGTGAATCCGGGCGATGGTACCCACCTCATAAATCTGCCAGGGCATGGGGTTGTCGACGGTGGGCTCCTTGCAGGTGATCAGGCCGACCAGGTGGCTGCCATCGACCGCCTCTTCGATCATTTTCATGAAGTTCGGCAGCACCACGGCCAGCGGCAGCACCATGTAAGGGTAGGCGACCAGGTTGCGCAGGGGCAGGATGCCTATTTCACGGGGGATCCGTTTAAGGTCGTCGTCGTTGTCCCCTGGCTTGAACAGATTCAGTGCCATAGACCGTTGCTTTTCTTTTGGGTAGTGTCAGCCGCCGGACAAGACCGCGCCATCAGGCCTGTCTGCGGTCGGCCGCTGCCGCCTGTTTTTCTTTTTTCAGCAGGCCGGATTTTTTCAGATTGGCCTTGATATACGACCCGTGCAGCACCAGATGGATCGCGATAGCCACCAGAAAGAGCATTGCCAGCCAGGCATGCACCTCCATCAACAGATGGCGGGTCACGATCAAAATCCCCTCCCGTCGACCGCCTCCGTGCGGCAGCACCAGCCAGTTGACCAGCCCGGTAACGGCCAGCAGCGAAAAAAGGACAAAGGATACGATATTTACCGCCCACAGCTTCAAAGGCTTTCCCATGGTCATTGATTTTCCCTCCATTGAAAACAGCCATGCAAACCCAAAACCATAATTTCATGAACCTTGATCGGTCACGCCCGCCAGGCGGATGCCGACATTGCCGAGAACCTTTCAAGGCTGCACCAACTCTTCAGGTCCCTGCGGACGGGCATTTACGTGCAGGCAGCAAAAAAATTCCAGGGAATAAGGCCATTGGCAAGGATCGATGCGCGTCGCGGGGGTCGGTTGCCCGTGACGACGCACCCGGCGGCGTCCGATGGTGAAAGCGGCCAATTTTACAAGCTGTAAAAAGAGCTGACAGGTTTCCTGGGCGTTTGGTCCGCAACCCCGGGCATGTCGCGTGGTCTCGAAACCAGGCGCGTCTGACGGGGTTCGCCGATATCTTTTTACTCTATGGACTTTCCGATCGGCTGTGAATGGTTAAAAGTACTCATTTTTTTGTGCCTGAATGGGTAAACTTGATTACCGCCGGTCGAAACCCACTAAAGCAGTTGACATTATCAGGCGGTTATTCATAAAGTCTTCATCAGTGCCAACCATCCCGATTATTGTTTTTTCGCTGTGCATCGTGTTAACCCTTCAACAATCCGTTGAGGCCAAAAGCACCCCGTTACGGATCAATATTCGACCCTCCGGCGGAGCTGCAAGGCAAGACAAGGAAAATCAATGGGAAGAAAACCCATCACAGGGAAGAACTCCCCACCCGGCAAACGCAAGCCTGCATCAGCGGGCGGTGCTGCCAAACCCGGCCATAAAAAACGGCCTGGCAGCGATACCGGCGACCCACACGCCGTGGGCCGGATCAACCCGGACGTCACGGTTGTGGGCATCGGGGCATCTGCCGGCGGTCTGGAAGCCCTGCAGCAATTGTTTAAACCCCTGCCTGCGGATTGTGCACTGTCGTTTGTGGTGATCCAGCACTTGAGCCCGAATTATAAAAGTGCCATGGATCAACTGCTCTCCCGGACCACTTCACTGCCCATCGTCCAGATCAAAAACAACCTGAAAATCGAACCCGGCCGCATCTATCTGAGCCCGCCGGAAAAATTTGTTTCCATGGCCGGGGACAAGTTTCGGCTGGCATCTTCAAAAGCGCCGGGCAGAAGAAGTTTTCTCCCCATCGATCATTTTCTCAACGCCCTGGCAGTGGAGAAACGGGAGAAAGCCGTATGCATCATCCTTTCCGGTTCGGCCAGTGACGGAACCCAGGGGCTGAGAGCCGTTAAATCCGCCGGTGGCCTGACCTTTGTCCAATCTCCGGATAATTCCAAATATGCCAGTATGCCCGAAAGCGCCATCGCCACGCAGATGGTCGATTTTATCCTGCCGGCGGCGGAGATTGCCGGGAAACTGATCGCCGTTCTCAAGCATCCGTATATCTGCCCCGTCGAGGCCGCACCCACGGAAGAAAAAGATCTGGGTTTTAACCTGAAACAGATATTTTCAATTATTCAAAGCAAAACCGGCCACGATTTTTCCAACTACAAGCCCAGTACGATCAGTCGCCGAATTGCCCGGCGCCTGGCCGTCCATCAACTGAACGCGTTTTCCGACTACGTCAGGGTCATGGCCAAGGACCCGTCCGAAGCGGGCCGCCTGGTCAAGGATATGCTCATCGGGGTGACCAGTTTTTTCAGGGATGCCAAGGCCTTCGAGACCCTCCAGGAAAAAGTGCTGGTGCCCTTGGTTCAATCCAAGGAACCCGGGGACGGCATCCGGGTGTGGGTGGCGGGGTGCTCCAGCGGTGAGGAGGCCTATTCCATTGCCATCTTGCTGGCGGAAGTCATGGAACGGCTGAGCATCCCGTTGACCGTGCAGATATTCGCCAGCGACATCGAAAGCGATGCGATCCATACCGCCCGCATGGGGATTTATCCGGAAACCATCGCCGCGGACGTCTCCCAGCAGCGCCTGTCCCGCTACTTCACCCACAGCGAGAGCAATTATCGCATCAGGAAAAGCATCCGGGACACCATCGTCTTCTCTATCCACAACCTGATCAACGATCCCCCGTTTTCCAAAATTGATCTGATCAGCTGCCGCAACCTGCTGATCTACCTC
>JAHLLR010000009.1 GCA_020444075.1 Deltaproteobacteria bacterium
TCACTGGTCACAACAAAATTCATCGGGAAGAGGCTGTCAGGCATGCAGGACGAGAAGAACCATGGGTATTGACCGGCTGGATACTATTTTTCACCCCACATCCGTTGCCATCGTCGGGGCCTCGGAACAACCGGGGTCGGTGGGGCAGGCAGTAATTCGCAATCTGATCGACGGTGGATTCGAAGGACCGGTCTACCCGGTCAACAAGGGACACACCACGATCATGGGGAAAAAAGCCTATGCCGCCTTGACCCGGATCGATGATCCGGTGGATCTGGTAGTGGTGACCACCTCCATGGAAACGGTACCGGGAATTGTCGCCGATTGCGGCCGGATCAAGGCAGCCGGTGCGGTAATCATCTCTGTCGATGGGAAAGAGGCCGGCCAGTCGGGCCGGCGTCTGGAAACCAAGATCCGGGATGCCGCCGCCGGGACCGGGTTGAGAATCGTGGGTCCGGATTGTCTGGGCATCATGTGCGGCCCGGCCCGCCTGAATGCCAGTTTTGCCGGACCTATGCCCCTTGACGGCAAATTGGCTTTTGTTTCCCAAAGCGGCGCCATCTGCACGGCCATTCTTGACTTCTCCTTGAAAGAGCACATCGGTTTCAGTCATTTCATCAGCCTTGGATCGATGCTCGACGTTGATTTCGGTGATATCATCGACTACTTGAGCGCCGACCCCGCAGTCACCAGCATCGTCATGTATGTGGAAAGCCTCACCCGCCATCGCAATTTTATGAGTGCTGCCCGGTCGGTGAGCCGAGTGAAACCGATCATTGCCTTAAAGGCCGGAAGGAGCCGGGCCGGTGCAATTGCCGCCGCGTCCCATACCGGAGCCATGGCCGGAGAAGATGCCGTCTACGATGCCGCGTTCCAGCGGGCGGGAATCGTTCGAGTCAGGACCTTCGAAGAACTTTTCGATACCGCGGAGATTCTCTCGCGCAAGTGCCGGTTCAAGGGACCGGACCTGGCCATCGTCAGCAATGCCGGCGGCCCCGGAGTCATGGCTGCCGATGCATTGTCAGACTATGGCATGGAGCCGGTGCGGCTGTCACATGAAACCCTGGAGGCGCTGGATGCCATCCTCCCCGAACATTGGAGTCATGGGAATCCAGTGGATATTTTAGGGGATGCCACTCCCCAGCGGTATGCAGCCGCCGTTTCGATCCTCACCAGGGCAAAAGAAGTACAGGCTCTGCTGGTAATGCTGGCCCCCCAGGCCCTGACCGATGCCGTCACCGTGGCACAGACCCTTGCCGATCAATTCAGTCAAACCACCCTGCCCGTACTCACAGCCTGGCTGGGCGGCATTGATGTGGAAAAAGGACGGGACAGATTCAACCAGGCCGGTATCGCCACTTTCGACACCCCGGAACGTGCCGTTCGCGCATTCATGAACCTGTATCGCCATGCCCGCGGCATCGAAATGCTGCAGCAGATTCCACCGCGCCTGTCCAAACGGATTCAAGTGGATCGGGAAACCGCAGGTCGCCTGGTCGAAATCGGTCTGTCATCACCCGGCGGCCGCCTCACGGAAACAGAAGCCAAATCCCTGATCGCGGCATACGGGATTCCGGTGAATCCCACAACGGCAGCCGCTTCTGCTGACGAGGCGGTGTCCATTGCAAAAGGCTATGGATTTCCGGTGGTGATGAAAATTCTGTCCCGGGACATCATTCACAAAATGGATGCCGGTGGTGTCATTCTGGACCTGAAGACCGGTGACGATGTGAAAAAAGCCTATAGGGATTTAATCGCCACAGCCGGCGCCGCCTTCCCTCAAGCGAAGATCGACGGTGTGACCATACAGCCCATGATCCGTACACCGGACTGCGAATTGATCATGGGTACCAAAAGGGATCCGGACTTCGGTCCGGTGATTCTGTTCGGCATGGGAGGCATACTGGCCGACTTGCTGAACGACCGCGCCATTGCCCTGCCTCCTCTGAACCGCCTGCTGGCCTCCCGACTCATGGAGGGCACGCGCATCGACCAGCTGCTCAAAGGCTACCGCAACCACCTGCCGGCCGATCGTGAACGCCTGGACGAGATGTTGATTCGCCTGTCCCAACTGACCATCGATTTCCCGCAGATTGCCGAACTGGACATCAACCCCGTGGTAATTAAAAACGGTCAGCCGATCGCCGTGGACGCCCGCGTTGTCCTCACGCCGTCGCCATTCCCGGCCCCGATGCATCTGGCGGTCAGCCCCTATCCGGCCCAGTATGAATCCCGGGTGCAACTGGCGGACATCGGCGAACTGCTGATCCGCCCCATCCGCCCTGAAGACGCCCAGTTGCTGGTTGAAATGTTCGAGACCCTTTCTCCCCAGAGCATCTACTACCGTTTTTTTTCTCCCATGAAACAGCTTTCACCCACCATGCTGGCCCGTTTCACACAGATCGACTACGACCGGGAGATCGCACTGGTGGCCATTCTTGAATCGGGTTCTTCGGAAAAAATGCTGGGGGCCGCCCGCGTCATCCTGCAGCACAACATGAAGGATGCGGAATTTGCCGTGCTTGTCGGAGACCCATGGCACGGCAAGGGCATCGGGGCCCATCTGCTGGCCACCTGCCTCAACATCGCCAGGGAACGGCAATTCAGAATCATCTGGGGGACCGTGCTGGCCGAGAATAAAGGAATGCTGGCATTGTGCCGCAAGCTTGGCTTTATCATCAAACGTGGCGGCCAGTCCGGCGAATTCGAATTGACCCTGGATATGACCCAACTGCCGCCCGGGGCCTCTTTTAAGGCATGAATCAAAGGTGTGGAGGTTTATTGTTGATCGAGCAACCGGGATACAATCAGACGTATCGAGAACAGCCAATACTCCTCTTTACATTCAAAGAAAGGAAAAAAAATGAAGAAAAGACGCGTTTGTGCAGTTATCGGCATTGGAACAATCCTGCTCTTTACCGTTGTCGGATGCTCGGATAGCTTGAGCAGAACATTTTACACCCACCATCCCCGATCTGCCCAGGAAGTAGAAATGGTTTGGGGCAAACCGGTGGATGTTATCAGGCTGGATGGCGGCATCGAAAAGCGCACCTACGTGATCCAGAGCCCCTACACCGATCTCAAATACCGTTATTTTCTGATCAGGGACAACGTCGTACTGGCCAGCGGTATCACGGATACCGCTGGTGCCGTCCCGCCGAAAATCCAACAAGAAAATGTCGGTTTCGTCCCCAGCGACCTGAGCAAAGCTTATTATGCCAGGCACAAGACGACGGTTGCCCATCTGGACCAAACCTGGGGCAAACCGCTGCAGGTTCAGGATATGAATGACGGAATGCAAGTTCGCGTGTATTCCATTCAGGATCCCTATACCGATTTCAAGTTACGCAAATTCATCGTCAAGGACGGTATCGTCGTTGCCAGCCGTATCTCTCCGGAAACAGAATTCAGCGTCGATACCCGGCCGCAGGAATATCGGAGCATCGAAATCAACGAAATCAGCCATCTCTACTACCAGAAGCATCCCATGTCCCTCGAAGCGGTAGAGATGGCTTGGGGGGAACCGGTACTCATCCAGAAGGCTGATAATGGGTTGGAAAAACGAACCTATAAGCTTCAGATCCCGACCGATGCCGCCTTCGCTTTTCGATTTTTCATCATTAAAGATGGCCAGGTAATCTCTAGCGGTATCAGTGATACAATGGATGTTTCCGCAAAATAATTTCTTTCATGGCCTGCCGATTGAATGGACAGGTGTTTGCGTCTCCTGCTGACCCCGGCGGGAGACGCAACCCTCCGGAAGGCCGAACCCATCGATTCAGTGGAAACAAGACAATGGAAAAGGTTAATGAGATCCTCATCGCCGATCGAAATCCTCACATCAGGGGTTTTCTCAAGCGAGAGCTGTCGGCTTGCGGATACAATGTCCGGCTGGCCGAAAACGGGAAAGAGCTTCTGAAGCTTATTTATAGCCACATCCAGATTGACCTGCTGGTTTTGGATCCCGATTTTCCGGGTGTGGATGCAAACTTGATGGCCCGAAAAATAGTTGATCGGGTTCCTCAACTGCCGGTGGTGCTCTATTGTCTTCGAGGAACCGACGATCTCTCAGATTTTACAGCAGGAAACGTGTTTCATGTTGAAAAAAACGGCCAGAGCATCGAAATTCTTAAAGAAGTTATCCACGCTATTCTTATCGGTGCCAGCATCCATGCACCGTTTTCCCTGAAACGGCAAGGCTGACTCACCCACCTCTGTCATCTTCATGCGCGCCCTACGCATCAGTCAGGACGATAAACCCCAACAGACCTTCTTTTCCTCACCTTTTCAACACGCAACCGGCCAGGACCCATCTGCCCAAAAATAAGCGGTGCCACTGCGGTCGAATCGTTTTGAGGGGGGTCGGTCTGGGCCAACCCGGAGGCCCCAGTATTTACAAATTGTAAAGAATACGGACAGGACCGTAAGCCCCCATATTGATGCCGATATAAATAACCACTTTAAATTACATCTATTTAAACTCTCCTTCAATACCGCCAGCCTTGGCATTCACCTTGCTCTAACGAGATTAACTTGTAAAAAGAGAGTCTTTACAGATGGAAAAAAGCCCATATACCGGTGTCAGACGATTCGTCCTGATCAACATGATTCTGGTGCCGTTCATCCCTTTCCTGCTGGCCCTGGGCATCGGCAACCACTCTTTTTCAAGATCCATTGAAAACAGCACCATCGCCTCAATGAAACGGATTGCGGGCGACCATCGGCAGATGATTGAATCCTTTCTGTTGGAACGCCAAAACGACCTGGAACTGATCATTAACACCTCCAGTTTCACTGAACTGGTCCGGCCTGAAAGGCTTTCCTCAATTTTCCTGCAACTTCAGCGTATAACCAGCGCATTTGTGGATCTGGGCATTTTCGACGACACCGGCGTTCATGTGGCCTACCATGGTCCCTATGATCTCTCTGGTAAACTTTATCGGGACACCCCCTGGTTTCAGCAGACCTTGAAAAACGGCATCTATATCAGCGATGTTTTTTTGGGCTATCGCAACATCCCCCACTTCATCATTGCGGTGGCCAAAAAGGAGAATGAAAGAACCTGGATAATCAGAGCCACCGTAGATTCCCAGCGTTTTGACAACATGGTCAGGCAGATCCGCATCGGAAAAACCGGCGAAGCGTACCTGCTCAACCGGAGCGGGGTGCTGCAGACGGACCGCCGCAGCGGCGGCAACCTGATGGAGTCGCCCCGTGAGAAGATCCCCCTGCCTCGAAATGGTCGCGAAATCCACACCTTTATCCACCGGGAGGGCCGTGAAGAGCCCTTCCTTTATGCCACCACCTGGCTCAAAGACCAGAACTGGGTACTGGTGATCCGGCAGGAAAAAACGGATGCATTCATGGCCCTGCGGGAGGCCCGGATGTCGATCCTTTTCATCAGCCTGGTCGGTGGTGGCTGCATCGTCGCGGCCGCTTTTACACTGACCGGCGCCATCGTACGAAAAATGGAAAAAACCGATGCGGAAAAAGCCCTGTTGAGCCAGCAACTCATTGGCGCGTCACGACTGGCTGAGTTGGGGGAAATGGCCGCCGGCTTTGCCCATGAGATTAACAATCCGCTCCAGATCATCAGCACAGAGTTGTCATTGATCCGGGTCCTTCAGTCGGAAATGATTGAATCCGGCCAGCTCACCCCCGGGGAACCCCATGAACAGGTCACCGACAGCATCGACCAGATCAAACTGCAGATTGACAGATGCTCCCGGATCACCGCATCCATCCTCAAATTCGGCCGACAGGGTGAATCCCGATCCGAAAACCTGGACCTTACCGTCGTCATCCCGGAAATTATTCAAATGGTTCAAAAAAAAGCTGAGGTTCACGGCGTCCGGATGGAATGCCGCCTGCCAGATACACCGGTCAGGGTGACCGCCGATGCATCCCGTCTCCAACAAGTCCTGCTGAACCTGCTCAACAACGCTTTGGATGCTATCATCGAACAGCGGGGGAGCACGGGCGGAATCATCGGGTTAGACCTTTCCACTGGAGAAAACGGCACGGCGACAATCGACGTGAGTGACAATGGCACCGGCATCACACCGGAAAACATGGAGAAGATTTTTGCCCCATTTTTTACGACCAAACCGGTGGGCAAAGGAACCGGGCTCGGACTTTCCGTATGCTTCGGCATTGTTCAGCAGATGGGCGGGAAAATGGAAGTAACCAGCACCGTGGGAAAAGGGACCACCTTTTCAATTGTTCTGCCGGCTTAACGGCTATCGGCGTAACCCATCAGTGCGTGACCGGAAGGGCGATCGCTGTCGCTGATGCTGTCGGACGGAAATGACCGCATGCAGATAATGTGGTCATAGGCCTGCGCTGCAGGCCGGCGCCGCCGTCAGGTAAAACCCTTTCTGCAGAATGCCGCAGGAAGTCTTCAATAATCACGTATCCGGGGCCCGGTGGGCGCCGATGCGTCCATTTCAGCCAAACAGGAGCGCAATGACATGGAAAAACTGAAAATGATGTTGGTGGATGATGAGGAACGCTTTCTTTCCACGACCCAAAAACTGCTGGAGAGAAAAGATTTCGACGTGCAGACCGCTTCCAGCGGTGCCGAGGCACTGGAAAAGCTGCGGACGAAACCGGTACATGTAGTGATCCTGGATGTAAAGATGCCGGGGATGGACGGTGTCTCCACGCTGCGTGAGATAAAGAGGAATTTTCCGATGGTGGAGGTGATCATGCTCACCGGCCACGCCACCGTCGAATCGGCCATCGAAGGGTTGAAGTCCGGAGCGGTGGATTACCTGATGAAACCGGCGAATCTGGAAGACATCGTCGCCAAAGCCATGGATGCCTTCAACCGACGGGTCGACATCGAAGAAAAAATCCGTGTGGCACGCATGCGCGGCCTGATGAAATCCCCTCGTGAAATGCTGAAGAACGCCTGAAAGAAGGTCTCCCTGAACGGCTTCCCGAAACATGAATCAGCGGCAGCCAAACCGAATTTTAACGAGATCCGTGAATTCATCGGCACCCGAATTCGTATGTAAGCTTAATTGGAACAGGGGTTGACCTGCCCCACCCCATACCCGGAAAAAGCGCATCTCTGGCTCCACGCGTTGTTTCCGGGTTTCTTGAATCCCTCCAGCCATTCCTTTGCGCAGTGAATATGCAGCGATGCCCGCTTCTCTTTATTTTCCCCAGACGCGATCCGATCAACATAACCTCTTTTACAAATTGTAAAACATACTGACACGACAATCCCTGCAAAAAGAATTGAACCTGTTTTCACATGACATTTTTTTCTTTAAAATCGACATATTATAATTCTCACCACTTCTGTTTGCCGATGGCATACCCATTGCTGACGCTATGACTGACCGGCAGCGGCCGGCAGCCATCGCGTGATGGAAGACTGCCAGGGGGGCGGTTTCAATACCCGGTTAAACATGATCGATGAAGGAGGCACCATGTCACATCAAACCGCAGTGGACCATGGTTACGACCCATTGCTGGCAGAAGCAATCGAAGACCGGAAATGGACGTGGAAAAGCAGGCCCGGATACAAGCCCATGTTCTTTATCATCGCCGCCCTGGCGTTCACCTTTGCCGTCATGATGCCACCGACGCAAGGCATGCTGGACATGGTAAAAACGGAAAACCCATCCGGGTACAAATTACCCCAGGGGGCTAAGACGATTACCGATACGGTGAACAAAAAGCTGCGTCCCGAAGCGTTCAATGCCGAACAATCCCACAAGGCGGAGGCTTCCGAAGAAGGCGGCCACAACAAAATCAGGCCCCTGCTCACCCCTTACCAGGTTGCCCAGATGGCCAAGCTGACCGTGTGCATCCTGTTTCTGGCCGCCTTCCTGTGGGGCACCGAAGCCCTGCCGCTGGGAGCCACGGATATCCTGGTGGGCGTGATGTTATACCTGTTTGCCATCCTACCCATCAATGAAATCTCCAAAGCCTATATGACCGATGCAGTATTCTTCATTTTCGGAATTCTGGCCGTGGCCGTGGGGGTGGCCAAGACGGGTCTGGACAAGCGTATCGGCCTGATCCTGCTCAGTCGCATCAAAAGCGCCAAGGCGTTTGCCTTCGTCTTTCTGCCCATGCTGGCCTTGTCGGCGGGTTTTTTATCCGAACACGCCCTGGTAGCATTGCTCGTCCCTGTGCTCATGGGCGTTTACAAGGTGACCTGCAAGATGTACGGTATCAAAAAGGACCGTGCCCTGGCCATTTTCCTCATCCTGGGGGTTTGTTTTGCAGCCAATCACGGCGGTCCCGGCTCTCCGGCGGCTGGCGGCCGCAATGCCATCATGGTGGGCTATCTGGCCGACTACGGCATGCCCATCACCTTTCTGGAATGGATGAAGACCGGCATTCCCTTTGTGCCGGTGATGTCCTGGGTGATCGGTATTTACATGTATCTGCGCCTGAAGCCCAAGTTCCTGGTCAAGGAAGTGAATCCGGGTAAGGTGGTCAGGGATGAAGTGAAAAACATGCCCAAATTCAGGGGGCGGGAAGTGGCCATGGCGGTGATCCTGATTCTTCTGGTGATCGCCTGGGTGGTCATCGGCGAACATGCCGGGTTGGGAGGTCCCACCCTGTATGCGGTGATGGCCATGTTTTTATTTAAAATCATCAACTGGGAGGATGTGCAAAACGGCGTGGCCTTTGACGTGGTGGGACTCTACGCCGCTGCCTGCGCCATGGGTGTAGCCCTCAAGTTCACCGGCGGCGCTCTGTGGCTGGCCAGCACCTTCGTGAGTGTCCTGCCGGAGTTTCTAACCAAGGGGGACGGCCTGATCATCGGTGTCAGTCTGCTCACCGGCACCATGACCAACTTCATGAGCGACGGCGCCACCGTGGCAGCCCTGGGCCCCATTGTCCTGCCCATGGCGACCCTGGCCAACGTGAGCGTGTGGAAGGTGGGATTGATCACCTCCTTTTCCTCCTCTTTTGCCAACTTTCTGGTGGTGGGCACCCCCAATAACGCCATCTGTTTCGGCATGGCCAAAGACCCGGAAACCGGTGAACGTCTGCTCGACGTCATGGACTTTGTCAAATTCGGGCTGCCGGTAACGTTGTTGGCATGGCTGGTGCTCTGGTTCTGGACCGTGCTGGGCTACTGGAAGCTCATCTCCTGGTAATACGGCGATCAACATGAAACGCACCCTGTACAAAAACCTCAAGCTGAAACTGATCAGCATCACCCTGGCCATGTCTATCGGCCCGCTGATTCTGCTGGGGGGGGGTATCTACTATCAGTTCGGCAAGCTTTACAAGGAACGCATCGAGGACCAGATCCGCCACATGGCCCGCTCCCAGAGCAACGCAGTGGATGTATTTTTAAGGGAGCGCACCACCATTCTGGCCATGATCGTGGAGACCCATACGTTCGAATCCCTGAAAGATCAGGACAACCTGTCCCGGCTCTTCAGGCTGATCAACAGGCGGGCCGAAGGGCTCGGGTTGGTGGATCTGGGTGTCATCGACGATCAAGGGCGCCAACTGGCCTATGCCGGACCTTACAGCCTCAAAGGTCTCAACTACTATCAGCAACCCTGGTTCGACGAAGCCATGCGCCGGGGAAAATACATCAGCGATGTCTACATGGGCTTTCGCCAGGTGCCCCACTTCATTATCGCCGTCAAGGGCGAAACCGGCAACAGCAGCTGGATCCTGCGGGCCACCATCGACTCGGACATCTTCAACCGGCTGGTGAGAAGCGCCCAGGTGGGCACCTCCGGAGATGGCTTTATTGTCAACCGTCAGGGGGTATTTCAAACCAGCCCCCGCTTTGATGGTGTTATACTCGGCGATTCCAAAATCGACACTCAGAAATTCGGGGAAGGCACCACCGTCATCGAAAAAAAAGTGCCTGGCAGCGATACCCGCTACATCGGCGGTTCCTGGCTCAAGGACGGCGACTGGGTCATGGTGATTAGCCAGATTGCCGGCCAGGAGAAAGGCTGGCTGGTCAGGGCCCGCAATACAGAGATTCTCATCATCGCGATCGGCTGCCTGGTCATCTGCTCTGCCATCGTGCTGATCTCCCATATTTTAGTCCGCCACCTGGAGCAAACCGACAAGGAGATGAACGAACTCAACAGCCAGCTGATTCAACAGGACAAACTGGCGGCCCTTGGCAAGATGGCCGCAGGAATCGCCCACGAGATCAACAACCCGTTGGCGGTCATCGGCGAAAAGGCCGGATGGATGGAAGATCTACTGGCCGAAGAGGAGTTTCGAAACAGCGTCAACTATCAAGAATTCGCCGCTTCCATCGCCAAGATCGAGGAGCATGTGGACCGGGCCAGAAAAATCACCCACTCCATGCTGGGCTTTGCCCGCCGCATGGAACCGCGCCTCGACGATGTGGAGATCAACCGGGTGCTGGACCAAACCATCGATATCATGGCCAACCATGCCCGCATCAACGACATCGAAATCAGAAAACACTTCACCGACCGGCTGCCGGTGATCGCCAGCGACCAGTCCCAGCTTCAGCAGGTGTTCATGAACCTGATCAACAATGCCATCGACGCCATTGGCAGTAACGGCACCATCGATATTACCACGCAACTGGACAAGGATTCGATCAACATTATAATTCGCGACGACGGTCCGGGGATTCCCGAGGCAATCAAGAAGAAAATCTTCGATCCGTTCTTCACGACGAAACAAAGCGGCAAGGGAACCGGCCTGGGGTTGTCCATCAGCTACAGCATCATTGAAAAAATGGGTGGCCGCATCACCGTGGAGAGTAGCGAAGGCAAGGGAACCGCCTTCGTGGTGTCTCTGCCGGTCGTGCTGCCCGAAAAAAAATGAGGGAGAATGAACATGCATACATTCAGAATTCTGGTTGTGGATGACGAGACCGATTTTCTGGAAACCATTGTCAATCGGCTCAACAAACGCAAGTTGGATGCCAAAGGGGTGACCAGCGGTGAGGCGGCCATCGATGTCTTGAAGGAGGAACTCTACGACGTGGTGCTGCTGGATATAAAAATGCCAGGCGGCATGGACGGCATCGAGACCCTGCGGGAAATTAAACGCATCCAGCCCCTGGTGGAAGTGCTGCTCCTCACCGGACACGCCTCCGTTGAAACGAGCATCGAAGGTATGAAACAAGGCGCCTTCGACTACCTGCTCAAGCCCATGAAATTCGAAGACTTGCTGGTCAAAATGGCCCAGGCTTTCGAAAAGAAGGCCACCCATGATAAAAAAATCAGGGATGCAAAGATTCAGGAGTTGATCCGCTATCCCAGCCGGGTGTTCGAGCAGGAGAAAAAATAGGCACTGGATTCGGAGTTAAACGACCGGCAAGTGGTATGGATGTCGCATAGACAGGAGCCACCCGAGGAGAGCGCCATGCTGTGCCTTATCCATTCCGAGACGGAACCGGCCGTCAATCTCGCTGCCGAAGAGTACCTGCTGAAAAATGCCGACGAAGACTGTTTTATGCTGTGGCGCAACCACAATGCCATCATTGTCGGCAGGAACCAGAACACCATGGCCGAAATCGACCCCGATTTCGTCGAACGCCACGGGATCCGGGTAGTGCGGCGGATCACCGGCGGCGGTGCGGTCTATCATGACCTGGGAAATATCAATTTCACCTTTATCAAGGCCACCAACGGAAATCCCGATATCGACTTCGCCGCCCACACCCGACCGATTCTCTCTTTTTTGAACCATCTGTCCGTGCCGGCGGAACTTGACAAACACAACGACCTGATCGTGAATGGCCTGAAGATATCCGGGAACGCCCAGCATATCCACAAAAAACGGGTGCTTCACCACGGGACGCTGCTCTTCGACGCGGATCTTACCATGCTGACCGCCGCACTGCAGGTGGATCCCGCCACATACCACGACAAGGCGGTCCAGTCCATCCGCAGCCGGGTGACCAATATCCGTTCCCATATGGCAGTCCCCCTGTCCGTCGAGGCGTTTATGGAATCACTGATGGCAACCATTCGAGATGCCACCAACGGACAGACCACCGCATTTTCGGCAGCCGACCGAACCGCTATCGAGGAGTTGGCTGAGAGGAAATACCGCAGCTGGGAGTGGAATTACGGCGCCTCGCCCGACTACCGTTTCAAGAAGTCAACGCGCACACCCCGTGGAAACATTGCGGTCAGCCTGGAGGTCCAGGAAGGCACGATTCGCGCGTTGCGCCTCTACGTAGACGGTTTCGGCCGTGGCGACGTCATCGATATGGAGCAGCGCCTGTTCGGTTGCCGCCACTCCCGCGACGCCATCCGAGCACGCCTTTCCGTCTTTTTCCAGAAAATCACCACCAAGACGGTCACGGTCGACCAGCTGCTCGATGCGATGTTCTGACACCATTTTTACCCCTGCCGTGACGGACTTCTCCGGCCGGTTGTTCCGGCCTGGAACAATGCCATCCGCAATGGGTGTTCGATTCTCGAACACCTTTCGCACATCCGACGATAAACACCCTTATTTGCTGCTGCATGATCGCAATCACGCTTCATTTGCGGGCACGAGACTTGCTTATTCCATCGTCGGATGAACCGATTGTGGAATTCTTGAGCGATGATCTAACCCATAAACGGAAGTAAAGGAGTATCCATGAACTCAGCCGAGAAAGCGACCCAGGCCCTTGCCTACCTTCAGAAATACTCACCCGATATGTACGCCAAGTATCTTGAGTTCACCAAGAAATTGGCCGAAGGCGACACCCTGCCCCATAAGACCCTGGAGTTGATCCTGGTGGCCTGTTCGGTGATGTCACAATGTGAGATGTGTATCGCCTTGCATGTGGAGAACGCCGCCACGCTGGGCGCGTCCCGGGAAGAGATCCTCCAGGCGGCCAACATGGCCGTTGCCATGGGTGGGTCACCCAAGCTGATGTATCTGATGTATGTGTTCGAAGCGTTGGAAGAGCTGTTCGAATAGGCCGGCGGCTCCGTAACAATCCCGATATCGGCGTTGCGCGTTTCCCTCGTCATTGCGGAAGTACGGTCCGTACACCGCACGTCTCGAGATTCGCATGACGCCGATATCGGGCAGATGGGTCAGTTATGCAGGGGCGCCCATTAGAATAGGGTATCCCCGCTGGCATTGCCCAGTCCCGGGTGGATATCGAAACGGACAACCCCCACAGGAATCTTGCTTCCAACCGCATCGACGATCATGGCGGTGCCGCGGTTACCGAACCCTCCGCACAGCTCGATGGCTGCGATCCCCTCGGCGACAAGGGCCTTGGCCGTTTTCACGGCTTCGGTATAATCCTTGACGCCGACTGCCAGAAGATGCACGTGGGCGGTTTTGACCCATTGGCGATGGGCTAACGGATCCGCCTCCGGAGCCACGAACATAAAAGCGGCCTTTAATACGTCGGACATGGTTTTCTCCTGTTTTGAGTGATATTTTATAAATTTGTTTTTTCGAACCCGCCATATTTAAAGATGGACAAAAACGCCCAATTTCTGGGCACAGTCCATGGTGCGGCGAACATCGACGACTTGTGGACCGGACTCGGAGAGTCGGATCAACACCCGGCCGCCGCGGCCCACCTCTACTTCGCGCTCTCCGTCCAGGGCCAGCACGCACGGTGAATCAGCCACCGCGATCATCTCTCCCACCTGCATCAGCACCTCGCTTTTCACCGGTACCGACTGAAACAGCCCCGGAGCAATCGCGGCAGTCACCCGACGATGGTCGCCGCCCAGGCAAAGATGCAGACCTGCATGCTGTTCGGGCAGGATAGTCCGCAGCTGCCCGCCGATCGCCGACAGGCCGATGCTGTCCGGACGGCAGCGGGTCATAAAAATCTGGGAAACCTTCTCCAGATCCCAGATGGCTCTGGAGGCAATGAAGGTGTCTCGATAAACGGCGACATCCACGAGAGCGATGTCCCGCACCACATCATCAAACAGCACCTCCAGACAGCTGGAACGATAGGTACCTTCATCGGCGGGAACCCGGCCGGTGGCGATGAGTCCGGCCGCCAGTCCGGCGATGGAGGCCTCGACCATCCAAGGAAACACGTTGTTGGTGCCGGTTGAGATCGGCAGCAACGGGACCCGGGTGGTGCCTTTGGCCACGGCCCGGCAGGTGCCGTCGCCGCCCAGAACGATCAGGCAGGTAGCGCCGCCATCCGCCATCAGACTTGCGGCCCGGGTGGAGTCGTCCTGGCTGTTCTCCATGTGCATGTTGATGGCTGTGGCGTCGACGGATGCCTGGCACCCCCTGCCGGCGCGCTCGACAATGGCGTAGTAATCGGGCATGTAAACGACTCGTCTGACACCAACCTGGGCCAGTCCCATGAGCATACGCCGGACAATGCGGACCTTTTCCTGGTTGTCAAACACGCTGCCGTGGGCAACCAGCCGCCGAATATCTTTGCCGGAAACCGGATTGGCGATGATTCCAACGGTGGACAATACTCACGCTCCTTGTTGCCGGCGGTGGTCACCACTGGCCGGTTCAACGACGATTCAGCCATCCCGGCCGCCGTGGCAACCGGGTGAAACAGTTTAGCCACTCGGGCGGTCGGGAGTAAAAGGACGCACGGGTCTCAGCCGCGGAGTCTTCTGGCGGCCTTGACGATATCGGCAGCACTGGGAATAAAGGCCTGCTCCAGTGGTACCGAGAACGGCACCGGGGTAAATGGAGCCCCGATGCGGATGATGGGTGCGTCCAGATAATCAAAAGCCGCTTCGGCCACCTGGGCGGCAATTTCCGCACCCACACCGCCGGTTTTGACCGCTTCATGGGCAACAATCAGGCTGTGGGTCTTTTTCACCGAGTCGACAATCGCCTGGGTGTCCAACGGGGAAATGGTGCGCGGATCGATCACCTCGGCGCTGATGCCGTCAGCGGCCAGCGTTTCGGCAGCTTCTAAGGCCGTATGTGCCATTTTGGAGGTGGCCACAATGGTCACATCCCGGCCCTCGCGACGGATCGCTGCCTGGCCGAAAGGCATCGCAATGGCTTCGTCGGGCACCTCGCCTTCGATACCGTAGAGCATTTTGTGTTCGAGAAAAATCACCGGATTGTCGTCCCGGATGGCTGTAATTAGCAGCCCCTTGGCATCTTCCGGTGTACTGGGCATGGCCACCTTGACACCCGGCATGTGCAGGAACCAGGCCTCCAAAGACTGGGAATGCTGAGCCGCGGCACCGATGCCCGCGCCCTGGGGCGCCCTCAGAACCATAGGGATTTTGGCCTTGCCACCGAACATGTAACGCATCTTGGCCGCCTGATTGAACAGCTGATCCATGCAGACGCCGATGAAGTCCACGAACATGATTTCACACACCGGTCGCAAACCGGTCGCCGCAGCCCCGGTAGCCGCGCCGATAATAGCACTTTCGGTGATCGGCGTATCCTTGACCCGCGCTTCGCCGAACTGTTTGAAGAGCCCCTGGGTGACCCCGAAACAGCCACCGAACTGTCCGACATCCTCCCCGAGAATAAAAACATCCGGGTCACGCTCCATCTCCTGTCTCAGGGCATCATTTAGCGCCTGCAGATATGTTTTCATGGCCATTGAAGGTACCTCCCGTCAGATTGATGGTGTTTAATCCGTTTCACCGCCGGCTGCATCCCGCAACGGTGTTGTCTACGCATATACATCCTCGAGGATTTCCGACGCTTCAGGCAGCGGGCTTTGTTCGGCAAAGGCGATGGCCGCATCCAACTCGGCGGCGATGGCCTTCCTGATCGCTTCGGCCTTCTCCACGCTGAGGATGCCTTCGGCCTGGAGCTTTTTTTCAAACCGCGGGATCGGATCTTTCTTGACCCAATCCTCCAGTTCGCAATCGTCGCGGTAGACACAGGCATCGCCCTCGAAATGACCGCGCCAGCGGTAGGTCTTGCATTCAATCAGGGATGGACCATCGCCCGTGCGGGCTCGTTTGACAGCTTCCCCCACCGCCTCATAGACCGCCGTGACGTCATTGCCGTCCACGACGACGCCGGGAATGTCGTACGCAGCGGCCCGATCGGCGATATCGGCCACCGCCATGGATTTACAGGTCGGGCATGAGATGCCGTAGCCATTGTTTTCATTGACGAAGACCACCGGCAGCCTCCAGGCGCTGGCTAGATTCAGCGCTTCCTGGGTGGTCCCCTGGTTGGAGGCACCATCGCCGAAGAAACAGACGACCACCCGATCGTTTCCCCGGTATTTGGATGCCAGGGCCGCACCGTTGGCAATGGGACCGCCGCCGCCCACGATGCCGTTGGCCCCCAGGATGCCCAATTCCACATCGGCGATGTGCATGGAACCTCCCTTGCCCTTGCAGTATCCGGTACGTTTTCCGAAAATTTCCGCCATCATGCGCTTCAGGTCCCCGCCCTTGGCAATCAGGTGCCCGTGCCCCCGGTGGGTGCTGGTTATATAGTCCTGATCGCGCAGGGTCGCGCAGGCACCCGTGGCCACGGCCTCCTCACCGATGTAGAGATGGACAAAACCGGGAATTTTCCCGGCAGCAAAAAACTCCTGCAGTTTAGTCTCGAACTGCCGGATGCGGGTCATTGTCGCAAACATCTGGATCATCTTTTCTTTGTCGATACTCATCCGTCACCTCCTCGCCCCGACCTGGGGCTCACCGCGGTTTAAGGGTTATGGGTTCGTCGTCCGGGATCTGCCCCAATAGCGGCGCACCGGACGTTATGGTCACGCATTGGCGGCTCATGATTCCAGAAAAACGGTAACCGCGGCATTGGCCACCACAATCGTGTCACAGTCCTTGGCGAAATCGGCGACGCAGATTCCGTCGGCCAGCATGCCACCCTCGACCGCCGTCAGCGACCGGGTACCGATGGGAACTTCGGCCAGCACCGATTTCTCATCCAGCCGATCCGGGAATGGACAAGCGATGCGAATTTCCACATGGACCCCTTCGAAACGGGATTTGCCCAGAATCTCCACCAGACCGCACAGACAGCTGCGCCCGATGGCGTCCCGGACGGCCCGGCAGGCGGCTTTGGTCACGTCCATCCCGTGGAGATCCGCCCCGGTACCCAGTTCCACAATGAAACGTTTTTTCTGCATAGGAATCTCCTTGGTCAGCGTGTAACATGCTGTTTCAGACGGCTTGGTCATGCCAGAATCATGGCCGGCTCCTCCACACAGTCCGCCAGCGCCCGCAGGAATCGCATGGCCGGTACCCCGTCGGTCACCCGATGATCGAAGGTCAGGCTAAGGGTCATCATCTTGCGCACGACGATCTGTCCGTCAACAACCGCCGGCCGGTCCACGGCCCGGCCGACTCCCAGGATGGCGGTTTCCGGGGGATTCAAAATCGGGGTGAACCCATCCACCCCCAGCATGCTTACGTTGGTGATGGTGAACGTTCCACCCTGGATCTCATCCATGGTCAATCCCCCGGTTTTGGCCTTGTCCGCCAGCACGCGGATTTCCTTGGCCAGCTCCGGCAGGGTTTTACGATCGGCTGCCTTGACGTTGGGTACGACCAGCCCGTTGTCCAGAGCCACGGCAATGCCGAGGTTAACCTGGTCGTGAACCACGATCCCGTCATCGGTCAGCCAGGAATTGATGATCGAAAAATCCATTAAGGTGCGGCACACCGCCAGGGCGATGATGTCGTTGTACGATATCCGCAGCCCATCCTCACGACCGGCGTATTTATTACGCACGCGGTCCCTGAAGACGGTCATGGCCGTGGCATCGCAATCGACGAATACCGTCAGCTGGGCCGAGTTGTGCAGGCTGGCCATCATATTGTCGGCAATGATCTTGCGTATCCCCGTCAGGGGTAGGATGCCCGGCAGCGGCATTCCCCCAACGGTGGTCGGGGCTGGCGTTTTCTGTGCCACGGGGTTCATGGCACGCAGAATGTCCACCTTGAGGATCCGCCCGCCTTCCCCGGAACCAGTGATCTGCGCCAGATCGATACCCGCTTTGGCGGCCAGTTCAATGGTCTGGGGGCTGGCATTGACCGATGGGGCCGGCGGCATCTCCTTGAAATCAAGAATATCCTTTTCCGTCACGCGCCCGTTGGGCCCCGTGCCGGTGACCCGGGATAGATCAATGCCCCGCTCCCGAGCCAGCCGCCGGGCAAGGGGCGTGGCCCGAATAAAGGCAGCACCACCGGCTTTATCCGCAGCAGGAGTGACGTCCGTCGCTGTTTGTTGCGGTGCGCTGGCCAGCTCGGGTGCCGTTCGCCGCTCGGGCACCTCGCCGGCCTCGGCCAGGACCGCCACGACCGTCTGCACCGGCACTGTCTCGCCCGCCGGAACGACAATCTGGAACAAAACACCGCTGACGGGGGCTTCCACCGCATTGGTGATCTTATCCGTCTCCACTTCAAACAGCGGTTCGCCTTTCTGAATCGTTTCGCCTTCGGATTTGAACCACCGCGAGACTTTTCCCGCCTTCATGGTCAGGCCCCATTTGGGCATTACAACGTCAGTGGCCACAATGCTGCTCTCCTTTCCATAGTTTCCGTTTCGCCTCGACAATCCATGGTCAATTTCTCTGCAAACGAAATGCCATTTATTTTTTAGTTAATTTTAAATAAGTTACAAACTAATCTATCCGAGTTGTTCGAGATTCGAACACTTTCCGGAAAGCTTTTGGAAATTAAAAGAAAAGACTTGTCGGCCACTATCAAACTGACTAATAATACCATCATCGTCTTTCCATCCAGGCCCGACCATTCACCTGTTTTTATCGCGCACATCCGTGCGTTGCCAACCTGAACTGAATTCGCAATTTCGGGGGAGGCATCATGTATGAACTCGTCAGGGGAAAAACCAAATACATTATTTCCAAAAGCGATAGCATCGAGGTCGACGGATGGGATCCGAAAGCCTCGGAAGTCCCGACCGTTCCCGTCAGCAGGGAGATCGAAAAAGCCACCTGGAAAGAATATCTCCTCACTGGAGGCACCCGCCGCGAACCTATTATGGATTTCGTCAGGGAATCCTGGAATCGCTGCCTCGCCATGGGGGTCGACCCCGCTCTGGGAAAGTGTTTTGACATTCGGCCCGAAAAAGATCTTGGCACCGAACACTGGTTGCTCAAGGGGCTCGTTGAAGATACCAGCAAAGAGATCTATCGCCTGATAAAGGGCAAAGGTCTGTTGATCACCATCTGTGATCGGCACGGGTATCTGGTTAACATGGGTGGCGATTATCGGGCGCTGCTTTCTGCCGACAAACTCAACTTTGGCCCTGGGGCCAACTGGTCTGAAAAAAGTGTCGGCACCAATGCCATCGGCACGGCTCTGGCCACCGCTCAACCCATTCGGGTGACAGGCCGGGAACATTTTTGCGAAAGCCACCATGGCTGGGTCTGTTCGGCAGCACCGATATTCGATCTCAATGGCGACCTCATCGGCTGCATCGACATTTCCGGCCCCAAGTCGGCTGATCACCTCCATACCATGGCGCTGGCCATCGAGGGTGCCCGCACCATCGAAAACCGTCTTTTCCGCATGCAGTCGGTAAATTTGATGAGCACGGCATTCAACGCGGTGGCGACGGGCCTGGTTTATATTGATCTGTCCGGGAGAATCAGGTCCGCCAACCCCATCGCCGCCATTCTCATGGGCGAGGCGGCCGACGGGCTGGTTGGCGCCGATGCAGAGACGTGGTTCGACCTGAAAGCAATCATGGAACAAATCAGCTGCGATTACCAGTCACGATCAAATGGCGGTTTTCGTATCCGGTGCCACCGCAACAGTGCCTACGACACCCGCGCGCTGCCGATTCTGAGCCCGAACCATACATTGGCCGGCATTTTGGTTGTCATTCACGAACTGCAGACCGTCCGATCGCCTGAACCCGCCACGCCATCGGAAACGGAAGACGCATTCAAAGCCATTATCGGCAACAGCAGCGCTATCCAACAGGCCGTCAAAATCGCCCGTCGTGTCGCCCCCACCCCGTCGACGGTTCTGATCACAGGCCCGAGCGGTACCGGCAAGGAACTCATGGCCCAGGCGCTGCACCATGCAAGCCCGAGACGCAACCGGTCCTTTGTCGCCGTCAACTGTGGCGCGATTCCACCTGAACTGATCCAAAGTGAGCTATTCGGTTATGTTGAAGGGGCGTTCACCGGTGCGTGCCGGAGTGGCCGGACGGGAAAATTTGAGCAGGCATCCGGGGGAACGCTTTTTCTGGATGAAATCGCTGAGATGCCGTTGGCCATGCAGGTCAATCTGTTACGCGTTCTAGATGAGAAAAAGATCACCCGGATCGGCGGAAAAAATCCGATACCGGTGGATGTCCGCATCATGGCCGCCACCAATCAGGACCTGGATGCCATGGTCACCCAGGGAAAATTCCGGCAGGATTTGTTTTTCCGCCTGAGTGTCGTGCGCATCCCGTTGCCGCCATTGAACCGTCGCGGCAAGGATGTAGAGTTGCTAGCCGGATCCTTTATCACCACCATTGCCCGGGAATTCGGCCGGAAGATCCGGTGTGTCGACCCTCGATTTTACCAGAGCCTGGCAGCGTATGAATGGCCCGGAAATATCCGCGAACTGAGCCATGCCATCGAATCCGCCATCATCATGATGGATGCCGATGTGCTTCAATGGGAGCACCTGCCGGAGCAGATCCGCGGTGTCGATCGACCGTCAACTGTCGCGGCTCACTCGAATTTCAATTTGGAGGCGATGCAGAAAGAGACCATTCACCGGGCCTATCTTAACTTTCAGGGAAACATCAGCAAGATGTCCAAGGCGCTGGGAATCGGACGCAACACCCTATATGCCAAGCTTAAAAAATTCGACCTGATTTAGAACCACGCAGACCCTTATTCCGCGATTGAAAATTACGGTTAAAACATGGGTCGATAGGAACCGCGGCGTAAACTACATGAAACGAAATATAGGCATTCGCGGCCTTCTTCCCCGGTGAATAAAAACCAACCCGAGCGTTTGGTTCACCCTTGTTAAAATAACCATTGATCCGGCCAAGACCGGAAAGGATTTCTGCAGGAACGGTGGTCCGGCAAGCGCGCTAAGGGTAGACACCATACTTATTCAGCGTCACCCTACCACATCCATGGGGTGACAGCGGCCGTCAAGAATAATTTCCGTCAGGAGAAAAATTGAGCCGCAGTCGGCATTTCGACCCAAAAGGATAACTCGACCCCGCGATGGCAGGCGTTGGCCGTCAGGGTTGTTTCTTCTGACAATCCGGGCAGAAATGGCTGCTGCGCTGGGCCACCACGATGCGCTCGATGATGCTGCTGCAGCGCAAGCATGCCATTCCGGTGCGGCGAAAGACGTTGAGTGCTTCCGCATTGCGGCCCGGTCGGTTGCCCGGCAGGTAAAAGTTGCTCTTGCCCGTGCCCAGGGATGTGCCCAGATTCCTCAACCCTTTACGCAGGACATGCGGAATGGCCCGATGCAGCGCCTTGACCTCATCACGGGTGAGCGAGCTGCTGATGCGTTGCGGGTGGATTCCGGATTCCCAGAGGGCTTCATCAACGTATATATTGCCCAGGCCGGCGAGAAAACGCTGGTCCAGCAGCAGCGGTTTGATCTGGCGGTTCGTGGTCCCCAGCATCGTCAAAAACCGCCCGATCGTAAAACTTTCTTCCAAGGGTTCGGGGCCCAGTCGGTCCAGAATCTTCTCCGGCTCACCGGTCAGCCAGATACGGCCGAACTTGCGGGTATCCTGGAAACGCAGGGTATCTGTTTCGCCAACGTTCAGAATCATATGCTCATGTTTGTTGCGTGGCTTGTCCGTGGGTTCCCAGTTCAGCCGTCCGGTCATGCGCAGATGTATCATCAACGTCAGGCCGCTGGACAGATCAAACAGGATATATTTGCCCCGGCGGGTGATCTGCCGGATGGTTCGTCCCTTGATTTTTTCGCAAAAGTCCGCAGGGTCCATGTCTGTGACCGTTTTGAACCAGTATACCGATGCGCCGGTAATCAGTCGGCCGGGGAGGTTCTTTCTGCACAGGGTGTCAACGACGCTTTGAACTTCAGGCAGTTCAGGCATGGTGGCAATAGGTTTCGGTGCAAATAGGTCGTTTAATTTCGGTTACCACTATCCTATATCTTAATCCAGAAAGGTATGGCTATCAGAACGATACCGGAAATAAGCAGAATATAAATGTTTGAAATAAAATAGGGAAACACCATTAATCCGATACCACTGAAAAGCGGAATAACAGATTTTTGTTTTTTCCCAAAAACAAAAAATCCTAATCCGATTGAACCAAATATCATGCCCCACATCAAAGTCGATGTACTATTCATGTTGAACCCTTCATATTTTGAAAATCGGACCGATCGCCTCCGGTCAGGTTGCTGAATAACACAGCCATCAAACATCCATCAAGCCATGAGGGAAAATACACCATTTTCAGTTTGCCGAAAACAGGGTGATTTCCGGCAACGGGAAACGCCTTGTATGGGAAATTAATGACTGCTTCACACCTGAAAATATCGAGGCCTGGTGGCCCCGACTTTTTAGCCGATACGGCTGCTGAATCCGAGGGTTTCCCGTTTCCATCGTTTCTTGTTCTTCGCCTTTACAGCTTGTAAAATATTCTGACAGTCCGATTTTTTTACACCTGGATCCCATCTTTCAAAATTTCATTTTTATATATTTTTTCATACGGTTACAAAGCCATTGAAACATTTTGGAATTGGCATTGAACTTGATAATTACCAGACGGCAGCGTGTTTTTGGCATACAACCACCATTGCATGACAACGGGATGATCCATGAATCGTAATCTCCCCCCCCTGAGCCCATACTACCGATCGCTCACCCGCAACATGGTGCTGCTGGTCATGGTGATTTCCTTCACGCCGATGGTCCTCGTGACCGGGATCATCCTGGACCAATTCAGTTCTTCCCACCATGAAAAGGTATTTGCCCACCTGGGGGAACTGGTCCTCAAACACAAACAGAACATCGACAGCTTTTTGGACGAAAAGGTCCAGAACATCCGCTTTCTGGCGGATTCCATCGATTTTGACCGTATCAGCCAGCCGGGTATAATCGCTGAAGACCTTTCCCGCCTGCAGAGCGCCTATGGGACGGTATTCGTGGATCTTGGCGTGGTCAACGAACAGGGACAGCAGGTGGCCTATGCCGGGCCGTTCAACCTGGAAAATGCCATCTACGCGGATGCGGACTGGTTTAAAAAAGCCATCCAGAGCAACTATTTCACCAGCGACGTATTTCTGGGGCTTCGTGGGTCGCCTCACTTCATCATCGCCGTTCGGAAAACCTGGCAGGGCCAAAAATGGATCATCCGGGCAACCATCGATTTTCTCTCCTTCAACCGTCTCGTGGAAAAGGTGCGCATCGGCGAAACCGGCTTTGCCTACATCCTGAATCGTGAGGGTCAGTTTCAGACCAAACCCATATTTGACTTCACCCCCACCTTGGACATTTACTCGCGCTACTTTGCCACCCTGTCGCGCATGGGAAAAGAGGTGGAGATCCAGGAGCGGCTGGATGGCGCCGGCGTGAAAAGCCTGTATGTTTCCGCCCTGCTCAAGGGCGGCGACTGGCTGCTGGTATATAAACAGGCCAGCAGCGATGCCTTCTCGGACCTTCACAATGCCCAGATCATCGCCCTTGTCTTTTTCGTCCTGGGCGGGATCGCCATCGTGGCCATGGCGGTCTGGATGTCCGGCAGAATGGTTCGCCGCATCGCCACGTCGGACAAAGAAAAAGAGATCATGAACGAACAGGTGATCGAGACCGGCAAACTGGCCTCGGTCGGCGAGTTGGCCGCCGGCATTGCCCACGAGATCAACAATCCGGTAGCCATCATGGTGGAGGAGGCCGGATGGCTCCAGGACCTTATGGAAGATGGGGCCTATAAAAACGAAGCGGACATCAAGGAGTTCGAGCGGGCCCTGAACCAGATCCGCACCCAGGGCAAGCGCTGCAAGGAGATCACCCATAAATTGCTCAGTTTTGCCCGCAAAACCGATTCGCGCATCGAAGATTTCGAGATCGGCCACCTCATCGAAGAAGTCGTCGCCCTGTCGGCCCAGCGTGCCAAATACAGCAATGTGGAGTTGACCACGCGTCTCGAGCCGAAACTGCCGGCCATCTCCGCTTCCCATTCGGAGCTGCAGCAGGTGTTTCTCAACCTGATCAACAATGCCCTGGATGCCATGGATAAAACCGGCGGCACCCTGGAGATCAGCGCCAGGCAGGAAGAAGGGCAGATTCTTATCGGCGTCGCCGACAATGGACCGGGAATCCCCAAGGCCAACCTGGCCCGAATTTTCGATCCTTTTTTTACCACCAAACCCGTGGGCAGCGGCACCGGTCTGGGGCTTTCCATCTGCTACGGCATCATTCAAAAAATGGGTGGAACCATCGCCGTGAAAAGCGCACTGGACGTGGGGACCACCTTCGAGATCCGTATTCCGGTTAAAACCGACGATACCGTGGAAAACCGAACCGTCGTATCGGCATCCGATACCTGTAATTAAAGGAAACACCAAAGAAAGGAGATCACCCCATGGCAATAGCAACCATCATGCTCGTAGACGACGAGGTTCCCTTTGTGGAAGCGATGACCAAGCGTCTGACCCGACGGGATCTGGAGGTAGGCACCGCTTTCAGCGGCAAGGACGCACTGGAGAAACTGCTCGCCGACAGCAAAACCGAAGTGGTGATTTTAGACGTCAAAATGCCCGGCATGGACGGTATCGAAACCCTCCAGGCCATCAAACGACAGGTGCCGCTGGTGGAGGTGATCATGCTTACCGGCCATGCCACGGTGGAGTCGGCCATCGAAGGCATGAAGCTCGGCGCCTTCGACTACCTGATGAAACCGTGCGACATGGATCACCTGATCGCCAAGGTTACGGAGGCGGCCGCCAGAAAACGCCAGCACGAGGAGAAGATCATCAATGCCCGGATCAAGGAAATCACCGCGCGGCGCGCATAGGGAGACTATGGACCCCAACCGTCCAAACAATCCCAGTCCGGCACCCATTCGTCTGCTTCTGGTGGATGACGAAAAGGGATTTGTCGAGGTGCTGTCCAAACGGCTGGCCAAGCGCAACATCCATACCACCCAGGCCTTTTCAGGCAGCGAAGGGATCCGTTTGCTCAGGCGGTCCGACTTTGATGTGGCCGTACTGGACCTGAAGCTGGAAGACATGGACGGCATCGAAATCCTTAAAATTTTCAAAAAGATGGACCCGCACATGCCGGTGATCATGCTTACCGGGCACGGCTCCGAAAAAGCATCCATCGAAGGCATACGCTACGGGGCGTTTGACTATCTGACCAAACCCCACGAGCTGGCGGAACTCGTGGAAAAGATCAACGAAGCGATCCGCCTCAGGGAGAGAACGGATGACACCGATGAAACTGCTTCTTGTTGACGACGAAACGGATTTCCTCAACACCCTGCTCAAACGAATGCAACGGCGCAACGTGGATGTGCAGGGGGTCGGTAGTGGAGAATCCGCACTGGCATGGTTGGCGACCCACGCCACGGACGTGGTCATCCTGGATGTGCGCATGCCCGGCATGGACGGAATCGAGACCCTCCGTGAAATCAAAAAAAAGTTCCCATTGACCGAAGTGATCATGCTCACCGGTCACGCCAGCATGGAAGTGGCTATCGAAGGCATGGAAATGGGAGCCTTCGACTACCTGATGAAGCCCATGGACATGGATGAATTGCTCTACAAGGCCGAGGACGCCTTCAAGAAAAAAATGATCCATGAGGGCAAAATCCGGCAAATGGCCGAACAACTGAGGTGAGCCCGGCAGCCTGAGACGGCGCCGACAGCGCTTAATACCCATATTGACGATCAACCTTTAATAGAAAAGCGAGGGAGGATATGAACTTCTTCAAACAGTGGGGCAGTTTTATGATGCAAGGGGCCAAAGCCCACGCACAATGGGAAATCCAGATGTCAGCCAATATTCTTGGCAGCCGCAAGCGGGTAATGATGCTCCTGATGTTGCTGGTGCCGATCATCCTGGGGGGCATTGTTTTCGCGGAGCAGATGGGAAGTGCCATCCCTGACATTCTCGGCGGCAAAAAGGCCTACAGCCCGGCATTTTACTCCACCGGGATCTTTATTGTCTCCATTCTCATCGGCCTGGGCGCCGGGCTGATCACCGGCTGCATCGGCGCAGGAGGCGGTTTCATCATCGCTCCTGCCCTGATGAGCGCCGGCATCAAGGGTATACTGGCAGTGGGAACCGATCTGTTTCACATTTTCGCCAAGGCCATCATGGGCAGCATCATCCACCGCAAACTGGGCAACGTGTCTGTCCCGCTGGCCGTGGTATTTCTCCTCGGTGCCATTTTAGGGGCCACTGCCGGCGGGGTCCTCAATCGCGTGCTCTACGAGCTGAACCCGGTGCTTTCGGATACTTTCATCACCACCATCTACGCCCTCATGCTCGGATTTCTGGGGTTTTATTCCATGTACGATTTTCTCAAGGCCAGGAAATCCAGCGACACCGGCGATGCCCACGGTGGCGGCGGTCATGGCGGCAAAGCTGAAGGTACGGATCTGGGCGGGCTGCCCAAAAAGCTCCAATCGGTCAACATCCCCCCCATGGTCAAATTCGACTTCGACTTCACCCCCGGCGGCAGAAGCATCTCCTGGGTGTTTCTCGTTCTCTCCGGCGCCCTGGTCGGCTTGGCAGCCGGTATCATGGGCGTGGGCGGCGGTTTTCTCACCTTCCCCATCTTCGTCTACATGCTGGGGGTCTCTTCCATGACCACAGTGGGCACCGACATTTTCCAGATCGTCTTCACCGCCGGCTACGCCTCCATCAGCCAGTATGCCATCTATGGATTCATCTTCTACACCCTGGCCATGGGTATGCTGCTGGGATCCCTGCTGGGCATCCAGATCGGCGCCATGGTCACCAAAGTAGTCCCAGGCATCACTATTCGTGGGTTCTACGCCATGGCAGTGCTGGCAGGGTTCGTCAACCGGTTCTTCGCCCTGCCCGCCAAACTGGGGGAAATGGGGGTGATCGACATCTCCAAAGGCATGGGCGCGACACTGGATACCATCGGTATATGGGCCTTTTTCATCGTTATCGGCGGCTTCGGCGTCTGGGTCATCGGCACATTTTTGAAAAACATCGGACAGCTTAAGGGGGAAGGAGAACACGTATGATCGCCAATAAACCCAAATTCATGGCCGGCCTGACATTGATGGTGCTGTTCACCGCCGTTTTCATCGCCATATTCCTGCCCCTTTTCGGCGGGAAAAACGGATTGGAATACCTTGACAACCTTTACAACTCCATCTCCAAGGGATCGGCTTATTATATCGATGCGGTGCGCAAGGATGTGCAGACCCTTCAGACACCGGATCTGACCGTGACCCTGACCATGAAAAGCGAAGTCCAGGCACAGCAGACCGTACCGATTTTTATGAAAACCGGGGCCCAGGTGGGCCAGAACGGCGCGCAACTCATCGTGACGGGCAACATGATCCAGATCCTCAATCACTGTCTGGATGACGCCCAGCACATGTATGACAATGACGGCGCCGCCGTATCCGCAAAATACGGGTATGCCGAAAAGATGGCGCTCTACAACTGGTGGAGTGCGCTCAAGGCTATGGATTTCGATCTGAAAAAGCAGAAAAAATTCAATGCGGCCAAGATGGCTGAGCTGGTCAACAAAAAAGCGGTGGAGACGGCTTATAATTATTATGGTATTGAAGGTCAGAATATCTCCGATCGTATTGGTGTGGTTATTTTCTCGCTGATCTTTTACGTGATTTACACCCTGTGGTATGGATTCGGCATCATGTATCTGTTCGAGGGCGCGGGCTTGCGCCTGGAGCACTGATTGCCGAAACGATGATTTATAAGCTTCATCGCCTCCCTCTCTCCTCAAGGAAGGAGGGAGGCGGTTTTTTGCTCTGCTCCCTGTTTGAACAAAGGCTGTACCAACTGTCCTTCGCCCCATGAGGGGAAAGGGACAGCATGAAAAGCAGTTTCTAACGGTTGTTGCGGAATTTTATAATAGCAGACAGGGTTGGGCGCCATGGGCCGACTTCAACATTTTTTCAGCTGGTTCAAATCCCAAGGTGCGCCGATCGACGAAGACGATGCCCGGGTCCTCCGGCTTGAATTTCAATCGCGTTACCATCAGTTCAAGCTGTTGCTCAATGCCAACAACCAAGCCCTGGAAATCATGACCGAACTGGAACAGGCAATGACGGGCAATGTTCCCTTCGGTATGAAATTCATCCGATCCCGCACCATGGGGGTCTATACCCGGGTCTATCAGATCGTCAAACACCTGCATGCGCTGGCCCCGGGCAAATACAAGGCCCTTTCGGACCGCCTGGAAGCGATCCGGCTGTCTCTCGAATCGATGCTGATCACACAACGGCCGGTCGAAACGACCGGGCCCCTGATTCTCCCTTTCTCCATTCTGGACAAAACCTTTGCCGACCAGGCAGGCATGAAAATGGCCAGCATCGGGGAAATCGCCAACCGGCTGAATGTAAGGGTCCCGGACGGCTTTGTGGTCACCGCCAAGGCCTTTCGTCTTTTCCTGGAGCAAAACGACCTGAAAACCGAAATCCAGCGGCGCATCCAGAGCGCGGAAGAAGAAGGGCACCACCAGCTTTACACCACCAGTGCGGACATTCGCCGGTTGATTCAGGACGCCCCGCTGCCCCAGGATTTGGAAGCCGCTATCATGGCCGCATACCAGGAGTTGGCGTCCCGCCGCAACCGGGAGCCTAACATGGCCGTGCGGTCGAGCGCCTTGAACGAGGACCGTGAGGGCGCCTCCTTTGCCGGCCTTTATCACAGTGCACTCAACGTTTCCCGGGATCATCTGGCCGACACCTACAAGCAGATCGTAGCTGCCGCCTATTCCCCGGCGGTAATGGCCTATCGCTTCAGTCGAGGCCTTGCCGACGAGGATACGGAAATGTGTGTGGGGGTGATGGAGATGGTGGATGCCGTCAGCGGCGGGGTGCTCTATTCGGCCAACCCGATGAACATCCGGGATCGATCGGTAATCATCAATTCGGCCTGGGGACTGCCCAAGGCAGTGGTCGATGGGACCACGGCAACGGACCTGTTCCAGGTGACCAAGTCCCCTGCCCTTTCAATCACGCACCGGAACATCGCCGCCAAAGAGAAAAAATATGTCTGTTATCCGGGAGAAGGGGTGTGCCGTCTGGACGACACCGGGCAAGAGATGAAGCGGGCATCACTCACAGACAGGCAGGCCCTTGATCTGGCCGCGCTGGCCGTCAAAATCGAAGATTACTACGGCTGCCCCCAGGACATCGAGTGGGCCATTGATCAATCCGGCGAAATCATCCTTTTGCAATGTCGCCCGCTGCAGGTCAACAGCGATGCCCCGGCCCCCTTACCCCCATCAGGCGATCATGACGACCGTCCGCCGGTCCTCTTCCAGGGTGGCATTACCGCCTCTCCCGGCGTGGCATCGGGGCCGGTCTACCGGGTGATGAAAGATGTCGATACCCTCCAGTTTCCCGATGGGGCGGTGCTGGTCACCGACCGCGCCCTGGCGCGCTGGGCTGCGCTGCTGCCCCGGGCATCGGCAGTGGTCAGTGAAAAGGGCGGCCTCACCGGGCACCTGGCCAATGTGGCCAGAGAGTTCCGCGTTCCCGCCCTGTTCGGTGCTGCCGGGGTCATCGATCGCCTGTCCGGCCAGGGGCAGATCACGGTGGATGCAGACGATTGCCGCATCTACCCTGGCCAGGTTCGGTCATTGCTGGACATTTCCGATCGGCCGCCGCCCAGGAACCTGATGGAAGGCACACCAGTTTTCGAACTCCTCGAAAAAGCATCCGAACTGATCATTCCGCTGAACCTGCTGGATCCGGACAGCCCGGGGTTCAAGGCCTCCAATTGCCGGACGCTCCATGACATCACCCGTTTCTGCCACGAAAAAAGTGTGCATGAGATGTTCAGATTCGGCAAGGCCCACCGGTTTCCCGAGCGTTCCTCAAAACAGCTGCGGGCCCAGATCCCCATGCAGTGGTGGGTGCTCAATTTAGATGACGGATTCAGGACGGATGTGTCCATGGAGCGCTATGTGGATATCGACAACATCACCTCTATGCCCATGCTGGCCCTGTGGGCCGGCATCACCGCCTTTCCCTGGGAAGGACCGCCGCCGGTGGACGGGAAAGGATTCGTTTCGGTGATGTTCCAGGCCACCCAGAACCAGGCCCTTTTGCCCACGGTGCGGACAACCATGGCCAACCGCAACTATTTTATGATATCGAAGAACTACTGCAGCCTCCAGTCCAGGCTCGGATTCCATTTTTGCATCACCGAAGCCCTGGTGGGGGATCGAACCACGGAAAACTACGTCAGCTTTCAGTTCAAGGGCGGTGCAGCGGATTTCAACAGGCGGCTAAGGCGTGTGCGCTTCGTAAAAGAGATCCTCGATTTCCACGGCTTCCGGACCGAAGTGACCAAGGATGCCCTGCGTGCGCGCATAGAGCAATATGATGCCGAAATCATGGTTGCCAAATTGAAAATTCTCGGATACCTGACCATTCACACGCGCCAGTTGGACATGATCATGGCCAACCCGGCGATGGTGGAACGCTATCGGGTGCAGATTCAGAAACAGATCGACGCCATTCTTGCCGTATCTCATGCACCCGTTGGGTGAAAGGGACGCTAATGTGGACGCGCATCAGTCTTAAAAACCGGATTTTCATTCATCTGGTCGCTATTTTTCTGGTGACCTTATCCGGGGCGGCAATAATGGTATGGTATTCCTACAGCATCGAAGGCGTACTGACCGCTATTACCGATGAAAACCTGGTGGCCTTTCAAAGTGCCGAATCACTGGAAATCACCCTGGTCAACCAGAAAGGATTTGTCTCCTATTATTTCCTCGACGGCAACCCGGACTGGCTGATCCAATTGGAAAAGTACCGCCGCTTGTTCAGTGAACAGCTGGGTCAGGCCCGGTTGCTGGCCCAATCTCCCGGGCAGAGGCAAGCCATTGACCATATTGCCGACGAATATGCCCGATACATCAGGGAAAAGGACCAGGTGATCAACTATTATAAGACCGGCAAGGTCGAATTCGGATCCAAGCTGCACCAGGACGTTCGCAGCCGTTTTTTTGCCATCCTCCAGCTGTGCGAGGAATACAAGCGCGAGCATACACAATCCATCATGGCCGCCAAAGAGGAGGCCCTGATCGAGGCGGCCCGACTGAGGGACACGGCCATGGCGGTCATCGTCACCCAAATCCTGCTGGTAGTGCTGCTGGCCTACCTGCTGGTTTACCAGATTCTCAATCCCCTGCGCGCCCTGATTCGGGAAACCAGCCGCAGCAGAAACATCGAAAAATCCGGCAATGATGTCAAAACCTTGAGCCAGAGTGTGCGGGGACTCATTGAAGACGTGGGGCAAACCCATGTGGAGCTTGAAAAGAGCCGTGAAACCCTGCTTCAGGCCGACAAGATGGCCATGGTGGGCAAACTCGCGGCGGGCATGGCCCATAGCGTGCGCAACCCGTTCACCTCGGTCAAGATGCGGTTGTTCTCCCTGAACCGTTCCCTGAAGCTGTCCGGCACCCAGAAGGAGGACTTCGACGTCATCTCAGAAGAGATCGACCACATCGACACGATCGTGCAGAACTTTTTGGAATATTCCCGTCCCCCCAAATTGAAGATGCAGCCGGTGAGCCCCTCCACGGTGGTGGACACCGCTATTCAACTGCTCCGCTACCGTCTGGAGTCATACAATGTCAAGGCCACCATCCATCGCAACGAAATGCTGCCGGCCGTCGACGCGGATCCGGACCAGCTCAAGGAAGTGCTGGTCAACCTGATCGTCAACGCCTGTGAAGCCATGACCGGCGGCGGCGCCATCGATATCCATGAACGCGTGATCGACTCCCCCCCGAACCGCCGGCAGGCCGAGATCTGCATTTCGGACAACGGACCTGGCATTGCCGCCACCGAAGTAAAAAAGGTCTTCGATCCTTTTTACACCACCAAGGAAGACGGCACGGGACTGGGGCTGAGCATTGTTTCCCGAATCATCAAGGAGCACGGGGGCAGCGTCGATCTAACCTCGGAGGAAGATCGGGGAACGACCTTTTGCATCGTTCTTCCCACAATAGGAGGAGACCTGTGAACACCATACTGATCATCGATGACGACGATCAACTGCGCATCAGTTTCGAGCGATTGCTGAAAGAAGAGGGTTATGCGGTCCGCACCGCCGCATCGGGCGAAGCTGGTTTGCGTATCGTCTCCGAAACCATTCCCGACCTGGTGGTACTGGACGTGCGCCTGCCGGGGATGAACGGCCTCGAGACCTTTAGGCAGATCCACCGCATCGAGCAAAAGTTGCCGGTAATCGTCATGACCGCCTTCGGCACCACGGAAACGGCCATCGAAGCCACCAAAATCGGCGCCTTCGACTATGTGATCAAACCCTTTGACATCCCCCAGATGCTATCCACCATTCGACAGGCCCTGGAGGCCGGCCGCTTCATGCGCTCACCGGTGGATATGGACGCCTCGCCGGACAAAAATCAGGGTGAGGCCATCATCGGCAAAAGCCCGGCAATGCAGGAGGTGTATAAAGCCATCGGCCGCGTGTCGGCCACCGATGCCACCGTGCTCATTCGCGGCGAATCCGGCTCCGGCAAAGAACTCGTGGCCCGTGCCCTTTACCAGCACAGCATCCGTTCAGAAAAACCCTTTCTGGTGATCAACTGCGTGGCCATCCCGGACACGCTGCTGGAAAGCGAGCTGTTCGGCTATGAAAAAGGGGCCTTTACCGGTGCCACCCACCGACGGGTAGGCAAAATCGAGCAAGCCAGCGGGGGTACGGTTTTCCTGGATGAAATCGGCGACATGCCCTTTAATCTGCAAGCCAAGATGCTCCGCCTGCTCCAGGAAAAAAGCGTCGAGCGGCTGGGTGGCCGGGAAACCATCCCGGTGGATGTACGAATTATCGCCGCTACCAACCGGGATCTGGAGCATCTGATTACGAAAGGCCAGTTCCGGGAGGATCTTTATTATCGCCTCAAGGTGATCACCATCTGGCTGCCCCCCCTCCGCGAACGCACCGGCGACATTCCGCTGCTGACCGATTATTTTATGACCCGCTTTTCATCGGAACTCGGCCTCGAAAACCCGGGAATCACCCGGGAAGCCATGTCCATGCTGGTCTCCAGCCCATGGCCCGGAAATATCCGGGAACTGTCCAACACCCTTCAGAAAGCGCTGATCTTCAACCGGGGCGCTCCGCTAAGCCTGGCGGACATCACCCACGCGACCGGCGGTGACGCCAAAAACCACCCGTCCAGTGAAGACGCCTGCGACGACAGAATCCGGTCCTGGATTCGTAATCTGCTCTCCCGGGGGGGGCAGGAAAACCTCTTCGAGAACTGCATGGACCACTTCGGCAGCGTGCTGGTGGGGGAAGCCCTGAACCTGACGGGCGGGAACCGGTCCCAGGCCGCCAAGCTGCTGGGTATGTCCCGCCCGACCCTCCACGCAAAGATCGACAAATACGACCTGAAAATCGAAACCAGCGTCAGATAGGCGGGACGGATGACCGATGACAGGCGTCTGCGGTCAGAAGATGGAGGGCAACGAATCGATCCTCTATGCCCCGTCCTCCCATTCCGGCCCTCCGGGCCTCAGATAGCTGGCCCGACGCCATTGGTGATCTGCGCATAGGCGCTGTGGTTATGGATGGATTCGAAATTTTCGGCACTGACGGAGAACCAGGTGATGTTGTCGTCGGCAATGAGGCGTTCGGAGACGTCCCGGACCACATCCTCAACAAATTTCGGGTTGGAAAATCCCCGCTCCGTCACATGCTTCTCGTCAACCCGTTTCAACACTGAAAATACATCACAGGAGGCGCACGATTCGATCAGTTCGATCATGTCCTCCAGCCAAATAAACTTTTTAAAGCGGGTTTTAAGTTGAACGATGCCACGTTGATTGTGGGCACCGTGATCTGAAATCTCTTTGGAACAGGGGCAGACCGAAGTGATAGGCACGTTGACTTCGGAAACCAGGTCAATTTCGTTGCGTGAATTACTCGATCCGGTAATCCGGCAATTGTAGTCCATCAGACCCGGTGCATGGCTTACCGGGGCTTGTTTTTCGATAAAATAAGGAAAGCTCACCTCGATATGGGCCGAAGCGGCGTCCAGATTCATTTTCATTGCCTCCAGGAGCACGGAAAATTTCTTCAGCGAGATCTCCGGTTTCAAGAGGTGAAGCATCTCGACGAACCGGCTCATATGGGTGCCCTTGTACTCCTGGGGCAGGTCCACGTACATGTTAATGGAAGCAATGGTGCTCTGGGAACCATCGCGGCGATCTTTGACACGGATGGGGTAGCGCAGGTTCTTGATGCCTACTTTATCGATAGGGATATTCCGGTGATCCCGCTCATTTTGTACATCTTTCATGATCGGCCTATTTGACGGCGGAGTTGCTCGTTTTGGTTATTTTAACAGGTAATCCATCTTCACATGGCTCATGGCCCGGTAAATATTGCCCTTGATCTTGCGATTGGTTCGATAAAGTCCTTCCAGCATCGCCTTGATTTCCGAACGTTTGGTGGTCCCGGCCGATGGACAAGGATTGGTGAACGGGGGAAACTGCAGCGCCTTTGCAAAATGCCGAATTCTTTTTTCATCGACCATCGCCAGCGGGCGGATCACGATGAACCGGCCATTGAATAATTCCTGTCGCGGAACCATGGTGCTGGTCTCTCCGGCATAACATATATTTAGGAAGAACGTTTCAATGACGTCGTCTTTGTTATGCCCCAATGCCAGTTTGGTGCACCCTAGCCCATCGGCGATTTCGAACAGTCGTTTGCGCCGGAGCCGGGCACACAGAAAACAGGGGTTTTCCCGGTTCACCGCACTGTGGGCGACAATACCATGGTCCGTTCGATCGATCGTCAGTTTCGCCCCCAGCTGTCGGCAGGTTTCTGCCAATTCGTCAGAAAACCCGCCCGGGAAACCGGGATCCACATAAACAGGAAACAGATCGTAGTGAACCGGCACCCGTTTTTGCCGTTCAGCCAGCGCCCACAGCAAAGTCAGGCTGTCTTTGCCGCCGGACAGCCCCACTGCGATGCGGTCACCGTCTTCGATCATGCCGTAGCGGTGAATGGCCTTACCAACCAGGCTGTTCAGCGCTTTGTATGTGTAGCTGTGCCGGGACAAGGGGAACACTTCCAGATCGACCGGCTATTGATCGGATTCTCTTTTTTCCACAACCTTTCCGGCGGCGACTTCCCGGAGGGCGACGACAATGTCCTCGTTTTTCGGAGAACTGACCAGGTATTCAGATCCCTCACGGATCTGCCGTACCCGGGCGGCAACCATATGAACCAGCTTGAAGCGGTTCGGTACTTTTTCCAGACAATCTTCAACAGTAATTCGTGCCACGGAATTTCTCCTCTTTACAAAATTTCCACCAGTTCATAGACTCTCTTGCCGGCCGGCGCGTTGAGCACAATCTCTTCTCCGGGCTTTTTCCCGATGATGGCTTTTCCCAGAGGCGAGGTAACCGAAATTCGGCCTTTTTCGATGTCGGATTCTTCGGGGCCCACCAGTTGGTATTCCACCTCTTCGCCGGTATCCACATTTTCAAGCATCACCGTGCAGGCGAACACCGCCCGATCCTTGGGGAGGTTGTCCACGTCAATAATTTCTGCATTTCCCAGTTTGTATCCTAATTCACTGAGCCGACCTTCAATAAAGGCCTGACGTTCTTTGGCCGCATCATATTCGGCATTTTCACTGAGATCTCCATGGGACCGTGCCTCTTCAATAGCCCGGATAACGCGGGGCCTTTCGGTAGATTTGAGGTATTCCAGCTCTTTTTTCAGCGTCTGGTAACCGTTCCTGGTCATGGGTATTCTTTCCAATGGGCGACTCCTAAATGGTTCTCGTTTTTATTTTTTTTACCCGGTTATAGAAAAACAGATCCCCACGGCACAGGCCATTGGGGAAATAAGGGGTTCCGGATTTAATTTAAAGCAACGGTTTGACCGGCTTGTTTTCCTCTAACAGGGTGTGAAAAACTGAAGCGCTTGGTGAAACAGCGTTTACATTACGCCTCGGGATAGTTCCTCTACCATTTACCTATAATGCTGCTGCCGGCCTGGACTTTATCTCCCACCGTAACCCGGACATCCGTCTCGGGAGGCAGGTAAATGTCCAGCCGGGAACCAAAACAGATCATACCAAAACGATGTCCCCGTTTCAAAACATCGCCGGGTTTGACCGCACAGACAATACGCCGGGCGACCAGCCCGGCGATTTGGACAAATCCCACCTGCTTACCGGCCGGGCTTTCCAATAGCAGGGCATTGTGTTCGTTGTCCGTTGACGCCTTGTCGAGGTTCGCGGAAAAAAATTTTCCAGGGTGGTAAGTCACCTGCCGGATCGTCCCTTCATGGGGCACCCGGTTGACATGGACGTTGAAGACAGACATAAAAACACTGATCCGAGTGCAGGCGCCTTCAAAGTAAGGCGTCTGACCCACCGGTTCCACTTTGATCACCTTGCCGTCGGCTGGCGAAACCACTATCCCCTCGCCCGTCGGAACCAAGCGATCCGGATCTCTGAAAAAATAGCAGATAAACCCGGTGGTGAAAAGCCCCAGAACAGCCAGAAAGGCTACTCCAAGCAGCGCAAAAACAGCAGTGGCAAAAGCGGATGCGATTATGAACGGATATCCGGCCTTTGCCACTGGAAAGGCTGTCTGACTGGGTGGATCGGACCAGTTAAATGTTGTCATCTCATGCTCCCCGGCGCCATCAAATGCCGGCAAAAGGCTTTCTTCAACCCTTTTAAAGGGTTACCTATATCCAATGCCTGCGTCCGTGTCAACAGCTACCCGCCATCCGTTTCAAAACAAATCCACAGCCCATGAAAGATGGTCTACTCGGGTCGTCGGGCAGCCAGACAGGCACCATCCAAAATCCATGGTGGGTGTGCTGTTCAATGGCCACTAAATGTCACGTCTGGTCGTTTGGGCACCCAGTTGATGGCCGGTTGCATGAATCTGAGCGTCGGATTTGCGGATATATTCCGGACTCAGGGCACCAATGGGATCGACATCTTGTTGATGGAACCGCAACAGGGCCAGCATGCCCACTGATGAGGCCCGAATCACATGCTGAGTCGTATCGGCAAATCGGATGCGCGGGCAGCGGGTTTCAAAGACCTCCCGATAAAGAACTGCACCGGAGCCAACCAGGACTGCATTGTCAGGCAACTGCGCTGCGGCCGTTTCCGGTGAGCACACCGATACCCGTACGGCCAATTCGGGAACTCCACCGGTGACGCCGCGAAATTGGGCGTGGTAAATTTCTCCCCGTCGTGCATCGATCATGGCCACCACGGGGCAATCCTGGAGGGAAAACGGAAAAGCCAGTGCAGCCAGGCTACTGATCCCGACTACCGGTGCCCCTGTGGCCACGGCAAGCCCTTTTACCGTACTGATGCCGATCCGCAGTCCGGTGAAGGTTCCAGGCCCTCGGGTGACGGCAATACCTCCAATATCCACCGGATCACATCGACAATTCTCAAGGATCCTGCGAATCATCGACATCAGATGACGGGAATGGGTTTTTCCCGCCGTATAAACCGCTTCCTCAAGCAGCCGGTCGTCATTGAACAGGGCCACGCTGCAGCTGGCGGTGGAGGTGTCAACGGCCAGAAGGTTCATGACCGGGGTTTATCCGGGGTCTTTTTTCTCACCTTCGGGGCCCTGGACTTTTTTGGGAGCGCCGGCTCCAGGGCAATCTCCAGAACCTCGTCCATGTTCCGGACGGGAACAAACTTGATTTTGCGCTTGACGTTCTTGGGAATCTCCACGAGGTCCTTTTTATTCTTTTCCGGGATGATCACCGTATTAATACCGGCGCGAAGGGCTCCCAGGGCTTTCTCCTTCAACCCGCCGATAGGCAGCACCCGCCCCCGCAGGGTAATCTCGCCGGTCATGGCCACATCCTTATTGACCGGCCGTTCGGTCAGCGCCGAAATCAGGGCCGTTGCCATTGCGATGCCCGCAGAGGGACCATCCTTAGGAATGGCGCCGGCCGGCACATGAATGTGAATATCCCGGTTGTCGAAGATCTCATCTTTCACTTTGAACAGATCGATATTTGCCCTTGCGTAACTCAGTGCCGCCCGGGCCGACTCCTGCATGACCTCACCCAACTGGCCGGTAAGAATCATCTCCCCTTTCCCGTTGATCAGCGATGCCTCCACATACAGCACTTCCCCACCAACCTGGGTCCATGCCAGGCCTGTGGAGAGGCCGACCTGACTGTGCTCCTTATCCATCTCCGGATAATATTTGGGCGGTCCCAGGTATTTCTCCAGAGACTGACGGGTCACCTGAAACGGCCCTTTTGCCCCTTCGGCAATCCGTCGAGCCACTTTTCGGCAAAGGGTTCCCAACTCGCGTTCGAGATTTCTCAGCCCTGCCTCCGAGGTATACTCATTAATAACCTGGACAACAGCTCCGTCGCTGAAACTGATCTGACGGGGCTTAATTCCGTTCTCCCTGACCTGCCGAGGAATCAGATGCGTTTTCGCAATGGTTTTTTTCTCCTCTTCAGTATAGCCGGACAGGTTGATCACTTCCATGCGGTCCAACAGTGCCGACGGAATGGTGTCAGAAATGTTGGCAGTCAGGATGAACATAACTTTGGACAGATCAAAGCTGAGATTGAGGTAGTGATCGCTGAATTCAGAATTCTGTTCGGGATCCAATGCCTCCAAAAGCGCCGAAGAGGGGTCTCCCCTGAAATCGGCACCCAGCTTATCGATTTCATCCATCATGAACACCGGGTTATTGGAACCGGCCTGTTTCAATCCCTGGATGATTCGCCCGGGCAGTGCACCAATGTATGTGCGGCGATGTCCCCGAATCTCCGCTTCATCCCGTATACCTCCTAAAGAAATTCGGACGAACTTTCGCTTCATGGCATTGGCGATGGCCCGGCCCAGAGACGTTTTTCCAACCCCCGGAGGGCCAACGAAACAAAGAATGGGACCTTTGGTCATGGGGTTGAGCTTGCGAACACTCAGAAACTCCAGGATACGATCCTTGATCCGTTCCAGGCCGTAGTGATCCTGATCCAGCACGGATTTAGCCTTTACGATGTCGATGACATCCGACGTAGACTTGTTCCAGGGCAGTTCCACCATCCAGTCCAGATAAGTTCGAACCACCGACGATTCTGCTGAATCGGGATGCATCTGCTCCAGCCGGCGGAGCTGTTTGTCAGCTTCTTGTCTGGCATCCGGGCTCATCTTCGCGCGCTTGATCTTGTTTTTATACTCTTCTATTTCCTGGGTGCGCTCGTCCAGTTCTCCCAGTTCCTTATGAATGGCCCGAACCTGCTCACGGAGGAAATAGTCTTTCTGACTCTTGGAGATTTCGTCCTTGACCTCGGACTGGATCTTGGCCTGCATGGCTGACAGTTCCACTTCGTGGAACAGCAGATCGTTCACCTTTTTGAGACGTTGGAAGGGATCGATGATTTCAATTATTGCCTGGGCCTCGTCGATTTTCAATCGAAGGTTGGAGGCCACCAGGTCCGCCAGTCTGCCGGGGTCTTCAATGCTGGTAAGAATGGACCCCACCTCGTTGGTATATTCGCCGCGCAAGGTCAGGATTCTCTCGGAATATTCCCGAACGTTGCGCATCAACGCCTCGGCTTCCAGATCAACAGTGGAGGATTCCGGTTCCTCGATGATGTCTATTTTCACACGGAACACGGATCGCTTGCGCACATATTTGGCAATCCTTGCCTTGGCGATTCCCTGAACGAGTGCCTTGACGCGACCGTCCGGCAACTTGAGCATCCTCAGAATCCGGCTGACCGTTCCGATCTGGTATATCTCTTCAGGTTTGGGATTTTCGATACCCGGGTCGATCTGCGTGGCCACAAACAAATAGCGGTCCTTTGAAATCGACTCTTCAATGGCGTTGACCGACTTTTCACGCCCTACAAACAGCGGCAGCAGCATATCCGTGAAGATTACCACATCCCGCACCGGCATCATGGGAAGGATCGCTGGAATGGCCGCTTCCGGGTCGTCCTCCTCAATAATGCTGATCAGATCATCTTTATCAGTTTCGCCCATCGTGACTCCTGAAGATATCAATACCGATTCACATTCACGGCCCCGCCCAAACGTCCGTATCGCAAAATGTCTTATATAATAACACTTAATTTTTCTTTGACAATGGCACGCCGGTTCTTTTAAGAAGCTTTAGCATCGTTATTATGAACGTTTCCAGAACGAACCGCTAATTCTGGTCAACACTCAAGAACGGACTGACATGGCGATACCCCTGACCGTATACATTCTGGCTTTTATCTTCGGCGCCTGCATCGGCAGCTTTTTGAACGTCTGCATCTATCGCATACCGGCCGCCTTGTCCATCGTTCATCCGGGTTCAAGCTGCCCCCGCTGCAAAACGATGATTCCATTTTACGACAACATTCCCATCCTCAGCTATCTGCTGCTCATGGGAAAATGCCGCAGCTGCGGGGCCTCCATCGCTATCCGCTACCCCTTTGTGGAACTTTTGGGCGGGCTCTTCGCCCTGGCCTGCGCCCTGTCCTTCGGCCCCACGATTCATGGGCTGGTCGTTTTCATCTTCATCGCGACCCTGACCGTGGTGACCTTTATCGACTTGGACCACCGGATCATTCCGGACTCGATTTCACTGCCCGGGATCCCGCTTTTCTTCCTGGCCGCCCTGGCCGTCCCCACCGTCACCTGGCAAGCCAGCGCCTTAGGCATTGTGGCGGGTGGCGGAAGCCTTTTCGCTGTCGCCTGGGTCTACCAGCTGATTACAGGAAGAGAGGGTATGGGGGGCGGAGATATCAAACTGCTGGCTATGATCGGTGCCATGATCGGTTGGCAGGGTATTCTGTTCACCCTTTTCGCCGCATCGGCCATCGGCACCATTGTTGGTTTGCTGGCCATGATCCAATCCGGAAAGGGCATGAAACTGGCCATTCCCTTCGGCCCCTTTCTGGCCATGGGGGCGATCATCTACCTGTTTTTCGGCAAAGCCCTTATTTTCTGGTACGTCAATCTGCTTGTATAGGCTGAATGTCCACGGTCGCTGGTTTTCAGAACCCTGGATTATTGGATGGAAAACAGGTAGGTACGAAGGTTTACCTTCTTTCCTTTGATGCCTAACCGATCACGGATGGCGTATCGGTATCCTTCGACGGTCCGGGTAGAGATGTCGAGCAGGTGAGCGATCTCCCTGGCCTTTTTCCCTTGTTTGACCATGGTGGCAACCTTGATCTCGGTCGGGGTGAATCCAAGGTAATCGAAGGAAAGCTTGCGACTCAACGGCGAAACGATCTCGTTGAGGTTGGAGTCCAGAATTTCGAGATAGGCTTTTTGCTTGGCGTCCAGCCCACTGCGCTTCATCTTGTTTAAATAGGGTCGAATCAGGGATTTGACATTATACAGGACCTTTTCCTCCAGGGTCTTGCGGTCTTCGTCCCGCTTTTTCAACAGCACCTTAAGTGCCGTGTTAACCTCAGAAAGGTTGTCGGTTCGGGACTCCAGTTCCCGGCCCTTGGCTGCCAGAGCCTCCTTGCTTTCCATCTGATCGGTGATGTCGAACATGATGCCATTGACGTAACTTTCCTGCGGGCCATTGACGCAGGTAGCGATAACGTGCATCCATCGCCACCGGGAAAGAACAGGATGAAAAATCCTGAACCGATGGTTGAATTTGAAATCCGTGTATCCCTTGACGTAGGCGTAACGCAAAGCTTTGCGATCATCCGGATAAACCTTGAACCATCGATTGACCTGCTGCAACGGCGTGATACCGGCGATATCTTTTGCCGACGGGCTGATAAAAATCACCTTCAGCCACCTGGGGCGGACCGGATTCGCCTGAAGCCGGAAGACGGCAAAATCAGAAGCGGTTTCCATGAGCAGATGCTGGCTAGCACGGCTTTCCATCAGGTCTTTCTGGATCTGCCGCTCACGGGTAATGTCCCGGCCGCAGCCGACGGTGCCGATCATCGCGCCCGATTCATCCAAAAGCGGTGCCTTGTGGACGTCCAGAACCAGATATTGCCCGCGAACCAGCCCGTCCTCCACAAATCGCATGGCTTTTTGCTTGGCTTTAACGATCTCGTCTGAGTTTTCACACACTTCGCCAAACGTATGGCGCTGTCCGTTCGCCCGCTCCATATCCGCAAAGTAGACATCATTTTTGCCAACCACCGCCTCAGGGCTCTCGCACATGAGCAGTCGCTGGCACAAGGCCCGGTTGGCGAACAGGTAGCGGTTGTCCATATCCTTGGCCCAGATCATATCCGGAGCATTATCGGCAATGCGCCGGATCAGCTTGGCCAACGCATCGTAATCCGTCTGCTGCCGGGCAACCGACCTGGCAAGTTGCATGTTTTCCGCCTCGAGGGTTAGAATCCGCTTCAACAACTCATCTCGACTCATCGTCTTTCCTGGTGCCATGTCATCCCCGCTCTGCTGGATAGTGCCTAACCGACGCTGCCGTTCAGGCGATGCCGATAAATTCGAAATTCATTTTGGATTGAAACTTTTCTACCCGTTTGAAAATTTCCTTCAGCATGGTTTGTTCGATATGGGTCAGTTTTTTGGGATTGATGTAGTTGTCCGGCTTTTTATTGTCGTCCATGACCGCGGTGATCTGCCGGACAAACCGAAGCTGCATGAGAAAGCTGTAGGCCTTTTCCAACTCTTCATATTCCTGAAGAGAAATAATTTTCTTGATCCTGAGTTGATCGAGCCGTTCCAATGTATTGGTTTCATCGATCCTGTTTTTGAGAGCATACACCCGCGCAAAATCAACAATGGGGGTCATGGCACTTTTAATGTCGAATGCATTGCGATGCAGGCCTTTGGATTCAACAACAAAGTTGCGGAAGAATCCGATGGGCGGCTTAAAATTTAGGGCATTTTCGGTCATGTGCCGGAAAAACCCGGACCACCCGTCAAGAGAGCCGAACAGATGCCGCCGTAATTCGTCAATCAGCGAGTCTTCTCCAAAACCACATCGAAAATCAAAGAAAATACTGGCTTGAAGGAGGTCTTCAGCTTCGGCAGCGTGAATCCAATCGTTGAAGTAGGTCTTCCATTGGCTGAGGGGTTGACACCACTGTGGATTTTTGGCCATGACATCGCCGGTACAAAAATCATAGCCGGCCTGGTTCAACAAGGTGCAGGCGATGTCCCCGAACTTTCGAAAATAGCCGTGAACCGCTTCTGCGGCAGCGGGGGATGGATTCTGATAAATGATGGCGTTGTCCTGATCGGTCTTAAGCGTCTGCTCCCGCCGCCCTTCACTGCCCATGATCATGAACACGAACGGCACCGGCGGAGGCCCCATTTCATCCAGGGTCATGGACATGAGCTTGTTCAAAATCGTGTCGGACACCGTCGTGATAAAGCGGGTCACGTTTCTGGCTGTGGCCCCGTTGTGGATCAAGCTACGCACCAGTCCGGCCAGCTGAAGGTGCTTATCAATAATCTTATCCATGCTGGGCGCAAGCTGAATCTCGCGAAGTAAAAACATCGGGGACTGTCCCTGATAGGTTAGAATATCCTTGGTGGACAGCATGCCGATGATGTTTTCGTTCAGGTCTACCACACCCACATGCTGAAAATCCTCCTCCATCATGGTCATCATGGCCTCGAACACCAGGGCTTTTTCTGAAATCGTTCGAAGCGGCGCGGACATGATACTGGCCACTGGCTCGTCGACGGGATATCCGCGCGCAATTACCTTTCGGGCAAAATCCTTTTCGGTGACGATACCCATTTGATCGGGATCGGTGGAACGGATAAAGGCATAACTGCTCTTCTGGCGTGCCATGGAAATAGCGGCATCCCGGATGGATACATCGGCGTCACAGAATACGGGATTGCGTGAGTAGATCTGAGACAGGGGTTGATTAAAAAACTGAAGGCTGTCTTCTTTGGGCTGCAGGGTTTTGGCAATAATCGCCGCATACGATCGGCTGAGCATCCGTTTCCCGAAGGTATCGGAAAAAAAATCAGAGAAGGAACTGTTTTTTTGGCAGATATCGAAAAACACCTGACTGGGCAGCAGACAAAATGCGGAATCTTCAACCACCTCCAGGGTGCGTACGGCCAGCCCGTCATTTAAAAGCATGGAAATGCCGCCATAAATATCCCCTTCGGAAAGAAGCCCCCGCATGGTCTTCTCACCGTTTTCTTCATAATACCGCTCTGCGGCACCTTTCTGAAGAATGTACAGATAGCCGACCCGGGTTTTTCCCTGGACAAACAGGACGGTTCCTTTTGGAAAGGAAACGCGTGAGAGTGCTCCGGCAGCGCGCTCGATCTCTTCTTCCGTCAGAAAGGTGAAAGGATCGATACCGGACAAAAAGAGGCGCGCCTGACCGGCCCGGGTAATGGCGTCCAAGGATGTATCAAAAATGTTCTGACTGAAATTGGACAGAAAATATTCATAAAAAGCCTTGTTTTTTGTGCATATCTCCATAATGACGCTGTCAGGGATCGAAATGGCATCCACATCGGTATCGGCTATCGTCGTCCTCAGGGAAATACCTGCGTTGAGCATCACCGATATCCCGCCGAAGACTTCGCCCTTTTTAATGTATCCGGCGAGTTCCGGTTGCCCCTTCTCCTCCTGATATAGTGAGAGTTGGCCCCTCCTGATAACCAGCACATTCTCGATTCGGGTTTTTCCCTGAACCGAAACCGGATGCCCTTTGGAAAGGTGGATGAAGGCGGATTTGGATACCACCCAGTCCAGTTCATCCTTGGTGAGAAAGGAGAAATGGGGCATTGCGGAAAGAAAGCGAAAGATGTCCGGTTTCATCGGGTCATCCTTTTGGAAAAAAGAAAAGGTCGCTGAGCAGCTCTGAGGTATTTTTTTTTGTCAGCAGTCCACTATCCGAATCCCTGGCCGACATTGAAGACAATTAAACCATCAACCCCTGTCAATGTCAACTTTCGGCTACTGTGATATCATTTTATTCAAGGATGTTATACAATATTTGCGCCATCTGCGGGAAGGGTCAGATGGCGCCGGGAGGGATGGCCATTTGCTCAGATCCGGGGGGGAGTTAAAGCAGTCGGGCCATTTTCTGGGCGACGGACCTGAAAGCTTCAGAAACCGGGGAATCCTTGTGCTGCTGCTGATAGGAGACGCCGGCATCGCCGCACTCCACCATTTTCTGATCGAAGGGAATTTTCCCGAGGAAAGGAATACCGGTGGCCATGGCGGTTTTTTCCCCGCCGCCGGATCCGAAAAGATCGATGACCGACTGGCAGTGGGGGCAGGCGAACCCGCTCATATTTTCAATGATCCCGAAAATTTCCATCTTGACAATTTTGCAGAAATTGATTGATTTTCTGACATCCGCAAGGGACACTTCCTGGGGGGTGGTAACAATGATGGCCTTGGCATCGGAAATAGTCTGAGCCACGGTCAGCGGCTCATCACCGGTTCCAGGAGGGGCATCGATGAGCAGGAAATCAAGGTCACCCCATTCCACATCTCCAATAAACTGTTGGATGGCGGAATATTTCACCGGACCTCGCCAGATGATGGCTTCATCTTTGGTGGGCGTCAGGGCCTCGATGGAAACGGCGCCCAGGTTCTTCGAATAGCGCATGGGGGTCAGTTTCCGGTTGGGACCCAGATCAAGCATTCCGGAAAGTCCCAGCATTCTGGGCACATCGGGACCATGAAGGTCCACATCCATGATTCCCACCTTATGGCCCATGCCGGCCAGGGTCAGCGACAAATTCACGGAAGTGCTGGTTTTTCCGACGCCTCCCTTGCCGCTCATAATGATAAATTTATGTTTGATGCGCCCCAATGCCCCCTTGATATCGGCGTCTCTTTTGGCCTGAGGATTGGTCTGCTGCTTCGCTGTTTCCATACTACTTTGAATTTGTACCATAGTTTTATCTCCCCATCGGCTTTTCCGCCAATGGCCATTCTCAAGACCGACATCCGGCGGGTGCTTTCAGGAGGCGCTTCAGTCGAAAGCCCCTCGGAACCGGTCCGATCAATTACTCACTCAGGAAACGGTGGAAGTCATCCTGCCCGCATCCGGGGCATTTTTCCGGCCGACCCGTACCCAGCGGCTCATCCCACTGAAGTTGGCATTTTCGACAAATAAACTGGCGCTTCTCTTCGACCATTTTGTAGTTTCCACCATCGATTTTGATGGCTTTTCCGTTGATCAGTGCATCAGCTACCGTTTGCCTCGCCTTGTGGAGGATTCGACCGAATGTCGCCCGTGAAACTCCCATACACTGCCCGGAATCCTCGTGGGACAATCCATCCAGATCGGCAAGCCTGAGCGCTTCCCGTTCATCTACTGTAAGACACACCTCTTCAAGGTCAACCATGGGGATGCCCCGAGGTTTGAAAAAGCTGATTTTTGGATTGAATGCCACGAGTCGGTCTTTTCTGGGTCTTCCCATAAATCCTCCAATATAGCATATACTCGGTTAAGATCGGTTATTCTTTCCGCCTTAGGCTGTCAAGCCAATTCTCCACGGCGGCTAAGGTTTTCAATGGGCGAGAGCGGTACATGATGACGGCAACTTTCAAAGCCGTCAATGTGGTGGTGTTTATTTTCAACCAGGCGGAAGTGACCGTGCACGCTGAGCTATTCGAATCAGCGGGAACGATTGGGACCGGCGTTCGAGCCAGGAATCTCCGGCGGTTCCATTTTGGGGTTGACCCGGGTAAAATACTCACGGGAATCTTTAACGAAAAGCCAGTAGGTGCCCACGATCGCACACAACACCACAGTCACGCAGAGCATGGTTGAAATTTTATTATGGGGAGTAACGAAATAATAGAAAAAATCATTGAGAACAATAAAAAGGTTACCCACCACCACCAGTGCCCTGGCCCATTTTTTAATTAATAAATGGAGTAAACATAGACTAAGGCTGACAACCGCCATCTTCATTATATCTTTGTCCGAACCCGCTACCGCATCCTTGGCCCAGAAAAGCGAATAGATAAAGATTGGATGGCAAATCCAGGCCAGCATCAGGATGGCGAAGCTTTTTTTAAAACTGGCGGGAGATTCGATGAAACGGGCAATGTAATCATTCATGGAACGCTATTTTTCTCCATCGGGTTAACATCGCTGGGGAGATAGGCGGCAGGGGGGTGCATTCAATCGTCCGGTGAACTCACCGTAAGCGTCTGCCCCACATGGATCACCGTCTTTTCAGTCAATTTATTGATGGATCTCAGTTTTTCCACCGACAGGTTGTACCGCCGGCTGATGCTGAAGAGGGTATCTCCGGCAACCACGGTGTGGGTCTTCACCGTTACCGCCGCCTTTTTAACCGGCGATGGAGTGGCCGGTGCAACCGGCGCTGCGGGCACCTTTTCAAGACTGCCTACCTTTTTCAAGGTTTCATCGGTTTTCTTTTGCAGGGCATCCAGACTCATTGCCAGGTGATCCATCCTCAGAGACATGGATGCTTCCGATCGATCGAATCGGGTTTTAAACGTTTCAAAAGACTTGGCCTGCTCCCAGATGCGGGTGACCTTTTCATCCACCCCATCGACCTTTTCGAGCCGCTGTTCCAACTGTTCAATTTTTTGTTCCAGTGCGCTGATGCGCGCCAGATCAGTGGATTCGTTGATGTTAGAAAAAAGCAGCAACACCAGCAGTACGACACCGGCGACAACGGCGATGCCTATCCCCCAGTAAAGATAACGTACCGGGTTGCCGGAAAGAATGGCCGCTTTCTTCAACCCTTTTTCCTTAAATGATGAATAGCCGTCATCTTCGTAATAGGGATCGCTTTTCTCTGGATTGGCGACTTCGCCACCACCCGTATCTTTCCACTTCATTGCCGTGCCTCCACAGCGTTCGTTGACCTGATTGTGAGGGTTTAATAAATGCCCAATGAATTTACCTCTCTATAAACCAAAAGGGTAATTGACATCAACCCCAATTCCATTGTTTTTAGCTGACCGAAACCATCGCACCGATTATGCCGGCAACTCTCCCGGCACGGAAAGCTATCCGCATAGATGCTTCAGGTGCCCTGCATATAATATCGGTTCATGATTTTTTACAAAATCCATAAAGGTGGACCGAAATCATTTCACCGGTCGTTCCTGCCCTTGAAAAAATGCGGGAAGGTTTTGCCTTTCGGTGCATAAAAATCATACCTTTTCCCGAATAACGAGTCGTGCCCGTATTGACCTGTCCACGCATTTCAATTATGGTTGGTGCATCTTTTTCCTTTTAACCTGCAGGGAACACTGATGGCAGACCACTCACACCGCTTTATCGAAGATTTCGATGGATTTGTCGGATTCGGCCTCAACCGTGAATCCGACATGGATGCTGTGACCTACTATCTCCAGAAATTCTCGGATGACCAGTTGATGGCCCTGCTCCGAAAACGGCTAACGGATGAAGATCGTCAGGCCATCTTTGATTTGCTTTCAGGTCTGTTGCGAAAGCACCTCACGGAACCGGAATACCATCGGTATTTTTTGAAAGACCATCCCACCCAGTGACCACAGGGAAAAGAGATGCTCACCGACACCCAATTGAAACGTTACGCCGACGTCTTGCTGTGGGGACTTACAACCGCACGCAGCAAGCCCTTTAAAAAAGGCGAGGTGGTCTTGGTCCGTTTCAACCTGGATGCCATTCGCCTGGCGGAAATCCTTGAAAGCCGGATAATGGAAATGGGCTTGAACCCGGTGCGCCGCATGAACCCGACCCCGGTGATGGAAAAGAATTTCTTTGGTCTGGCCAACCGCCGGCAACTGGTTTTTGACCCACCCGGGGAAGCGGAGCTTTACCGAAATCTCAATGGTTCCATTTTCCTCCACGCCCCGGCGTCGATAACCCATTTGAGCACCATCGACCCGAAAAAAATCAGCCGGTTCACCCTTTCCAAAAAATTTTTGCGGGATATCCTGGAAGAGCGCGAACAGGCCGGACTTTTCAGTTGGACCCTGTGTATGCTTCCCACTACTGAACTGGCCCACCATGCCGGCTTAAGCGATGGAGACTATGCCAAACAAATCGTCAACGCCTGTTTCTTAAACCGACGCGATCCGGTTGAACAATGGAAAGGGGTGTTTAAAAATGCCGCGGAAATTAAACGGTGGCTGAACAGCATGGCGGTAAAATACTACCATGTCGAGTCTGCCAGGGCTGATCTAAAAATCACCCCGGGCGAAAAGAGACAATGGATCGGCATCTCGGGCCACAACATCCCCAGTTTTGAGTTGTTTGTTTCTCCGGACTGGCGCGGGACCAGCGGGTTGTATTATGCCGATCAGCCCTCCTATCGCAGCGGGAATCTGGTCAAAGGCGTGCAGCTGACCTTCAAAAAGGGGGTGGCTGTGACCGTTAAGGCCGAATCCGGAATCGAATTCGTGAAAAAACAGCTGAATATGGACCGAGGCGCCTCCCGGCTCGGTGAATTCTCTCTGACCGACAAACGCTTTTCAAAGATCAGCCGCTTTATGGCCAACACCCTGTTCGATGAAAATTTCGGCGGCCGTTGGGGAAACTGTCATGTGGCTCTCGGCGCCAGCTATGCCGATACCTACAGCGGAAATGTGCAATCACTCACCAAAGAAAAAAAGACCCGACTGGGGTTCAACGATTCGGCGCTTCACTGGGACCTGGTTAACACCGAAAAGAAGCGGGTGGTGGCACACCTGATCGACGGTCGCCGGACGACCATCTATGAAAACGGGTGTTTTACTTTTTAGGCTGCAAAATGCCTGTTCATGATGCCCGCGAAGTCAGGGATTTGGCGGTTTCCATGAGGCGATCGAGTTGAAAGGGTTTGGGCAGGACCCGATCGAACATGTGGCTGGTCAGCTTCCACGGTGTGCCGGACATCCCGATGACCGGCGTGCGATGCCGCTGTGAATGACGGATGTGCTCGACGACCCGGTTGCCGTCCGTTTCCGGCATGCAGACGTCGGTGATGACCAGATCGTAACTGCCCGCGTCGAACTTATCAATCCCCTTCCTGCCGTTTTCTGCCGTTTCCACCGAATAATTTATTCGCTGAAGGGCTTGCTCGACGAGTTTGAGAATCATCCGTTCATCATCAATCACCAAAACCTTGCACATGGGCGATACCTGAATTGGAGTTTTTCATTTTTTGGAGTGGATCGGATTGATCCGTTCCTAACCCAACAGGTAACCTTTGTCAACATCATATGGTATCTTTTAATCGTCCAAAGACAATATATGGTATATATTCGATATTTGAAGAACCTCGCAGCAAGCTGCGAGGAATCTTCGACCGTAAGGAATTCTGTCTATTTTTTTGGTTCGCTCGCTAACCCCGCCGCAAGCGACGGGGAATGCGTTCGCTGTTGCGGTTCAAAAGTGTCGCTTAGTTGTCCCCGTGTGTTTTCCGATATGCGGTGTAAATGGCAAAAATGCCAAAAAGCCCGGCAAGTCGTTGCCGGGCTTTTTGGGGGCCTCCTGAAAAAATCGATCGACGGTATTTATTTTAGACTTTATATTTGCCGAAATCCTCGGGAGATAGCTTTTCAAGATATTTGGCCCACTTTTTCCCCTCTTCGCTATCGTCCAGGACCTCTCCGGTCGGCTTGCCTGCCTGCGATTTTTCGATCACCCGCTCATCAACGAAGATGGGCGCATGAAAACGCAGGGCCAAGGCAATGGCATCGCTGGGACGAGCATCCATGGTAAAAGAACGCTCTTGCGAAGCAAAATGGATCTCCGCGTAGAACGTGTTTTCCTTTAGGTCGCAAATGTCTATCCGATTGATATGGACGTTGAGCACCTGGGTCAAATTTTTAAACAAATCATGGGTCATCGGGCGGTCGAATTGAATATCCTGAAGGGCCGAAGCTATGGATGTGGCCTCCAGTAAACCGATCCAAATCGGCAGGGTCTTATCCCCTTCTTCGGTTTTCAAAAGAATAATGGGAGTATTTGACGCAGGATCCATGGCCAGACCCGCAATGTTTACCTTATGCAGCAATGGTCGTCTCTCCTTTTCCCTGTGCGGTGTTCATCGGTCCGTTAATCAACCGTCCCCACAGCGAGTGGGCGTATGCACCTTCTATCATTATATCCGCAAAGGCCCCTGTCAACAGTTCTTTCTTGGCTAAAAAGTCCTCGGGAACGGCAAAATGGATGATGTGGTTGGATGAGGAGCGACCGGACCATTGGATCTGAGAGGCGGCAATGGCCGGATCATCAGGTTTGAGGCCCCGGCTGGGACCTTCCACCAGAACGCGCAGAGTCCGGCCAACCATGGCCTGGTGCTTTTCCCGGGTGATTCCTTCCTGAAGATTCAGCAATGCCTGAAGTCGCTCCTTCTTGACGGGTTCGGCAATTTTGCCGGAAAAAGCTGCTGAAGGAGCGCTGGGCCGATCAGAGTACATGAAGGCAAAGAGCCCGTCGTAGCGCACGGATTCAATCAGGTCCAATGTGGCCTGAAATTGACGGTCCGTTTCACCGGGAAACCCTACGATAAAATCCGAAGTGATGGCGATATCCGGGGATACGGCCCTGAGTCCGGCGATCTTCTCAAGGTAGGCGCTGCGGGTATACTTGCGATTCATGCGTTTCAAGATTCCATCATCACCGGACTGCACCGGCAGATGGATGTGGTTGCACAGTTTTTCCAAACGGCCAAAGGTGCGCATCAGATCATCGGAAAGATCTTTGGGATGGGAGGTGGTGAACCGAATCCGGTGCAACCCACCGATAGTGTTCACTCGCGTCAGTAATTCGGCGAAACTGCAAAGTCCTTCCTTGTTTCCATAGCTGTTGACATTCTGGCCCAGCAGGGTCACTTCCCGGACGCCTTGCGCCACCCGCGTCCGAACCTCTTCCAGGATGCGGTCCGGATGGCGGCTGGACTCCCTTCCGCGAACATGGGGTACGACACAATAGGTGCAGTAGTTATCGCACCCCCTCATTATGGTGACGAACGCCGATACCTGCCCGTCGGTCAGTGGACCGGTCACCGGGTCATCAACGTCGATGGTTTCCGACAGCCTCACATCCACGATGCGACACCGGGTGGATTCAATACGCCGAACCATTTCAGGCAGACGGAAAATCGCATGGGTTCCGAACACCATGTCCACATGGGGCATCCGTTTTATAATTGCCTCGCCTTCCTGCTGGGCCACGCAACCGCCCACGGCCACAATCAGCGACGGGTTGGCGATTTTAATTTTGGCCAGGCGCCCCAATAAACTGAAGGCCTTTTGTTCCGCTTTTTCACGAATGGTGCAGGTATTGACGATAACCATGTCCGCCGTTTCGATGGCATCGGTTCCGGTATATCCCAGAGGTGCCAGCACACCGGCAATCTGATTGGCGTCGTATACGTTCATCTGACAACCGATGGTGCTGATATGCAGCAGTTTCGACTTCATTAAAAAAGGTTCCCTTCGGTTCACCGGCCCTCTTACCGTTTCCACCGGCCGGTCATGTGCACTTTTCATCCTTTTCGCCATCAGAACCGGCACGGTCCACCGGAACCACCGTCACGTCGCCGGCAAGGCTGGCCATGATGCCATCCACCATGGCTTCACAACCCGGCGCGATGGTGACCTGAACCACGGCCTGTCGGGGGTCCAGGGTGGACATAACGGCCATATTGTCATAGGCTTCAAGGATAAATTTGACAAAGCTGATCTGGCGCCGGTCCACCCGGTAGCAGCGTTTGGTCGTTTCCACTGTCCCCTATCACCTGGCCTTTCCCGTTGACAACCCATAACTTGCAGAGGTGCGGTGAGCGGCGTTTACGTGTTTCGTCCTTGTCCGCATCCGATTAATAAGATATGCCCCATCCATGGAAAAACAATGGCACCTTCTCAACCCGGACCCGGAAACCATTCGCACCCTGTCCCACCAGCTTCAATGCAGTCCTCTTATCGCCAGACTTCTGGCCATTCGGGGCATTCGATCCAAGGTTCAGGCGAACCGATTTCTTCACCCTTCATTAAGCAGTCTGACCCCGCCATTGGAACTGGCTGGCATGGACGAGGCGGTCCAGCGGATACAGCGGGCCATAGCGAATGACGAAAAAATTCTCGTCTTCGGCGATTACGATGCCGACGGCATTACCGCGACAGCCGCCCTCACCGCCTTTCTCAGACGCTGCGGCGCACGGGTCAGCTACTACATCCCCCACCGGATTGTCGACGGCTACGGCCTGGGTACCGATTTCATCAAAAACCGGGCGATACCGGCCGGTATCGACCTGATCATTACCGCAGACTGCGGCTCGGACAGCAGTGACGCCGTATCTCTGGCCCGGCAGGCCGGCATCCATACCATCGTTACCGACCATCATCCGATCGCTCAACTTCCCGGTGATGCAATCGCCGTGATCAACCCCACCCGGTCGGAATGCCATGCCAATCTTGCCCATCTGGCTGGTGTCGGAGTGGCCTTTTACCTGATCATTGCCCTGCGCACCCACCTGAGAAAGACAGGGGTCTGGGAAAACCGCCGGGAGCCCAATCTGAAACAGCTATGCGACCTGGTGGCGGTGGGTACCATCGCCGATGTCGCCCCGCTGATCGGTGAAAACCGGGCGCTCGCCACCGCCGGCCTTCAACAGATCAACCGGGGTGCAAGGCCCGGCATAGCCGAATTGATGCGGCTGAGCAGCTCTCCGGATACACCAACGGATGCGGAAACCATCGCATTCAAGCTGGCACCCCGTCTCAATGCGGCAGGCCGCCTGGTGCACGCCCGTATGGCCTGCGAGTTGCTGCTCACCGACGACAGGAAAAAAGCCGCCCACCTGGCCAAAGCCCTTTGCCGGCTCAACAATCGGCGCCAGTCCATGGAACGCGACCTGCTGGAACTAGTCCAGGACCGGTTAACCCACCCACCGGGTCAGATCGACCGACCGGTTCTGGTAATAGATGGCAACCACTGGCACGAGGGAATTCTGGGCATTGTCGCCTCTCGTCTCACCCGGCAGTTCAACCGGCCTGCAGTCGTGATCAGCACCCGAAACGGCAGGGGCAAAGGTTCAGCCCGCAGCATCGACGGCATCGACCTGTCGGCTGCCTTGAAACAGTGTGCGGATCTTCTGGATCGTTTCGGCGGACATCCCCTGGCGGCGGGACTCTCGCTCCACACCTCCAATATCGCCGCCTTCAAGAGCCGCCTGGAATCGGTAGTGGGGCAGATGGCGGCAGATCGTGATGTTAAGCCAACCCTTTCCATCGATGCCCATGTTCCCCTGGACCATATCACGCCGGAACTGATGAGCCACCTGGAACGTCTCGAGCCTTTCGGTCAGGGAAATCCCTACCCCCTGTTCATGGATACCGGGGTCCGCGTACACGCGACCAAAACCGTCGGTGATCGCCACCGGCAGATGGTTCTGGAAAGCGGGTCCGGGAATGGTGGAAAATACCCGGCCATTCAGTTCAACGCCACGGGCGAACAGTTGGCGATGGACCGCATAAAAAAAATCGCCTATCGACCCCAATGGAATTACTGGAACGGAAGAAAAAGCCTTCAGCTCCTCGTCGAGGAAACCGACCCGGGATCCTGAGTTGAATCATCCCCATGGTAAATCGGCAACCGCCTTTGTCTGCAAACCCTTCACATTGATTTTTAAATCGACACTTTACTTTTTTTTGCTTGCAATGGTCCGGAGATCTTTTTTATAAAGAGACGATCAGAAGGCATGTACCAATTCCATTAACAACAGGTGACCATCCATGGCAAAAGTTTTCAGGCCCAGCAACCGTGAGTCCAGTATTCTTTCCAGAATCGAATCTTCGAAAGAACATGCCAAACGCACGGCAATCAATATCGTGAGGGATGACCCAACCCGGTTCGCCAATCCTATCGCCATGAAACTGGTGGAAGAACACTTGGTAGAAACCACGAATAAGAATGCCCTGGAAGAACAGATCCTCAAATGCCTCGATACGCTGTGCCATGCCGATGAATTTGATGTGGACTACCAGATCGCGCCCTTCAGGAACCTGGTTCAACAGCCCAACGTAGTCAGCCTGTTTGTGACCGCCTTTGTCATCGAAAAGCTGATTAACCACAAATCGGTGGTGGACATCTTCGGCTCAGACGCAGACATCTACCTCTGTGTCCACAAGCAGGTTGCCAAGCTTCTTCCCTGAAGGGAATCATGGGTCCCAGCTTTCTCCCCCGACTGGTCAACGGTCCCTTTGACGATCCAGCCTTGTTCGTCTCCTTTAGATACCAAAACCGGGCCATGCTCTTTGATCTGGGAGACATTGCGTCCCTGCCCGCCCGTGACATTCTCAAGATTACCCACATTTTTATTTCCCATACCCACATGGACCATTTTGTGGGCTTCGACCGATTGCTGCGCATCTTCCTCGGTCGGGACAAGGGGCTTTTCCTATGCGGTCCGCAGGGGTTCCTGGCAAATCTGGAGGGTAAGCTGGCGGGCTATTGCTGGAATCTGGTGGAAAATTACGAAAACCGGTTCACCCTCCAGGCCGTCGAACTGCATCCGGATCGGGCCATCGTCCAAAGCTACCAGTGCCGAGACGGGTTTGCACGGGATGGCAACGTCCGGGAAATGCCTTTCAACGGCATCGTTCTGGCCGAACCCTCCGTAACGGTAACCGCGGTTCATCTCGACCATGGCATCCCCGTTTTGGGGTTTGCCCTTCGCGAACAATTTCACATCAACATCATGAAAGCGCCGCTGGAACGGATGGGGCTGGCCCCGGGCCCCTGGCTGAATCGATTTAAGGCCATGCTCTATCGCGGGGCCGACCCGGGAACGCCGGTTGCCGTTCCATCACCCAAAAATCCCGGCACCGATTTGACGTTTGCCTTGGGCGAACTCAAATCAGCGATTGCACGCATCACTCCAGGCCAGAGCCTGGCTTATATTGCCGACGTCGCCGGAACCGCAGAGAATTTTAATAAAATCCGGAATGTTGCAGGAGGCGTGGATCATCTGTTCGTCGAAGCGGCTTTTTCTCATGCCCACGGGGAAATCGCCAAACGTAAACGGCATCTCACCGCCCGTCAGGCCGGTGAACTCGCCCGTGCCTGCCGGGTAAGGCAGTACAGCCTGTTTCACTACTCCCCCCGCTACACGGATGGTCCAGACATGCTTGAAGCGGAAGCGGAAAAAGCCTTTGGTCAGCAGCCTTCAATGCACGCGTGATCACAAACCGGCGGCGCCCGCCGGCACCGGGGGGGCTAATGTTTCCTGAATCCGGTAGAGGGAATCCCGTCTTGCCGGAATAAAACCGGCCCGCTGAATGATGGTGACGACATTGTCGACGGTGGCCTGACGGTTGTGGCCGGCCTCTTTGTGGACATGTTCTTCCACCAGCACTCCGCCAAAATCGTCAGCTCCGGCCAGAAGCCCCAGTTGCCCGGCTGAAATGCTTTCCGAAAACCAGGATGACTGAATGTGGGGGAAATTATCCAACACCAGCCGGGCCACGGCGATGATTCTCACATATCTGGCCGGGTGGGCCTGATGTCTCACCTTTTTGGCCAGTGGTGTCCGGCCCGGTTTGAAGGACCAGGGGATAAAACTGGTAAACCCCGAGGTGAGATCCTGAAGGTTGCGCAACCGGAGGAGATGCTCAACGATGTCTTCATCGGTTTCCACATGGCCGAACATCATGGTGGCGGTGGTCCTGAATCCGATGCGGTGGGCCTTTTCACAAACATCGAGCCACTGGTCGGTGGTGGCTTTACGGGGAGCAATGATCTTACGGACCGGTTCGGTGAGGATTTCCGCACCCCCGCCGGGTATGGTGCGAATACCGGCATCCCACAGCATCTCCAGCACGTCGGAAACGGAACATTTCTCCTTCTCGGCCATGAAAGCGATCTCCGCCGGGCTGAATGGATGGATGTGCACCTGCGGACACACGCTGCGGATAGCCGCAATGTAGGCCTGCCAGTCTCTGAGACCGACTTTTGGATTATGACCGCCCTGCAGCAGCACCGTGGTCGCTCCTTTTGCGGCGGCGGTTTCCACTTTTTCCGCCACCTCCAGCGGGCTGAGCAGGTAGGTATCTGTATCCCCGTTTTTCCGGCAAAAGGCGCAAAAGGCACAGCCGGTGACACAAACATTGGTGTAGTTGGGGTTGGTGTCCACCACAAAGGTAACCGTATCGTTCGGAAAGCGACGGGTCCGCTCCTGGTGCGCCAGATTCATCAACTGCCCCATCGGCAAATCGCCAAGCAGTTCCAATGCCTGCCTGCGGTCGAACCGTTCTATTTTTTCCTGTCTTGCCATTGTTTTTGCCATTTTCTTCAGCCTGGAGCGTCCACGTTGGTTGCGGTTTGAAAAAGCGGGCGTTGGCCCAGTTTTTCAACTTGCCTGAAAAAAAGCTGCTGACCGAGGATGTCCCGCTCGTCAAGGCTCCGTCGGATGACCTGGAAATAACGCCGGATGATTGCCGGAGCGAGATCGAGAGTTGCGGCTGCTTCTGGAATGGCCTGCTCAACCAATGAGGGCTCACGAACCTTAAATTCGTCCAGCCAGGAGGAGATGGAGGATTTGATGGATTCGGAAGCGTCTCTTCTCACCACCCACCGGGCGAAGACAAAGGGAAGTCGATGGAGGTCAAACCATTGTCGCGAGAGATCGGAGACGAATAATGGTTTTGAATCCCCCGCCGTCTGGCCTTTGACCAGGGCCCGGTCACCGATCAGCAGTTCGCCATCCGGGACCTGACCGTCGGCGGCAATGTGCGGCAGCCGGCTGAACCCGTGGACCTGCCCCAACAGCAGGTACAGCAGCCGGACGCTCGAGGCCGACTCCCCGGTGATTCGAATGGTTCTCGGAGAACGCATGTCGTCAAAGGGAACACGTGAGAAAAAAAGCACACTCATGGATTCACCTTCGGCGGCAATGCCGAAGCGTCCCACCATTTCCACCACCCCCTCCAGCGCCGCCAGCCCGCCGACCGGTACAGCGGCAGCAGCGACCTTACCGGTCAGAAGGGCCTCGATGCTCGCCCTGGGCACCAAGGGCACGAACCGGCATCCGCGGGGCGCGCCCAGCTGCCGGTAGGGGGCCATGTTGGTATAGGGAATCATGGCCACCGGAACGGTCACTTTTCTCCTCCTATGGGTGAGAACTTGCCGTCCCGTTCTACAGGCATGAATCCGGCCGTACGAATGGTTTCCAGCATTTTGTCGCGAGCCAGCCCCACCGGGGTGACTGCACCTGCCAGGTGAGCGATTTTCTCTTCGCTGATGGTGCCGTCCATGTCGTCAGCTCCCCAGCTCAATCCGGCCGCGCCGGTTTCCAGACCGGTCATGGGCCAGTAGGACTTCAAATGGGGGATATTGTCCAGCACCAGCCGTGAGATGGCCAGCACCGAAAGTGTTTCCAGGGGAGTGGGCCCGTTTTGGATAAAATTGCCTGCACCCGGCTGAAAAGGAAGCGGAATAAAGCAGGAAAATCCACCCGATTGGCCCTGTGCCCGTCTTAAAATCAGGAGATGGTCGATGCGCTCGTTCCACGTATCGCCGAACCCGAACAGCATGGTGGCGTTGGTGGGTATCCCTTTGCCATGGGCCAGTTGGTGAATACGCACCCAGCCGTCGGGACTGGTCTTGTTTTTCCAGTGCTGGCGGTAGAGCCGGTCGGAGAAAATTTCCGCACCGCCGCCGGGCATGGCGTCCATGCCGGCAGCCTGGAGCTGATCCAGCACCGTCGATTCAGGCAAACCGGCGGTTTTGGCAAAATAATCGATCTCAACGGCCGTAAAGGCTTTGATATGCAGGCCCGGATATCGATTTCGCAGGGATCGGACCAGTTCCAGGTTTCGCTGAAAGGGCCATATCTGATTCAACCCGCCGACAATGTGGACTTCTGTGGGTCCCAGCCGTTCCACCTGCTCGAAGATCTCCGGTTCTTCCAGCACATAGGCATGGGGGGCATTTTTGGAGGCCGCATAATTGCAGAAGGTACAGCCGCTGCCGCAGATGTTCGTGGGATTGATCTGCAGGTTGAACACGTAAGTGGCCTGCCGGCCAAATCGCTGTTGACGGTTGGCCAGGGCCGCCACGCCCAGCCGGTGAAGGCGGTCCGGGGTGATGGCTTCGGCCAGGCCATAGGCCTCTTTCCGGGAAAGCCGCTCACATCGGGATCCTTTTTCCAGCGCCCGCTCAAATATATCACTGCCCATAGTAGATGGTTCCTATTGATCAAACGGCCCTTTCAACGGGCGCACGGTCACGCTTCAGCCATCGGGTAAACCGAGGGTCTCCCACATGCGGTCCACCCGTTTTTCCACGTCCGGATCAAATTCAACGGGCCTGGGATACCCTGTTTTCCAGCGGGCGTCAATGGCAATGGGAAAATCGAAAATCAGCCGGTTGCCTGCAACCGTCCGGCCGGCCGGATAAAGATCCGCCAAGGGATCGAAACGGGTGAACCAGCCCCAGAGTATCAGGGTCCGGTCGTTTAAGGGGACATCTTCGGATACAATGACGTGAAAGAGGTACTTCCTGGCTGCTGCATGCCGGATGAGCGCCTGACGGACGGGTTCAATATCCTGGCAGGTACTTTTGACCTGGACCATTAAAAATGCCGGCCCCAGGGTAGCCGTATCGCAAACATCCGGATGAATATCAACAGGTTCGGGAACATGCCGGGGTGCGTCCCCACGGATGGGGTTCCCGTCGTCGGTGGCCATGAGGATCAACCGGCTGCCGCTGTTCATGGCCGGCCCGGTAAAGTCAAGGGTGTCCTGGGCGGTGGGGGCGAGCAGGTGGATGCCGGTTTTAGCGTCCAGGTGACGCCACAGCGCTCGGCTCACCGCCGCCATATCCCTCACATTCACCCGGTGGTCCACGGTGATCATCACCTTGGTCAGAGACACCTGCCCTTCACCGAGCATCCCCAGGGTGTGCTTCAGGGCTTCCCTGGGATAGCGCTCGGCTACGGACATCACGGCCAGGGAATGAAATCCGGTTTCCGGGTAGGCCCACAGATCGGTCACCGCCGGACGGATCATCTTCAGCAGCGGCAGGGTCATCTCCTGAAGGGCTTCGCCCATAAAAAAATCTTCCTGGACCGGCTTGCCCACCACGGTGGCCGGAAAAATCGCGTCTTTTCTCGCCAGCACCCTATTCACCCTGAATACCGGGTAATCGGCGGCATGGGAGTAATGGCCGAAGTGGTCGCCGAACGGTCCTTCCCATTGCATGTCTCCGGGGGTCACCGTGCCCTCCAGGACGAATTCCGCCCGGGCGGGGACCCGGTGGCCGGTGGTCCTGCGGGCGATCACATCCAGTGGTCGATTCATCATGTAGGCAGCCAGCAAGCGCTCGTCGATGCCTTCGGGAAGCGGGGCCACGGCCGCGGCGATCAGGGCAGGCGGTCCGCCCAGTACCACACTGACCGGCAGGGAACGGTTCATGGAGGCGGCCTTGTGGAAGTGGAATCCACCGCCTTTTTCGATCTGCCAGTGCATGCCGGTGCTGCTACCATCGAAGCGCTGCAGCCGGTAGATGCCTAAATTCCCCGTGCCATTTTCCGGATCCGTGGTGTGAACCAGCGGCAGGGTGAAAAAGGGGCCGCCGTCATCGGGCCAGCAGGTGAGTACCGGCAGTCGCTTCAGATCCGGGGAATGGGAAACGGTTTCCAGGACCGGCCCGCTGACCACCCTGCGCAACCGTGCCGTGGAAAGGGCCAGCAGATCCCGGCGTGATTTGAAGATTCCCCTGAAGCTCGGCGGCATCAGGGTTCTGGAGAGTCGGAATACCCGCTCGCCCAGCCCGGCCGGATCGCCCCCAAAGGCCAGGCGTGTTCTCTGTCGGGTGCCGAACAGGTTGGTGACGACGCGGTAGGGAGATCCCGCGACGTTTTCAAAGAGAAGGGCCGGCCCCTTAGCAGCCATCACCCGGTGCTGAATGATGGTCATCTCCTGATTGGGGTCAACGCGAACACGAATGCGGGCCAGCTGTCCGGTCTGTTCCAGGTGGGCAAGGAATGCACGCAGATCGACAAAACTCAACGGATGTCCTCCCACGTTCGGGCAGGAGTGCGGCCCAGCAGGGCAAGCACCCGATCCACGTAGGCGTCCAGCAGATCATCCATTGACACGGTTTTCGGGTCAGTACCGGCAAACATGAAAAAGGGCGGGCTCATGGGCATGATAAGTGCGCCGGCGGCGGCTGCCCGCCGGGCATTCTCCAGATCAATCAGGGTCAGGGGCGCTTCGCGCAGGCAGAGAATCAGCGGACGGCGCTCCTTGAGCTGGCAATGGGCCGCCCGGGTGATCAGGCTGTCGCCCAGTCCGGCGGCAATCTGGGCCAGGGTGTGCGCCGAACAGGGCAGCACCACCATCCCCATGGCTGGAACCGATCCCGAGGAGAGCGGTGCGTAGAGATCATCGGGTCCAAATACCCGTTTCGCATGGGTTTCGATGGCTTCAAGACCGCCGCACTCGCTGCCGGCGACGTTCCTTCCCCACCGGCTGGCCACCAGGTCAATTGGCCAAGGGGATTTTTCAACCAGCAACCGGGCGCCGTGGATGCCTGACGCTCCGGTGATCCCGAGAATCAGATGGGGCGTGTCCGCTTTTTCCATTTTTGGTCGCTCCGTTCGCATTGTCAACTCATGCAACCATGGGAGCCAGTGCACCGGCAATCCCGGCTAGGGTGGAGATCGGAAAAAACCGTTTCGGTATGGGAATGGCTGGCACGTACATCAATACAAAAAAAACGGCCGCCGTAGCCAGAAGCATCCACGCCTTCGCGCCGCCGCCCACCGTCTGAACCACGGCCACGAGGATGCCCCATGCTATCAGATGAACCCCTGCCGCCACCCTTACGGCTCCGTCGGCCCCCAGCCGTGCCGGCAGGCTATGAACGCGGTTCTGCCGGTCGCTGTCAACGTCCATCAGCGCGTAGATGATGTCCGCCCCGCTCAGCCAGAAGAATACGAAACCGGAGAAAAGGATGACCGCCCAGGAAAATTGCGGTTGACCGGCAGCCGCCACGTAGGCGCCCAAGGGCGCCAGTGCCAGGCAGAGGCCGATGCCGAAATGGCAAAAGGAGGTAAAGCGTTTAAGCAGCGAATACACCAACAGGGGGACGACAGGGATGGGCGACAGAATCAGGCACCATCCGCCCAGGAACCAACAGGCCGACAGGTAGACCCCCAGCCCCGCGAAAGCGACGGCCAGGGCCATGGTTAATGTCATTTTTCCGGAAGGCAATTCTCGACCGGCGGTGCGCGGGTTCAACCGGTCAATCCGTCGATCGAATACCCGGTTCATGGCCATACCGAAAATACGGGCTCCCACAGCGGCGACAACGATCAGCAGCATCACCTTGATGGAGGGGAAACGCTTTCCCGCTCCCAGCCAGGCACCGGTGAAAATCAGCGGCAGGCTGAAGGCGGTGTGCTCGATCTTGGTGAAATTCAATATGTTTTGCAAAGTTGCTTCAGGTTTCATGGCTGTTAATCGATTGTATTTTTCGATAGTTCCCGGACCAGGGCATCGGCGATGCGCCCTGATACCCAGTCCATATGCCTGGCCACATCCTGCCGTCCGGTTTCATCGGCGGTGTCACTGACGCCCTTGATCATGGCACACGGGATGCCGTAAAAACTGGCCGCCCGTGCCACAGCAGCGCCCTCCATGTCCGCCAGTTCACCCATACCGGCCAATTGGCCGCGCCAGACGGGGTCAAAAACAGGTCGATCATTGGTCACCAATCGTGCCGGCTTCAGGTCACTGAACCACCGGGCGTCGCAGGCCACGGTCTGTTCAGCGAGACCGAATCGGTCGCAGTCACCTTCGACGGCGGTACTGACTCGGAAAAGGTCACCGACCGAACCATGATTATCCGTGACCAACCGGCCGCAGAGTCCTGCATTGACCAGCATCGTGATCCGGTGAGTCAGCACCAGGTGAGTGGCTGCCAAGGCGGCCGCGACCTTCCCCATGCCGCTGATAACCGTGAGGCATGGCGTGAACCTTGCGTCGGCTGTCTGGAACTGTAAAAACGGCTGGACGCCCAGCGGTTCAGCGGATGCTTGTCGCAAAAAAGGATCCGCTTCGCGCCGAGTGGCATAGACGATGCCCACCATCAGAGGGCACCGGTGTTTCGAGCCAGCACTTCCAGCTTCTCGATGGCCCGGCGGCCCCGGCTGGTCAACTTCAGGCTGAAATCGTTCACGAAGGTGCGGATATGCGCCTGGAGCACGGTGTCATCCATCTCCTGGGCGTACTGCCGGATGTAAGGCATCGTTTCATCCGGATCGGCCATGGCCCGCCGGATACTCGCATTGACAGCTGCATCTATCTGCCGGATCAGCGATTCACCCAGGCTTTTTCTGGCCGCAATCCCTCCCAGGGGGATGGGCAAGCCCGTCAGATCCTCCCACCAGGCACCCAGATCCACCACCGGCACGAATCCGGCCGCTTCAAAGGTGAAGCGGCTTTCGTGAATGATCACCCCGCAGTCGGCCCGTCCCGATGTCAATGTGTCGAAGATCCGATCATAGGGGGTAAACAATCGGTGGTGGGCATCCGGAGCCCACAGGCGGAATAAGAGGTGGGCGGTGGTCCACTGGCCGGGCAGCACCACCCGGCAGCGAGGGATCTCCGCTTGCTTCAACGGTTTTCTGGCGATAAGCACCGGCCCGCAACCGAACCCCATGGCGGCTCCGCTGTGAAGCAGGCGGTATCTGTCCTTGACAGCCATCCATGCGTAAAAGGAGAGTTTAGTGATGTCCAGCACCGCATCCATGGCCAGGGCGTTGAGGGTCTCCACATCGTGGAGCATCGGCTTCATCCGGTAACCGGTTAATCCCACCTCACCGTCGGCGATGGCATTGAACATGAACGTGTCGTTGGGACAGGGGGAATAGCCGAATGTCAGTTCCTTGACCACGGGATTATCCTACCGGCTGAAAAACGCGCCGATTTTTTCGACCACGTAGGCCTGCTGGGATTCGGTGAGTTCCGGGTAGATGGGCAGAGCCAGGGTCTGATTGGCCGCCTGTTCGGCAACCGGGAAATCACCGATTTGATAGCCCAATTCTGAAAAGCAGTCCTGCAGGTGCATGGGAACCGGGTAATACACCTCGGTTCCAATCCCCTGCTCCCCGAGATAGGATCGCAGTTCATCCCGATCGGCATCGACGCGGATGATGAACTGGTTGTAGATGTGTCGGTTTTCTTTCTCCACCGGCAAATGGACGCGGTCCGTTAACCCGGCCGATGCGAACAGTCCCCGGTAGCGCGCCGCATTGTCCTGGCGTGCGGTGGTCCAACCGTCGAGGTAGTCCAGTTTGACGGCCACGATAGCCGCCTGCAGGGCATCGAGACGGAAATTGCCGCCCACCACCTTGTGATAATACTTGGGTTGGGAGCCGTGAACCCGCAGAATTTTCAGCCGATTGTAAACCTGCGGGTCGCCTGTCGTTACGATTCCACCATCACCGAAGGCCCCTAAGTTCTTGGACGGGAAAAAGGAAAAGCACCCGTAGTCTCCCATGCTGCCTGCCCGTCGCTGCTTGTATTCAGCGCCGATAGCCTGGGCGGCATCTTCGATCACCACCCACCTGCGGGCTGCGGCCACTTCCAGAATGGGATCCATATCGGCACACTGACCATACAGGTGAACCGGAATAACGGCCTTGACCGTTTTCAATGCATCGTCCGGCAGGTTCGCTATGGTTTCTTCGAGTTTATCCGGAGAAAGGTTGTACGTATCCGGGTCGATGTCGACAAAAACCGGCGTGGCCCCCACTCGCGCAATGGCACCGGCAGTGGCGAAAAAGGTATAAGGTGTAGAGATCACTCGATCTCCCGGCCCGATCCCGGCTGCCATCAGAGACAAAATCAGGGCGTCTGTTCCCGATGAAACCCCCACCGCATGGCCGGTCCGGCAGTAGCCGGCGATTTTCTTCTCCAGATCCTCGACCCGGGGTCCCAGAATAAAATACTGGCTGTCGTAAACCTGTCGGGTGATTTCCAGGACCCGATCCTTGATGGTCCGGTATTGGGCTTTGAGATCCAGCAACGGTACGTTCATGGTTTAAATCCTGTTATATCGTATTGAAGGGACACGTTAAGGGTGATCCATGATCAATTCCTGGTAAAATGGTGGCCGTTGGTCCGGCGCCCATTGAGATCGCTGTTTCTCATGGCGCTGGCAGCGTCGCTGCAGCGTGTCTGCACAGCCGCATAGCCGAAAATTCCATTGACCTCCCGGGTCATGGCCTCGCAGCAATGGATGCGCACCGATTCGGTCATGGAGACAACGGCTTCGGCCTGATCCTTGAGACAGATATGCACAAAGCCCTTACAGGAACCCGGATACCGCTGCAAGGTCCGGTGGACCCGTGTCAGGGTTTCCCGGTCGGTAATCTCGGGATCCACCATCAGCCGCACCTCCACGGTCCAGTTTTCTTCAGCCCGGTCCATGGGAATGATGGCATCGGCGAGGATTTTGACTCCGTTTTCCTCGACCTGCGCCTGGCCCTGCACCAGCACCGGGGTGTCCGTTGAGAGCAGGTCGGCACAGCCCGCATACACGGAAGGAAAAACCACCACTTCCACGGACCCATGCAGGTCCTCGACCGTGGCAAAACCCATCAGTTCTTCCTTGCGTGTGCGGATCACCTTGGAACTGCTGATGGTGCCACCGATGCGCACGGCGCTCTTGTCGGCCACTTCCCGGATACTGAGGGCATTCACGTTGGTGAATTTCTCAAGGGTCTCCTTGTACCGGTCCAACGGATGCCCGGTGACATAAAAGCCAAGGGTCTCCTTTTCCTGCTGCAATTTTTCCCGATCGTCCCACTCGTCGATGGAGGGAATAGCCGGCTGGTTGATGGCCAATTCGTCTCCGGTACCGGTGTCGAAAAGGCTCATCTGGGCACTGTTCTTTTCCCGCTGAATGCGCTGGCCATAATCCAGCGCCTCTTCCAGCACCGCCATGAGTCTGGAGCGGTATATTCCGGTGAAATCCAACGCTCCGCAGCGGATCAGGCTCTCCAGCACCCGCTTGTTGACTTTGGTCAGATCCACCCGTTGGAGGAAATCGAAAAGGGATGAAAATTGTCCGTTCTCTTCACGCTCCTTGATGATCAGATCGACAGCGGCCTCGCCCACATTCTTGACCGCGGCCAGGCCAAAACGGATGCGGCCATCGACGGCGGTAAACACCGTGCTGCTCTCGTTGACATCCGGCGGCAGCACTTCTATGCTGTGGGAACGGCACTCGTTGATAAACTTGACCACACCGTCGATCGTGTCGATTTCACTGGTGAGCAGGGCCGCCATAAACTCGACGGGAAAGTGGGCCTTGAGGTAAGCCGTCTGGTAGGCGATCAAGGCATAGGCAGCACTGTGGGATTTGTTGAATCCGTAGCCGCCGAATTTTTCGATCAGGTCGAACAGTTCCGTGGCAATGGTTTTGTCCACACCGTTTTTTACCGAGCCGCTGACGAACTTCTCCCGGTGTTTGGCCATCAATGCTTCTATTTTCTTGCCGATCGCCTTACGCAGGCTGTCCGCATCGGCCATGGAATAACCGGCCAGCACGCCGGCCACCTGCATGACCTGCTCCTGGTAGACCATGACGCCGTAAGTTTCCTGGAGAATCGGCTCCAGAGACGCCACCGGATAGACCACCTTCTTGCGGCCATGCTTGCGGTCCACAAAATCGTCGACCATGCCGCTGTCCAGCGGGCCGGGGCGATACAGGGCGACCAGTGCGGTAAGATCGTCAAAGGATTCCGGGTGCAGGCGGACCAGCAGGTTTTTCATGCCGCTGGATTCCAGCTGAAACACACCGGTGGTGTCTCCGGCCTGGAGCAGGGCGAAGGTTTTTTCGTCGTCGAAAGGGAGGTCGGACAGGTCGGGTACCGGTTTTCCCTGGGCGGCGATACTTTTCAGGGCGTGGTCGATGACGGTCAGGTTGCGAAGCCCCAGGAAGTCGAATTTCACCAGGCCGATATCCTCGACCTTTTTCATATCGAACTGGGTGACCACCTCCCCTTTTTTCCCCTTGTACAGAGGCAGGTACTCCACCAGGGGCTTGTCGCCGATCACCACCCCGGCCGCATGGGTGGAAGCATGCCGGGAAAGGCCTTCCAGTGCCCTGCTGATATCAATCAACTCGGCGATGCGCGGGTCGGAGGCAACCATCTCCGCCAGCTTGGGTTCTTCCTTCAGGGCCTTGTCGATGGTCATTTTAAGGCTGTCGGGAATCAGTTTGGCAATAGTATCCACCTCCGCCAAGGGGAGTCCCAGGGCCCGTCCCACATCCCGGATCACCAATTTGGCTTTCATCTTGCCGAAAGTGATGATCTGGGCCACGTAATCACCGCCGCCGTAACGTTCGACCACGTAGTTGTAAACGCGTTCCCGGCCGTGGATGCAAAAATCCACGTCGATGTCAGGCATGCTGATGCGGGAAGGATTTAAAAAACGCTCGAAAATCAGGCCGTGCTCGATGGGGTCCAGGTCGGTGATAAACAGCGAAAAGGAGACCAGGCTGCCGGCGGCGGAACCGCGCCCGGGTCCGACCGGGATGCCGTTTTCCTTGGCATAGCGGATAAAGTCGGCCACGATGAGAAAATAGCCGGGGAAACCCATCTCCTTGATGGTCTTGATTTCGTATTCCAGACGCTCCCGATAGACCGTTTCATCCAGGTCCGGTTTCTTTTTTCGCACCGTGGCCATGCGGCGTTCATAGCCCTCGCGCACCTGCTGGTCGAACAACTCGTCGGCCGTCTTCCCCGATTCGGCATCGAACTGGGGGAAGTGGTAGGTCTTGAAATCGAACTCGATGTAGCAGCGATCGGCAATGGCTACGGTATTATCGGTGGCTCCGGGATAATCGGCGAAATAGCCCTTCATCTCCTCGGTGGATTTGAAATACAGCTGGTTGGAATCGAAAACGAAACGGTCGGCATCGGCCATGGTCTTCTGGGTCTGGACGCACAGGAGGATTTCGTGGGCCTTGGCGTCCTGCTGATTCAGGTAGTGACAGTCATTGGTGGCCACCAGCGGAATGGATAGTTTGCTGCTGAGCTCGACCAGGCCCTGGTTGACCTTTTCCTGGGCAGGAATGCCGTTGTTCTGCAGTTCCAGGAAAAAACACCCCTCGCCAAAAATCTGTTGGTAGTACCGGGCCGCCTCCTCGGCCTTGTCCATCTGGTTGGCCAGGATATATTGGGGAATGTCTCCTTTGAGGCAGGCGGACAGTGCGATGAGGCCTTCCGCGTGGGCAGCGAGCAACGCCTTGTCGATCCGTGGCTTGTAGTAGTAGCCTTCCATCTGACCGACGGTAGCCAGCTTGCACAGATTGCGGTAGCCCTGCTGGTTTTCGGCCAGCAGCACCAAGTGGCGGGTGCCCGCCTTGTCAAGGGGAGTTTTGTCGGCAAGGGTACGCGGGGCCACATAGCATTCGCAGCCGATAATGGGCTTGATGCCGGCGGAGGTGGCCTGCTGATAGAAATCCAGCGCGCCGAACATGGTGCCGTGGTCGGTGAGCGCCACCGCCGGCATGCCGAACTCTTTCACTTTTTTGAACAGGTCCCCCAGCCGGATGGCTCCGTCCAGCAGGCTGTATTGGGTGTGGACATGGAGATGAACAAAATCGGATGTCGTTGATGTCATGATCGCATCAATTTTCCAATCGATAGTTGGGGGCTTCTTTGGTGATGATCACATCGTGGACATGGCTCTCACGCATGCCGGCTGCGCTGATCTTCACAAAACGCGCCTTTTGGCGAAGCTCTTCGATGGTCCGGCATCCCACATACCCCATACCGGCCTTAAGCCCGCCAATGAGTTGAAGGATGTTCGCCGAGAGGGTTCCCCGGTAGGGCACCCGGCCGACGATGCCTTCGGGCACCAGCTTGTCGTCAGATTCCTGTTCGGTCTGGTAATAACGGTCCTTGCTGCCCTTTTTCATGGCTTCCAAGGATCCCATGCCCCGGTATACCTTGTAGCTTCGGCCCTGGAACAGGATCGTTTCTCCCGGACTCTCCTCCGCACCGGCGAACAGGCCGCCGACCATGATGGTATGGGCGCCGGCGCCGATGGCCTTGGTGATGTCCCCGGAAAACTTGATGCCGCCGTCGGCCACCAAAGGGACCCCCGTCTTTTCCGACACTTCACGGCAGTTCATAATGGCGGAGATCTGGGGTACACCGATACCGGCAATGATGCGCGTGGTGCAGATGGATCCCGGACCGATGCCGATCTTGACTGCATCCACTCCGGCGTCAATCAGCGCCTGGGCGCCTTCACCGGTACCCACATTGCCCGCAATGAGCTGCATGGCGGAAAAGTCCCCCTTCAGCCGCTTGACCGCCCGGATAACGTTGCCCGAATGGCCATGGGAGGTGTCGATAACGATGACGTCGGCTCCGGCTTTGAGCAGGGCCTCTGCCCGGGGCATCATATCTTCACCCACACCGATGGCAGCACCTACCCGCAGCCGTCCCATGGCATCTTTGCAGGCATTGGGGTATTTTTTAATTTTCTCGATATCCTTGATGGTGATCATTCCGGTCAACCGTCCGTTTTTGTCCACCACCAGCAGTTTTTCAATGCGGTGCGTCTGGAGCATCTTCTTGGATTCCTCAAGGCTGATGCCCTCGCTGACCGTCACCAGATTTTTACTGGTCATGACGTCGCTGACTTTTTTGGTCATGTCGGTTTCAAATCTCAGGTCGCGGTTGGTGACGATGCCCACCAGCTGCTCGCCCCGGGTCACCGGAACCCCGGATATGCGGTAATGGGCCATCAGCTTCATCACCTCTTCAATCGGCCGGTCCGGGCCGATGGTCAGCGGGTCCACAATCATGCCGCTTTCCGATTTTTTGACCTGGTCCACCTCCATGGCCTGGTGTTTGACACTCATATTTCTGTGGATAAAACCGATCCCCCCTTCGCGGGCCATGGTGATAGCGGTCTGTGCTTCGGTCACCGTATCCATGGCTGCACTCACGATGGGAATGTTCAGGGTTAGTTGACGGGTCAGGCGGGTTCGGGTATCGACATCCTTGGGAAGGATATCGGAATAACTGGGAACCAGCAGGACATCATCAAAGGAATACGCTTCCTCTGCGATCAGGTGGGTCATAAAATCCTCCGCATCCAAATGGAAGTTGGCCGGGCTGGCAATGGCTGCCGGCGGGGGTCTTACAAGTTTCCACGACCAGGCGACAGATCTGTTTGGATCAAGTTCAAATTAATCTCGGATCGGAAACCGATTAAGCGGTCAAATTAACAAATGAAGAGGGCTTTATCAATCTTTATTTGGCGGCTTGACACCCCCGGCAGGCCGTAATAAGTTGTTCTCTTTGATTTATGGGAGAACCGCTGAAGGGAGTCATAATCGGCCAAGGGCGTCATCTCCTTTTTTCTACCGAACAGGAGCATCGGCACTGCCATGCTGTTTACCATCAATCCAGACAACCCCCAGCAACGACTGATCAGTCGGGTTGCGGACATATTGAAAGACGGAGGGTTGATCGCTTATCCCACCGATACCTATTACGGCATCGGATGCGATATCATGAATAAACGGGCCATCGAAAGGATCTACCAGCTCAAACAGCGCAACAAAAACCAGCCATTCAGTTTCATCTGTGCCGACCTGAAAAACATCAGCCAGTATGCCAAGGTCTCCAACTATGCCTACAAAACCATGAAACGGATGCTCCCCGGCCCCTATACCTTCATTCTGACTGGATCCAAGCTGGTACCTAAAATCATGCTCACCAAGCGCAAAACCGCCGGCATCCGGGTTCCCGCGAACAACATCTGTCTCGCCCTGGTTCAGGCCCTGGGCAACCCCGTGATCTCCACCAGCGCCACCGCACCCGACGGCGAGGTCTTTCACGACGCCTCCCTGATCAACGACCACTTCGGATCAAGGCTGGAAGCAGTGATCGACGGGGGGCCGGTATCGGGCATGCCTTCCAGTGTGGTTTCCCTGGAGCAGGATGTGCCTGAAATCATCCGTGAGGGATTGGGGGATGTCAGTCTGTTCCTCTAAAAGGCCACCCTTTCCTGCAATCGAAGCCCCCTTATCTAAGTGCACTCCACTTCAGGATTGTCAAACCGTTTGAGCAACTGACTGGCATCTCCCCGGTCCATATCGTCCAATGCAAAGTGAAGCGCCATTTCTGCCAGAGCGGATTTGTTCGGAATGGGCGTGCCGTCGAGCTTCAACTGGTGAAATTTTCGGTTAAAGCGGTCGAGCAGGGTTTCGGAAAAATAAAAACCGGCTTTTCTTTTGGGCATCGCCGGTTTGGGAGCCGCCGACTTTGAGGCTATACGCCCGGTAGCCACGGAAACCGGATCCATGCGGTTTTCGTCAAAGAAATCGGGGATGGTCTTGTTGTCTGATGCCGTCATCAATCAACCTTTCTGCAAGTTTCCGATAGTCCTTTGCACCCGATGCACTGTCAGCGAATTCGAAGATGCTCTGCCCGACCACCGGCGCCTCGCACAAACGCACATTATGGTGGATGGGGTCGCAGATCTGCTTACGGAAAAGACGCCTGAGCCGGTTGTAGATGTCATGACTCTGACGGGTGCGACGGTCGAACATGGTGGGCAGAATATACTTGAGCCGAAGGGATTTGTTCAGCTGCTGGACAGATACCAGGTACCCGAAGAAGGTCTTGAGACCTTCCAGGGCCGGCCCCTGGAGGGCCACCGGGCACAACACCTCCCTGGCGGCCATGAGAATGTTTACGCTCAAAACGTCCCATCCCGGGGCGCAGTCGAAAATCAGGTAATCCAACCCGTTGTTTTTCGGTGTGAGGCTCTGGTGCAAAATGGCATGGCGTTGTTCACGGGGCTGCTCTCCCAACCAGTTTTTAAGCTCAACCAGCTTGATACCTCCGGCCAGCACCCAGAGATTCTTGCGAGCTGCGTGGATGGCCTCTTTTTTTAAGATCGCTCTGCCGCTACCATCGTGACCGGTAATGAACTCATACAGGCCGTGGGGAGGCGTGATGCCGAGGAAAGTGGTGGTCTGCGCCTGGGTGTCGCAATCCACCAACAGCACCCGTTTGCCCTCCAGGGCCAACCCGTGGGCAAGATTTACCGCCGTAGTGGTTTTCCCCACGCCCCCCTTAGCCATGGCCACTGCGATAATTCGCATACGCACTCCTTTCCCGATCACGGCCCCTGCGGCAGATATCGGTATTCGGCATAGATGCCGGGATGAATGACCGTTGACATCAAATCGGATAGGGATGAGGACATCAGGTAGCGAAGCAGCGACAGTTTTTCGTCACGGGCATAGACCGGAACTACCTTTCCCTCTATGCCGCCCAATAGCCCGGCCCATTCAAGAGCATCCTCAAAATTGCCAAGACGGTCCACCAGCCCTCGGGCCTTGGCATCCTCACCGGTGAAAATCCGCCCGTCGGCCACTTGTTCCACCCGCGCACGATCCATCTTTCTGCCCTCCGCGATGGCCGTGACAAATTGTTCGTGGATATCGCTGGTAATAGCCTGCAAAATTTCGCGTTCGTCGTCACGCATCTCCCGGGTTGGCGACCCGGTATCCTTGTACGGACCGCTCTTGATAACCACGGGCACCATGCCGATCTTGTCCAACAACTGGCGAAAATTGGTGTATCCCATGATCACGCCGATGCTGCCGGTGATCGTACCCGGGTTGGCCACGATGCCGTCAGTTGCGCAGGCTACATAGTAGCCTCCTGAGGCGGCAACGGCACCCATTGAAGCCACAACCTTTTTGGTTTCGACGGTTTTCCGGATCTCCCGGTAAATTTCCTGGGACGGCCCAACCGCGCCTCCGGGGGAATCGATGCGTATCACGATGGCCTTGATGTCTTCATCTTCCCGGAACCGGCGGATGTTCTCGATGGTATCCCGCGCATCGGCGATGGCACCTTCAATTTCAACGACCCCCACCGCCTCGCCGCCGAAATCACCGGAAGCCCCTCCGATCCAGGCAACCATGGCCATTACGCCTAAAGTCAGTCCTGTAAAAATGGCAAAGGATATCAGCAGGAAGAAAAGATAGGGATGGCGTCTTGAAAACATGGCATGTTCTTTCTTGTAGGAATAAGCCCGGGCAAGATCTGAAAATATCCAGCCGGTGCATTCAGGGGACCATAGGCAGTGTCTTGAGAAGGCGCGTCGGGAAAGAAGGAGCGGTTGGCAGCGGCCGTTTAAACGGTGCCTCATGGTCCATGACAAAAATGCCGGCGGGCCTGTCAGGCAAACCGCCGGCATTTATCGTCTGGGTCAATGGTTTTATTGTTCGTCGTTGTTGAGCTTTTCCTGCAGGTTCTCGCGAAGGATTTCGCCGAAACTGGAGGTTGCCGGGCCCATGTTGGTGACGTACTCGGTCAGCAGTTCCTGGTCGTCTTCCATATCAAGCCGTTTGATGGAAAGACCGATGCGCCGCTCGTCACTGTTGATGTTCATGACCTTGGCGGTCATCACCTGGCCCACTTCAAACTGACCCACCGGGGTTTTGATTTTCTCTTTGCTGATCTCGGAGACATGGACCAACCCTTCGATCCCCTCCTCAAGTTCGACAAAAACGCCGAAATCCGTCACGTTGGTGACGGTACCGGTGATTTCCTTGCCCACCTCATAGCGCTCGGCGACCGTGTCCCAGGGATCTGCCTGCAACTGCTTGATGCCCAGGGAGAATCGCTCCTGTCCCTTATCGATCTCCAGAACGATGGCCTGAATCACGTCACCTTTTTTGTAGATTTCAGAGGGGTGCTTGATGCGCTTGGTCCAGGAGATATCGGATATATGAACCAGGCCGTCGATACCCTCATCGATTCCGATAAACAGGCCGAAGTCGGTAATGTTCTTGATTTTTCCTTCGATGGTGGTGCCCACCGGGTATTTGTCGCTGATCACATCCCAGGGATTGGGTGCAGCCTGCTTCATCCCCAGGGAAATCCGTCTGTTTTCCGGTTTGATATCCAGCACCAGGGCGTCTACGATCTCGCCAACGGATACCACCTTGGAGGGGTGGCGGACCTTGCGCGTCCAGGACATTTCAGATACGTGAATCAGGCCTTCGATACCCTCTTCCAACTCCACAAAGGCACCGTAATCGGTCAGGCTCACCACCTTACCGCTGATGCGCGAGCCCACGGGATACTTATCGATGGCGCTGGCCCATGGATCTTCACTGAGCTGCTTCATACCTAAAGAAACGCGTTCACGCTCCAGGTCCAGGCTGAGGATCTTGACGTTGATCTCGTCACCCACGCCGAACAACTCGGACGGGTGCTTGACCCGCCCCCAGGAGATATCGGTAATGTGCAGCAATCCGTCCACACCGCCCAGGTCGACAAACACGCCGTATTCGGTGAGGTTCTTGACGATACCGGAAACCACTTTGCCTTCGTGGATAGTGGCCAGGGTCTTGGACCGTTTGCTTTCACGCTCTTCTTCCAGGAGCACTCTCCGGGAAAGAACGATGTTGCTGCGTTTGCGGTTGTATTTCAGAATTTTAAAATCGAATTCCTTGCCGACCATTTCATCCAGGTTGCGAATGGGGCGAAGATCCGCCTGTGAGCCCGGCAGAAATGCCAGGAGGCCGATATCCACGGAGAAGCCACCCTTGACGCGGTTGGTGATGGTCCCGGTGATGGTTTCATCGGCCTCGTGACGATTCTTGATATCGTCCCAGACCTTGACCTTCTCGGCTTTTTCCTTGGACAGGACAACCACTTCATTCTCGTCGTCCCACCACTCCACCATCACCTCGACGGTGTCGCCGACCTGGGCACTGACTTCGCCATCCACTTCGAATTCCCGGATGCGGATCTGGCCTTCGGATTTATAGCCGATATCCACCAGGACGTGGTCCTTGTCCACAGAGATGATCTTTCCGTTGACCACCTCTCCTTCGGCAAAACGTTTAAAGCTCTCCTCATACAGATCCATGAGTTCAGCCATGCTTTCGCCGGTCACACTGTCTTTCTCGATCGGTTCTTCAGTTGATTCGTTGTCTACAAAGTTGTCCATTGACTGATGATTACCCCCTTAGCCTCTTTTTATTTTACTGCAAATGCTTCCGCATGCAGTATAGCCCAAAAACAATACAGAAACGAAGGTCAAAATGCAATGCTTTTATTTAGAAATGCGGCCATGGGTGGCCGCTGACCGTCGCGACGGAAGACTCAATGATAGAAAAACCAGGTCAGGGCAGTTCGAGCAACTCGCGGACACGCGCCATCATCAGATCGACCACCTGTCGCGCAGTCATGGTCGTCGAATCGATGTTGACCGCGTCGTCTGCCGGCTTCAGTGGCGCAATATCACGACTGCTGTCGTTTTCATCCCGGCACCGGATATCATGCTCGATCTGCTCGAGGGTCTGGCCATTTCCTTTGTCGTATTGCTCGTAGCGTCGAAGCGCCCGCTGTCGAACGGTGGCATCAAGAAAAAACTTGAGATCCGCTTCGGGAAAAACCACCGTTCCCATATCGCGACCCTCGGCCACCAGCCCACCGTCCCGTCCAATTTTCCGCTGAATATCCAAAAGCGCCTGTCTCACCACCGGTCGGGCAGAAACCGCTGATGCAAGCATGCTGATCTCCGGTGAACGAATCCGATCGGAAATATCTATTCCGTTCGAAACCAGACGGTTTTCCTCAAGGCTGAGCCGCAGGTGATCACAAATCGATTCAAGTCCGGAATCATCGTCCGGTCGGATACCGGCCGCCCGGACCTCATAGGCGACAGCCCGATACAAAGCGCCGGTATCGAGATATCGGTACCCCATTTCCCGGGCCAGCATTTTGCTGACCGTAGTCTTTCCGGCACCGGCTGGTCCGTCGATAGTGATCAGCAGGGTGGGTTGAAGGACCATTTGCCGCTATCCGTCCAAGTTGATCATGGATTGCCAATTCGGGAGAGGACCGTTTCCAGTGCACGGAGAAAACGTCTGTTTTCCTCTTCAAGCCCCACGTTGATGCGGATGTAGGTGGGAAAACCGTAAGCACGCATGGACCTGACGATCACGCCCTGCTGCAGCATGTGTTCAAAAACGATATCCGCCGGCTGCCCCACATCGATGAGAAAAAAGTTGGCCTCGGTTTTAAAATAAGTCAAATCCAGCCTGTCCAATGCACCATACAGGCTGTCCAGTCCCCGGTGAACCAGCCCAATCGTCTGCTGCAAAAACGCCTCGTCATCCAAGGCAGCCGCCGCCGCGGCCTGAGCCATGGCATTGACGTTAAAGGGCTGCCGGACCCGGTTGAGCACCTCCGCCAGCGCAGCCGGCATGATGCCGTATCCCACCCGCAGGCCGGCAAGACCGTATGCCTTGGAAAACGTGCGCAGAGTCACCACGGGGCGGTTTATATCCGACAGTCGCCCGGTTTTCAGGCAATCGGAGTTTCTGGCGAACTCGATATAGGCCTCGTCCACGACCACGACCACCTCCTCCGGCAACCGGGTCATGAAATCGTCGAACGCCTTCTGGGTGACCACCGTTCCGGTGGGGTTGTTTGGATTGCAGACAAATATCAGGCGGGTATCGGTGGACACCCGCCGGGCCATGGCGTCAAGATCCATGGCCATGGCTTTCAGGGGCACGGCATCCACCACGGCACCGGCGGCGGTGGCCGTAATATCGTACATGAGAAATGAGGGGCGGGGGACGATCACCCGGTCACCGGGCCGGACAAGCGCACGCACCAACAGGGCGATGATATCGTCCGAACCGTTTCCGATCACCACATTGGCCGGCAACACACGGTTGGCATCGGCGAGCTTGCGGATCAGCAGGTGACCGGCGCCGTCAGGGTAACGGTGAAGTGTGGATAGACTTTCCCGGATGGCAGCCAACGCCTTTGGAGAAGGCCCCAACGGGTTTTCGTTTGAAGCCAGCTTGACCGAATCGCTGATGCCGTATTCACGTTCCAGAGCCTCCAGCGGCTTGCCGGGGACGTAAGGGTCGATGGCCTGAATGTAATCGGGGATCGTCAATCGCATGGTTTACCAACGGTTGAACAAAGCAGCCGGGCACGTTGCCCGGCCGTTGAAGAATGCGTCTCAGCGTGGCACCGGATGCCCGCTTCATCGCGTTGATCTATTTCCGGGCGGCCCTTTCACCGGCAGCAACGGCCTCCATGTTCAAAGGGATCAGTTTGGGTTTCTTGCTGAACTCTTCTTTGATGCATTGTTTCAGCGTTTCCATGGAAACAATTCCGCTGCGGGCAACGAAAGCGGAAAGCGCCACGATGTTGGCGGCCTTGACACTGCCCAGATCCTTGGCAATCTCGACCACCGGTACACGCAGCTCGTCCACATCGTCCCGGTTCGCCCCGAAGGCAATCAGCGAACTGTTGATGAAAATGATCCCGCCCTTTTTAACCGTGGGGGCGAATTTTTCAAGGGAGGGCCCGTTCATCGCCACCAGGTGAAGCGGGTTTTTGATGATGGGCGAGCCGATGGGCCGGTCGCTGATCACCACGGTGCAATAGGCCGTCCCCCCGCGCATTTCAGGCCCGTAGGAAGGAACCCAGGCCACCTCGAAACCTTCCTCCATGGCGGCATGGGCAAGGACCTTGCCGATCAACAATATACCCTGTCCACCGAATCCGGCAAACATGATTTCGCTCTGCATTGTGCCTCCTTCAGTCACGTCCGGCGTTGCGGATCTATGAATCATGCCGGAACTTTGTAGTCTCCCGGTTGGTAGTATGCCAGCAGGGTTTTTTCGGTCCACTCCACCGCTTGTACCGGCGTCATGCCCCAGTTCGTGGGACAGGTACTGACCACCTCGACAAGGCTAAAGCATTTATTTTCCAATTGATAGGTAAATGCTTGTTTTATAGCTTTTTTCGCCTTTGTTATATACTTGGGCTTGATCACGGTCTGACGGCTGATGTAGGCCGGGGTCTGCAGGGCAGCCAGCAGTTCGGCCATCTTGATGGGCATGCCCACCTCCTCGACCTTTCTGCCGAAGGGGGAGGTGCTGGTACGCTGGTCCGGCATGGTGGTGGGAGCCATCTGGCCGCCGGTCATCCCGTAGATGGCGTTGTTGACGAAAATGGTGGTGAATTTCTCGCCCCGGTTCGCCGCGTGGATGATCTCGCCCATACCGATGCTGGCCAGGTCCCCGTCGCCCTGGTAGGTGAACACCATCAGGTCGGGTCGCACCCGCTTGATACCGGTAGCCATGGCCGGTGCCCGGCCGTGGGCCGCCTCCTGAAAATCACAGTTGAAGTAATTGTAGGCCAGTACGGCACAGCCGACGGGGGCGATGCCCACCGTGCGTCCCCGGATGCCCAGTTCGTCGATGGTCTCGGCCACCAACCGATGGATCACACCATGGGTGCATCCCGGACAATAGTGGGTGTGGGCATCGGAGAGGGCCTCGGGTTTTTTGAAGGTCTTTCCCATTTTACATGTACTCCTTGCTTATGAGCCTGAAATCCATTGAGGGTTGCCGGTCGATCAGGCAATACGCTCCCTGACCACGTCGATGACCTCTTCGGGGGTGGGGATATCTCCACCGCATTTGCCGTACCAGCTCACCGGAATCCGCCCCTTGACGCTACGCTCCACATCCTCGATCATTTGCCCCATGCTCATCTCGATGCTCAGCACGTGCATGCAAGACGGCTTCATCGCTGCCTCCGCTACGGCCTTTTCGGGAAAGGGAAAAACGGTCTGGGGGCGGATCATACCCACGTCGATGCCTTCGGTCTTCAGCATGTCGATAGCTGTGCGACAGACGCGGCTCATGGTGCCGTAGCTGACGATGAGCCCTTTGTAGTCTCCGTCGGTATTGTACGACTCGGACATTACCTCTTCGGCACGCATACGGTCGTACTTGGCTTTCAGCGCCAGGTTATTGTCGTTGAGTTGAACCGGGTCCAGAAACAGGGATTTGACCAGATTACGGGTTTTGCTTTTGCGGTGATCCATACCGTTGGTGGCCCAGGCGTCCTTGTTGGACGGCTCGGTTTTCAACTGGTCGGGAAACTCAACCGGCTCCATCATCTGCCCGATCAGTCCGTCGCCCAGAATCATTACCGGATTGCGGTATTTCTCAGCCAGGGGAAAGGCTTTCATGACCATTTCAACCGCCTCCTGGACGCTGGCCGGCGCCATCACCAGCAGGCGACAGTCGCCGTGACCGATGCCCTTGGTGGCCTGAAGATAATCCGCCTGGGAAGGCAAAATACCACCCAGCCCGGGTCCGCCGCGCATGATGTTCACAAAGACAGCCGGGCACTGGGCCGCGGCAATGTAACTGATGGCTTCGCTCATGAGGCTGATGCCCGGACTGGAGGAGGTGGTAAATACCCTTACCCCTGCACCGGCGGCGCCGAAGATCATATACCCCACGGCCACCTCGCTCTCGCCCTGCAAAAAGACACCCCCCACCTCCGGCAGGCGGCGGACCAGATACTCGGCCACCTCGGACTGCGGGGTGATGGGATAGGCGAAGTAGTTCAGGCAACCGGCCCTGATGGCTGCTTCACCGATGGCTTCGTTTCCCTTCATCAATACTTTTGCCATGGTGCTCCTCCATTTACCGCCATTAGGCGATTGGTTCTTCGGTTTCTGTGATGGTGACGGCCACATCCGGACACATGATGCAGCACATGGTGCAGTGGATGCAATCTTCCGGACGTGCCTGATAAGCAGGGTAGTAGCCCTTGGCATTTACATCAGGAGAAATTTCCAGAACATTTTTGGGGCATACGGTGATGCACAGGCCGCAACCTTTGCAGCGGTCCTTTTCGATGTTGTGTTGATACGCCATAGCTTGCTGCTCCTTATCGCGTTGGAATCATGTTCTATTGGAAACGCGGCAATACCGCGCCTCTGATTTGCCGGGCCACCGGTGGTGGGTCTCCTGTCGCATCCGGGCATCCGCGGTGCCCTGTTGGCTGGTTCATCCGGTTTACCCCGATGGGACCAAGGCTTCAGCCCGCTTCCAGGGGGGTACCAGCTGCCGCCTCAGCGCAAGCACCGGGCAATGGATATCCTTTTTGTCCAGCCGGGTCAACAGTGCCGCCGGGGTGGTGATGAAGATAAGGGGCAGGTTGCCGGCCTCAGAAACCTTTCTCGAGAAGGCGTACCCTGCCAGAATATCCTGTTCGGTCGTATCTTCCATGAGGTTGGCGTTGCCGATGATGCCGGTGATCGCCATCTTAGCCTTGGCCTCGATCGATTTCCGCATCTTCAGGCAGCCACTTACCGTATCAGTGTACGGGCGATTGGGATTGATCACCTGAAGTACCTGTATCGTTTTTCCCTTCATCGGATCGGCAAGCGCCGCCAGCACCGTTGCGCCCACGTCATCCCCCCCCACATCCAGCAGTGTCAGCCCCGACGGATGTCTCAGCATGCCTGCCACCTCGGGGGTGAGAATGGGCAGATCAGCCTGCATATACTGGAGAGGCGGCAGCACCACGTCAATGCCGAGGCGGTTCAGCGCATGCCGCGCTTCTCGGGTCCTGAAATAGGGGTTGACCAGATCCAGGTCAGCCAGCCGAACCGCTGTTCCTTTCGCATGCATGTGAACGGCGAGGTTGATGGCGATTTCGGTTTTTCCACTGCCATAGGCGCCGACGATGATGACGATACCGCTGAGTTCCAGTTCCAACTGACTAAGGGTCCTTTTTAAAATCGCTTAACCGCGCCGGCCGGCAATTGGATCAAACATACCAGAAGATGTCGGGATGATTCGGCTTGTTTTCGGCCCACCAGAACGAGAAATGAGTTACATATTTTCAAAAATCGGTTGTGTCAAGGGATTTGGGTACTACCGGCGGATTTCACCTTTTACTGGAGGCGGTGGTGTGCTAAATTACACGCGTTTGATTGAATCGCCAGGGACAAAATCCCCGCAAGGGCACGCAAAGGATCGATAAATGACAGCGGTTAAGACCGGTCTCGAAATAATTTCAGAATCACCGCCTCCATCGCTAAAACAACGGCGTATCGGCCTGCTGTGCAATCCGGCATCGGTAGACAGCCGTTACACGCATGCCCGCGAAAGGATTCTGCAAGCCTTTCCGGGTCAACTGAAAACCCTGTATTCTCCGCAGCATGGATTTTATGCGGAAAGACAGGACAATATGATCGAATCCGAAGACCGGTCGGATCCGATTACCGGCCTGCCGGTGTTTTCCCTTTACGGAGAAACGCGCGTTCCCACCTTTGCCATGATGGACCCCATAGACGTGATGCTGGTGGATCTTCAGGATGTGGGCACTCGGGTCTACACCTTTATGCACACCCTCTCCCACTGCATGGAAGCGGCTCGGCAATACGGCAAAAAAATCATCGTTCTGGATCGGCCCAATCCCTTGGGCGGGCTTCGGGTGGAGGGAAATTTGCTCACCGCCGACTGTTCCTCTTTTGTGGGCCGCTATCCCATCCCCATGCGCCACGGGCTGACCATCGGCGAACTGGCGATCCTGTTCAACACCCGCCACGGTATCGACTGCGACCTCGAAGTGGTCTCGATGAGGGGGTGGAGAAGAGAGATGATCTTCAATCAGACCGGCCTGCCCTGGGTGGCGCCGTCGCCCAATCTGCCCACACCGGCGTCGGCAATGGTCTATCCGGGTCAGGTCATCTGGGAAGGCACCAACATCTCAGAAGGCCGGGGCACCACCCAGCCTTTCGAGCTGTTCGGTGCACCGTATTTAGCGCCCGATCGGCTGATAAAAAACATCGACAATAGGTTTTTAAGCGGGGTCGTGCTCAGGCCCGTTGAATTCGAACCCACATCCCACAAATGGAAAGGGCATCCGTGTAAAGGGTTTCAGATCCATGTCACCGACCCGGAAGTCTATTCGCCCTACGCTCTCTCGCTTGGATTCTATCAGGCCATATACCAGGCATATCCCGACGAATTTGCCTACAAGCAGCCGCCCTACGAGTACGAATACACACGCCTGCCCATGGACTTGATCTTAGGAGACCGCCGAATCCGATCTCAAATCGAAGCGGGTACGCCGTTGAAAGATATCATTTCGGGCTGGGAAGACTCACTATCGACATACACGAAGATGACAAAAAATATATATATCTACAAGTAGATATCAATCGTTTCCATAAATAACACTGGAACCGCCATGAAGCCATAATCAGCCCCGTGGATGCCAATCAGGTGCCAAGGTTGATCGTAGTCGTGGCCTTCGAAACGCTGAAAAAAAGCCCCGACCGGCAAGCCGTTCGGGGCAACATTTTTAAATTCAAGATGTGGACGCGTTTATTTTTCGGTTTTCAGGGTCTCAATCTCTTTCTTAAGATCGTCGATCTCTTTTTTGTACTTTTCGGCATCATCATCGGCGGCGTCATCGGTGGAACTGTCGTCTTTTTTCCAGGTGTCCTTGAGTTCATCAAATCCCAGGTAGAGAGCAAGGCCACCACCGAGCAACAGCATCACCGGAAGCGCGCCGGCCAAAAGTTGAAGGAATTCACCAAACCATACCGACAGGCCGATCAGGCCGAGGACTGCTGCCACTGCTCCACCAATTAACGTTTTCATAGAGAATCATCCTCCTTCTTGAATCTTTTTAAGTTAGACAGATAAAAATGGCTTCATCGGTCCATCAATGCTCGTGCCGCTGGGATGGCTCGACGTGCTAGGCGATTTTCTTCATTTTCTCCGGAGCTTGCCGGGTGATTTGCACAAATTGGAATATCAATGGGATTTCAATTAGATAGCAACTATGCAATGACGCTATCAAGTACTATGGCAATAACATAGAACCCAGAGCAGCGCAAGCATATTTTTCTCCGGTGAATATGGCGTTGCAAAGGGTCAAGGCTTCTGTTATTTTTTTGAAATATCATCAACCGCCGCTCTTTTTTTTGGAGTCTGATACTCTCAAATCATGAACAATCCAAAGAAACATCCTATTTCTTCATTCGGCCTGAAGATTAATAATTGGATCGACCGGCTGCTCAATCATTCGCACGACCACTATTTCTGTTTCCTGCCATCGCCGACCGGCACCTTTTCCGCTTTTTTTCTGGATCGCCTGTTTTCCGGGGTTTTTATGGGTGGAGAACAGGCGGACATCGTTAAAAATATCCCCGATGGCGCAATCATCGTCTATACGACCAAGTATAAGAGCCGCTTTGAATTTCTCTTTTCCCATACCCGCTATCGACAATTGCGTCTGCCGGTTCCGCAACTGGCCTTCGATTCCAGCATCTTATTTTGGCAGCCCCTGTCACGGATATTCCGCATCTGCCTGGCCTATCTGGATGAACTGGTTCAACGGCACCGGATCCTTGATCCCTATCGCGGTGATTACTACCTGCGGGCCCTTCTCACGTCAGGTTGTGGATCACTTTCACTGGTGGAAAAAAAAGGATTTTATCGCCGGTTCGTAAAAGAGAAGACCGATCCGCTGGGCTACCTGATCGAGATGCAAAAAAAAATCGACCGGCCCATTTATCTGGTGCCTCAACTGATGTTTTTCGGTAAGAAGCCGCTGCCCGCGGTGCCCAGTCTGGTAGACACGTTTTTCGGCAGCTCCCAACGTCCGGGGAGGTTGAGAAAAATTGTCACGCTGATCCGGTATCCCGGCAAAATTTTTGTTGAGCTTTCTCAGCCGATCAACCTGCAGCAGTGGCTGAGCCAATCGGTGCATACGGATAAAACCATTGACTATCAGGCATTGCAACTGCGGCACCAGCTTCTGTTACAGAACAATCGCCACCGCCAGAGCATCACCGGGCCGATTTTGAAATCCAATGAAGAGCTGAAAGAATCCATCCTCACCAGCGACCGGATGGGAACCTTCATTAAAAAACATGCCGAATCCCGACAGGAACCGATCTACAAAATCAGAAAAAAAGCCGATGGTTATCTGGATGAAATTGCCGCACGCTACAGCCCGGCCGTAATCCGCATCATGTCCTCGGTGGTAGGGTGGATTATCAACTCCATGTTCGACGGGGCCGTCATCGACAAAGCCGGTCTGGCAAAAGTCAAGGCCATGTCAATGAAAGGACCGCTGGTTCTCATTCCCTGCCATAAAAGCCATATCGACTATCTGATCCTGTCATACGTGCTCTACCAGAACAATATGCCCTGCCCTCATATCGCCGCAGGCAAGAACCTTTCCTTCTGGCCGCTGGGTCCCATTTTTAGAGGTGGCGGCGCATTTTTTCTTCGTCGTACCTTCAAGGGTGCAGTGCTTTATTCCCGGGTCTTTTCAGCCTATATCCATAAGCTGCTGGAGGAAGGCTTCCATATCGAGTTGTTCATCGAGGGGGGAAGGAGCCGAACCGGCAAACTGCTCATGCCCAAGCTGGGGCTGATCTCCATCCTCCTGGACGCCTACCGTAATGGTGCCTGTGAGGATATGCTCTTCGTTCCCGTCTATATCGGCTATGACCGGATTATCGAAGAACACGCCTACGTTCACGAAGTGGAAGGCGGTAAAAAAGAGGATGAAAACCTCAGCCAGGTGATTCGCGCCAGGCGGTTTTTAAAAAAACGGTATGGAAAAATCTATATCAATTTCCACGACCCCATCTCCACCCGGGATCTGATGGCCGACGAACCGGTGGCCCTGGACCGGATGGCCCAAAAAGATATAAATGCCCTGTGCCGCAACCTGGGCTGGCGGATTATTAATGCCATCGACCAACAGACCGTGGTTACCCCTCATGGTCTGGTGGCCGCCGCCTTCCTGAATATTTCCAAACCCCGATTTTCCCAGGAGGAACTGATGGAGGCGGTCAACGCCTACCTGGCCTTCGCCACCTCCCAGAATGCCAAGCTGGCCGACACGATTATTCTCAACCCGGACGGTGCCATTGAATATGCCATCGACCGCTACCTGTCACGCAAACTGATTGAAAAAGCGCCCGGGGACAAGGATCTTTCGGAAGATCAGGCCGACTACACGGTCAACTCCGCCAAACGCTCGCTACTGGAGTTCTACAAGAACAATTGTATTTCCTATTTCGTTCCCGCGGCATTCACCGCAATGGCTATTCTGAAGAAGGACGCCTTCCAGTTCAATGCCTCCGACCTGCACGTCGAGTATCATTTTTTCCAGGATTTCTTCAAATATGAATTCGCCTTTGACCTGGATCGACCGCCGGTACAGTATGTGAGAAAAACCATCAAATCCTTTATTGATGACGCAATGCTCATGCCCCACCCAACCATCCCCGACAGTTACCAGATCACCTCTTCAGGATACCGGAAATTGAAGCTGTTTGCCGCTTTTTTAAAGCCCTATTTCCAGTCCTATAAAGTGGTACTCCATTTTTTGAGGGCCAATCGCAAAGAAAACCTTGACACCAAGGATAAGCTCAAGAAAATCCAGGGCATTGGCCTTCAAATGGTAAAAAACAAGGAGATTGATCTTATCGAATCGGTGTCCAAGATCAATTATGCCAACGGTCTGAATTATTTTTCCACCAACGGCATTAAAAATCATGATCAGGAAGCGGCCATCTCCCATTTCGAAACGCTCATCCAGACCTACTTGAATCTGTTAAGCCCATGAAAGCGCTGGTTCTGGCAGCAGGGTTTGGCACCCGGCTGGCGCCCCACACCCGGACCTTTCCCAAAGCCCTGTTCCCGGTTGGAGGGATCCCGGTGCTGGGAAGAATGCTCTGCCACCTGAAACGGGCCGGTTGCACCGCCGTTGCCGTAAACGCTCACCACCTGGCCCATCAGATCCAAACCTACCTGACCGAAAACCATTTCGGATTGCCCGTAACCCTGAGTCACGAGCCTGAAATATTAGGCACCGGCGGCGCGATCCGGCACCTGGCCCACTATTGGGACGCTGATCCGTTCATTGTGGTCAATGCGGATATCGTCACGGACATTGAGTTGGCTGACGTTTATCGCCGCCACCAAGAGCAGAACGCCCAGGTGACCCTCGTCATGCACGACCGTGAACCCTTCAACCAGGTGTGGGTGGATGAACGGAATCGAATTACCGGATTCAAACGATTTTCCACCCCGGCGGACCCGGGTCGCCACCGCAAAATGGCCTTTACCGGAATCCACGTCCTGGATGCCGGCATCCTCCGGCGCATACCCGACACCGGGTTCAGCGATATTATATCCATTTACCAGCAGATGCTCGATGAAGGCGTGACCATTCATGCCCATGTAGTTCGGGATCATTACTGGCAGGACATGGGGAGCCCAGACCGTTACCGGGATGCGGTGGTGCATGCCATGTCGCCGGGCGCCTTTCAATCGGCCTTCCCCGACTACCGGGAAACGGCCGTCCATTGCCGTAGATTGTCCGGCGATGGTTCCGATCGCGGCTGGTTTCGCCTGACCGACGGCCGACACCAGCTGATCCTGGCGGACCACGGCATTACCACCACGCTACCGGGCAGCGAGGTCAACGCCTTCGTCAGGATCGGCACCCACCTGCACACTTGTGGACTCCCGGTACCCCGTATTCACGCCTACGACGGATTCAGCGGACTGGTTTTCCTCGAAGATCTGGGAGACGACCATCTACAGCAGATGGTTCGAAAAGCGCCGGATGACAGCGGCGTCGAAAAGCGTTACCGAAAGATCATCGACACCTGGATGGACCTGACGATAAACGCAGCAGCAGGGTTTGACCCGGACTGGACCTGCCAGAGCCCGGCTTACGATATTTCTCTGATACTGGATAAGGAGTGCCGCTATTTCGTGGAGGCCTTTTTAAATGGCTTCCTTGGGTTGGCAGTTGTCTACGACGACCTGGCCGCAGAATTTGAAGCCCTGGCCCATCGCGCCATCGAGCAGGGCTTTACCGGGTTGATTCACCGGGACTTCCAATCACGCAACATCATGATTCAAGATGGCCGACACTATCTTATCGACTTTCAGGGGGCACGAACCGGGCCCATCCAGTATGACCTGGCTTCGCTCCTGATCGATCCCTATGCGGGACTGAGCCCTGATCTTCAACAGCGGCTGTTGCAGTATGCCGCCGAACAGGTGGCCGGACGTTTGAAAATCAACCCGGATCAGTTCATCAGGGGCTATCGCTACTGCGCCGTCACGCGGAATCTTCAGATGCTGGGAGCATTTGGATTTTTAAGCCGGATCAAACAAAAAGACGCCTTCGAACGATGGATCCCCCCTGCGGCAACCATGCTGGCCGGCCATATCCGTGCAGCCGATCAAAAGGCCTTTCCCAAACTGACCGCCATTGCCAAAAAGATTGGTTTGGGATAACTGGATGAAATCTGATCTCCGTTTGCCAGCCTGATGGTATCAACAAAAAAAGGATAATATATATGAAATCATTAAATATAGTAGTCAACGGCCTGCCTGGCAATGTCGCTTCCATTATAGCCGGTCATGCATTGAATGATCCCCGGATCACCCTTCTGCCCTACTCGCTTACCGGTCCGGAGATCGAATCAGACCGGCACACCATCGCCGGAACCGTCATCGAACTCATCAAACCGGCCGACCGCGACAAAAAAATTGATTCCCTCGTCAAGCGGTACGGCGAATTCATCAGTGTGGATTTCACCCATCCCTCGGCCGTCAACGACAATGCCGATTTTTACTGCCGATGCGGCCTGCCTTTTGTCATGGGAACCACTGGCGGCGACCGTAAAAGACTGGCCCAAACGGTGCTCGATTCAAGCATCTGTGCCGTTATCGCGCCCAACATGGCCAAGCAGATTGTCGGATTTCAGGCCATGATGGAATACGCGGCCACCACCTTTCCCGGCATTTTCAAGGGCTATACGCTGACCGTCCGGGAAAGTCACCAGGCTGGCAAAGCGGATACCAGCGGTACGGCCAAGGCCATGGTCTCTTGTTTCAACCGCATGGGCGTTGACTTTTCACCGGAAGCGATTGTCAAGGAACGGGACCCGACGAGCCAACACGAGTTATGGGGAATTCCAAAGGCCTATCTATCCGGTCATGGGTGGCACACCTATCGACTGGTCTCGCCGGACAGCACCGTGGTCTTCGAATTCCAGCACAACGTCAATGGCCGCGAAATCTACGCCGAGGGAACCATGGATGCGGTCTGTTATCTTGACCGGAAAATGAAAAAGGGGGAAAAGGGCCGGAGCTTTACCATGATCGATGTACTTAAAGCGTAAATCGGCCCGGGAACGCCCATTTACCGGCAATGTGGTCTTTTATATGGATCTGGGGTAAAGTTGGCGGGGAAGTGGCCGATTATAAGCCTGTACGCCCAACACCAATGCCAACATCCAACGCCGGACAATGGTAAAAAGAGGAACGGCAGCAGGCGGATCGATCAACCGAGCACACCAATCAACCATTTGATGGGGGAAGAATGGACGTCAAATACATCAATCCATTTATCAAGGCGGTCAAGAAACTGTTCAACACCATGATCAACGTACCCTTCAAGCTGGGCACCCCCAGCCTGAAGAAAGGAAACATTCCGGAATATGAGATCAGCAGCATCATCGGCCTCTCGGGGACGGTGACCGGATGCGTGGTAATCAACTTGTCCAAAGAAATTGCCCTTCAACTGGTGTCGGCACTTATCGGTGATGAGGTGAACGAACTGGATGACGACTGCACCGACGCCATTGGTGAAATTGCCAACATCATCGCCGGCAACGCCAAAACCGACTTTCCCTCCGCTGGCACCACCATCAGCGTGCCCAGCGTGGTGGTCGGGAAGCACAAAGTCTCATATCCGTCCGGTCTCCCCATCATTTCCATCCCCTGCCTTACCGACAAGGGGCAGTTGGTCATTGAAGTGGCCCTGAAAGAAAACGGTTAAACCACCGGCCGACGCTTTCCCCCGGCTCATTTTACCCCGAACGAACAGAACCCGAAAAAACAAGCACCCGCCCGGCCATGAAAGCCGTCGCGGGTGCTTTTTTTTCGGGGCCTGGCCTAAGTGCCCCTATTCATAAATATGATGCCCCCTCTGCTCAAGTTCTGCAAAAGAATGTCAGGTGAATGAATCTTTATCCGGCAGCAGGAGGCTATCCCTGCTGGATCAATTCTCGGGCTTTTTCCAGGGCCAGGGCCAGGTGTTGAGGCTGAGTGCCACCAGCCTGGGCCATGTCGGGTCGGCCACCACCGCTGCCGCCCACCACGTTCGCAATGTGTTTGATCATCCTGCCCGCATGGAACCGATGATTCAGATCCTTGGTCACCACCACGATCAGCAGGGCCTTGCCATCGGTTTCACATCCCAGAACCACGACCCCGGACTGGATGCGGTCCTTGAACCGGTCGGCCAGTTCCCGCAGGGCAGATGGTTTGTCAACGGTCACTTGCTGGACGATCGTGGTAACGCCATTGATCTCGATCGCCTGCTCACCGCTGCCATCGGCCTGAATTTCGGCTATTTGGGTCTTGAGCCGCTCCGTTTCTTTCTCCAGATTTTTCAGCGACGTCATCACCGACTCGACACGTTTAACCAAAGCATCGGGTTTATCTTTTACCAGGTGGCTCAACTGCTGGAGGATCTGGCTGGTTTTCTGAACATGGGTCAGGGCGGCGCTGCCGGTGAGGGCTTCGATCCGTCGAACCCCGGAGGCGACACTGGATTCCGAAATAATTTTAAACAAGCCGATGTTTCCGGTGCGGCCGGTATGCGTGCCGCCGCAAAGTTCGCGGCTGAATGTATCCAGGGCGACGACGCGAACCCGGTCGCCGTATTTTTCCTCGAACAGGGCCGTGGCACCGGATTCCATGGCTCGATCCATGTCCATTTCCTCAACTGCCACGGGGACATTCTGCCGGATGCGATGATTAACGAAGGTTTCAATGCGTTCCAGCGCGTCGGAATCGATCTGGGAAAAATGGGTAAAATCAAATCGAAGCCTCTCCGCCGCCACCATGGATCCGGCCTGCTTGACATGATCCCCCAGTTCATGGCGAAGGGCGGCATGCAGAATGTGCGTGGCCGTGTGGTTGGCGGCCACGGCGGCCCGGCGGTCGCCATCCACGGTGAGCATGACCGTCTGGCCGTTTTCCAGCCGGCCGGCTTTGACTTCCCCTTTGTGGATAATAATGCCGGTGGGATCTTTCACCGTGTCGGATACGATCATCTCCATTCCTGGAGCCGTGATGGTACCGTGGTCACCCACCTGGCCGCCGGCTTCTCCGTAAAAGGGAGTGGCCGTCGTCACCACCTCCACCGGAGTTCCCGCATCGGCAGCGTCGACCCCTTGGTTGTCCCGGACCACCAGAACCACACGCGCTTCGCAGGCCAGGGTGCCGTATCCCACGAATTCGGGTTTTTCACCCGTCGCGCTTAACTGGCGGTAGGCATCGGAAACACCGGTAAAGGCAATTTTGGATCGAGACTGCTTGCGCTGCTCGTCCATGCACTGTTCAAACCTGTCGGTATCCAGAGTCATGCCCTCGTCCCGCACCACGTCGCGGACGATATCCACAGGAAACCCGAATGTATCGTAAAGCTTGAAGATCAAGTCTCCGGGAACCTGGGTAGCACCCTTGGCACGAACTTCAGCCAGGGTGTCGTTGAGCACCCTGAGCCCGTTGTCCAGGGTTTCTGAAAAACGGAGTTCTTCATTTTCGATGACGTTGGTGATGAAGGCTGAAGCCGTCTTGAGCTCCGGGTAGGCCGGCACCATAATGTCAAAGACCACCCGGGCGGTTTCGTGAAGAAAGGGTTTGACCAAGCCGATGTTGCGGCCATAGCGGATGGCCCGCCGCATGATTCGGCGCAGCACATATCCCCTGCCCTCATTTGAAGGCAGGACACCATCGCCGATGAGAAAGGCAGCGGCCCGACTATGGTCGGCGATCACTTTCATGGCCACGTCGTCAGACTCCGTCTGGCCATATGGTTTCTCGGCCAAGGATGCGGTGCGCTGGATGATAGGGTAGATCAGGTCGGTGTCATAATTGGTGTTCACCTTCTGGATCACTGAAGCCATGCGCTCCAACCCCAGGCCAGTGTCGATGCTGGGCTTGGGCAGAGGGGTCAAGGTGCCCGAAGCATCACGGTTGAACTGCATGAAGACCAGATTCCAGATCTCCAGAAAGCGGTCGCAGTCGCAAGCGACATCACAATCAGGACGGCCGCAGCCATGCTCTGCCCCCCGGTCCAGGTGGATCTCGCTGCAGGGACCGCAGGGGCCGGTGTCGCCCATGGCCCAGAAGTTTTCCTCCTCCCCCAGCCGTATCATCCGTGATTCCGGAATGCCGATGCGCCGGTGCCACAGATCATAGGCCTCGTCGTCATCCAGGTAGACCGACGCCCAGAGCTTTTCGGCCGGCAACCCATACCCGGTGGTCAGCAGATCCCAAGCGAAATCAACGGCTTTTTCCTTGAAATAGTCGCCGAAGGAGAAATTGCCCAGCATCTCGAAAAAGGTATGGTGCCGGGCCGTATAACCCACATTTTCCAGATCATTGTGTTTGCCGCCGGCCCGGACGCACTTCTGTGAGGTCGTCGCGCGAACATAATCCCGCTTCTCTTCACCGAGGAAAGTGCGTTTAAACTGCACCATGCCGGCATTGGTAAACAGCAGCGTCGGATCGTCCTGGGGTATCAAGGACGAACTGCGAACCACCCGGTGGCCGTGTTTCTGAAAATAGTCGAGGTAGCGTTGTCGAATCTCGTTGCCGGTCATAACCGTCTCCTAAAGGATCAATCGCGGTACCCGGGCCAGCCTGCCTGGCTTGGTGGGGTCAGCGGCTATTTCTTGTCTGTTTTTTCCGTTTTCGCTTCTGCTTTGGGTATCAGCAGGCCTACCGCCTCCCGCACCTTCACATCGATGGTTTCGAAAAGGTCGGGATTGTCCTGGAAGAATTTTTTCACGTTTTCGCGCCCCTGTCCGATCCGTTCGCCATTGTAGGAATACCAGGATCCGCTTTTGTCGATAATGCCGGCATTGACGCCCACGTCCAGCAGATCGCCTGACCGCGAGATGCCCTCCCCGTACATAATGTCAAATTCCGCCTCCTTGAAAGGCGGGGCCATCTTGTTTTTGACCACCTTGACCCGGGTCCGGTTCCCCACAACGTCCTGCCCGTCTTTGATGGCGCCGATGCGACGGATGTCCAACCGAACAGAGGAATAAAATTTCAGGGCATTGCCGCCGGTGGTGGTCTCCGGGTTGCCGAACATGACGCCAATCTTCATGCGGATCTGGTTAATGAATATCACCGAGGTCATGGTCTTTCCAATGGTGCCGGTCAGTTTTCTCAAAGCCTGGGACATGAGGCGGGCCTGCAGCCCCATGTGGGAGTCACCCATCTCTCCTTCAATCTCCGCCCGGGGGACCAGGGCGGCCACACTGTCGATCACCATCACGTCGATGGCGCCGCTACGCACGAGCATGTCGGCGATTTCCAGGGCCTGCTCACCGGTGTCGGGCTGGGAAACCAGCAGTTCATCGCAGTTAACGCCCATCTTGCGGGCATAACTGGTGTCCAGGGCATGTTCGGCGTCGATAAAGGCCGCGATGCCACCCTGTTTTTGCGCGTTGGCCACGGCGTGAAGGGCCAGGGTCGTCTTTCCCGATGACTCGGGACCGAAAATTTCGATCACGCGGCCGCGGGGCAGCCCGCCGATCCCAAGGGCTCGGTCCAGCTCAATGGATCCGCTGGAGATCACGGGAATATTTACGACGGGGCGGGACCCCAGTTTCATGATGGCGCCCTTGCCGAACTGACGCTCGATTTGCCCCATGGCGGAGTCTACCGCCTTGGTTTTATCCGGTGAAATGGTCATGCAGTCCTCCCATGTGGTGACAGGGTGTAAGATCTTTATTGAACGCCTCCTTCGGCAAACTGAAAGAGGCACACAGCAACCTATTCCCGGCGTGGTCGATGTGCGGTTCGATCAGCCGGACCGATACGGATTTCATGAACAGCCAAGGGGTTTCTATATCGCCAGATGCGAGGTGTGCAGCAGGGAATATTCAGGCCCATTGGATTTGAGAATGCTTTTAAAGAGCACCAGTCGATCGACCTGGAATCCATCTGACGCGGCGTCTTTCAGTAGGTCCAGGGATGCGCCGATCATTTTCGCATCCGTCCAGTGACGGATCCGACCGATGGTCAGGTGAGCGCCGAAGTCACGGGACTCCCTGCGGAAGCCAACCGATTCCATACCGGATTCAAGGGTTGCCTGAATCGCCTTCAATCGGTCGAGGTCACCCGCCAGTCCCACCCAAAGCACCCTCGCACGGCGCAGGTTCGGAAAGACACCGATCCCCTTTGCCGCCAGCGAAAAAGGACGGATCATTCCAGCGGCTGCATCCATCTGAGCGGCAACTTCAGGAACCCGGGACGGATCGATATCTCCAAGAAACTTCAGGGTCAAATGAATGTTCTTCGCGGCCACCCAACGGATGTTCACTCCCCGCAATTGAAGCTGTGCCTGAACCTGTCGAAGAAAAACGGCCACAGAATCAGGAACCAATACGGCAACAAAGGCGCGCAGGGTCTGTTGCATGTCGACTGCGTTGCTCTCCGGTATCTGCAATGGATATCAGGCAGCAGGGAGGGTGAACTGGGGGGTGCCCAATTCAAATGTGCCTGCCGCAATCCATTGTTTCAGCGTTTCGGCGATTTGTCGGGCCTTGACCATGCTGGAGAGCGGAACCGAGGGGATGGTTTTTCCTTTTACGGTAATGAAGCCGCTCTTCAGCTCCGCATAGCTGACCTGGCCCAAATTGCTTGTTTTACCCTTGGGGTAGTCGTTGCCATAGTCCACAATCTGGGTAAAGATTTCCGCGTCTGAAACCGCCGTAAATCTGGCCATCTCCTCATTGAGAATGGGAATGGGGACACCCAGTCCCACCGCCAGTGAACACCCGTACCCCTGGATGCTGACGCCCACCAGCCAGTCCGGGCTCATCTGTTGCATGTCGCCCATCACCCACAATGTTCCCGCCGGGTTCAAGGGTGTACCATTCTCGGCCCGTTTCACCCCCGGACGGTGCTGGGTGCCGTGCCAGGTGACATAGCCGACGCCGCCGCCCAGAAAAATCCGTGTGCCCAGCCCGATAGTTCGATAATAGGGGTCGTTGAATAACGGGCTCAACTGGCCGGCTGAGCAGTAGTTCGCGTTGCCGCCCCTGGGTTTAAGCGCTCCCATGTATGTATAGACGGTTTTATTGGTAAGATTGACCGCGCAATTGTAATTCTGGTATCCGTTTCTCGGGTTGCACAAGGTGGCCTGGGGCAACGATTTCAGAGTCACGATCTTCTCATATTCCCTGCTGGGATAGCAATCCGTCCCGTAGGCGGTGGCTTTGATATGCACCTTCTTGCCTGCCACCAGATCCTGCAGAACGTGGCCGCCGCCGTAAAGGAATTCGCCGGGATAGACCTTGTTCAGGGGATCGTCTTCGCACGGTTCGGTGGCCCCGAGGTAACAGTCCACCGCGGCTATCCCCCCGTAGGCCGGCACATTGTTGATCCACACCTTGGCGGCTTTGGTCCCCGGCGCCGAGTGCCCGAAATTGATGAAAGCACCTGATGAGCACATGGGTGCGAAGGTGCCGGTGGTTACCACATCCACCTCGTGGGCGGCCTCTTCCGGGCCGTTTGCTGCAACGATGTCGATCATCTCCTCGGCAGTGACGACAACGACATCGCCGGACCTGATTTTATCGTTGATCTGCTGATAGGTTTTTTGAACCTTAAAACTTCCCATGCCGTTGCATGCTCCTATCGGGGTCCCGCGTCATCGATTTTGGCGCTGATATTGTTTTTTATCCACGCGTCGTCCCACCACTCCACCGGATTGACATAGGTCTGGTGAATGAGGGTGCCGTAGTGCAGGTGGTCGCCGCCCGCCAGACCCGTCATGCCGGTCTTGCCCATTGATTCACCTTTTTCGACCATCTGCCCCTCGGCCACATCGATTTGACTCAAATGCGAGTAGAGGGTGAACAGCCCGAAACCGTGGTCGAGAATGATGGTGTTGCCATAAATGCCCTGGTCTCCCGTGAAGGCCACTTTGCCGCGATTTGCCGCCGGCACCGGAGAATGCGCCGTAGACGCCAGATCGACCCCCATGTGCACCTGCCGGTCGATCACTTTGCCACCGTAAAAATAGGTGCGGTGATCGGCAAATCGGGCGCGGTTGGCAGACCTGGGCAACCGCAGAAAGGCACCGTCCCACAGGATCTTTTTTTCCGTCCGTTCAGTGACCCGATAGATCGCTTCGCTATCCTTGCGACGCAGTTCACGGTTGACTTTAAGAAAAAGGTCGACTCGGCTTCCCCCGGACATTTCAGGAAAGTAGCGTTCGAAATCAGGCATTTTGGCGTTGAAGAAGCCGTCGGAAAGATTGATCGCGTCTTTTCTGAAGGACCGGGCGTTGATGTGGTAAACCAGACCGGCCGTGGACCGGTTGCCGGCAAAGTCCTCTGCGATAGCCGCCACTCGCGTCTCCTTGCCCTGTTGATAATCCAGGGCAAAAAAGGCCAGGTGGATGGATGGATCTTTGAAATAACCGGCGTATCCGGGGTAGAATTGATCACCCACAGTCACCCCGCTAACCGGGCAATCTTCTGAAAGCCGATAAATCGCTGCCCCACTTCCACCCTGGGCCAGATTGTGGGAGCGGCTGATCAGATCGATGGTCGGTGCCTTGGTGTCGATCTGGATCTCCTTTTCCAGGTAAACCCGATTGCCCTCTCCCCACTTGCGCAGCGAGTAATCCCATGCCACCACGCGAATAACGCCCTTTCCGTCCGCCAATCCCAGTGATTGGGGGGAAACCGGTGCTTTCACTACCACCGACTTTTCCTTTCCGCCCGCAAAGAAGCCGGAAGATGGAAAGGCTCGCTGCAGGAGTTCCACCTCCCGGCCTTCAACCAACAGGCCCACCCAGACTTTGCGGATGCCGCTGCCGGTGTCCTCAACGCTCACGGAGAGGGTGCGCGATGCACCGATAAAAGGCGACTCAAGTTCAATTTTAAGGGCAGGAGCCGTTCCTTCCATTCGGATGATGGCCAGCCATACGGCCGGGATGCTGATCAGTAGCATCACAATGACCACCAGGATCGGTTTGAGCGAGATTCCTTTTTTACTCAAGTTTATATTCCCTTTCGGCGCTGATCGTTGGCCGTCCATTAAATTGGGGACAATACCAGTTAAGCCACCGGTAATCAAGGCAAAGTTTTTCGCGACTTGACTTTTTAACCGCCTGAGGATACGTACTAAAGTATGAATCCAATCCTCCTGAGAGATAACGGTGAATGAAATCTGAAAACCCTTTTTTCCTGATCAGCGGCCCCTGCGTCATCGAAGATGAAGAAGTCACGCTGCGCATCGCCACCCGGCTCAAAGAGCTGACGGACAGCCTCGGCATTCCCTTCACGTTCAAGGCGTCCTATGACAAGGCCAACCGGACCGCCATCACTTCCTACCGGGGACCTGGCATCGAGGACGGCCTGCGCGTACTGGCCCACGTCAAGGAAACCCTTGGCGTGCCGATCCTGTCGGACGTTCACCGCATCAGCGAAGCAGCAGAGGCTGCGGAGGTACTTGACATCATCCAGATCCCGGCCTTTCTTTGCCGCCAGACCGACCTGCTCCTGGCGGTGGCCAAAACCGGCAAACCGGTTAATGTCAAGAAAGGCCAGTTTCTTGCCCCCTGGGACATGGTTAATATTGTCGAAAAAATTCGTTCGGTTTCCAGCGTCCAACCCATGATCACCGAACGGGGTGTCATGTTTGGGTACAACAACCTGGTCGTGGATTTCAGGGGGATCCAAATCATGCAACAAACCGGCTGTCCGGTGATCTTCGACGCCACCCATAGCGTCCAATTGCCCGGCGGGGCGGGAACCCGTTCCGGCGGCCAGCGGGAGTTCGCCCCGATACTGGCGCGGGCAGCCATTGCAGCCGGTGCCGACGGTGTTTTCCTGGAGGTTCATGAAAACCCGGACAAAGCCCTTTGCGACGGCCCCAATTCGCTGCACCTGGACCAGTTGCCCGGTCTGCTGATCCAACTCAAAGCTATCAAAGCCGCCCTGGCCACTTAACATTATCCCATGACCGACACCCTCCTGAAACAAATTACAATGATCCTGCTGGATGTGGACGGCGTCCTCACCACCGGCCAGGTGATTTACAACGACACCGGCCAGGAAACCAAGGTGTTTCACGTCCGTGACGGTCTGGGCATCCGGATGCTCATGGAAGCCGGACTTACCGTGGGCATCGTCACCGGCCGCCGTTCCATGGCACTGGTGCACCGGTGCAGAAACCTGGGTATCAGCCTGCTCAAGGACGGTATCCGCGACAAGGCTGCCGCCCTTGACGATATCCTTAAAGAAACCGGAATACCGTCCGCAGCCACGGCCTTTGTGGGAGATGACCTCCCGGACCTGCCCATCATGCGCCGGGTGGGCATGCCCATCGCAGTCGGTGATGCCCACGATCTGGTAAAGCAGGCGGCCATTATGACCACACAGGCAATGGGGGGGTGTGGTGCAGTGCGTGAAATCAGCGAACGGATCCTCCAGGCCAGGGGCGATTGGAATCCGCTGATCAAAAGACTGTTTCCATGAAAAGTCGCCGTCTGATTCAGCGGGTGTTGTTGACTATCGTGGTGCTGGCACTGGCCACCACCATAGCCGTATTCATCGGGTATCGACGGATGACCCGATCTCCTGAAGTACTGTTAGATCTGGTGGAAAAGGGCGCGGACATGCAGCTCAACAAGATTCGCCAGACCGCCATGAAAAACGGCATTCAGGAGTGGCGGCTGGAAGCGGACTCGGCAACCCTTATGGAAAAAGAAAAGACCATGCTGCTGGACAGGCCGGATGTGGAGTTTTTCATGAACGACGGGGATCACGTGCACCTGACCGCCGAGCAGGGAACGATTTTTACGGATTCCAGCCGGATGAACGTCTCGGGGCAGGTATCGGCCAACACCAGCCTTTACCGGTTCCAGACCGAATCGCTCGACTACGATCCGGCTGTCCGGGAACTTCGCGCCGATAACCCGGTAATGCTCTCCGGCCAGTCGTTCACCCTGCGCGCTGACACGATGGCCATGAACCTGGAAACCAGCATCATCCGTTTCGAGGGTAAAGTGGAAGGAATAATCAGTGAAGATCTTCAGCTATAGATACTCCGTCGGCGTCATGCTGCCGATTTTCTTGATCCTGATGCTGTCGGTCCCGCCGATCACCCATGGTGAAACCGGTTCCGGTACCCCTGCTGCAAAAACGGCCGATCCGGAGGCGAAAAAAATCCATATTTCATCGGAGCGGCTGATATCAAATACAGCCGACAACAATGCAGAATTTATCGGAAAGGTGAGGGCCAGCCAGGGAGAAACCCTGATCACCGCCGACAGCCTCAAGATATTTTTTTCCGCATCTTCCGATGGCGGAACCGCTTCACCGTCACAGTCCCTGGAGAAGCTGGTTGCCACGGGAAACGTGGAAATTAAATTCGATAATAGGCTTGCCGTTGCCCGGCAGGCAGTATATATAACAGCACAGCGCATGCTGATCCTGACCGGCCCGGGAGCCACGGTGACCAGCGGCGACAACACCATCACCGGAGAAACCATCACGTTCTACCGGGCAGATGGGCGATTCACCGTCGAAGGTGGATCCAACGGTCGCGTCAAAGCCGTAATCCTCCCGGAAGAATCAGGACTGGAGTAGCCTGTGAATATGTGCCCCGCGGGAATCAGCTAATGGCTGACTTGTCTGTTCGAGAACTGGTCAAGGTCTACCGGGGCAGGAAAGTGGTGAACCGGGTCAGCCTGGGCGTGAAAAGCGGGCAGGTAATCGGTCTTCTGGGACCCAACGGTGCGGGCAAGACCACCACATTTTACATGACCGTGGGATTGATCAAGCCGGATAGCGGCCAGGTTTTCCTTGATGATATGGACATCACGGAAGACCCCATGCATATTCGGGCAAGAAAGGGAGTCGGGTACCTGCCTCAGGAGGCCTCCATTTTCAGGAAGTTGACCGTCCGCCAGAACATCCTGGCGATTTTGGAGACCCTGCCCCTGTCCCGTCAACAGCGCCATGACCGCACCGATAGCCTGCTGGAAGAGCTGGGTATCGCCCATGTGGCGGAATCCACGGCGGCGGTGCTTTCCGGCGGCGAACGTCGCCGCCTGGAAATCACGCGGGCCTTGGCTACGGACCCGGCCTTTATGTTACTGGACGAGCCCTTTGCCGGCATTGATCCGCTGGCGGTGATCGACATCAAAAAGATCATCGCCCACTTGAAGGACCGGAACATCGGCATCCTGATCTCCGATCACAATGTCCGGGAAACTTTGGGAGCGTGTGATTCGGCATTCATCTTGAGCGACGGCAAGGTGATTGAAACCGGCACACCGGAACAGATCGCTTCGAGCACTATCGCCCGACGAATCTACTTGGGAGACGAATTCAGACTCTAAGATGGCAATTGAACTCAGACAACAACTCAAACTGACCCAACAGCTGATCATGACGCCCCAGCTCCAGATGGCGATCAAGCTGTTACAGCTGTCCCGCCTTGAACTGGTAGACACCATCAGACAGGAGCTGGAAGAGAATCCCACCTTAGAAGAAATCCAGGAAACCCCTGACAAAACCAAGGAAAACGAACCCGAGGAGGCGCCTGCCGCAGCCGTCGAAGAGGCCCGTGAAGTTACGATCGACGAAAAGATCAATGACGAAATCGACTGGAGCAATTACATTGACGAGTATAACTCGCCGGGAAAAGTCAATTTCGAGTCCGAAAACAGGGATGCGCCCCAATACGAGGCCTTCATTTCATCCAAGGAATCTCTCAGCGACCACCTGTTATGGCAGCTGTTGATGCTGTCGCCCACCGATATCGAAAAGCAGGTCGGCAGCCTGATTATCGGCAACCTTAACCGTGACGGATATCTGCAGCTGTCCGTCGAAGAACTCTCCCAGCAGAGCGGGGTTTCCATCGAGATGGTGGAAGACGTCCTGGAAACCATGCAGTCCTTCGACCCGGTAGGAGTTTGTGCCAGGGACCTGCGGGAGTGTCTCCTGCTTCAGGCCCGGCTCCTGAATCTGGAAAACAGCCTGGTGACAGACATTATTTCTGACCACCTGAAGAATCTGGAAAATAAAAATTACAAGGCCATCTGTAAGGCCCTGAAGGTGAAACTGAAAGATGTCGTTGCCGCCGTTACCGTTATCCGGGCGCTAGAACCCAAACCCGGACGACAGTTCAGCGAGGAAACACCCCATTATATTATTCCGGATATCTATGTCGACAAGAGCGAAGGTGAATTTGTCATTGTTCTTAACGACGACGGTATGCCCAAGCTACGAGTTAATCCGTTCTACAAGCGGGCGATTACCAGAAAGAACGAAGTCAGCGCAAATGCCAAGGAATACATCCGTGACAAGATGCGATCCGCAGCATGGCTGATCCGCAGCATCCACCAACGCCAGAAAACCATCTATAAGGTGATGGAAAGCATTCTGAAATTTCAACGGGACTTTTTCGAAAAGGGCGTGACCCATTTAAAACCCATGGTACTCAGGGATGTAGCCGAAGATATCGGCATGCACGAATCCACCATCAGCCGGGTGACGACCAACAAATACGCCCACACCCCCCAGGGTATTTTCGAGCTCAAATATTTTTTTAACAGCTCCATCAAACGGGTGTTTGGCGAAGATATCGCCTCGGCCAGCGTACAGGCCAAAATTAAAAAGCTCATCGAAGGGGAAAACCCGAAAAAACCTTACAGCGACAGTAAAATGGCCGAACTGCTCAAAACGGACAATATCGACATCGCCCGTCGCACAGTGGCCAAATACCGGGAAATGATGGGCATTTTATCCTCCAGCAAGCGAAAGCAGTTTTAGTGGCTTTCCCAGCAATCAGCCACCGGTTTCTCGTCTCCCCTCCCCCTGCCCCTAAACCGGCAGGCGGCGTAACGGGAACCGGCTGACCGTCCCCTCTCGACAGGTATTGCCAAAAGGAGGCTCCTACCATGAATACATCCGTCAGATTCAAGAACCTCGAACCTTCCGATGCCCTGAAATCCTATGTCAGCGAGAAACTGAACCGAATGGATAAATACTTCAACGGCCCGGCCGAAGCCAATGTGGTCCTGTCGATTGAAAAGTTTCGCCACAGCGCTGATATCAATATCATGGGAGACCGACTGACCATTAACGGCAAGGAAGAGACAGAGGAGATGTATTCAGCCATCGATATGGTTCTGGACAAGCTAGAGGGCCAGATTAAAAAAAACAAACAGAAAGGAAGGAAATACCGATCCAAGGGAAAAAGTGACACCCGGGCCTCCGAACCGGCGGTTGATAAAGGCAGTGACCAACCCCGGGTACGGGTCCACCATATCGAATTTAAACCCATGGATGTGGAAGAGGCGGTAATGCAGATGGATCTGATTACAGATAATTTCCTGGTATTCACCAATGCCCGAACGGAATCCGTCAACGTCCTTTACCGGCAAAAAGACGGGAACTACGGATTAATCCAACCCCGCGCCTAGCAAAGAGCGACGGCCTTCGGGCAAGCAAGTAAATGGTAAAATAGGGCGGGAGACATTGTTTAAATAGCAGTTGAACAGCTTGTGAACACCGAGTAGCGTGCACCACCGTTTCTCAACAGCCGCTGAAAACAACTCGGCAACCAATTATTATAACAGCGGGAAGATGCCTGATCGGATGATACAGCGATGAAAATATTAGATGTCCTCGGCAAAGAAACGATTCTTATGGATCTTAAATCCAAGGACAAGATCGGAATACTAAATGAACTGGTGGCGCCGGCCGCCCACATCACCGGCATCGACCACAACGAAATGGTGCGTGTGTTGATGGAGCGGGAACGGTTGGGCAGCACCGGCATTGGCGGCGGCATCGGTATTCCCCACGGAAAGCTTAAAAATCTGGAGAAGTTGGTTCTGGGCTTCGGTTTGAGCCGACAGGGGGTGGATTTCGAATCCATGGACGGGCGCCCCACCCACTTGTTTTTCCTGCTTATCACACCCGAACACTCAACCGACCTTCACCTCAAACTACTAGCCCGCGTCTCCCGGTTGCTTAAAAAAGATCCGCTGAAAGAGATGATGATGAAGGCCACCAGCGCCAAAGAAATCATTGACATCATCGGTGAGGATGATGATGATTTTTAGTCGCCCACCGGCCATCCACGACCGTCTCCACTTCCCCTAATCATGTGAGAACCGCGCTGTGAAAGAGACGCCCATTACCATTGTCACCGGAAGATCCGGCTCTGGCAAAAGCACTGCTCTGGCCGCGTTTGAAGATTCGGGCTACTACTGCGTGGACAACATGCCCGTCGCTCTGCTGCCCGAGTTCTTAAATTTATCGTTGAACAATGCTGACGCTTTTACCGGTTTGACATTCGGCATGGATCTTCGGGAAAACAGCTTTATCCGCCAATATGAACCCATCCTCGATACCTTAACAGGTTTGGGGTTTCACTTTCGGATCATTTTTCTCGAAGCGGACGAAAAGACCCTGCTGAGACGTTACAGCCAGACGCGCCGGCGGCACCCACTGGCACTGGATAAAGGCATTCACGACGCTATTCGCAAAGAAAAGACCATACTGGCATCCTTACGCAGCAAGGCCAATCAAATCATCGACACATCCGATCTGACTGTCCATGACCTCAAAGCCATTATCCGCAAACTGGCCGCCGTGGGTACTGGAGACGGACCGATGAAGGTTCAGGTGATCTCCTTTGGATACAAGTTTGGACTTCCGGTTCATGCCGATCTGGTCATGGATGTCCGTTTTCTGAAAAACCCCTATTTTGAGCCGTCGCTTCGACCGTTGAGCGGAAAAACGGAAAAAGTTCGCTCTTTTGTCTTGAATACTGACCAAACCTGTTTATTTTTACAGAAATATTTTGATCTACTGGACATGCTGATTCCCCAATATGAAAATGAAGGAAAATCATACCTCACCATTGCCGTCGGTTGCACAGGAGGGCGTCATCGCTCCGTCGTAATCGCCAGACAATTGTGTGACCACCTTACGGCATTGGGTCGTAAAACGGAACTGACCCATCGCGATATTGACAGATCCCTTTGACCGTGTGGAAGACATCTGGTTCCGTTATCCCAGTTTACCCGATGAAAGACAGGAAGATATGATTGGCGTTTTAGTGGTTACCCATTGCCGGCTCGGAGATGCGTTGCTCGAGGCGGCGGATTTCATCCTTGGCGAACGGCCCGAGGCCATGACCGCCGTGTCCATCGACCTGAACGAAAACGCGGACAAGTTGCGCAAAAAGATTGCCGACGGAATCAAAAAATTAAAAAGCGACGACGGGATTTTAATTCTTACGGACATGTTCGGTGGGACCCCATCCAACCTCAGCTATTCGTTTCTCGAAGAGGGACGCATCGAAGTGATATCCGGGGTAAATTTGCCCATTCTGATCCGTGCGGCCAGCGCCCGAAAGAATCAGACCCTTTCGGAACTGGCGACCAATCTGGAATCTTTCGGTAAAAAAAGCATCTCTCTGGCCAGCGGCATATTGAAAGGGAATAAAAGGGGGTAAATGCCAACCGGTGCATGCGACGTCGACGATCATCGGCCGGCATACAGCGCGACGGATACCCTGATTGATTTTTTTCGTTTCGTCGGCACTCATTTTTGTGCAGAGCCCCCCTCTATTCAAATATAAAAATTTGCATACAGGCATGTCAGGCGGCTGACCCAGATGGTCGCGCCTTTCGTGTTCGCTTCACAACCGTATTTTGGCGGTATAACCTTAAAGGAGGGGCAAGATGAGTATAAAAATAGGCATCAACGGCTTTGGCAGAATCGGTCGCGTGGTTTTCCGGGCCGCCATGAACCATCCGGATGTGGAAGTCGTGGCGATCAATGACCTGACTGACGCTGCAACCATGGCCCACCTGCTTCAATATGATTCGGTCCATGCCAGGTTGGATATGGAGATCAAGGCCAAAGACGGAGCCATCGAAGTCAACGGCAAACCCATCGCCTACACTGCCGTCAAAGATCCCGAAAAGCTGGCCTGGAAGAATTACGGTGTTGATATCGCCTGCGAATGCACCGGCCTTTTCAGAGACCGCGACAACGCGGCCAAACACCTGACCGCTGGCGCCCGCAAAGTGATCATTTCCGCTCCCGCCAAGGACCCGGACATCACCATCGTCATGGGTGTCAACGCCAACAAGTACGATCCCAAGCAGCACCACATTATATCCAACGCATCGTGCACCACCAACTGTCTGGCGCCGGTGGCCAAAGTTCTGCTGGAAAACTTCGGCATAAAGAGCGGACTCATGACGACCATCCACTCTTACACGGGTGATCAACGCCTGCTTGACTTCCCCCACAAAGATCTTCGCCGGGCCAGAGCCGCTGCCTTATCCATGATCCCGACCACCACCGGTGCGGCCAAAGCCGTCGCCCTGGTGCTTCCCGAATTGGAGGGCAAACTCAACGGCCTGGCTATCCGCGTACCCACCCCCAACGTCTCCATTGTTGATGTGGTGGTCAACGTGGAAAAAGCGGGCGTCACAAAATCAGATATCAATGAAGCGCTCAAGGAAGCGTCCGAAGGTACACTCAAGGGTATTTTGGGATACAGCGATCTGCCACTGGTTTCCACGGATTTCAATGGCTGCCCGCTTTCATCGATCGTCGATGCGCCGACCACCTATGTCGTGGCCAATATGGTGAAGGTGCTCTCCTGGTACGACAACGAAACCGGCTACTCCAACCGCATGGTAGATCTGGCCGCCATGATTGGCAAACAACTGTAGTACGGTATTAACGCGAAGTGCCCCAAATTAAGCAGATTGGCTGAATAGAGACAAAAAGATTCGGATGCTTCACGCCAAGAGGAGAAAATAACCGATGAGCAGTCGAACCCCACTGATTGCAGGCAACTGGAAAATGCACAAAACCGGTTTTCAGGCCGTAGAGGCCGCCAGTCATCTGAAAAGCCTTGTCAAAAAAGCAACGGACGTAGAGGTAATGGTCGCCCCCCCTTTTACCGCCCTTTACCAGGTGGCCCAGGCACTCAAAGGCAGTACGATCGGCCTGGGAGCGCAGAACCTTTATTGGGAGAAACAGGGTGCTTTCACCGGTGAAATATCCTCGGAGATGCTGGTGGATGCCGGTTGCAGCCACGTGATCATCGGTCACTCCGAACGCAGACTGTTCTTTGGCGAGACGGATTCAACCGTCAATCGTAAAATTAAGGCCGCCCTTTCGGCGGACCTTGTTCCCGTTTTTTGCATCGGTGAAACAGAGGCCCAGCGTGAAGACGGCGAGACATTTTCTATACTTGACAAACAGGTTCGAGATGGTCTAAAAGATTTTGTTTTTGATGACCTATCTGGTCTCGTTGTTGCTTATGAACCAGTCTGGGCCATCGGTACCGGAAAAACAGCTTCCAGGGAACAGGCGCAGGAGGCTCATCAATTTATCCGGTCGCTGCTCGATACGCTGTTTGGAAAACCGTTTGCCAGCGCCGTTCGCATCCTTTACGGAGGGAGCGTAAAACCGGACAATGTCCGGGCTCTCATGGAAATGCCGGATGTTGACGGCGCCTTGGTCGGTGGGGCCAGCTTGGATCCAGAAACCTTCAGCAAGCTGGTTTATTTTAATCTTTGAGTGAACCGTAAAAGACGATAACCAATGTCCATATTGTTGATAGTCATTCACGTGGTAGTGTGCATCGCCCTGATCCTGATCGTGTTGCTCCAGACCGGTAAAGGCGCAGACATGGGAGCTGCCTTCGGCGGTGGTTCCAGCCAGACACTATTCGGAAGCACCGGGGCGTCAACTTTTCTGAGCAAAGCAACCACGGTGGCAGCAATCGTATTCATGCTCACGTCTCTGACACTAGCCTACGTGTCCGGCGGCAAAGTCACGAAATCGGTGGTCACGGATACCAAGGCGCCCATTGAACAGTCGTCGCAAACAGGAAATAATGCCACTGATACCGGTTCGAAATCAGAATAAAATCAAATGGCACCCATGCCGAGGTGGTGGAATCTGGTAGACACGCTATCTTGAGGGGGTAGTG